>NZ_JVSP01000016.1 GCF_001061665.1 Rothia mucilaginosa | reverse complement strand
CCAACGTCTACAAGAACCAAGCCGTCAACTTCTACGTCGACGCACCCACCGCACATTGGGAAGGCGACCTCATGATCGGCCACGTAGAAATCGAATCCTATCCCACCCAGATGACCATCCAATACGGCAACGGTGACGAGGATACTTTCTACACCATGGGTAAGCCGGTTAGCAGGGCACGCGGCGAAGAGTCACGCAAGACCGCGACCAGTTATGTGTATAAGCGTTCGGGTAATTTCCATGCCTACGCAACAGTGTCATACTCTGGTCGTTTCCGGGTGAACGGCGGCGCATGGCAGGCGTTGGATGTTGTGTTGACGAAAGATACCGTTGACCCGCTGCTGGTGCGTGTGTGGTGGGTTGATGTGGGACGCGTCGGCGGCACCTGCGAAGACGACGACACTCGTTGGGGCTGCAAGAACGACCCGACGATGGGTAAAAAGGATAACCCGAACCCCAGGTTGCGCAAGGCTGACATCCGTACCGGCCAGCGCTGGCATCTAAACGATAGCGGTGACGGGGACACAGAGTATTCACTGCACCGCGACTGGCCCGACATGTAAACCAACTCTGACCCAATATATAAATAACCGCAGCAGGCAGCTCCGGATGCATGTGCGTCCGGGGCCGCCTGTTTCGTTTGGGCTAATTCAGCGGGGGCGGAAATTCGGTAATGACTTAGCGATTTCGGTCATGACTTAGCGTCTTTGGTAATGGTTAAAACCCCAGCCTGAAGTCACTAACCCATTACCGAAAAAGCTAAACCACTAACAGCTTCCCGCCCACCTGGCACATCCGGGACCGCCTGCTTTTTAGACAGAGGTTTTCGATAGGTTAGTGTCTTCGCGGTGGGTCTTTAACCTGCGGTGAAGACACTAACCTATCGAAAATCCATGAACCCTGTGCGCCCTCCATCTGCATAGGGTGGGGGCGCGAATATAATCCCCGCAGACATGCAGAAGCCCGGAGCACTAGCATCCAACAGCCAGCGCCCCGGGCACCCGTCGGCTAGACCCTAGCTACCGAAGCCCTGCAGGGTTGCTGCCCAGGCGCGGCGCGCCTCCAGAGCTTCCTTGGCCTTGGCGATCTTCTTGGAGTCGCCGCCCTTCTCAGCTGCGGCCAGCTCTGCTTCCAGTTCGGCGAGGGAGTCCTCGATCTGTGCGAGCAGGGAGTTCGCGCGTGCAGCCTTCGCCGGGTCGTTGCGCTTCCACTTGGCCTCTTCGGCGCCGTTGATTTCGTCCTGAATACGGCGCAGCTCGCCGTCCACGCGGCGCAGGTCGTTGCGGGGCACGCGGCCAGCCGCATCCCAGCGATCCAGAATCTTCTCGAAGGCGGCCTTCGCTGCCTCAATATCCTCAACGGGCAGGAGCGCGCGGGCCTCCTCCAGCAGTGCCTCCTTGACCTTCAGGTTCTCGGCGTAGACTGCGTCCTGCGCGGCCTCAGCCTCGTGGCGGGCGTTGAAGAACACGTCCTGAGCGGCACGGAAACGAGCCCACAGCTTGTCGTCCTCACGGCGGTGACCGCGCGGAACCTGCTTCCAGGCACGCATCAGCTCACCGTACGCGCGGGAGGTCTCAGACCAATCGGTCGAGGTGGACAGCTCCTCGGCGCGAGCAATCAGCTCTTCCTTGGCACGCTTGATGCGTGCGTTGCGGTCGTCCAGCTGGGAGAAGTGCGCGCGGCGGTTGCGATCGAAGGTGGTGCGGGCGGCGCGGAAACGCTTCCACAGCTCGTCCTCCACGCTCTTGGCCAGGTGAATCTCACGCTGAGCCTTCTTCCACGCCTCGAACAGCTCGTTCATGCGGGTATGCGAGTTCTTCCAGTGAATCTGGTCGGGGTCCTGGCCGGCAATCTGCTCGGCCTCGGCCACAATCTCTTCACGCACGGCCAGGGCACGTTCACGGTTCTCGGTGCGGGCCTGCTGCTGCTTCTCGCCAAGTTCGGCGATCTGCTCAGCGAGGGAGACGAGGCGCTTCTGCAGGCCGGAGTAGTCGCCGACCATGTTGCGCACGCCAATCTGCGAGCCGATGGAGGCGATGCCCTTCTGCAGATCCGCGGCGGGGGCGTTATTGGCCAGGCGCGACTCGAGCAGGGCGACCTGCGCCTCAACGTTTTCAAACTTACGGGCGAAGTAGCTGAGCGCTTCATCTTCGGATGCGCCGGGCAGCTGACCTACGGCGTACTCTTCGCCATCGACAATGACGAAGACGTGGCCGTCCTCGGAGACGCGACCGAACTGGCGGGCCTTCTCGAGGTTTACAGTGTCGTCGGATTTGGTAGTCACCGCTATAACTCTTTCACTCGGGGGTGCCGGATGCGGGGAGCGCCTTCGCGCCGCCTCGCCGAGGCGTGGGCCGCGACATTCCGCGGGGCACCCGTTGGGTTGTGCGTGTGCACCTCCTAAGCATAGCCGGTACGGGCCTCGCGTGAGTAGTGTCCGGTCGTGTTGTGTTCGTGGCGAACCGCCCGCCGCCGCGCATGTGGGCTCCGGCTATTCCGTTGAGCCGCTACCTGCGTTGTCTCCGTTGCCGCGCATGCGAGCCCCCGCCGCTACGCGTGCCCGCGGGTGCTTCGGCTTGAATCGACCAACGTGCTCCTGCGGAGGGCCGCCGGCATCACTCACACCGGCAATCAGCCAGGTAGTACCATCCCGGCGCATCGCTTCGACTCCTAATCGCCGTCGTCACGTTCAGGCGCGCCGCTCGCGAGTGTTGGCACGGGGACAAGCGGTTCACTCTGTCCGCGTGCGAGCCCCCGCCGTGCGTGCGGGTGTTGGTATGATGATAGATATGCCCGGCACCGTAGAGCGCCGGGGTTTTGTTGTCGAGTTCTTTATCAAGGAGTAGAGCGCATGGCTCGCAAGGCGTCGCTGTCTGGTTTCCCCGAGTATCTTCCGGCTGAACGACTGGTTGAGAACCACGTTCTCGACACCCTGCGTGAGACTTTTGAGCTGCACGGTTTTTCCCCGATTGAGACTCGTTCGGTAGAGACCATCGAGCAGCTGCTGCGCAAGGGCGAAATCGACAAGGAAGTGTACGCCATCTCGCGCCTGCAGGAGGACGACTCCGCGAAGGCCAAGGAGAAGCTGGCGCTGCACTTTGACCTGACCGTGCCGTTTGCCCGCTACGTGGTGGAGAACGCCGGCTACCTGAACTTCCCGTTCTCGCGTTACCAGATTCAGAAGGTCTGGCGTGGCGAGCGCCCGCAGGAGGGCCGCGCCCGCGAGTTCACCCAGGCAGATATTGACGTGGTTGGCGACGGCGAGCTGCCGTTCCGTTACGACGTGACCCTCGCGCTGGTCGTTGTCGATGCGCTGTCGAAGCTGCCGATTCCCGATTTCAAGCTGCGCGTGAATAACCGCAAGCTGGCCGAGGGCTTCTACCTGGGCCTGGGCCTGACCGACACCGCGGCCGTGCTGCGCTCCATCGACAAGCTGGAGAAGATTGGTCCCGAGCGCGTGGCCGAGGAGCTTCAGTCCGAGGCCGGTGCGAGCGCGGAGGCTGCCGCGGCCGCCCTGGAGCTGGCCCAGATTCGTACCGAGGATGCATCCTTCGTGGAGCAGGTGCGTGAGCTGGCCGCCAAGTATTCGGTGGAGCACGAGCTACTGGACCAGGGCCTGGCTGAGCTGGCCGAGGTCATTGAGGAGGCGTCCCGCCGTGCGCCGGGTAAGGTGCTGGCTGACCTGTCGATTGCTCGCGGTCTGGACTACTATACCGGCACCGTGTACGAGACCGTGCTGGTCGGCCACGAGTCGCTGGGTTCGATTTGCTCGGGTGGTCGCTACGAGTCGCTGGCCTCGAACGGTAAGAAGACCTACCCGGGCGTGGGCTTGTCCATCGGCGTGACCCGAGTGGTGGCTCGCATCCTGTCGCAGGGCTTCGCGCAGGCAAGCCGTAAGGTGCCTTCGGCCGTGTTCGTGGCCCTGACGAATGATGAGGGCTGGTCCGCCGCGAATGATGTTGCGGATGCACTGCGCGCCCGCGGCATCGCGTGCGAGGTGTCTGCGAATGCGGCGAAGTTCGGCAAGCAGATTAAGTACGCTGAGAAGCGCGGCATTCCATTCGTGTGGTTCATCTCTTCGGATGAGCCGGGTGCCCCGGTTCACGAGGTGAAGGATATCCGTTCGGGTGAGCAGGTGCCCGCCAACCCGAATTCGTGGATGCCGCCGGCTGAGGACCTGCACGTTCAGATTGTGCGTGCTGAGGGTCTGTAAATAGTAGGTCTGTAATACCTGCGGTGCTTGGCCGCGGTAATATTTGGCTGCTGTATTATCTGGCCGCTGTAAGTCTGTCGTTTACCCGCCCGGTGGGTGGTTTAGTAATTCGGCGGGTGGTTTAGTCGCTTTTGGGATGGTTAAGACCCACCCCATACGCGACTAAACCACCCACAAACCGAAACCGCGACCCATTGAGAGGCGACCGGGTTCACCGCAGAAGCAACCTCCGCAGGTGCGCCACAACTTCCCGTTCTTTCTGGAAGATATCGGCCCAGGTCAGGTGTATAACCGTCCATCCGGCGCGGGTGAGCGCCCGGTCGCGGGCCGCCTCCTGCCGGTCTCGGCCCGGGTAATCGACGTACTTCTGCTCGCCGTCAAACTCGAGAATGACCCGTAGCTCGGGCCAGGCGAAATCCGTTCGGTAGTGTCGCCCCTCGCACACAATCGGGTACTGGGTCACGGGGGAGGGCAGCTCGTGCTCCATGAGTAGGCATCGGGTGAGGCTTTCGCCGGCCGACTCGCTGGATGCATCCATCGCCCGAACAACGAGCGACCCATTCGAGCGGCCGCGCCCCGTAAGGTGCGTGAGGGCGTCGGTCACAGCCTCGGGCGTTAGGAGCCCCCGCCGCATCACGGAGTCGGTCAGTACCACGGCGTTCCGAAAAGGCATGGTCCGCACGCAATCCTGCAGCGTGCGAGTCACTGTTGTGACGGGAATGGATGTGCCCGGAATTACGGTCACCTCGCCGGGGTCAAGAGTAAATCGGTACCGACGGATTCGCCCCCGGTCCGAGGGACTTTTAGCGTTGCTGCACACGTTGAGCCTTGCCGGAACGGCTATCAGGTCGAGCCCCCAGAGCACCGCGGCTGATTCGTTCGAGAAGACCCCTTTCAGGCCGGCCTTGTGGGCGGCGATGCATCGTACACGAAGCCGATCGTCGTCTCGAAGGCCGGTAGCATCGGAGGCGTAGATGTAGGCTCCTCGCTGAATACGTTGCAGGGTCCCGGAGGCTATCAGTCTATTGACTTCCCTCGCGCCGATTCCCCGCAGCTTAAGGATGCGCGTGGTCAGCACAAGGGAGTACAGTTCGACGGTTCGTGGGGTGGGGGCAGTCAGGGAGTTCATACCCATCAGGCTGTCATGTTTGTGGCCGTTGCACGTGGCGAAAATCAAAATCTGTGGATAACTCGGCTGAAGACGAAGAAGGTTGCCCATCCACAGGGGAGGGGTTCGTCCCGTCGGGTGGATTCTGGGTGATCTAGTATCGGGGTCTGAGTAGTCCGGTGGGTGGTTTAGTCACTTGAAACATGGTTTAGTCGCATCTGCGGTGGGTCTTAACCACCCCAAACGCGACTAAACCACCCACAAACCGAAACCGCCCCTCGCAGCCCCTACCAACCTCCTTCCGCGAGAGAGTTCATGCCCCGGCAAGACGGGCTACAATGGATAAGGCGCACGCAGTGTGCGCATATCATCAACCGCGAGTACCCGGCTACTGTCTATAGTCGTGAGGTGCTCGCTATGAAAGGAATGTCTGTGCTTCGCACTCACACCAACGGCGAGCTGACCGCCGCAAACATTGGAGAGACCGTCACCCTGACCGGTTGGGTGGCTCGTCGCCGCGACCACGGTGGCGTCGCCTTCGTTGACCTGCGTGACCGCGAGGGCGTCACCCAGTGCGTTTTCCACAACGAGGCTGACTTCGAGCACCTGCGCAACGAGTACGTTCTGCGCGTGACCGGTAAGGTTTCCAAGCGCCCGGAGGGTAACGAGAACCCGAACCTGGCCACCGGTGAGATTGAGGTTGAGGTGTCCACCGTTGAGGTGCTGAACACCGCGGCCCCGCTGCCTTTCCAGATTGACGAGCACGTTGAGGTGGGTGAGGAGGCGCGCCTGCGCTACCGCTACCTGGACCTTCGCCGCCCGGAGCCGGCCCGCATCATGCGCCTGCGTTCGGAAGCGAACCGTGCGGCACGCAACCTGCTGGCCGAGGACGGCTACATTGAGGTTGAGACCCCGACCCTGACCCGTTCCACCCCCGAGGGTGCACGCGACTTCCTGGTGCCGGCTCGTCTGGCTCCGGGTTCGTGGTACGCTCTGCCGCAGTCCCCGCAGCTGTTCAAGCAGCTGCTGCAGGTGGGCGGTATTGAGAAGTACTACCAGATTGCCCGCTGCTACCGTGACGAGGACTTCCGCGCCGACCGTCAGCCCGAGTTCACCCAGCTGGACATTGAGGCTTCGTTCATTGACCAGGAAGACATCATTGACCTGGGCGAGCGCATCGTTGAGGCTGTGTGGAACCTGATTGATGTGAAGGTTCCCCGCCCGATTCAGCGCATGACCTACAAGGATGCGATGGAGAAGTACGGTTCGGACAAGCCTGACCTGCGCTTCGGCCTGGAGCTGACCGAGCTGACCGAGTACTTCAAGGACACCACTTTCCGCGTGTTCAAGGCTCCCTACGTGGGCGCCGTGGTGATGCCCGGTGGCGCATCCCAGCCCCGCCGCACCCTGGACGCTTGGCAGGAGTGGGCTAAGCAGCGCGGCGCTAAGGGCCTGGCTTACGTTCTCATTCAGGAGGACGGTGAGCTGACCGGCCCGGTGGCTAAGAACATTACCGACGCTGAGCGCGAGGGTCTTGCCGCCGCAACCGGCGCGAAGCCCGGCGACTGCATCTTCTTCGCCGCTGGTGAGGCTAAGGCTTCCCGCGCCCTGCTGGGTGCTGCCCGCGTTGAGATTGGTCACCGTACCGGCCTGATTAAGGACGACGAGTGGTCCTTCGTGTGGGTTGTTGACGCCCCCATGTTCGAGTCTGCTGCTGAGGCTACCGAGTCCGGTGACGTGGCTCTGGGCCACTCCGCATGGACCGCCGTGCACCACGCGTTCACCTCCCCGAAGCCCGAGTTCATGGACACCTTCGACACCGACCCGGGTTCGGCTCTGGCCTACGCCTACGACATTGTCTGCAACGGTAACGAGATTGGCGGCGGTTCGATCCGTATTCACCGCCGCGACGTGCAGGAACGCGTGTTCGCCGTGATGGGCATTGGTGAGGAAGAGGCTCAGGAGAAGTTCGGCTTCCTGCTGGATGCGTTCAAGTACGGCGCACCGCCCATGGGTGGTATTGCGTTCGGTTGGGACCGTGTTGTGTCTCTGCTGGCTGGCGTTGATTCGATCCGCGAGGTTATTGCGTTCCCGAAGACCGGTAACGGTTATGACCCGCTGACCGCCGCACCCGCTCCGATTACCCCGGAGCAGCGTAAGGAAGCCGGCGTGGACTTCAAGCCGAAGAAGAAGGACGAGGAGTAATCTTCTCCAGTCTTTGGTCTTGCACCCCGTGCGGGGTGCGGGGCTGTGTGGCGATTACCCGACGGGGCATTGAGTCTTGAGCTTTGAGCTCCGAGCTGTGAGGCTCGGGTCTTGCCGGGGTCGCCGTTGAGGGTGGGTTGTGTATTCTGCTGTGCAGGGTCGCAGCCCACCTTTTTGTCAATGGATACGCGAGAGAACAGCGGGAGGGGAGCATGCGCATCCTGATTGCCGGCCCGAGCGGTAGCGGTAAGACGACGTTTGCGGCGCGGTTGGGGCGCCTCCTGGACATTCCGCATACGGAGATGGACTCGCTGCACTGGGGGCCGAACTGGACTCCGCGCCCTAGTTTTGAGGCGGATGTTCAGGCGCTCATCGAGCGGCCCGCGTGGATTACGGAGTGGCAGTATCCGCAGGTGCGTGGCCGTCTGCTGGAGCGCGCGGACGTGGTGATTTACCTGCGCTATAGCCGCGCGGTGGTCATGTGGCGCGTGGTTCGCCGGACGGTGCGCCGCGCGGTGACGGGTCAGAAGCTGTGGGCTGATAACGTGGAACCGCCGCTGAAAGATATTCTGCGGGACCCGGACAACATGATCCGGTACACGTGGAGGAGCTACCCGCACGTGGGCCAGCTACTGGCGGAGGCTCGCGGGCAGCATCTGCAGAAGCGTTTTATTGAGTTCCGTACCCCGCGGGCGGCGAACCAGTTTTTGCGTGCCGTGCAGCTACGCGGCGTGCTCTGAGGCGGCTGCCTCTAGAACTGCGGCTCCTTCTAAACCGACCGCCGCGGATGGTATCGAAAGAGATGCGCGAGCCAAGCGAAAGCCGGCTCCATGATGAAAGGTGAACGATGCGAGTAGTTATTCAGCGCGTAACCCGCGCGGCGGTGCGCGTGAACGGCGAGACGGTCGGCGTGATTGACCGGCCCGGCTACCTGGTGCTGGTCGGCATCACCCACGGCGACGGCGCGGCGCAGGTCGCGAAGCTGGCCGATAAGACCGCGAACCTGCGCCTGCTGGAGGGGGAGAAGTCCCTCCTCGATGAGGGTGCGCCCGTGCTGGCGGTCAGCCAGTTCACCCTCTACGGGGATGCGAAGAAGGGCCGCCGCCCCTCCTGGTCTGCCGCGGCCCCGGGCCCGGTGAGCGAGCCGCTGTTCAACGACTACGTTCAGGCGCTGCGCGGCCACGGCCTGCACGTTGAGACCGGCGTGTTCGGCGCGGACATGCAGGTGGAGCTGGTCAATGACGGCCCGGTGACCCTGATTCTCGACAGCGAGACCCTCTAGGGTTGGCATCTCAATCGGCGAGCGAATCGTCCCGGGGGTATAAACCCAACCCCTGGGTTATGAACCCGCGGCGAAGAACGAACCTATCGAAACCCCATCGAAAACCCATGCGGCTTCACGCCGCGAGCTAAATCCGCAGCTGTATACCCACACCCCGTACCCGCCTCCAGATTGTGAAACGATAGAGTAAGACTATGGCTGATTCCCTCTTTGACCTTGAGCTGCCCGACGACGGGGACCGCGTGAGCCTGATTGGTGCGCCCGCTGAGGAGCCCGCCTCCTCGCGCCCCTCTGCGTCGCGTGCGCGCTCTGCCCGTTCGGCGTCCCGCGCGCCGTTGGCGGTGCGCATGCGTCCGCGCACGATTGATGAGGTTCTCGGCCAGGAGCACCTGCTGACCCCCGGCTCGCCCCTGCGCGTGTTGGCGGGGGAGAACGCCGGCCCGGCTGGCCCGTCCTCGGTGATTTTGTACGGCCCTCCGGGTACGGGTAAGACCACTCTGGCGCACGTGATTGCGCGCGCGCCGGGTCGCAAGTTCGTGGAACTTTCGGCGATTACCGCGGGTGTGAAGGACGTTCGCGCGGTCATGGATCAGGCGCTGCTCGACCGCGACATGTACGGCACGACCACAGTGCTGTTCCTCGACGAGATTCACCGTTTTACCAAGGCTCAGCAGGATGCGCTCCTGCCCGGCGTGGAGAACCGCTGGGTGATTCTGGTGGCGGCTACAACGGAGAACCCGTCGTTCAGCATTATTTCGCCGCTACTCTCGCGCTCGCTGCTGTTGCGGGTTCATTCGCTGGAGCAGTCCGATATTGAGCGGCTGATTGACCGTGCGCTGGCTGATCCGCGCGGTTTTGACGGTGCGGCGGTTATTGATGCGGATGCGCGCGCCCACCTCGCGGCGGTTTCCGGAGGCGACGCTCGCCGCTCCCTGACCTCGCTGGAGGCGGCGGCCGCCATCGCGTTCAGCGAGGCCGAACAGGCTTCGGCAGAGGCCGCCGGCTCGCACGGGGGCGGCTCCGCCGAAACCGCAGAAACCGACCCGGCTGAGAATGACCCCGCTCAGCCCGACCCCGCTCAGCCCGACCCCGCCGAGGGCTCAGATGACCCGGCGGGGGAGAAGTCCCCGGAACCCGCCGCCCCTGTCCGCATCACCCTGGCGCACGCCGTGGAGGCGGTGGACCGCGCCGCAATTCGTTACGACCGTTCGGGTGACCAGCACTATGACGTGGTGAGCGCGTTCATCAAGTCCATGCGCGGCTCTGACGCGGATGCCTCGGTGCACTATCTGGCGCGCATGTTGGAGGGCGGCGAGGACCCGCGCTTCGTGGCGCGTCGCATCATGATTCTGGCGAGCGAGGACATTGGCCTGGCTGATCCGCAGGCCCTGCAGGTGGCGACGGCCGCGGCGCAGTCGGTGGCGCTGGTGGGCATGCCGGAGGCGCGCATTATCCTCTCGCAGGCGGTGATTTATTGTGCGCTCGCGCCGAAGTCGAACGCCGCCTATAACGCGATTAACCGCGCGATTGCGGATGTGCGTGCGGGCGCCTCGGGTCAGGTTCCGGTGCACCTGCGTGACGCTCACTATGCGGGGGCTAAGCAGTTTGGTCACGGCGACGGCTACATTTATGCGCACGATGCGCCGGGCCACGTGGCGGCGCAGCAGTACCTGCCGGATACCCTGCGCGGCACGGTGTACTACGAGCCGACTCAGCACGGTTTTGAGCGTACGTTGACGGAGCGTCGTGAGCGTATCCGCAGGATTCTTGACGGCGGCAACTAGCCGCACGGAGGGGCCGTGCCGGTTCACCGCGCAAACTAGCCGCGGCGCGCGCTTGCCGCGCAGACTACTCGCGCAGACTAGCCGTGCTCATTAGCCGCGCGGGCCGGTTGGCTGAGCGGTTTAGCCGCATGAATTAGCCGCGCGGACTTATCACGCAAACCACCCGCGCCGGCCCGTCTATAGGACAGCAGACAGTGAGCACACGCAAAATGCGGTGCGCAGTACCTCGGTCGTACTGCGCACCGCATCAGAGTTTGAGTTGTGATAGATGTCTTGACCGCCGGCCAATCCCGGAAGGGCGGACGCCAAGCTTGTATGCCCAGTCTAGGCGATGCGAGAGCTCGAAAGCAAGCTAATCCCATAGATTCACAGGTTAAAAATAACGGAATGATTACAATCCAACATCTACACCCGGCAATTTTGTGAGGAAGGCTCCCCTAAATGCTTCTGACGGGTGTAAATATTCCCCGTGGGGTTCGTGTGGGTATATGTCAAAAACCCACACAAACGGCAATTTAAACTAAAGATTCCCCAAAAGGCTGGTAAAGCCGGGGCGCATCCGGTAAGCTTGACGGGTCTGGCAATTGCTATGCCCGCATCCGTGCGAGCATGAGTAATGTAGCTGCGAGGTACTCTGCCTCGCGCTCTCCGCCTCACCGCCGCGCAGCAACGACCGAATCGGTCGCGCGCGGGCCACGGCGAGGTCACCCGAGGAGGCCAGTATCCAAACAGACCGAGGCCCCACCCGTGAGGGTGCAGGAGCCTCACATAGAAAGGTAGATTGTGGCTAAGCACAACCGCACCCGCCGTACCGTGCGTCAGTCCCGTGCCCTGGGCATTGCTCTGACCCCGAAGGCAGAAAAGTACCTCGAGCGTCGTCCTTACGGCCCCGGCCAGCACGGCCGTGCCCGCAAGAAGGCTGACTCCAACTACGCTACCCAGCTGAAGGAAAAGCAGCGTCTGCGCGCTCAGTACAACATCCGCGAGGCACAGATGCGCCGCGCATACCTCGAGGCAAAGCGTACCGAGGGCCAGACCGGTAAGAACCTGGTCGAGCTGCTCGAGACCCGCCTCGATGCCCTGGTTCTGCGTGCAGGTTTCGCCCGCACCATTGCTCAGGCACGTCAGATGGTTGTTCACCGTCACATTCTGGTTGACGGCGTTCGCGTGGACCGCCCCTCGTTCCTCGTCAAGCCCGGCCAGCTGATTCACGTTCACCCCAAGGCTGAGAAGACTGCCCCCTTCCAGGCTGCGGCTGCTGGCGAGCACCAGGCAGTTCTGCCCGAGGTTCCCGCATACCTGAACGTTGAGATTGAGAAGCTGCACGCAAAGCTTGAGCGTAAGCCCAAGCGTGAAGAGATCCCCGTGATCTGCGACGAGCAGCAGGTCGTTGAGTACTACTCGCGTCTGGCATAATCTCGATTTTTCGAGAAGCAACCCGTTCCGTACCGTTTCGGTGGGGGACGGGTTGTTCCCGTTTAAGGGCCCGGCTTGGGGTTCTGTCCCTCGGATGCGGGCTTCGCCTCGGCTCATTCGGGAACCTGTGAATTGTTCAATCCTGGGAGTTTCATGAGAGTTTAAGGGGCGCGAGAAGGAATTTTCGACTAGAATAAGGGATTGAACTGTGTAGGCAGTCCGACCGATGCGCCACGGCGGCGCGCCGGTGAGTACGACTATTGACAAGCACCATGCGTTACGCGAAATGAGGTATAGATGACTGGCGGAGATATTGCAGGCCTGATTGCGGCGGGAGTTTTCGCGATTCTCGTGGCGCTGCTGGCCCTTCCCATTATTCGCCTGACCAAGGTGTTTGATGAGCTGATTGTGACGATTCGTTCGCTCAACCAGAGCACCGCGCCGCTCATTGAAGAGGTGACCCGTACCGTGGTGACCACCAACGAGCAGCTCGAGAAGGTTGACGACATCACCTCGAACGTTTCGGATGCCTCCGCGAACGTTTCGGCCCTGTCCTCGCTGGTGACTTCGACCGTGGGCCAGCCGCTGATTAAGGTGGCTTCCTTCTCCTACGGCGTGCGCCAGGCCTTCCGCGGCGGCAACAAGTCCGGCCAGCAGGGTGGCACCTCCGCGGGCGGTGAGAACTAATGGGTCTGCTCCGTTCCGTTCTTCTGCTCGGTGCCGGTGCCGCGGCGGGCTACCTTGCCTCCCGACGCGCCTCCTCTTCCGAGTCCGCACAGCGTACCCCCGGTAGCGCCCTGCTCAAGCGTGAGCACGGCGAGCTGGCCCTCAACCCGGAGTCTCAGATGGCAAAATTCTTCGATTCGCCCCTCGGCAAGCCCCTGCAGCCCTACGCGCTGAAGGCCGTCGAGTTCGCAGCCCGCGTGCGCGAGGGCATGCAGGAGAAGGAGATGGAGCTCAACGCCAAGGTGGAGCGCCAGAAGCAGGACCTGCGTCCCGGTTCCCTTGATACCTGGGAGAGGGGCATGAGCACGACCGAGATTGAGGCCGCAAACCGCGGCATTGCCGAGCGCGAGCTCATTGAGGTGGAGTCGCAGATCGCCTCGCTGGAGAAGGCGCGCGAGCAGCGCATCGCCCGCGATCGCGAGCTCGGGGACGACTTCTTCAACTAACTAGACTTCGGCCGAAAGGCCGCCGTCTACCGAACCGACTTGCCCGTCGCGTGAGGGCGTTGGAGGGGCCCATAATGGCCCCTCGATTAGCCATTTTGCGCGCGGAGAGGCACCATAGGTCAGTAGACTATTTAGAATTTCGCACAGATTATTCAAAGGAACGAGATGCTCTCACAGGAGATTTCCAAGCGCTGGATCGATTTCTTCGCTTCCCGCGGCCACACCGTGGTGCCTTCGGCATCGCTGATTTCGAACGAACCCGGCGCCATGTTCACCATCGCCGGCATGGTTCCGTTCATTCCCTACTTCCTGGGCCGTGAGACCCCTCCGTTCTCCCGCGCGACCAGCGTGCAGAAGTGCATCCGCACCCTGGATATTGAAGAGGTCGGTAAGACTGCGCGTCACGGTACCTTCTTCCAGATGGCTGGTAACTTCTCCTTTGGTGATTACTTCAAGGAGCAGGCGATTCCTTTCGCTTACGAGCTGCTGACCACCCCGCAGGATCAGGGTGGTTTTGGTCTGGATCCGGAGCGCCTGTGGGTCACCATTTATGAGGGTGACGACGAGGCGTTCGATATTTGGCACAACAAGGTGGGCTTCCCGGCTGAGCGTATTCAGCGCATGGGCATGAAGGAGAACTACTGGTCCACCGGCCAGCCCGGCCCCGCAGGCCCCGACTCCGAGATTTTCTACGACCGCGGCCCCGCCTACGGTAAGGAAGGCGGCCCGGCGGCTGACGACGACCGTTACATCGAGATCTGGAACCTCGTGTTCATGCAGTACCAGCGTGGCGAGGGCATCGGCAAGGACGACTTCGAGATTCTGGGCGATCTGCCGAAGAAGAACATCGATACCGGTCTGGGCGTTGAGCGTCTGGCCATGCTGTTGCAGGGTGTCGAGAACTTCTACGAGACCGACCAGGTGCGCCCCGTTCTGGATGCTGCTTCTAAGCTGTCCGGTAAGAAGTACCATGGCTCCGAGTCCGCCGAGGACGAGGGCTACGAGGACGACGTGCGCATGCGCGTGGTGGCCGACCACATCCGCTCCTCGCTCATGCTGATTGCTGACGGCGTGACCCCCTCGAACGAGGGTCGCGGCTACATTCTGCGCCGCCTGATGCGCCGCGCGATCCGCGCTATGCGCCTGCTGGGCGTGACCGAGCCCTGCCTGCCCGTGCTGTTCCCGGCTTCGCGTGATGCGATGAAGGGTGCGTTCCCGTACGTGGCTGACGACTTCGAGCGTATCTCCCGCATTGCCTACGCCGAGGAGAAGGCGTTCCTGCACACCATCGAGACCGGTACCGAGCGCCTGGAAGAGGCTGTCGCTGCCGCTAAGAAGGACGGCTCGAACTCCGTTTCCGGCGCCGAGGCCTTCGCACTGCACGACACCTACGGCTTCCCGATTGACCTGACCCTCGAGATGGCCGCCGAGGCCGGCGTGAAGGTTGACGAGAAGGCCTTCCGCGAGCTGATGGCCGAGCAGCGCCACCGCGCACAGGCTGACGCCAAGGCTAAGAAGGGCGCCTTCGCCGACCTCTCCGAGCTGCGTAAGCTCGTGGACGAGCGCGGCTCCATCTTCACCGGTTACACCGAGCTGCGCACCGAAACCAAGCTGCGCGCCATCCTGGTGGACGGCGTGTCCGTGCCCGCCGCTAAGGCCGGCGACAAGATCGAGGTCGTCCTGGACGAAACCCCGTTCTACGCCGAGGCCGGTGGCCAGGCAGCCGACACCGGTGTGATTACCGGTAACGGCTTCATCATTGACGTTCAGGACGTTCAGCAGCCCGTCAAGGGCCTGAGCGTTCACCGCGCCATCGTGCGCGAGGGCGAGGCTCACGTCGGTGCCGATGTTGTGGCACAGGTTGACGTGCAGCGCCGCCGCGACGGTGAAAAGGCACACTCGGGTACCCACATCATCCACGCCGCCCTGCACCAGGTACTCGGCAACGAGGCTACCCAGCGCGGTTCCTTCAACAAGGAAGGCTACCTGCGCTTCGACTTCGCGTGGGGCGAGGGCCTGTCCGAGTCCGCTAAGCGCGAGGTGGAAGAGGTTGCTAACCTCGCCATCCGCGACAACCACGAAGTGATTACCCGCGTGATGCCGCTGGCCGAGGCGAAGGCTCTGGGTGCCATGAGCCTCTTCGGCGAGAAGTACGGCGACGTGGTGCGCGTGGTTGAGATTGGCGGCGACTTCTCCCGCGAGCTGTGCGGTGGTACCCACGTGGGCACCTCTGCCGAGATTGGTTCGCTGTCGCTGCTGACCGAGAGCTCCGTGGGCTCCGGCAACCGCCGCGTCGAGGCCCTGGTGGGTCTGGACTCCTTCAACCACCTGGCAGCTGAGCGCACCCTGGTGAACCAGCTGACCGGCCTGATGAAGGTTCAGTCCTCCGCAGACCTGCCCGAGAAGATTAACCAGACCCTGGCTAAGCTGAAGGCCGCCGAGAAGGAGCTGGCTCAGCTGCGTCGCGAGAAGCTGCAGGCCGAGGCCGGCAAGCTTCTGGAGAACGCACAGACTATCGGCTCCGTGCGCGTTCTGGCCCACAACGCCGGCGAGCTGGACGCCAACGGCGTGCGCGAGCTGGCCCTGGACCTGCGTTCCCGCTTCGGTTCCGAGGCCGCCGTGGTGGCCGTGGCCGGCGTATCTAACGGCCGTCCCGTGATCCTCGTGGCAACCACCGAGGGCGCTCGCTCCGCCGGCGTGAAGGCTGGCGCCCTGGTCCGCGTGGCCGCCGGCGTGCTCGGCGGTGGCGGCGGCGGTAAGGACGACGTCGCTCAGGGCGGTGGCCAGGACGCATCCAAGATTGGTGCCGCTCTGGACGCCGTTCGCGACGCTATCGCACAGGCTCAGGCCTAAGACATGGCAGAATTCCAGCGCGGAGTGCGGATGGGTGTTGACGTGGGTAAGGCCCGTGTCGGCACCGCCCTCAGCGACCCCGACGGCATCCTCGCCACCCCGCTCAAGACGCTGCGTCGCGACGAGAAGAAGAACTCCGATCGTCGCGTGCTACGCAAGCTGATTGAGGTGAACGAGGTGGTCGAGGTGTTCGTCGGGCTTCCGAAGACCATGCGCGGCGGGGAGTCCTCCTCGACCGAGATGGCTCGGGAATACGCTCAGGCTCTGCGCTCCGAGCTGGACGCCGAAAATAAGACACACATTAACATTTGGCTGGTGGATGAGCGACTCACCACCGTGAGCGCTCACCGTGCACTGCACGAGGCTGGGGTATCCAGCCGAGATTTCAAGACTATGGTTGACCAGGTGGCGGCTGTGAACATTTTGCAGTACAGCCTGGACGCCCTCAAGGCAGGGCAGTCTGTAGCCGGGTACAAGGTGAGCGATCCGGCCCACGAAGAGAACCGACCGCACGAGTTAGAAGGGGCTGCGGTTGGTGCCGTCAATGAAACGGAGAACCTTCAGTGACCGAAAAGAATAAACATTCCGAGGAACACCCCGAAGAGAGCGGTCTGGACCTTTTTCGGCCGACGAAAGCCGATGAGGAAAAAGGCATTACCGGCATTACCTTGGAGCACGAGATTGTCTCTGTAGCGACTCTGCGTGCTCGCAAGCGCCGTCGCCGCGCCATCATGCTGAGCGCCATGTCGCTCTTCGTGGCGGCCCTGGTGATTATTTCTGCCGCTTTCATCACGCGGTACGATCCGTTCAAGACGCGCGACTACTCCGGCGGCGGTAACGGCACGACCGTGACCTTCACGATCCGCTCGGGCCAGTCCACCGCGCAGGTGGCGAACGAGCTGGAGGCGGCCGGCGTGATTGCCGACGCCGATAAGTTCGTCGAGGTGTACAGCAAGGAAAGCAACGGCAAGTACCTGCAGCCGGGCACCTACGAGCTTCAGCAGCACATGAGCAGCTCGAGCGCAATCAACACGATTATCGAGGCGAACAGTAACGTGCTGTACTTGGCGATTCCGCAGGGTAAGCGCGTGACCGAGACCATCGACCTGATCGTTTCCGGTTCTGACGGCGCGTTCACCCGCAAGCAGGTGGAAGAGGCCGTGCAGAACTACACGCAGTACGGCGTGCCGAGCAACTTCCCCTCGATTGAGGGTTGGCTGCACCCGGGCGAGTACCGATTCCCGAAGGACACCGACATCAAGAAGGTCATTCAGACCATGGTCGATAAGACCAAGGCCGACCTGAAGGAAGCCGGCGTGAGCGGCGATCAGAAGGCCTTCGAGGTGCTGACCATCGCCTCCATCGTGGAGCTTGAGGCTCAGCCGAAGGACTACGTGGCGGTTGCGGGCATCATTGAGAACCGTCTGAACAACCCGGATGGTGAGACCTCCGGCCTGATTCAGTCGGACGCAACCGTGACCTACGGTCTGGGTGTCCGCTCCTACCACCTGACGGAGGAGCAGAAGGCAGACAAGAGCAACAAGTACAACACGTACGCGAACAAGGGTCTGCCGAAGGGTCCGATTGGTTCCCCGCAGCTGGCGTCCATCAAGGCCGCCGCCGCTCCGGAGAAGAACCCGTACTACTACTGGGTGACCGTCGACCTGGATTCCGGCGAGACCAAGTACTCCCGCACTTACGCTGAGCACCAGCGTTACGTGGAAGAGTACAACCAGTGGTGCTCGAAGCACCCGGGCCGCTGTAACTAAGCTGCAGCTGATGTAGAGGGCGGGCACCGTTCCCACGAGAGTGGGGCGGTGCCCGCCTTTGCTGTACCCGCTAAAATGGGAGGTGGCCCCCGCGGCCGTCCGTGACCCGGCATTGAGAGCGAAAGAGTATCGATGAAGACTGAACCGTACCGCGAAGCCCCGTATCTTCGCCGCGCCTACGTGCTGGGCCACCCGATTGCCCATTCGCTCTCGCCCGCGCTGCATCGGGCCGCGTACGCGTACCTGGGCGAGGCGAACCTCGAGTACGATCGTCGCGATACCCTGCCCGAGGACCTGCCGGAGATTATGCGCGGCGTGCGTAACCCGGCTGGCACCGAGGAAGCCCCGTATATTGCGGGCCTGTCGGTGACCATGCCGTTGAAGACCGCGGTCATCAAGTACTGCGATGAGCTGAGCGAGACCGCCCGCGTGACCGGTGCGGTGAACACGGTGTACCCGCGCGGCGAGAGGGTGCTGGGCGATAACACCGACGTGATCGGCATCGTGAACGCGCTGCTGCACGCGGGTCTGAAGCTGAACCACGAGCGCGACGAGCCCGCCGTGATTGGCGGGGGAGCGACCGCGATTTCCGCCCTGACCGCCCTGCATCAGCTGGGTTACCGCCGCGCGAGCGTGTACGCCCGTTCCCTGCATAAGCTCGGTAGCGTGCAGGAGGCGGCCGAGCGCCTGGGCGTGCAGCTGTCGACCGTTGCCCTGGCCGAGTTCCCCGCGGAGCAGAAGGCTCGTCGCCACAACCCGGTCATTTCGACCCTGCCGGCCCGCGCGGCGGACGACTGGGCCCCGCAGCTGGCCGACCCCGCGGGCGCCTCCGCAACGCACCAGCCGGTACTGCTCGATGTTGCGTATAACCCGTGGCCCTCGGTGCTGGCGAGCGCCTGGGAGGCAAGCGGGGGAGCCGTGGTCTCCGGCCTGGAGATGCTGCTCTACCAGGCCGTCGAGCAGGTTCTGCTCTTCACGGATTGCACCCTGCAGCCCGCCGAATTGCTGGGTCTGATCAATGCGATGTGCGCGGCGGTAGGTCTTCCGTCCCGTGAACACCTCCCGGCGCCGCTCGCCGAGTAAAGCCCGCATTTTATACACTTTCTACATTGAAGAATTATTATTCCTTCCACCTGCGCGCCGGTGCGGGTGACACGAAAAGAGGTTAACCTATGGCTCTTCGTTGGCTCACTGCCGGAGAATCCCACGGCGAGGCGCTCGTCGGCATCATTGAGGGCGTTCCCGCCGGTGTGGAACTCACCAGCGACATGGTGCGTGACGCCCTGGCTCGCCGCCGCCTGGGCTACGGCCGCGGTGCCCGCATGAAGTTCGAGGAGGACCGCGTGCGCATCCTCGGCGGTGTGCGTCACGGCCTGACTCAGGGCGGCCCGGTCGCTATTGAGATTGCCAACACCGAATGGCCCAAGTGGACCGACGTGATGAGCTCCGATCCGGTTGACCCCAAGCTGATTGAGCACCGCGCACGTAACGCGGCGCTGACTCGCCCGCGTCCCGGTCACGCCGACTTTACCGGCATGCAGAAGTACAACTTCTCTGAGGCTCGCCCGGTGCTGGAGCGCGCCTCCGCTCGTGAGACCGCGACCCGCGTGGCGCTCGGCGTGGTCGCCGCTCAGATTCTGAAGGCTCTGGGCGTTGAACTGGTCTCTCACACCGTGGCTGTAGGCGGCGTGCACGCTCCCGAGGGTGCCCCCGTGCCTTCGCCCCGCAACGTGGAGCAGCTGGACGCCGACCCGCTGCGCTGCTTCGACAAGGCAACCTCCGACGCGATGGTTCAGCGCGTGGACGAGGCGCACAAGGACGGCGAGACCCTCGGCGGCGTGGTTGAGGTGCTCGCGTACGGTATGCCTCCCGGACTGGGTTCGTACGTGCACTGGGACCGCCGCCTGGACGCGCGCCTGGCCGCAGCGCTGATGGGTATTCAGGCCATTAAGGGCGTTGAGGTGGGCGACGGTTTCGCGACCGCCGACCGCCCCGGCACCGCCGCTCACGACGAGATTTCCATTGGCGAGCACGGCGTGACCCGCGATACCAACCGTGCAGGTGGCATTGAGGGCGGCATGAGCATCGGCGACCTGCTGCGCGTGCGCGCGGCCATGAAGCCGATTGCGACCGTGCCGAAGGCTCTGAAGACCATTGACACCTCCACCGGTGAGGAGGCTCGCGCCCACCACCAGCGTTCGGACGTGTGCGCCGTTCCCGCCGCCGGTGTGGTGGCGGAGGCTATGGTCGCCCTGGTGCTCGCTGAGGCTGCACTGGAGAAGTTTGGCGGCGACTCGATTGGTGAGACTCGCCGCAACATGGATTCCTACCTGGACGCCATTCCGGCGTCTCTGGCGTGGGAGTCTAACGTGGCTGGTTGGGACGCGTAGTGCCCCTTCCGGCGGAGTCTGAGGGCCGCGGCGCGAAGGGACGCGGTTCCGGGGAGGTTTCTGTGGAGCAGGGTGTTCGCCCGGTCGCTTCGAGCCCCCTTGCGCGTATTGCTGCGGCAACGCAGCGTGCGCGAGGGGGCGCTTCGCCGCGCCCGGAATCCGGTGTATCTTCCGCGGCTGAGCGGGTTGTTGAGGCTGAGCCGCCCGAGGCTACCGCTCGCGAGGCTTCTTCCCGCGAACCCGGTGCGGCGGGTGCCGAATCTAATGCGGGTACCGAGTCTAACCCGGGTTCTGGGGCTGCCGGCTCGGCTTCCTCTGCGCGCGCGGCTTCTCGCGTGCCCACCCCGGCCGATCTGATGCGCTCGGGTGCCCGCCCCCTACTCGCCGCCGCGACGGCGAGCGCGCGGGGCGTGCGTCTGTACGCCTCCTCGGCCTCCGAGGATGCCGACCCGGCTGCGGGCCTGGATGAGGACCTGCGCCTGAAGCTGCTCAGCGCCCTGCAGGGCATGGGCACCGCTGAAGAGGAACCCCGCAAGGAACCCGCGAAGGCGGAAGTACCCAAGCCCGCAGCTCCAAAACCTGCCGCGCCGTCAGTAGTCGCTACGCCCAAGCCGACTGTGCCTAAGCCTGCCGCGCCCAAGCCGGCACCTCCGAAGCAGGCTCAGCCTGCAGAGGCGGCGGGGGAGAGCGTTTCTGCTCCCGTGCAGAAGGCTGAACCCAAGCCTGTACCGGTCACGCCCGCAGCCCCCGTAGGTGTGCCCGAAACTTCCGTAGCTGTGCCCGCGGCTGAACCCGCCAAGCCGGTCCGTCCGACCCCTGCGCTATTCGGCAAGGTGCAGGTTTCTGCGGCCGAGTCTGTGGCCGAGGAAATCGCGGCGGTGGACTCCGCCGAGGCCGCTGCCGAGATTGAGGCGCGCGCCGCATCCGAGGCGGAGCTGAACGCCGAGCTCGAGCCCGGTGAACTCGAGCCCGTTGAACTTGAGCCCGGCGAGATCGAGGAGTCCGCCCGCATCCACCCCCAGCAGGTGCGCGAGATGCACGAGAACTTTGCCGAGCAGTCGCGCCCCATCGTGCTGATCGGCCCCATGGCGGCCGGTAAGACCTACATTGGCACGCACCTGGCGCGTTTCTACGGCTACGAGTTCCTTGACGCCGACCAGCTGATCGTGGAACGCTACGGCGAGGTCTCCGAAATTTTTGAGATTTTCGGTGAGGCGCACTTCCGCGAGCTGGAACGCAAGACCATCGAAGAGGTGCTGACCTCCCCGGTGTACCGCAACACGGTGTTTTCGCTCGGTGGCGGCGCGCCCATGACCGATTCGGTTGCGGAGCTCCTCAAAGACGAATGCGTGGTGTACATTCTGGTTGATGCCGAGACCGTCACCCCGCGCATTACCGGCAATAAGACCCGCCCGCTGCTGCAGCCGAACCCGGTCGAGCGCTGGACCGACATTTTTGAGCGTCGCCGCAGCCGCTACGAGGAGCTGGCGCACTTCACCCTGGATGCTCGCGGCGGCCGCCCCATTACCGAGATGACCGCAGAGATTCAGGCGTACGTCACCGCCAGCCGCAAGGCGCGGGCGAACAACTCCTGACCCCCTCCTACCCCCACTCTCCTGTGAAAGGACACACGATGAGCACTCAGCCCACCTTCGGCGCTTCCGGTGAAGCGGATATCACCCGTATTCCGGTGACCGGCAGCTCCCCGCGCGAGAACTACGAGGTGCTAATTGGCCACAACCTGCTCGGCACCCTGCCCGAGATTCTCGGTAACCGCACGAAGAAGGTGCTCGTGATTCACCCGCGTGCCCTGCGTTCCACCGGTGAGCTGGTCATGGAAGACCTGCGCACCATGGGCTACGAATCGTTCAGCGCCGAAATCCCGGACGCTGAGGAGGCAAAGCACTACCAGGTGGCGGCGTTCTGCTGGCAGGTGCTCGGTCAGAACGACTTCACCCGCACCGACGCGATCGTGTCTGTGGGTGGCGGCGCCATTACCGACGTGGCCGGCTTCGTGGCGGCAACCTGGCTGCGCGGCGTGCGCGTGGTGCACATTCCGACCACCCTGCTGGGCATGGTGGACGCCGCCGTGGGTGGTAAGACCGGCATTAACACCGCCGAGGGTAAGAACCTGGTCGGCGCGTTCTGGCCGCCCGCCGCCGTGCTCTGCGAGATTGGCACCCTGCGCACCCTGCCCGAGCACGAGTTGCTGACCGGCATGGGTGAGGTCGTCAAGTGCGGCTTCATCGCAGACCCCGAGATTCTTGACCTGATTGAGGCAAACCCGCAGGCCGTGCGCGATTCGCAGTCCGCCGTGATGCGCGAGCTCATTGAACGTAGCGTGCGCGTGAAGGCGGAGGTGGTCTCCGAGGACCTGCGCGAATCCGGCCGCCGCGAAATCCTGAACTACGGCCACACCCTGGCCCACGCGATTGAGCGTAACGAACGCTACCAGTGGCGTCACGGCGCGGCCGTTGCGGTGGGCATGGTGTACGCCGCGGAGCTGTCGCTGGCCACCGGCCACGCCGACGAGGAGCTCGTGGCGCGTACCCGCCGCATCCTCGAATCCCTGGGCCTGCCCACCTCCTACAAGGCGGATGCCTGGCCCCAGCTGCTCGAGGCCATGCGCCGCGATAAGAAGGCGCGCGGCAACCTGCTGCGCTTCATCATTCTTGACGGTTTGGCTCGCCCGCGCGTCTACGAGGTGCCGGACGACTCGATCCTGTACATGACCTACCAGGAGATTACCGAGTAGGTGTGAGTCCCGTACATTCACCGGATGCACACGGCACACGCCCGTCACATATGGCAGCCAGCATGCGCCAGCCAGGCGGGGTGCCACAGAAAAACTGTGGCGCCCCTACTAGGCAAATTCGTGCGCATCCTGTAGAATGTACGGGACATATTTTTGCTCATTGAAAACTTAGCGCCTCGCCGGGTACCACTACGGCGTGGGCGTCGATGACACGAAGGAGAGCCCCATGGCATCCACTACCGATATTAAGAACGGCGCCGTCCTGAAGATTGACGGCAACCTCTGGTCCGTCGTTGAGTTCCAGCACGTTAAGCCCGGTAAGGGTGGCGCGTTCGTTCGCACCAAGCTGCGTAACGTTACCTCCGGCAAGGTCGTCGACCGTACCTTCAACGCTGGCGCTAAGATTGAGACCGCAACCGTTGACCGCTCCGACTACCAGTACCTGTACCAGGACGGCGACGACTACGTCTTCATGGACATGAAGACCTACGACCAGATCAACGTTCCCGCAACCGTTGTTGGCGACGCAGCAAACTACATGCTCGAGTCCCAGACCGCAACCATCGCAATGCACGAGGGTAGCCCCCTGTACATCGAGCTGCCCGCATCCGTGGTCCTCGAAATCACCTACACCGAGCCCGGCCTGCAGGGTGACCGCTCCACCGGCGGCACCAAGCCCGCAACCGTTGAGACCGGCTACGAGATCCAGGTTCCCCTGTTCCTGGAGACCGGCACCAAGGTCAAGGTTGACACCCGCACCGGTGAGTACCTCGGTCGCGTGAACGACTAATGAATTCGCGTACTAAAGCCCGATTGCGCGCCCTCGAAGTGCTCTTCGAGGCGGATCAGCGCAACGAAGATTATATTGAGGTACTCCGCCGCCGCCGACTGTACACGGTAGCGCAGATCTCTGCTTACTCTGAGGAAATCATTCGTGGCGTTCGCGACCACGACGAAGAGATCCGCGAGTTTGTTGAGACTTACGCCCGTGACTGGTCCTTCGAGCGTATGCCCGCCGTGGACCGTGCCGTGCTGCGTATTGGCACTTGGGAGCTTCTGTACAATGATGAAGTTCCGGATGCTGTCGCAATTTCTGAGGCTGTCGGTCTGGCGCGTGTGCTGTCCACGAATGAATCTCCGAAGTTCGTGAACGGTCTGCTGGATAAGCTCCGTCAGGTGAAGCCGACCCTGCTCGCGTAAGACGTCCCGCCGCGGCCTGCCTGCCAGCTTTATGACTGGTTGGTTTGCTGCCGTTGAGGATGCGCCCGCAGGGGAGCGTACGTGAAACTCCCGCCGTACTGTAGTTCGCTACATGACGGCGGGGGTTTTCTATGTCTAGGTTGCGCTTGTCGTGTGCTCGGGTCTGGGATGCTGAGCCGGATGCGCTCGCTGGGTTTGTTAGCAACAGTCGAGGCTCCACCGGAGCCCGTGGGTAGGGGCTGGTGGCAACAGTCGAGGCTTCACCGGACAACGCGGGCGGGGGAGTGCCCCCTTTTCGGCACCCTAGCTATAAACAACATAGGCGCCTCGAAGACGGAGCCCCCGCCCCGCTCCATACCAGCTCCGTCCCCGTCATGAGCGGTCTCTCGCCGAACCTGAACGTAGCCTGTGAACTGTGGTACCCTACTAGAAGCACAAAACCTTTAAATCCGTCCCGTGAGGCGGGGAAGGAGACGGCTATGCCTGGGTCAACTGTACCCACACCCGGCGCGAATCAGGGGCGAAATCTAACCGCAGCCCCCCATTCGGCAACCCCTCAAAGCACCTTCGAGGACGCGACCACCGTCGGCCGCACCATCCTCAGCGAGGACGAAATCCGCCGCGCCCTCACCCGCATCGCCTACGAAATCATCGAAACCAATAAAGGCGTAGACAACCTCGTACTCATCGGCATCCGCTCCCGCGGCGTGCCCCTCGCGGCGCGACTCGCCGCACGCATCCAAGCCCTCGAGCCGACATTCACCGCAGAAGACCGCCTCGGCGCCCTGGACATCACCGCCTACCGCGACGACCAGCGCGACGCCCCCGAACCGCACACAGCGGGGGAGAGCCTCATGCCCGCCGTCGGCATCGAAGGCAAAACCGTGGTTCTCGTCGACGACGTCCTATACTCCGGCCGCACCGTACGTGCCGCACTCGACGCACTCAACGCCCACGGACGGCCCGCCCTCGTACGCCTGGCGGTCCTCGTAGACCGCGGACACCGCCAGCTACCCATCCGCGCCGACCACGTGGGCAAAAACCTGCCCACCAGCGCCAGCGAAACCGTACGCGTCGTACTCACCGAAACCGACAACGCAACAGACCGAGTTGACATTATCCAGCTGGGAGGGCTCTCATGAAGCATCTGCTCGACACCCGCGAACTAACCCGCGAAGAAGCCATCGAAATCCTCGACGTCGCCGACTACATGGCGCAGGTCAAGGCCGAAAACCGCACCCTGAACGTGCTGAACGGCAAGACCGTCGTCAACCTCTTCTTCGAGGACTCCACCCGCACCCGCCTCTCCTTCGAATCCGCCGAGAAGCGCCTGGGCGCGGCCGTCACGAACTTCTCCGCCTCGGGATCCTCCCTCTCCAAGGGTGAGTCGCTCAAGGACACCGCGCAGACCCTCAAGGCCATCGGCGCGGACGCCTTCGTGATTCGCCACTCGGCATCCGGCGCACCGCAGCGCCTCGCGGAGGCCGGCTGGACCGACATTCCCGTGCTCAACGCGGGCGACGGCACCCACGCGCACCCCACCCAGGCCCTGCTCGACGCCGTGTCCCTGCGCCAGTACAAGGCGGAACGCGACGGCCTGGACAGCCCCCGCGGCACCGACCTGTCCGGCATGCGCGTGCTCATCGTCGGCGACATCCTGCACTCGCGTGTGGCACGCTCCAACCTCTGGTTGCTGCACACCCTCGGCGCGCAGGTCGTCTTCGTCGCACCGCCGACCCTGCTGCCGCTGAACACCGCCTCCTGGGTTGAAGAAGCCGGCGTAGAAATCTTCCACGACTTCGACGAAGCCATCGCCACCAACCCCGACGCCGTCATGTTGCTGCGCATCCAGAAGGAACGCATGAACGCCGCGTACTTCCCCTCCGCCGAGGAGTACACCGAGCTGTGGGGCCTGACCGCCGAACGCTTCGCAACCCTGCAGGCGCAGCCGCAGCCGGTCGCAATCCTGCACCCGGGCCCCATGAACCGCGGCCTGGAAATCTGCACCGAAGCCGCCGATGCCGCCAACTCCTGGGTTCTGCGCCAGGTCAGCAACGGCGTGGCGCTGCGCATGGCGGTGCTCTACCTGCTTCTGACCGACGGCTCCAGCGCCAAGCTCTACGCCGGCGACGAATCCTAAACGACCTTCCTAACGAGAGGAACCAACACCATGAGCAAGTACCTGATTAAGGGCGCAAGCCTCTACGGCGAAAAGGTCGCCGATATCCTCATCGAGGACGGCGTGATTAGCCGCATTGCAGAGAACATTGATGCCGCGGATGCACAGGTCGTCGAGGCGGCAGGCCAGGTGGCGCTGCCCGGCCTGGTCGACATCCACACCCACCTGCGTCAGCCCGGCTACGAGGCATCCGAAACCGTCGAGACCGGCACCCGCGCAGCAGCCCTGGGCGGCTACACCGCGGTGTTCGCCATGGCGAACTCCCTACCCGTGGCAGACACCGCCGCAGTCGTTGAGCAGGTTGACCGCCTCGGCAAGGAATCCGCATGGTGCCGCGTGCAGCCCATCGGCGCCGTGACCGTGGGCCTGAAGGGCGAGCGCCTCTCCGACATCGGCGGCATGGCGAACTCCACCGCGAATGTGCGCGTGTTCTCCGACGACGGCATGTGCGTGTACGACCCGGCAGTGATGCGCCGCGCCCTCGAATACGTCAAGACCTTCGACGGCGTTATTGCGCAGCACGCGCAGGAGCCGCGCCTGACCGAGGGCGCCCAGATGAACGAGGGTAAGGTCTCCGCTGACCTGGGTCTGGCCGGTTGGCCCGCCGTCGCAGAGGAGGCAATCATCGCCCGCGACGTGCTGCTGGCCGAGCACCTGGACTCCAAACTGCACATCTGCCACCTGTCCACCAAGGGCTCCATTGAGGTTGTGCGCTGGGCTAAGTCCCGCGGCGTGAAGGTGACCGCGGAGGCAACCCCGCACCACCTGCTGCTCACCGACGAGACCGCACGCACCTACGACCCGGTGTTCAAGGTTAACCCGCCGCTGCGCACCGAAGAGGACGTCATGGCGCTGCGCCAGGCGGTCGCCGACGGCATCATCGACGTGATTGGTACCGACCACGCACCGCACCCGGCAGAGACCAAGGAATGTGAGTGGGCCTGCGCCGCGAACGGCATGACCGGCCTGGAGCAGGCGCTGTCCATCATCCAGATGACCCTGGTCGACACCGGCATGATTACCTGGCGCGACGTGGCACGCATCCTCTCCGAGCAGCCCGCTAAGATTGGTCGTCTGGAGGCCGAGCAGGGCCGCCCGCTGGCCGAAGGCGAACCGGCCAACATTGTGCTGGTTGACCCGAAGGCAACCCGCGTAATCAAGCCGGAGGAACAGGCAACCAAGGGTAAGAACAACCCCTACCGCGACATGGAGGTGCCCGGCTCGATTCGTGCAACCTTCTACGCTGGCCACCCGACCGTGCTGAACGGCGAGCTGGCCACCCCGCGCAAGTAACCCGCGAAGCGAATGTATGTGGTGACCGTGCCTGGCGGTGGTAGGTTCACGCCTGCCACCGCCTCGCCGGGAGGTTCAAGCGCGCCGGGAGCACCGCCCCCAACCCCACCAACCCAGGCCGAGACAATCGACCGAGACACCAACCGAAAGAGAGAACCCACGTGGGAAAGCTCATCACCGCCATCGTCTGCCTGGCCCTCGTGGCCCTGTGCATCTACGGCATGTGGCACGGATGGCGCTCGCGCCTGGCCCGCCAGTCCAACATGTTCGGTTCCCTCAAGGAAGTTCCCGAACGCTACGAGGGTCTGACCGCCGACGCCGCTTTCGAGGGTGAGTACATCAGCACCACGATCTTCGGTAACTGGCTGGACCGCGTGGGATTCGATTCGCTCGGCTTCAAGAGCAAGTCCACCCTGCTGGTCTACCCCGACAGCATCATCTTCACCCGCGACGGGGCGAAGGACCTGTGGATTCCGGCGAAGAAGCTCTCGGTCATCACCACCGACCGAGGCATGGCCGGCAAGGTTGTGGAGAAGGACGGCCTGATCGTCATCGGCTGGACCCTCGACGGTCACCGCGTGCAGACCGGCTTCCGCACCCGCTACGCTGAGGATAAGCAGGCGGCCCTGGAGGAGCTGCGCCGCATCGCCCCGAACGCGGTGGATGCGCCCGAAAAGTGGGCGGCAGGCCCCGCCGAGGGCACCGAGCAGGCCAAGTAGGCGGCGCAACGCACCCCGGCACTTCCGGCAACATACCCCGGCCCCGAAGCCGAACACGACACAGCACGACACCCTAGATTTAGCCCGGGCGGGCAGAACAGCCCGCCCCGGCAGCAAGAGACTATCCCCCAACGCACCGAGCGGCACTCACCGCAAGGCCCGCGGGGGAGAGCACCACAGAAAAGGAAAAGAGAGCATGACTGACATGACACGATCCGGTGCCCTGCGTACGGACCGCGCGCTACTCGTCCTCGAGGACGGCACCGTCTACCGCGGCTACGGCTACGGCGCAACCGGCGCATCCCTGGGCGAGGTAGTATTCTCCACCGGCATGACCGGCTACCAGGAGACCCTCACCGACCCCTCCTACGCGGGTCAGATTGTGGTTCAGACCGCTCCCCATATTGGCAACACCGGTGTGAACACCACCGACGCTGAAGCCCCCAAGATTTGGGTTGCCGGCTACGTGGTTCGTGACGCCGCACGTGTGGCATCCAACTGGCGTTCTGAGCGCACCCTCGACGAAGAGCTCATCGAGCAGGGCATCATCGGTATTCAGGGCATTGACACTCGCGCCCTGACCCGCCGCCTGCGTTCGAGCGGTTCGATGCGTGCGGGCGTGTTCTCCGGTGAGCACGCAGAACGCCCCGAAGCTGAACTGCTGGAGGAGGTGCGCGCCTCCGAGCCGATGGCAGGCCGTAAGCTCGCTGACTCCGTTTCGGTTGACACCGCCTACACCGTTGAGCCGCACCAGTTCAACTGGTTCGCACCTCCGGTCGCAACCATCGTAGCCCTGGACCTGGGCATTAAGTCGATGACCCCGCAGCGTTTCGCTGAGCGTGGCGTGCGCGTGCACGTGCTGCCCGCAAGCGCAACCCTCGAGGACATCTACTCCTACAACCCCGACGGCGTGTTCTTCTCCAACGGCCCCGGTGACCCGGCAACCGCTGACGAGCAGGTTGAGCTATTGCAGGGCGTGCTGCGTAAGGGTACCCCGTTCTTTGGCATCTGCTTCGGTAACCAGCTGCTCGGCCGCGCGCTGGGCTTTGGCACCTACAAGCTACCCTTCGGTCACCGCGGCATCAACCAGCCGGTGATGGACAAGACCACCGGCAAGGTTGAAATCACCGCGCATAACCACGGCTTCGCTGTGGACGCCCCCATCGGCGGCTACGTCACCGCACCGAACGCCGAGTTCGGTCAGGTCATGGTCTCCCACGTGGGTCTGAACGACAACGTGGTGGAGGGCCTGACCTGTAAGGACATCCCGGCCTTCTCGGTTCAGTACCACCCCGAAGCCGCCGCGGGTCCGCACGACTCCGCCTACCTCTTTGACCGTTTCATCGACCTGATGGTCGCAACCAAGACTGCAAAGGAAGCCTAAATGCCTCGTCGTACCGACCTTAACAGCGTCCTCGTCATCGGTTCCGGCCCGATCGTCATCGGTCAGGCAGCGGAATTCGACTACTCCGGCACCCAGGCGCTGCGCGTGCTGAAGGAGGAGGGCGTGCGCGTCATCCTCGTGAACTCCAACCCGGCAACCATCATGACCGACCCCGAGTTCGCGGACGCCACCTACATTGAACCCATCACCCCCGAGGTGATCGAGAAGATTATCGCGAAGGAAAAGCCCGACGCTATCCTGCCGACCCTGGGCGGCCAGACCGCTCTGAACGCGGCCATCGAGCTGGGCGAGCGCGGCATCCTCGAGAAGTACAACGTCGAGCTGATTGGCGCGAACATTGAAGCCATCAACCTCGGCGAGGACCGCGAGGCCTTCAAGGGCGTCGTGGAGCGTGCCGGCGGCGAGTCGGCCCGCTCGGTCATCGTCCACTCCATGCCGGAGGCCCTGGAGGCCGCCAAGGAGCTCGGCTACCCGATGGTGGTCCGCCCCTCCTTCACCATGGGTGGTCTCGGCTCGGGCATGGCGTACAACGAGGAAGACCTCTACCGCATCGCCGGCGCCGGTATTCAGTACTCGCCCACCAGCGAGGTCCTGCTCGAGGAGTCCATCCTCGGCTGGAAGGAATACGAGCTGGAGATGATGCGTGACACCAACGACAACGTCGTGGTCGTCTGCTCCATCGAAAACTTCGACCCCGTGGGCGTGCACACCGGTGACTCCATCACCGTGGCCCCCGCACTGACCCTGACCGACCGTGAGTTCCAGAAGCTGCGCGACATCGCAATTAACGTGATTCGCGAGGTTGGCGTGGACACTGGTGGCTGCAACATCCAGTTCGCTATCGACCCGAAGACCGGCCGCGTCATCGTCATTGAGATGAACCCGCGCGTGTCCCGTTCCTCGGCGCTCGCATCGAAGGCTACCGGCTTCCCGATCGCGAAGATTGCGACCAAGCTGTCGCTGGGCTACACCCTGGACGAGATTCCGAACGACATCACCCAGAAGACCCCGGCCTCCTTCGAGCCGACCCTGGACTACGTGGTCGTGAAGGTTCCGCGCTTCGCGTTTGAGAAGTTCCCGGCTGCCGACCCGACCCTGACCACCACCATGAAGAGCGTGGGCGAGGCCATGGCCCTGGGCCGTAACTTCACCGAGGCTCTGCAGAAGGCCATGCGTTCGCTCGAGCAGAAGGGCGCGTCCTTCTCGTTCAAGCCGCTGACCCTCTCCGAGGTGGAGCTGGCCGAGCTGATTGAGAAGACCAAGGTTCCCACCACCCAGCGTATCTACCAGGTTCAGCAGGCTCTGCTGGCCGGCGCAACCGTGGAGCAGCTGCACGAGGCTACCAAGATTGACCCGTGGTTCCTGGATCAGCTGGTGCTGCTGAACGAGGTTGCCGGCGTGGTCTACGAGAAGCGTGACCACCTGGATCCGGAGACCCTGAAGCTGGCCAAGCGCCACGGCTTCTCGGATGCACAGATTGCCGAGATTATCGGCTCCTCCGAGGACGTTGTGCGCGGCGTGCGCCACGCCCTGGGTATCCGCCCGGTCTTCAAGACTGTTGACACTTGTGCTGCCGAGTTCGAGGCGTTCACTCCGTACCACTACTCCTCCTACGACCTGGAGGATGAGGTTGCGCACCACGAGAAGCCCTCGATCATGATTCTGGGTTCGGGCCCGAACCGCATCGGTCAGGGTATCGAGTTCGACTACTCGTGCGTGCACGCCTCTATGGTGCTGCGTTCGCTGGGTTACGAGACCGTCATGGTCAACTGCAACCCCGAGACCGTTTCGACCGACTACGATATTTCGACCCGCCTGTACTTCGAGCCGCTGACCCTTGAGGACGTGCTCGAGATCGTTGAGTCGGAGCGTCGTACCGGCGGCCTGATGGGCGTGTTCGTGCAGCTGGGCGGCCAGACCCCGCTGAAGCTGGCTCGTGCCCTGAAGGATGCGGGCGTGCCGATTCTGGGCACCACCCCCGAGGCCATCGACCTGGCCGAGGACCGCGGCGAGTTCTCCCGCGTGCTGGAGGAGGGCGGCCTGATTTCGCCCAAGAACGGCACCGCGTTCACCTTCGAGGGTGCTAAGCGCATCGCCGACGAAATCGGTTACCCGGTTCTGGTTCGCCCCTCGTACGTGCTGGGCGGCCGCGGCATGGAAATCGTCTACGACGAGGCTAACCTGGCCCGCTACCTGGAGAACGCTACCGAGGTTTCGCCCTCGCAGCCGGCTCTGATTGACAAGTTCCTTGAGGATGCCATCGAGATTGACGTGGACGCCCTGTTCGACGGCGAGGAGCTGTACCTGGGCGGCGTCATGGAGCACATTGAGGAAGCCGGTATTCACTCCGGTGACTCCTCCTGCACCCTGCCCCCGATTACCCTCGGCCCGGACATCATCGCCAAGGTGAAGGACGCTACCGAGAAGATTGCTCGCGGCACCGGCGTGCGCGGCCTGATTAACATTCAGTTCGCCTACGTTTCCGAGAACCTGTACGTGATTGAGGCTAACCCGCGCGCGTCCCGTACCGTTCCGTTCGTGTCGAAGGCTACCGGCGTGCAGCTGGCTAAGGCCGCCGTGCTGATTGGTCTGGGCAAGAGCATTGCCGAGCTGAAGGCTGAGGGCTACCTGCCGCAGCACATGGACGGCGCATCCCTGCCGCAGGAGACCGCAATTGCTGTGAAGGCTGCGGTTCTGCCGTTCGCCCGCTTCCGCACCCCCGAGGGTGTGGTGGTCGATTCGCTGCTGAGCCCCGAGATGCGTTCGACCGGTGAGGTCATGGGCCTGGATCAGCACTTCGACACCGCGTTCGCGAAGGCTCAGGCCGGCGCAGGTTCGCCGATGCCGACCTCCGGTAAGGTCTTCATTTCGGTGGCCAACCACGACAAGCGTAACGTCATCATCTACGCGAAGATGCTGGAGTCCCTGGGCTTCGAGATCGTTTCGACCGGTGGTACCGCCGAGATTCTGCGCCGCAACGGCCTGAACTCGATTCTGGTCGCTTCGAAGTTTGCCGAGGCAAACGGCGACCACTCGATCGTGGACATGGTCCGCAACGGTGACATCGACCTGATTCTGAACACCCCCGCCGGTGGTGCCGCTCGTAGCGACGGCTACGAGATTCGTGCCGCCGCCGTGTCGGTCGGCTGCCCGGTGATGACCACCATCTCCGAGTTCGCCGCCGCCGTTCAGGCGATTACCGCTCTGCGCGAGCACAGCTGGGACATCATGAGCCTGCAGGAGCACGACGTCAAGCTGGCCGCCGCCGTGGACGCTCGCCTGGCTTCCGAGGGTGGCGAGGCGTAATGTCCGCTTCCTTTGGTGACCGCTTGGCGAAGGCGATGGCCGAGCGCGGCCCGCTGTGCGTGGGCATTGACCCGCACCCGAACCTGCTGGAGCAGTGGGGCCTGGAGGATTCCGCCGAGGGTCTGGCCGCCTTCACCGAGGCCGTGTACGAGGGTTGCGCACCCTTCGCGGCCGCGCTGAAGCCGCAGGTGGCGCTGTTCGAGCGTCACGGCTCTGCCGGCCTGGCCGTGCTGGAGGCGCTGTTCGCCCGCGCCGCCACCGACGGCGTGCTGATTGTGGCTGACGCGAAGCGCGGCGACATCGGCTCGACCATGAAGGCCTACGCGGATGCGTGGCTCGGCTCCACCTCGCCGCTGGGTACCGATTCGGTGACGCTGAGCCCGTACCTGGGCTTCGAGTCGCTGCGTCCGGCGCTGGATTTGGCCGCCCAGAACGACCGCGGCACCTTCGTGCTGGCGCTGACCTCGAACCCCGAGGGTAAGAGCGTGCAGCACGTGGGCGCATCGGAATCCGAGGGCGCGGTGGCCAAGCGCATTATTGCCGCGGCGGTAGCCGAGAACGCGTCCCGTCAGTGGGAGCAGATGGGCCCGTGCGGCCTGGTGGTCGGTGCGACCGTCGGCCAGGCGCTGGTTGACCTGGGCATTGACCTGGGCTCCTTCAACGGCCCGATTCTGTCGCCCGGTTACGGCGCGCAGGGTGCTTCGGCCGCTGACCTGTACCGCGTGTTCGCGGGTGTGGAGTCGCAGGTGCTGGTGAACTCCAGCCGCGGTGTGCTCTCTGCGGGCCCGTCGGTTGAGGCTCTGGCGCAGGCAGCTCAGGCTGCCCGCGACGACCTGCTGGCGGCTCGCGGCGCGTAGTCCGCGCTCAGCGTATAGCTAAGCCTAGAAAAGGGCGCGCACCCCGGTCGGTTCCTTCGGGAGCTCGGCCGGGGTGCGCGCCCTTTTCTGGGTCCGCCGGGGTGGGGGAGGGGCCGCGCATCCGGCAGTGTGACCAAACAGTATCGGTCCCGCCCGTGCGTGGCTTTTGATCGGGCGATGACTCCGCTATGCTAGGAAGAGTGCTTCCGGAATTTACGTGCTGACGTGCGTAGACGCATTGTTGGTGCGTCGGGAGCACCGCGAATGGAGCGGGGCCTCCCGAGACATTCGTGATACATTAGTTGATAAGTAAAATTCAATACTCGCAGAAATGGGGGACCCAACCATGCCGCTGACTCCGCTAACCGAGGATGCGCGCGCCTCCGCCCGCGAGAAGGCAGTACTTGCCCGAGCACACCGCCAGGAAATTAAGCGTGCACTGAGTGAACGTGAGCTTTCCGTACGTCAGGTTCTCGATATGGTCGATTCCGACCCTGCACTGGCTAAAATGCCGGTGGGGCAGATGCTGCGCGCACTTCCGGGCATTGGTGCCGTTCGAGCAGAACGCATCATTGAAGAACTTCATATTGCGCCGACCCGCCGTCTGGGTGGTCTTGGCGTTCACCAGCGTCGCAAGATGGTGGAGTACTTCAACCGTAATTCGCGGTATCTCAACCGCGCACGTCGCAGGACTGCTGCTCAGTCTTCTGAATCTTCTCAGTCCTAAAGTGTTTGCGCCCCGCGCGTGCGGCGGCGCATCTGGAAGGAAGCTATGTCTCAGCCGACTTTGACCGTTCTGGCCGGCCCCACCGCCGTTGGTAAGGGTACGGTGTGCCAGTACATTCGCGAGAACTATCCGAAGGTGTGGTTCTCGGTGTCCGCAACCACTCGCGATCCTCGCCCCGGTGAGGTCGACGGCGTTCACTACTACTTTGTCTCTATGGACGAGTTTGATCAGATGATTGCCGACGGCCAGATGCTGGAGTACGCGGTGGTGCACGGAAAGAACAAGTACGGCACCCCGCGCGCTAAGGTGCAGGAGGCTCTGGACGCCGGTCACCCGGTGATTCTGGAGATTGACCTGCAGGGCGCTCGCCAGATTCGTGAGACCATGCCTGACGCCCGCCTGATTTTCCTGGCCCCGCCGAGCTGGGATGAGCTGGTGTCGCGTCTGAAGGGCCGCGGTACCGAGAGTGAGCAGGAGCAGGCTCGCCGTCTGGAAACCGCGAAGGTTGAGCTAGCCGCCGAGAAGGAATTTGACGTGACGGTGGTGAACGACAGCGTGGAGCGTGCGGCTCGGGAAATTGCCGAGCTGATTGGCGCCGCGTAGGTCTCCCGCCGTGAGGGGCGGGTCACGCAAAAATAGCGTGACCCGCCCCTTTGCGTCTTCTCCACCATCCGGTACGTGCTTTTTAGCCGCCGAGAGGGTAGAATAGTTCTTTAGTTTTGACCGAGCCCTTCCCGCGCCCGCCCGAATCCGAGCGTGGGCACCCCGCGAAGGGCGTTCGGTACGTACATCCATCAAGATTTTTGGAGTTTTTAGTGGCAAACGAAATCAAGGAACACGAGGACTACAACTTCGTTGACGGCGTTACTCCCGAGGGCATCGTGCGCCCCAGCGCAGACTCGCTGATCGAGAAGGCAGAGTCCAAGTACGGCCTGGTGATTTTCGGTGCCCGCCGCGCCCGCCAGATCAACGCGTACTACGCTAACCTGCAGGATTCCAAGAACCCTCACATCGGCCCGCTGGTCGACGCTGACTCGACTGAGAAGTCCCTGTCGGTTGCTATGCGCGAAATCATTACCGACCGCGTTGAGGCTGAGCACCAGCCCGGCACCAAGTTCAACGAGGACGGTTACCCGATCGCTGAAGAGCCGAACGCTCTGATTGACTTCAGCGTCACCGAGTACCCCGACGCTATCGAGGAAGAGTACATTCCCGCCGGTAGCGACGAGGTCATCGCGATTGAAGAGGTCATCCTCGACGACCACGCCGAGTAACGAGCCGACCGGCTAGTTTAAGGATTATCTGACGTACCATGCGCATTATCGTTGGTATGGGAGGGGGCATCGCCGCGTACAAGGCGGCGATGCTCCTTCGCCTTTTTGCGAAGAATGGTGACGAGGTTATCGCCATGCCCACCCCGAACGCGACCAAGTTCGTGGGGGTACCCACCCTGGAGGCGCTGAGCGGCAACCCCGTTTCGACCGACGTGTTCGAGCGCGTGCCCGAGGTGAACCACGTGCGCCAGGCCGAGCAGGCCGACGCCGTGGTGATTGCCCCGGCCACCGCTGACCTGCTGGCCCGCCTGGCCGCCGGCCGCGCGGACGATTTGTTGTCGGCGACCGTGCTGACCACGCACGCGCCCGTGATTCTGGCCCCGGCCATGCACACGCAGATGTGGGAGAACCCGGCGACCCGCGCGAACGTGCAGACCCTGCGTTCGTGGGGCTACCACGTGATTGAGCCGGCGATTGGCCGTCTGACGGGCCCGGACTCCGGCCCCGGCCGCATGCCCGAACCCGAGGACATCTTCCGCCTGGCGCAGGAGGTTATTGCGCGGTTCCCGAAGCGTTCCACGCACCCGGTGTACACGCCCGGCTACGCCCCGACCCACCCCCTGTACGCCGATACGGAGCAGGAGCGCGCGGCCGCCGCACGCCTGGCGACCCTGGGCTCGGTGAGCATCGACGGTCATGGCGGCCCCGAGGCCGTCGAGGGCGCGGCCCGGGAGGTGCCCGCCGCATCCGGTCCGCTGGCCGGCCGCACCGTGGTGATTACCGCCGGCGGCACCCGCGAGCCCCTCGACCCCGTGCGCTACCTGGGTAACCGCTCGACCGGCAAGCAGGGCGTGGCCCTGGCCGAGGCGGCCCGCGACCTGGGCGCGCACGTGCACCTGATTGCCGCAAATATCGAGGTGCCCGCCCCCGAGGGCGTGCGGGTGACCCGCGTTGAGCGCGCCCTGGAGCTGCGCGAGGTCGTCCTGGAGGCGAGCGCATCCGCGGACGTTCTGGTGATGTCCGCGGCGGTGGCCGATTTCAGGCCCGCCGAGTTCGCCGAGTTCAAGATTAAGAAGAGCGCCGATTCCGAGGATGCGCCGGTCATCAACCTGGTGCGCAACCCCGATATCCTGCGTGAGGTTGTGGTGCGTCGCGCTCAGGCTCGGGAGGCCGGTCAGACCTGCATGGGCCCGCAGATTATTGTGGGTTTCGCCGCGGAGACCGGCTCGGCAGAAAAGACCCCGCTGGAGCTGGGCCGCGAGAAGATGCAGCGCAAGGGCGCCGACTTCCTGGCCGTGAACACGGTGGGCGTGAACCTGGGCTTCGGTACGGACGAGAACACGATTACCCTGCTCTCTGCGCTGACCGATGAGGAGCCGGTGCTGATCGGCTCGAAGAAGGACGTTTCGGTGCGCCTGCTGGAGTACGTGAGCGGCTTCTTCGGCCCGGACTGCTCCTAGCCCGCGGCCGTTCCCGCGGCAGACGCATCCGCAGCACATTCGTAGCGCTCTTCACAACGTTTTCATAACATTTTTACGGCGCTTTTCACGAGCGGAACATTCGACCCGTCGCATTCTTTGCGGCGGGTCGTTTCGCGTTAACGCTCGGGGGAGATGAGGAGGGGCGACTCTTTTTTGTCATGTCCTGAAATATGTGAGCACGGGCCCGGACCGTCTAATCAAGGTCTTGTATCATGGCTTATAGAGTAGTTCGCGTCAAAGGGGAAGAGACACCATGGCAGACAATCAGCACCATGCCGCCGCACATTCCGTCCAGAGCGATGAGCGCCCGCAGATTCTGGTGATTACCGGCATCTCCGGTGCGGGCCGTAGCACCGTCGCTAACGTGCTCGAGGACGAAGGCTGGTACGTTATCGATAACATCCCCCCGCAGATGCTCGGTTCCCTGGCCGAGCTGGTGACCCGCGACGGCGCTCGCGTGCCGAAGGTGGCTCTCGGTATTGACGTGCGCGCCCGCGCGCTGTTCTCTGATTTGCCGGCCGCCATCGAGACGTTGCGCAAGTCCGATATTGACTTCTCCATGCTCTTCCTGGATGCCAAGGACGAGACCATCATCGCCCGTTACGAGGCTCAGCGCCGCCCGCACCCGCTGCAGGGTGAGGGTCGCGTGCTCGACGGCATCCGCGCCGAGCGCACCCTCTTCGAGGGCCTGCGCCTGGCCTCGGACCGCACGATTGATACGACCGGCATGAACGTTCACGAGCTGGCCCGCACCGTGCGCGAGATGTTCGCCGAGGGTGCGGACAAGAAGCTGAACCTGACCGTCATGAGCTTCGGCTTTAAGTACGGTGCGCCTTCGGACGCCAACTACATGGCCGACATGCGCTTTATTCCGAACCCGCACTGGGTACCCGAACTGCGCCCGCTGACCGGCCAGGACGCCCCCGTGCGCGACTACGTGCTGGAGCACGCCGGCACCGAGGAGTTCATCAGCAACTACCTGGCCGCCCTGCGTCCCGTGCTGGAGGGCTACCGCCGCGAGGGTAAGTACTACGCCACCATCGCGATTGGTTGCACCGGTGGTAAGCACCGCTCGGTGGCCGTGACCGAGGAGCTGGCCCGCCGCCTCTCCGCCTTCCCCGATGTCAACGTGAACGTGCAGCACCGCGACAAGGGCCGCGAATAGCCCCGCAGTACTGACCGGCAACCCATAATCAGCTACCGGTCGCCCTTCGCACACCGAGCGGAGGGCCGGCCGCTTCCGGGTATGTGAGATACAGACTATGAACACTCATTCAACCAGTTATGACACTCAGGGGATTCCCCGCCTACCCGCGCTCCCAACCCAGGCTCTGCGTCTGCTGAAGACCACGCACCGTTCACCGAAGGTGACGGCCATGGGCGGCGGGCACGGCCTGTACGGATCGCTTTCGGCTCTGCGCCACGTGACCCCCGACCTGACGGCCGTGGTAACCGTGGCGGACGACGGCGGCTCCTCGGGTCGCCTGCGTGAGGAGATGGGTATTCTTCCTCCCGGAGATTTGCGCATGGCGCTCTCGGCGCTCTGCGACGACACCGATTGGGGCCGCACCTGGCGTGACGTCATGCAACACCGTTTCGCCGCGCCCGAAGGCTACGAGGGGGAGTTTCCCCTGGACTACCATGCGCTCGGCAACCTGCTCATCGCGACGCTCTGGCAGCTGCTGGACGACCCGGTGGCCGGCCTGGACTGGGCGGGCGCCCTGCTGAACGCCCGCGGCCGCGTGCTCCCCATGGCTCTGGACCCCATGGTGATTTACGGTACCGTGCTGCGCGAGCACTCCGGTGGCGGAATCGAGCGGGTCAAGGTTGTGGGGCAGGTGAACCTCTCCAAGGAGGAGCGCGTGCACGATATTGGCCTGTCCCCGGAGCATGCGCGTCCCTGCCCGGAGGCGCTCTCCGCTATTGAGGAATCCGACTGGATTGTGCTCGGCCCCGGCTCGTGGCGCACCTCGGTTCTGCCGCACCTGCTGCTGGACGCCCAGCGCGAGGCGATTATTCGCACGGAGGCGCGCCGATGCGTGGTCATGAACCTCTCCGACGACAAGGAGACCGTGGGGTTTACCCCGGCAACCCACCTGGAGCTTCTGCGCCAGTACGCATCCAAGCTGCACCTGGACGCCGTGATTGCCGACGCCGACATGCAGACCGACCACCGCGCGGGACTCGAGCGCGAGGCCGCCTCGATGGGTGCGAAGGTCGTGTGGGCGCACCTGCGTTCGAGCACCCGGCCGGATGTGCACGATCCGCTGAAGCTCGCCTCCGCGTACAACGAAACCTTCGAGCTGAGCGCTTAGAGGTTTTCTTAGCGCACTCAAGAAGCGGCGCACCGAATTTTAGCCCGAACTTTACCAGACTGAACTTTTCCGGCCACCCGTGCCGACTACCCGCCCAGAAGGACACCAACCTATGGCATTGACCACCCTCGTCAAAGACGAACTCGCCAGCTATGACGCGCCGAAAATCTCTGCCCGCAAGGCCGAGATTTCAACGATTCTGCGCTTCACCGGCGGTCTGCACATTGTCTCGGGGCGAATCGTGGTGGAATCTGAGGTAGATCACGAGCCCACCGCCCACCGCATGCGCCGCATCATCTCTGAGATTTACGGTCACGACTCCGAGCTCACCAGCGTCACCGGTGGCGGCCTGCGCCGCGGTGGCCGCTACGTGGTGCGCGTGGATCAGGGCGGCGAGGCCCTGGCCCGTCAGACCGGTCTGCTGGATGTGCGCGGTCGCCCCGTGCGCGGCCTGCCGCCGGCCGTGGTCAACGGTTCCCTGCAGGATGCGGAGGCCGTCATGCGCGGCGCATTCCTGGCGCACGGCTCCCTGACCGAGCCGGGCCGTTCCTCCGCACTGGAGTTTACCTGCCCCGGCCCCGAGGCCGCCCTGGCTCTCGTGGGTGCCGCCCGTCGCCTCGACATCATTGCGAAGGCCCGCGAGGTGCGTGGTACCGACCGCGTGGTGGTGCGCGACGGCGAGACCATTGCGCAACTGCTCGAGCGCATGGGCGCGACCGGCACCCTCACCACCTGGCGTGAGGCCCGCACCCGCAAGGAGGTGCGCGCGACCGCCAACCGACTGGCCAACTTTGATGACGCTAACCTGCGCCGTAGCGCCCAGGCCGCCGTGGCGGCCAGCGCCCGCGTGGAGCGCGCCCTCGAAATTCTGGGCGATCAGGCCCCCGAACACCTGCGTTACGCGGGGGAGCTACGCGTGGTGAACAAGCACGCCTCTCTGGACGAGTTGGGTCGCCTGGCCGAGCCGCCCATGACGAAGGACGCGATTGCGGGCCGTATTCGCCGCCTGCTGGTCATGGCCGATAAGCGCGCCGCCGAGCTAGGTATTCCCGGTACCGAGCTACCGCGCGAGGACTAGGGCGTGGCTGGCTGCGGCCGCGAGCGGGTAGAGCCGCCGGACGATTTCACGGGTGTTGAACTATTTTGTGGGTGCCGGAGCCAGCGTGGATACCGGGTAATTGCCTGACCGGGTAATTGCCTGGGAGCGCCGTAACGGAAACCGTGCTCTCACGGGGGCTTCCGTGGATATCCAGGAACTCGTGAGGACTCCGAACTATTTTGTGGGTGCGGAAGGTTTTAAGAACGCCGAAAACCCGCGACTTAGCCGTTATGTTTTGGCCCCCGTGTTACGTGTGCACGCCGTGCATATTTGAATAAAAGGGTAGATTTTTTCAAAAAGAAGCCTGTGGATAGCGCCTTTTCCCGCCGGGGAAGGAGCGTTATCCACAGGCTTTTCTGCGCTCCGGAATAGCCGCGCGCGCAAGCCTAGTGTGGGGGTATGACGAGCATGACCCCCAACCACCGCACTTCCTTTCAGAATCTCCCGCCGCGGGAAGATTCCTCGTCCGAGCGGGCTTTCAACGAGTTCGCCGACGAAGACGTCCCCGCCGAATACGGGTACCACGTGGCAGATTCACCGGGCGTCACCACGCCGACCGGGGTGCCGCCGCGCACAGCGCGCGAACTCATGAACGGCCTGTACCGCACGCCCGGGCGCGCCCCGGAACCCGCGAACCCCGAAAGCGGTGGGCCCGTCGGGCCCAATCCTTCGGGGCGCGCCGAGGCAATTCTGGACTGCGACCGGGAAGACACCGTGCGCCTGGTCAGCGCATCCCGCGCCGAGGATGGCCCGGAGGCCCCCGATGGATCGGGCGCTCTGGAAGAGCCAGAAGCCCTGGAAGAGTGGGACGACTGGGAGGACTGGGAAGAGGATGAAGCGCCCGGCACCACCCGCAGGACGCGCTGGGGCATCTCGCCGCGCGCCCTGGTACTCGTGGCGCTCATCGTTCTGGCGGCCGTCATCTGGGGAGTCTCGCAGTTCTCGGCGGCACCCCGCAGCGAGCCGGTAGCCCAGGTGCCCGCACCGGTTTCGGGCACCGCGCAGGTGAGCGGGCAGGTGGCGGAAAGTGCGCATCCGACGCCCCAGCCCAGTCAGGCGACCGAGGTGCGGGTGCACGTGGCCGGGGCCGTCAATAACCCCGGCGTGTACACCCTCCCGGCGAACGGCCGCGCCGTGGACGCCATCGCCGCCGCGTCCGGGGCCGCCACCGATGCAGACCTGGATCGGGTGAACCTCGCCGGCGAGCTGACCGACGGCATGCAGCTCTACGTTCCGCGCCGAGGGGAAACCGCCGCGCCGGCGCCGATTCAACCCAACACCGCGCAGGGAGGGGCTCAGGGCACATCCCAGGGAGGAGGCTCACAGCCTCAGCGCACCCTCACCCCCTCCGGTGGCACGGGTACTCCCGCCGCCTCAGCCCCGGTCAACATCAACACCGCGACCGCCGAGCAGTTGCAGAGCCTGCCGCGCATCGGCCCGGCCATGGCCCAGCGCATCATCACCTGGCGTGAGGCCCACGGCGGCTTCCGCAGCGTGGATGAGCTGGATGCGGTGCCCGGCATCGGCCCGACCCTGCTCGAGACCCTGCGTCCGCTGGTGACGGTCTGATGGCTCGTACTTCGCGTACCCCGGCCCGCGGAGGCAATCGACTGCGTGGCCTATACGGCAGCCTTCGGCACGGCTGGGCGGTGCAGGCCGAGCGGTGGGCAGAACGCCGAGGCAGCGAGGAGCTGAGAGCCCAGGGGAGCCTCATCCACCTGGACCTGCGTCTCATCCCGGCCACGCTTACCCTCTGGGGGTTCACCGCGTTGGCCCTAAACCGTGGAACATGGTCGGTACTCCACCCGGCGGCGTGCGTTCTGATTGGGGTGCTGGGGTGCCTGGCTATAGCCTTGCTGGCGCCGAGAGGTGGGGCGGATTCGCGCCTCGCGAAGGCACGGGGGCCCTTCCTCTTCCGCCTTGCGGGCCAGGGGGTGCTGGTTGCCTGCGTCATCGTCGCGCAGGCGGTGCTGCTCTGCGCCACGGGGGTGGATGCCTCCCGCGCCACCCTGCACCAGGCTCAGGGTCGGTCCATTCGCCTGAGCGGCGTCGTGGAACAGGTGCGCCCTATCGATCCGCGCACCACCCTGACGGTCATCAGGCTGGAGGAGGTGCAGGGCCGCGCCGTGCGGGCCGCGGTCAACGAGCGGGTGCGGGTGTACGCGCGCACGACCTCCGGCAAGGCTCGCCAAGACGCGAAGGGAGGCTCGGGGAGTCGGCAGTTGCCACCCGGAACGAGGGTGACGGCTATCGGCACCGTGGAGTTCGGCGAGGGCCCGTTCACCGCGACGGCTCGCCTGCGCGGAACGCTCTTCGCACAGAACAACAGCTCAACGAGCGGTAACCCCGGTGGCGCAGACCCCCGAGGCATGCTGACCGGCCTTAAGGAGCGGCTACGAGCCCACGGCCGGGAGGTTCTCGGGGCAGACTCGGCGGCTATCGTTCTGGGCACGGCCTACGGTGACGACTCCCTCATGAGCGCCACAATCCGTGAAGAGTACAAGCTCAGCGGGCTCAGCCACCTGACGGCGGTTTCCGGGGCGAACATCGCCCTCATGTTTGCTGCCGCCTACCGCCTGATGCTACACGTGCGGCCCTACCGCATCGCCACCGGCTACCTGCACTACCGCTTCTGGGCCGAGCGGCTGAGGAGGCTGGGAGAGTTGCGGCACGGTATCGCCGGGCGGGGTGGTGCACGCACCCGTCCGAGGAGGCACGACGGCACTAGGCACGCGACGGTCACCTCCACCGACCCGGCACCGAGCGCCACCCTCCCTCCGCTCGTACGCAGGCTGAGCCTTTTGAGCGTCCCGCGCCGAGCCGTGGTGCTCTGCGGCATCGCGGCGGTGCTCGCCTACGCCACGCTCCTGGAGAACGAGGGATCGGTCGTACGTTCCCTCGCCATGGGTCTGCTCGGTGCCTACGCCCTGCTGCGCGGCTCGGGTCGCCAATCGCTGGCCGCGCTGCAGGTTACCGTGCTGGCCTGCCTGCTCTTGGCACCTCATCGCGCCCTGGATGCCGGATTCGCCCTCTCCGTCACGGCCACCGCCGCGCTCATCCTGCTGGGCCCGCCCCTGGCACGCCTTTTCATGCGGGCCCTGCCGGGATTCTGGGCTCACGCGCTTGCAACCCCCATCGTGGCCTCCCTGTGGTGCACCCCGCTGATTCTGGCGATGAGCGGTAAGGTGCCGCTCTACGCGGTCCCGGCCAACCTCGCGGCGGCACCCCTCGCCCCGGTGAGCATGCTCGCCGGGCTGGCTGCCCTGGGATTCCTCGCGACGGGCATGACGCCCCTGGCCGACCTCTGCCTGCGCGTCGGGGGTCTCGCGGCTGCGGGCATCGAACGCATCGCCGTCACCGCGGCCCAAGCCCCCGGAAACCCCTGGGAGCCGGGGAACGACCTCCCTGCGGTGCTCCTGAGCATCGCGGTCGTTGCGGGGCTCAGCGCACTGCTCTGGTGGGCGGATGCGCGCCGCTACCGCACCGTAACCCACCGCCGCTACCTGCGGGTCGTCGCGCGGAGCACCGGCACGCGAGGTACCGACGAAAATATCACCGGCAGAAAGGAGGCAACCGGCGCGGAGAGGCTATGATGGATACTCAGCGGAACCCCGCGAGATAAACCCAACAGAAGGCGAGTGATGAGCGTGGCAGGTCAGCGTACACCCCAGCGTGGCCGAGGAGGATACAGCCGCCGCGGTGGCCCGGCCCTCGACATCGCCTGGCGTACCGTCACGCCCGCGCCGGCCGTCATGCTCTACGGCCCCGAGGAGTACTTCGCCTCCCGCGCCGCGGCACGTCTGCGCGAGCTCTTCCGCGAGGCGCACCCCGAGGTGGACCGCGTGCAGATGAACGCCGCAACCTACACGGCGGGGGAGCTGACCCTGCAGGCGTCCCCCTCACTCTTCGGTTCGGCCAAAATCATTGAGGTGGAGAACGTCGCCTCCATGAGCGAGGACTTCCTCACCGATACCCTGGCCTACCTGAAGGCTCCCGAGCCGGACATCATGCTGATTCTGAACCACTCGGGCGGTAACCGAGGCAAGAAGCTCATCGACCTGGTGCGCTCCCAGTTTGTGCTCGTCAACTGCAAGGCGCTCAAAACCGACCGTGAGAAGGGCGAGTTCCTGGCCAGCGAGTTCTCGGCCGCCCGCCGACCCATCACCGGGGGAGCGCTGGCCCTGCTGACCGCTGCCGCATCGGACACCGCCGAGCTGGCCGCCGCCTGCCAGCAGCTGCTCGCCGATATCCCCGGCGAAATCACCGAGGAATCCGTGAACCTCTATTACGGCGGCCGCACCGAGGTCACCGCCTTCCGCGTGAGTGACGCCGCGATCTCCGGTAACGCCCCGGAGGCTCTGCGTCTGCTCCGCCACTCCCTCGCCACCGGCACGGAGCCGATTCCGATGCTCGGCGCGCTCGCCATGCGTATCCGCAATATTGCCCGCGTGCACCACGTGCGTATGAGCGCTAACGAGCTGGCGCGCGAGGTGGGCATGGCGCCGTGGCAGGTGGAACAGGCTCAGCGCGACGGCCGCCGCTTTACCGGCGCGCAGCTGGCGCATATCGTGCAGCTTCTGGCCGATGCTGACGCCCAGCTTAAGGGCGAGTCGCTGGATGCAGTGTACGCCGTGGAGCGCGCGGTGCTGGCGATTGCACTGCCCGCCCGCGACTAGTGCATAATGGTGCGCATGCTTGAATTCCTGAAGAAAATTTTCTTTGCCCTGCTGCCCCACCTGCAGAAGGCGGCGGAGGACATGCTCAACGAGGCGGCCTCCTCTAAGGGCACCGACGGCTCGCACGAATCGAAGGGCGAGGAACGCCGCGCGTCCTCGCAGTCATCGTCCAAGCCGAGCGCCCCGAAGCCTTCCTCGGCACAGTCCTCGGCACCTAAGCCTTCCGCACCGGCTGCGACCGTCGCATCCGACGGTTCGGACTACCCGGGCGATTACCGCGACATGATCAACTTTGAGTACTCGCCCTCCCTGGACGGCGACGCTGACCCGGGTGAAATCGTGTGGACGTGGGTTCCCTTCGAGGAGGACCACTCGCAGGGTAAGGACCGCCCGGTGCTTTTGGTGGGTCGTGACGGTGAGTACCTGCTGGCGCTGATGATGACCAGCAAGGACCACAATAACCGTGAGCACGCTGATTCGAACTACCTTGATATTGGTTCGGGTCCGTGGGATCCGCAGGGCCGCGCCTCTGAGGTGAAGCTGAACCGTGTGATTCGTGTTCGCCCGGATGCGATGCGCCGTGAGGGTGCGATTATGCCGGAGGATACGTTCCGCCTGATTGAGCGTGCGTGGACTCGCCGTAACGGCTAGCACCTGTGCTTTACGCCGGTTTTATGCCGGGAACCTGCTCGGGTGACCGGCGTTAGATGTGGAGTTCGCGTGTAGCGGTTTTCACAGTATTTTTCTCTCCGCGGGGGTCTGTCGTGGAGGCTGTTCATCTGGTATTATGTGTGGTTGAGTGTCCGATGGTCATCGGGCACTGCTGGCCGGTTGCCATAGGCATCCCCACGCCGCTCAGTCGATGATCGGCCAGCGTCGCCCTCACCGACCAATAAGACAAAACAGAAAGTTTAATTGTGGCTAACATTAAGTCTCAGAAGAAGCGTATCCTCACCAACGAGAAGGCTCGCCTGCGTAACAACGCTGTAAAGTCCGAGCTGAAGACCGCGACCCGCAAGGTCAAGGCTGCTGTTGAGGCACAGAACAAGGAAGCTGCTGTTGAGGCTCTGCGTTTTGTGAACCGTAAGCTGGACAAGGCTGTTTCCAAGGGTGTTCTGCACAAGAAGACCGCTGCAAACAAGAAGTCCGGTCTTGCTGCGCTGGTAAACAAGGCTTTCTAATGTGAGAGCGCACACGTAACAGGTGTGCAAACTATATGAACCCCCGTATTTCCTCTAGCTGACTAGGGGAGATGCGGGGGTTCTTCTTTTTTATCCAGGGTTTAATACTGGTTCATTTTCGGGGTTTACTGGTTTCAAAGTGGCGAGTAAATGGCGACCAAATTACGCCCCCGCCAGCCCCTCCAGCACGTCAGCAAAGACCGCCTGCCGGTCACGCGCCACATACGCCGATAACGTCTGCGCCTCCGAGGCGTGACCAAGCTGCGCAGACGCCTCAGCCAACCCGAGACGCTCATCAAGGAACGTCGCCGTGGTCTTGCGGAGCACGTGCCAGGTCACCCACTCCAGCTCAGAGCCCGCCAGCGCCCGCTGGAGGTAGTTTCTCGACGAATTGTAGGCAAGTGGTGCCCCACCCTGCTCGAACACGTGCACAGCGCCGTCACGGGCTTCTGAGTGCCGTCTGCGGAGCACATCGAGCACAAAGGGCGGCACCTGCAGGGTGCGGGGCTCGTGCGTCTTTGTGTCAGCCTGCCAGCCGCCCTTCTGGATGAGCGTGCCGGCTACCGTGACCGTCCCCGCGCCCAGGTCTACGTCCTGCCAGCGTAAGCCCGCCCCTTCACCCCACCGGCACCCAGTACCCAGCAGAATATCGACCAGATCGGGCAGGTACCCCGAGTAGGTGCGGGTTGTGGGCAGGGCGGCGACCAGTCTGCGCAGCTGGCCGACCTGTTCGAGGGTGAGGGCGCGGACTTCCTTCCGTTTGCCCTTGACGGTGCGGGTCGCCAGGATAGGGTTATGAGGAATCGCGCCGAGGCGTGTCGCTTCGTCCAGCGCCATCTTCAGAACGAGCCGCTGGTTGTAGCGCGCGGTGGGAGCCTTGATGGTGGACAGGTAGGCGTCGAGTGCTCCGGCGGTCAGCTCCCTCAGCTGCAGGGAGCCTAGCGTGGTGGAGGCCTGCCCCGCCCACAGACTGTAATTACGCATCGTGTTGGTGGCGAGCCCGTCGAGCCCTTCCAGCCAGCGGTCGAGCGCGACCTTGAGGGTGGTGGAGCCGCTGAGTGCGGCACCAGCGGCGGGCAGTGCCGCCAACTTGGTCTTGAGCTTGTGCTCGGCTGCGGCTTTAGTGGGAGCCTGGGCGGTCACATTGCGGCGCACGCCGCGGGCGTCCCGATAGTTGGTCCGAGCACGCCACACCTTCGGGCGGATGCGAGTCAGGTTGATAACCCCGTGCGTGCCGATGGGGAGCGGGTCGCGAACCACGTTATGTCCTTCCTTGTTGCATAGGCGCGTTTTCGCACCTATACTCGTGCCCGCACCAGATGGTGTGGAACCACGTTTTTCTTCCTTACGTAACCACGCGAAGAGCGGCAATCTTACCTCAGAGTAACGACTCTGGGACAAGGTTGCCGCTCTATTTTTGTGCCCTCAGCCAGGCCTCAAGGATGCGGTCGGTAACTTCGAGTTCTGCGGCGGCGGCAGAGAGCGAATCAGGTGAGACCGCCAGGGCTGTTGCGACCGCGTCGGGAGTGAGGAGCCATTCTGCGGCGATCTGGTCGGCGCGCCGTTCGCGCTTGAGTGCGGCGATAGTGTCGAGGGGAGAGTGAGTGTCGCCCTGGGTGGCGTGGGCGAGCTCATGAGCAAGGACGCAGCGTCGTTGCCGGTACAGGAGCCCTGGCGTGGTGATGATGGTGCGGGTCTGCTCGTCCCAGAGGGCGAGGGTTCCGGCAGGTGGTTGGGCGTCGATGATGCGGATACCCAAGCTCGCGGCGTGGGCATCTGGACTATATGGGGTTCGGTGAGTCATGAGAAGTTAGTGAATAGGGGAGCGGTTGGTGGGGTTAGGCGCTGGCGGGGTCTTCGGTGATGATGTCATCTGCAGGATGTGCGGCGAGCGTGTAGCCTGCCTTGGTTGCCGCCTCGGCGCGCGCCAAAATCTGCGCAGCCAGTTCTTTGTCCGAGGCAACGGCAGTTTCAGCGGCTAGTTCCTTCTTACGGGTCGCCTCAGCGCGTGCACATATATCAGCAGGGTCTACATCTAGAGCCCTGCAGATCTGTTCAAACTCATTAGTGTTGAGCGGCGAGGCATCTTGATTTAGAGCCATAGAGAGCCTTGCTTTACTGACGCATGCTGCCTCTTCGAGGTCGCGCAGGGTCATACGGCGGTATGCAACAACAGCGCGGAGCTCAGCGTTAAGGAGCTGACTAAAACGGTTCGCGGGGCCGGTGCCGCGGCGATTTCCGACCTTCTTCTTATTCTCTGCCATGCCCTTACATTACATGCAAAATCTAAAAAAATCCATATTTTCTAAAAATTTTTCATTTTTGGCTTGACTTGTTTATAAATATGAACATATGATTGTTGCATCACCACGAAAGGACGGTGGATATGAGCACCCGACAGATTGGCGAAATCCTAGCGGAAAACCTATCACTCGCACTCGCCAAGACCAAACTAACTCGAACTGACGTAGCCAACCGAGCAGGAATCAGCCGAGCTCGACTCTCAGCCCTCGAAAACCACAACGCCCCCATTCGAGCCACCGAGCTCTGGGATATTGCAACAATACTCGGCGTTGAACCAGAGTGGTTCTACCGTGAGCACCTCCCTGAACTCACTGTAGCTAATTAATTTTTTTACCCTGTTGTTCTTAAATATGAACATACCGGTATAGATAGGAACACGAAGATGCTAACCATCCCTAATGACCACCTAGCGCTCTGGTCACCCGAGGAGCTTGCCGAAGCGCTCGGCGTGAAAGAGCAGACCCTCGCTGACTGGCGCAACGCCCGCACTGGCCCCGCCTTCATCCGCACCAGTAAGGGTCAGCGCGGCGGCAGGATCTACTACACCTCAACCGCCGTCATGGACTGGCTCCAGTCCCTACCCGTCACCCACACCACCAACTAAGGACTACACAATGACCGCCAAGACCAAGCGCGACCGCGCCGCCGGCCGCCAGCGCCGCCACACCGCGATTCAAACCATCGTCAATAACCACCAAGGCATCATCGACGACATCGACAGCCTCGACAACTCCATCGCATGCCTACAAGACGAGACCTGCGACCTCGGCAGCCGACTTGACCACTGGTACACCATCCTCGACGAGAAGAACACCCACACCCGGCAGAACGTCGCCGACACCATGCGGTGCGTCGTCGAGAACGAGCGTAAGGCAGCCGAAGTTGAGTGCGCCGTCGGCATCCTCCAGGACTCCAGCAAGGAACACCAGGAAGCAATCGCCCAGCTCATCGCCTACACCAACAAGGTGCACGGGAAGCAGACGAACCTGAACCGAGAGCTAAACCTTACGCGCGCCGCTGTCGATGAGGTCCGCGACGACCTCATGTGGTTCGGTCGGCTCCTTATCGGGCTCTCTGCCACCACCATGCTGGCGTACCTAATCCTGTTTCTGATCGTCATCGCTAAATAAAGGGCCGACCGTCATGACCACCGACCGCACTATCCGCACCGCGAAAGCAACCGTCTGGGCGCTCGTCGCCGCCACCGTCATCATTGCCGGCATCGCCACCGCACAAGAAGACATCGGTCTCCGGGCCGTTGTGTTCGTTGTCTCGCTCATCCCTGTCGGGCCGGCCATCCTGCTCGGCGCCGCAATCCACGACCACACCACAGGAGACACCGATGGGACACATCGCTAAAGACCTCCCGCACCCGGACGACTGGGAGGGGGAGAAGCCCCTCTACAGCGCGGCTGAAGCCGCCGTATTCCTTGGCGTCAAGCCGCTCACCATCACCAACCGCGTCTACCGGCGCACACTCACCCCCGCCGCATGGAGCAAAGACACCGGCTACTGCTTCACAAGAAGCACTCTCGACCATGCACTCTACCGCGCCGAGAAAGCCCGCCGCGCGAAGCGCGAGTACCGGCACATCATCCCCAACAAAGAGCAGCTCACCCCGCCCCGCTTGAAGCGCTCCAGCATCGACTGGAACAACCCCTACGAAGGAAGGAAAAAATAACCATGCCGTCCAGCATCTCTGGCGTTGAGACCCGTATCTCCGAAGCCCGCGAACGCCACCAAGAACTACGCCGCACCATCCGCCAGGACGTGGCAGGCTGGCGCACCCAGGCCGCCCGCCTCACCGCCACCGTCAACGCCCTCAACGAAGCCAACGAGGCACTCGACGCCAAGGTGAACGCTGCACTCGCCCTGTCCGTGCTCGCCTGCACCATCAGCATCATCACCGTGGCCAAGAGGCGGTAACGCGATGGCTGTCAAGAAACTCTGCGGGCGCTGCGGAGAAGACGCACTCGACCGCAACCCAAACTGCCCAGCCTGCGGCAACAGGCACGCACGCTGGTGCAGGGCAGGAGACCCCCGAGGCATCCCCACACCCCGCAAAAACGTCTGCGCCGCCTGCGGGCAACCCGCCTACCAAACCAACCCCGACTGCAAAACCTGCATCAAACGCGAACAGAGGCGTGCAAAAGCAGAAGGCCGCGAACCATACATCCCGCACCTATCCACCCGCGCCATGATGGCGCCCCCAGTACCCGTCACCACGCTCACCACAGCGCGTGACGTCCACAACCACGAGGCACTCACCGGCTGGCTCGCCGCCCGCCGCCAACGCCTCAACCCCACCCCCAAGAAAGGTAACGAAATGACCACCCACACTACCCTCACCGGCGCAACCATCACCGACGAGCAGCTGCAGGCACTCGCCCTCGAACTCGTCAACATCCAGGCAGACATCGCCGCCCTGAAGGAAGAAGCCGCCAAGATCGAAGCGACCCTCAAGGCCCTGCCCGCCGGCAAGTACGAGGCAGGTGACGCGATCCTCACCGTCTCCCACCCCCGCCGCTTCAACGAGAAGAAGTTCACCGCAACCTACAGCCCCGAGGCGTTCCCGCAGTTCTACACGACCGTGCAGAAGGTCAACCTCAAGGCACTCGCCCCCAACCTCAAGGACGAATACGCCGACGACACCACCGCACGCCTCACCATCCGCTAACCACCACCCACTAGGAAGGACACACGTTGGTTAACCCCACCATCGCCAAACCCCCCGCAGGGGCAGGGCAGGCAGACGCCTACACCGCCGACATCACCGTCGGAGGAATCATGAACGTTATTACTGATTCCATCACCGCCCACCCCCGCAGCCTCCAGAAACGCATCGGCCCGTCCGAGATCGGCATGGACTGCACCCGCAGGCTCATCCACAAGCTCGCCGGAGACACCGAACCCGACCGCGGCATCGCCTGGAAACCCACTGTAGGAACAGCCTGCCACGCCCAAATGGAGGAATGGTTCGGAGCCCACAAGGACGAAGGGTACCTCGTCGAAAATCGCGTCACCGTCGGGCAGATTGGCGGCGTAGACATTACCGGCTCCACCGACCTGTTCAGCGTCAACGACAAGACGGTCATCGACTGGAAATTCGTCGGCCCCGCCATGCTCAAGAAGTACAAGCTGCACGGCCCCTCCAACCAGTACCGGGTGCAGGCGCACCTCTACGGGGCAGGCTGGGTCAACGCCGGCTACGAAGTTCAACAGGTCATGATCGCGTTCCTCCCGAGGGACGGTGAGCTCGGCGACGCCTACTTCTGGTGGGAACCCTACCAGCCCGAGATTGCAGAAGCTGCGCTCGCTAAGGCAAACCAGCTAGTCAGCCTCATCAACGCACTCGGCAAGGACGCTACCTTGGCGATGTACCCGCTCTGCAATGAGAGGTTCTGCCCCTGGTGCCCTGCCGATAAGGCGAAGCAGAACGCCACCATCTAACCCCCAATTTTTTATCAACCCCCTTTTGAAAGGAAAACCATAATGTCCGCTTTCGATTTCTTCGCACCCCGCGCCTCCCACTCCTGGAAGTTCACCAACCCCGGCGACACCCACACCGGCACCATCACCGAGGTGAGCGACGCACGCCAGGCAACTGAATACGGTTCCAATGAGCTTGCCTACTGGGATAAGGAGCGCACCCGCCCGAAGATGCAGGTCGCAGTCACCTTGGACACCGCTGAGCGTGACCCGCAGGACGCTAATGACACTGGCAAGCGCACCCTCTGGGTTGTTGAGGACGGCCGCTCCGGCTCCATCCTCTCCGCTATCCGTCAGGCAGTGCACCAGGCAGGCGCAGGCACCATCGACATTGGCGGTCAGCTGACCGTCGCCTTCTCTGGTTTTGACCCGAACAGCAAGAACCCGGCGAACCCCCGCAAGATCTACAGTGCTTCCTACGTGCCGCCGGCACCGGCTGGTGGCATGTTCACCAACCAGGCACCCGCACAGCCGGTCGCACAGCCCGCACCGGCACCGGCTCCTGCTCCTGCTGCACCTGCACAGCCTGTAGCACCCGCACCTGCGGCACAGCCTGTACCGGCACCTGCAACCCCGGCACCCGTCCCCGCCGTACCCGACGCAGTACGCCAGGCAGTCACCGCCCTCATCGCCACCGGCCAGACTGACGAGCAGATCGCCGCAACCCTCGCCGGAACCGGCCTGCCCGTCACCACCGAAACCGTCGCCACCATCCGCGCCACCGCCGCATAGCGCCGCACATCCACCTTCACCGGTAACCCAATAGTGCCCCGCGCGGACTTCCACACACCAAACCGCGCGGGGCACACCCACCCCAACCAAACCAGCCAGCCAACCTGAAGGACACGCTATGGGAACCCCCGTCACCCTCGAAACCGCCCTCCACCTACGCAACCACCGCCTCTCTATCATCCCCACCCGCCCCGACGGCACCAAAGCCCCCGCCCTACCCTGGAAGGCATACCAGACCGCACCCGCCCCCCTCGCCGAAATCAACGAATGGTACAAGGACGGCAACCGGCGCAACCTCGGCATCGCCATCGTCACCGGCGCCGCCAGTGACCGCCTCGAAATGACCGAAATTGAGGGACGCGCCGCAGCCGACCTCCCCAAGATCGCCGCCACCATGACCGAACGCGGCCACGCCCAGCTCTGGGAGCGACTCAACAGCGGCTGGCTCGAACTCTCACCCTCCGGCGGCTTCCACTGGATCTACCGCCTCGAAGCGGGCGCCAAGGTACCCGGCAACACCAAACTCGCACGCAACGCCGCCGGTGAAGTCCTGGCAGAGACCCGCGGCGAAGGCGGCTACTTCATCGCCGCACCCACCCCCGGCTCACATCACAAGACCGGCAACCCCTGGCAGGTACTCGCCGGCGGCCCCGAAACCGCACCCACCATCACCGAAACCGAGCGCGCCGTGTTCCACAAGGCAATCACCGACACCCTCGACGAAACCCCAGAACGCCCCGTAACGCTCTTTAGCCAACCCAAGCCCACCACTACCCGCCCCGCCGCCGAGACACCGGCTGAGGGCGGCGTGAAGCCCGGAGACGACTATGAAGCAAAAACCGACTGGGCAGACATCCTCACCCCCCACGGCTGGACACTCCACTCCACCCTCTCTAGCGGCGAGCGCTTCTGGACTCGACCCGGCAAACACCCCCGCGACGGGCACTCCGCATCCACCGGCCACGCTGACGACCGCGACCGCCTCTACGTCTTCTCCTCCTCCGTCCCCGACTTCCCTGTTGAAGAACCCATCACCAAATTCCGCGCCTACTCACTGCTCAACCATGGCGGTGACGACACCGCCGCCGCCCGCGCCCTCGCAGCCGCCGGATTTGGTGAGAAAGCACCCATCACCGTGAAACTAACCGACATCCTACCCACCCGCCCCGCGGCACCACCCACACCGCCACCCACCACCACAGAAACACTGGCGGCGGGGGAGCAGACGGCAGGGGAGCAGACGGTGGGGGAGCCGGCGGTGAGGGAGCCGGCACCCGAACCAGCCGCCACAGCAGAAGAACCCACCGCCGCCAGCAGTGACGGCGCGACCATCACCGACTGGACCGAACTAGGACTCATCCGCGCCTTCACCCACCTCTTCAACAACCACATCCGCTACAACATCGACCGCGGCCGCTTCTTCCACTGGACCGGCACCCGCTGGGAAGAACAGCCCGACACCGGCGGCGACACCAAACTCGCACTGCTGAACTTTGCCGCCGCCCTCAAATCACCCGTCACCGACGAAGGCAAGCCGGATAAGGAAGCGCACGCGCTCATCCGCTACGCCCGCTCCCACCGCGGCTCCACCGCCCTGCTGGGCCTGCTCAAAGTCCAGCCGACCATCGCGGTACCCGCCTCAGCCTTCGACACCCACCTCGACGAACTCAACACCCCCACCGGAATCATCAACCTCAGAACAGGAGAACTCATGCCGCACGCACCAACCCGCATGCACACCAAGCAGACCACCGTGGCACCCGCAGGCACCAGCCCCACCTGGGAGAGGTTCCTCGCAACCACCTTCAACCACGACCAAGCGCTCACCGGCTACATGCAGAGGCTCGCCGGCTACAGTGCGACCGGCCTGCAGCGTGAGCACGTCTTCGCCTTCGCCTACGGCACCGGCGGCAACGGCAAGTCCGTCTACTACGACGCCATCACCGGCGCACTCGGCGACTACGCCGCAACCCTACCCGCCGGATTCCTCATGAAGAAACCCTTCCAGGAACACGCCACCGAGCTCGCACGCCTCAACGGCAAGCGCTTCGTCGTCGGCTCTGAAACCAACGCAACCGACACCCTCGACGAAGCCAAGCTCAAGGCACTCACCGGCGGCGACCGCATCACCGCCCGCTTCATGAACAAAGACTTCTTCGAATTCACCCCCACCCACCACCTACACCTAATGGGCAACCACCAGCCCGCCGTTGAAGACGGCGGCGAGTCCGTCTGGCGACGCATGAACCTCGTCCCATTCGTCCACACAGTCCCAGCCGAAGAACGCGACGAGCTCCTACCGGAGAAGCTGCGTACCGACGCGGCGGCAGTGCTCGCCTGGATCATCCAAGGCGCGGTCGCATACTTCCGTGACGGGCTACAGCCACCCGAGGCAGTCCGCGCCGCCACCGAAGCCTACAAGAGTAGCCAGGACACGGTCGGCCAGTTCCTCACCGCCCGATGCGACCTCTACCCCGGCAACCGGCACTACACCGTGGCGGTCACCGACCTACGCCAGGCATACCACATCTGGTGCGCCGAAGAGGGGCTGGAGCCGGTCAAGGGCAGGGCGTTCGCCTCCCAGTTGAAGGTGCACGGGGTGCTGGTCGGTCGAGACGCACCGCGCGCGACACACGGCGGCGGGCGTGTGTTTGGTGGTTTGCAGCTCAAAGATTCTGACATCTGGTAGGCACTTGGGTGACACAAGGTGACACAAGGTGACACAACTTTTAACCCTTGTGTCACCCGGGTTTTCCCTAGTCAGAGTAGAAATGGGTGACACAGGTGACACAACTTTTATAAGTAGATGACAAACACATACGCGCGCACACACGCCCGTTACAGCCATGCATATAGAACCTTGTGTCACCTGTGTCACCGAAAACCGACTGACAAGGCAAAACACCCGGTGACACAACTTTTTCACGCACCCCGAAAGACCACCATGGCACGAAAAACCACCAAGAAACAGCCCGACCTCCTCGACCAACTCCCAACACCACCACCAGGCACCCCCGAATGGATCCGACATGAACAAAACACCCAACCCAACCCCCGCCAAGCCCGCCAAGCACACATCAACACCTGCACCCGCTGCGGAGCACTCATCCTCACCGGCCTCACCGGACCCACCACCGCAATGCCCACCCAAGCAGACCCCACAACCACCACCAACCCCGCAACCATCCGCGCCACCCTCGCCCAAGGACGCCGCGCCTACCAGGTCGAAACCACCGACACCGCACTCCACCTCAACGAACTGCACGCACCACCAGCCGCCGGCATCACCGTCGCCCCCCACCACATCTGCCACTACACCGCCCCCGGCTACACCCCAATGCTCAACCAACGAAAGGACACCACCACCAATGACACTCCACCCTTCTGAAACCCCGCCCGCAACCATCACCCTCAAAAAGACCCCCCACAGCAAACCAATCCTCCGCTGGATACCCCTTGAAGGGAAAACCCTCCTCTCCATCAACCGCAGTAACGGCACCCACTGGCGCACCTACCGCAAGAACGCAGACGAGTGGAAACACGCAGCCAACCACGACATCCACCAATGGAAGAACGAGCACCCCAGCCACCAAATCCCCACCCTCACCCACGCCCAAATCGACATCTGGATCTGGAAGAACCGCCGAGGCCGCTACGACCCCGCCAACCTCTACCCAACCGCTAAAGCCCTCATCGACGCCTACGTCCAAGCGGGGCTCCTCCCAGACGACAACCACGAACACCTCGACGGACCCCACCTGCACCACGGCGGCTTCGACAAAGAAGCCCCCGGCCTGCTCATCGTCATCACACCCCTCCACCACCAGCCCGAACCACCAACCCACCCACAACACTAAGGACCAGAAACACCATGCTCTCCCTGGACTCACTCCTCCACGAATTCACCAACGACCACCTCGCCACCCACACCTGGCACGGAACCACCACCTACACCCGAGCCCTACCACTCCTGGTACAACTCGAACACGCCATCACCGAACGCCCCAATGCTGGTCCCGGCGGCGGCGGATTCAAATCAACCAGTCCCTGCAACGACCACGCCCTCCTCATCAAAGCTGCCATCGAACACCAAATCAGGTACGACCTGCCCGCAACCCACCAACTCCCCAAAGGCGCCCCACTGCCCAGCAAACTCACCAACTGGGCGCGCCACGTCGATACCGACTACGCCACCACCAAACTCACCGGCTGGCGCGAAGCCATCAAAGCACTCGACGAAACCACCATCCCAATCCGCATCCCCTGCCCCAACTGCGGCGCCGAATGGGTCATCACCGAAACCAGCGAAGGCGAACAACGAGTAAGCGAAGCAATCCACTTCCACCTACGCGCCGAAACCGCCGAATGCACCGCCTGCAAAACCACCTGGCACGGCATCGACACCATCCGCACCGCACTCATTGCAACCACCTGAAAACTTGTGTACACTGTGGCCCAGCTTCATGGTGCCCAAAAACAATTAGCGGGCACCCATGACGCGGCGGATCACAGAAGACGACACTCAATGGTTAGCAGCGTGTAGTCACTTCAGACGGAGCCCCTGCCCGCCACGGACAGGGGCTCCACCTGTACCCGCTACAGGAAGGAGACACCCCATGTGTTACAGAGACTTCACCGACGAAGAAGAAGAGCAAATCTTCAAGACACTCCGCGAATGATTCCCCGCAGAATGGGACGTCGACATCAGCTGGGGCCAACCCATCTTCGACTTCAGTTGCCGCTTTGACCTCATCATCTCCAAGGCGCAAGTTCGCGCCATCATCGGAAGCAGGTGCGACTGTGACGACTGCGACCAAATACAGTGACCGCACATACCGCAAACGCGCAGCCGAACTGCGCAAAGCAACCAGCGACGGAGGCTGGCCCTGCCACCTCTGCGGCAAACCAATCGACATGAGCCTGCCCTACACACACCCGCTCGCTTTCACCGCCGACCACCTCGACGCCATCGCCAACGGCGGCAACCTGCTCGGCGACCTAGCACCAGCACACCGACGATGCAACAGCAGGCGCGGACGCAAACGACTCGCACACCAAGTGCGAGCACCAAAGACCACGCAAGCATGGTGAGCGGTTCAAACAGTTTTTTTGATACGACGACAACGAAACGGAATTGGTTTTCAGATGATGACGAAATGGGAAACGTACCCCCGGGGGTTACCCCCTATGGGGTCAAGTTTCCCCCTTCGGTCATAGTGACATCCCCCCGCGGGCTCTGAAACCCAAAAATTCCCGTTGAGAGGGGGTTCTGTGGCTGAGAAAAAAGGCCGCAGTCTAGCCCCTTGCGGGACTACGGCGGCGGCGAAGCGTCACCGCCGTCATGGTGAGGTCCCTTGCCCGGAATGTCGGGCGGCGGAGCGTGCCGCGTCGAAAGCGGCGCGTGATCGTAAGGCTGCGGAGCGGCCGCCGGAACCCGTGATTGGTGCTCCTGATTCTGCTCCTGTTGTCCAAGCCGTTGGACACAGTGATGTGGTCGTCATTGAGCAGGTCGGAGCTTATGGGGCTGTCCGTGAGGTGCCGGTGCCGACGCACGAGGATCCCCTTGAGTCCGCGCGTTGGCGTCTTCACCGAACCCGTGCCGCGCTCATGGTTGCTGCGCCGCGTGATATTGCAGGGCTCATGGCCGCTGAACGTGATGACATTGCTGAAATTGCCCGGTTGAAGGAGACGGTACAGCCGAAGGTGAGCAAGCTGGATGAGCTGGCGGCTCGTAGGAAGCGCCGCATCGAAGAGGCGCAGGCTGTTTAGGGTGGAGGTGAGGCTCTGTGGCTGAGACTGCTCAGCTGATGGGGTCTCAGACTCCACGCATCGACGTGACCCCGCTATATTTCACCTCAGCAGGTGATGATGCGGTGGACTTGGCGGCTGTTGCGGGCTTGCATTTGGACCCTTGGCAGCAGCATGTGCTCCGTGGCGCGCTTGGTGAGCGTGTTGACGGGCGCTGGAAGGCGTTCGAGGTTGGCCTTATTGTTCCTCGACAGAATGGTAAAGGCTCGATTCTTGAGGCGCGTGAGCTTGCTGGCATGTTTTTGTTCGGTGAGCGGCTGATTCTTCACTCGGCGCACCTATTCGGTACGGCTGTTGAGCATCAGCAGCGTTTGGAGTCGTTGATTCGCGGGTCCGAGCTGGTCGAGTACATGGCTGGCTACGCGGGTGACCCGCAGGGGAAGATGTCGGGCATCAAAACCGGCAACAGCGGCATGTCTTTGACGACTGCGAGCGGTAACCGTGTCCTGTTTAAGGCGCGTAGCCGTGGTTCGGCGCGTGGTTTCACCGCAGACCTGGTTGTTTTTGACGAGGCTTACGATTTGCCGCGGTCTGTGCAGGCTTCGATGCTGCCGACGCTGGCATCAAAGAGTTTGAATGAGTCTCCGCAGATCTGGTACGCCTCGTCTGCTGGTATGCCTGACTCTGAGGTGCTGAAAAGCATCCGTGATAGGGCGCTCTCGCCTGCTGAGGAGACGAAGCTGGCGTTTTACGAGTGGTCGACGGTTGAGGATGCTGATCCGGCTGACCCGGCGAACTGGGCGCTGGCAAATCCGGCGCTCGGTCGGCGCATCTCGGCTGAGTATGTGGATTCGGAGCGCCGCGCGATGAGCGATGAGCATTTCAAGCGTGAACGCCTCGGCATCTGGTCGAAGGTCGGCTCTTCTTCGGCGATTCCGGCTGATTTTTGGGCGCAGTGCCTCGATACAGAGTCCCGTTCCGGTGTTGAGGTCGCGTTCGGTGTGGACGTTACGCCTTTGCGTGACGTGGCGACGATTGCCGCAGCGTCTCGCCGGGCTGATGGGAACGTCCATATTGAGGTTGTTGATAGGCGTGTTGGTACGGATTGGGTTCCGGCACGTCTGGAGGAGCTGAAGCGTAAGTGGAAACCTGCGGCGATGGTTTATACGGGTGCTTCGCAGTCGACTGAGGTGATTGCGAAGTCTCCAAAGCTGAAGCGGATGACTACTGGTCTTGACCACCGCACCTATATGCAGGCGTGCGGCGCGTTTTATGAGGCGCTGGGTCGCGCTCAGGTGAGGCATACCGGTCAGGAGGAGCTAGATGCGGCTGTGCAGGCTTGTCGACGTTCTAAGGGCGGCAGTGAGCTGTGGTATTGGACTCGCGATGATCGAGTTGAAGATATTTCGCCTTTGGTGGCGTGCACTCTTGCGCTCCATGGGCTAACTGAGAAGGACAAGAAGGGAGGCGGTGCCGGATGGGCCGTATTGTAAAGAACCCGGGTAAGTGGGAGAGCTACTACAACGGTGAGCACCGCCTGGATGCTATCGGCGTGTCCCTACCGCCTGATGTCCGTGTGCTGGAGATGCAGGTTGGCTGGCCGAAGCTGGCTGTGGATGTGCTGGTCGAGTCGTTGGTGCTTGATGGGTTCTCGATTTCGCGTCATGGCGGTCAGGATGAGGCACCCGAACAGTTGAATCGCATTTTGCAGGCGAACAACTTCCGCACGAAGCTGACGCTGGCGCTGACGGAGGCTCTTGTCTCTGGTGCGGCGTTCATGGTCGTTGGCGGCGGCTCTGACCCCTCTATCCCGCACATTTCCGTGCATAAGGGTGATGAGTTTGAGTTGCGGAGGGACGCTACGGGCCGCCTGGTCCAGGCTACCCAGACTTATCGTGATGGTTTGGACATGTACCGGGCTGTTTATGAGCCTGGCGTGACTCGTTTCTTCGCTCTGCGTGATGGTTTCGAAGTACTCACCCACATTGACGAGCATGGCTTCGACGGAATCCCCGTTATCCCCTTTGTGAATCAGATTCGCCTGGGTGAAGAGGGTCGAAGCGAGATTGAAGAGATTCATAAGCTGTGTGATGCGGCGGCTCGTACTCTGACGAATCTGCAGGTGGCTCAGGAGCTCCTGTCCATGCCTGTTCGCTACCTTTTCGGCGATGGTGTGGAGGAAATGTTCGTTGATGAGGACGGTAACCAGCGGCAGACCCGATTGGAAGCCTATTTTGGGCGTTTCTTGGTGGGTCCGTCCGGTGCGCAGACCGGCTCGGTGCCGGGTGCAGACCTGACTCAGTTGTTGAATACGTTCAAGACCTATGCGTTGCAGGTCGCGTCGCAGACGGGCATCCCGCCGTTCATGCTGGGTGTCTCGACGGAGTCGAATCCCGCGTCTGCGGAGGCGATGCGAAGCGCGAAAGACCGTTTGATTACGAAGGCGGAGCTGAAGCAGTCGATTTTTGGTGACGCGGTGGAAGATTTGGCGCGGTGCGTCCTGGCGGTTGCCGGGGTGGACACTGAGGGGCTTGAAACCCTTGAAGCGCGTTGGCGTGACCCCGCAGTGATTTCGCTCAGCTCTCGCAACGCATTGATGTTGCAGGCGCAGGCGCAGGGCGTCGTCTCGTCTGAGACTGTCCGCGAGTTCATGGGCTTGTCGCCGGAGCAGTTGAAGCGTGACCGTGCGTTGGACCGTCGTTTGGCGGTGTCGGTGGGGGACCCCGTCTACTAAAGGAGGCGCCGCATGCTTGATGATCTCGCTGCGGCGTATGCTCAGGCGTTAGCCGCTGTGGCTGACGCGTTTGTGGAGGCTTTCCTTGCGGCGCTGGGGTTGATTGATTTGTCTGACCCGGCGGCGGTGAAGGCTGCGGAGCCTGGTATGCGGTCGCTGGTTGTGAAGCATCGCCGGTTGGCGGCGCAGGCGGCGAACGCTTTTCTGGATGCGTCAGCGGCTGAGCATGGTGTGGAGGCGTATCACCCTCCGGTGGAGCCGTATCATGCTTCCGCGCTCAGGAAGCTTCTTCGCGAGAACGTGGGGGCTTCTGCGGAGCAGTTGGCGGCGGCGGCTCGCCGTCATGTGGTGATGGCGGGGCATCGTCAGATGATGCGTGCGGTGCTCGACCCCGAGTTCGGCAATTATGCGACCAGGGAGGAGCAGGAGGAGCTGGAACGTTCCACCTCCCCGCTCACTGGTGGCGATGAGTCGGAGGATGATGCCCCGGCGGGCGGCGGGGAGGTTCGCCCGGTGGGGTGGGCTCGTGTTTTGCAGGGCAAGTATTCGTGCGGGTTCTGCATTATGTTGGCCTCGCGTGGCCCTGTGTATTCGTCTGCGGATGCGGCGAAGTATGTTGCCGCGCCGGTGGGGGAGAAGTCCCGTGAGGGCGGTTTTCTCTCTCGGAAAGCACGGACAGAACTGCGGAAGAAGAACCCGCGCGCGTTCCATGAGCACTGCGACTGCATTGTGGTGCCCGTTTTTGACCCTGAGAATTGGTCGGGGCGGGCTGAGCAGCAGAGGCTGGCGAAGTTTTATCGGGAGACGGTCGAGAAGGAAGACCGTAAGTACGAGGCAGACCCAGAGGGGTATGAGCCAGTCAAGATCTCGACAGTGCTATCGCGTGAGGCTGAGGCTTGGCAGGAGGCTGAACGGCTTGATGGTCAAGAAGAGCAAGTTGACCCGAAGTATTATGGGGCGCTTGCTTCTGAGATTCCTGATGGCGAGAAGCTGTACGGTCATGAGCTGTTGTTCTTGCTGAGGTTTGAGGCGTTGGGGAATAAGGCTCGGTGGATTGAACGACCGACACCTGAGAAGGGCGGCGGCATGAAGCCCAGCAACGATTTCGTTTGGCTGAACAATGGAGAACTGGTTAGTGAGCTGAAATCCTCAAAGAATAAGTACTCGACGATTAAAAATCGAATATCTGACGCTGTGAAGAAAGCTCGCTTGCATGGTGTGCAGAAAGAGAATTTTGTTGTCGACCTTGGGGTTAGGCGTTTGGACGAAAAACTGATGAGGCAAATGCGAACATACAATTTACGAAATCCTCAAGCCCCTATTAAAAATTTGTATGTTATGCACTCTGGAGGGCAACATCTAACCCAAATTCATCTTGAAAATAACAAGAATAGCTGATATGCTATGGGTAAGGAGTTAGACGATTCCTCTGTAACCCTGAGCCTCACCTATTACCTATTGGTGTGGCAATAACGCTTGGGCGGCCGCGGCTTTATGCTTCGGTCTAGAAGACCGTCGGGGGCGTCACCGGCTAACTCCTTATAACTTTTGTGAAAGGCATCCTGCTAAGGTGGCGGGGTGCCTTTTGCTATACCCGAAAGGAACTAAAAGATGAGCGAAGCACCTGTCACTGAAGTAAAGGCCGAAGAGCACACTGAAGCTACGCCCCCGTGGGAGCGTGACGGCGAGACCTTCGACCCCGAGCGTGCGTGGAAGCTGGTTCAGAATTTGAAGGCTGAGCTGGCGGCTGTGAAGGCGAAGCAGGCAGAGGCACCTGAACCTGCTGCTGCTGAAGAGCCCGAGCAGGAACCCGAGTCTGAGCCCGTCGAGGCCGAAAAATCTTCTGAGCCGCAGGATGATTCAGCGGCCCAGATTGCGTCCCTGCAGGCTGAGCTGGCACGCGTCAAGGCGCTCGCCGCAGTCGGCCTGTCCCAGGACTTCGCACCCTTCGTGCCGGGTGCGACCAGCGAGGAAATCGAGACGAACCTCGCGACTCTGCAGAAGCTCATCAGTGATGCCGCGAACGAGAAGACCGAGGCGGTCCTCGCAGCGGCACCGAAGAGCCGAGGCATGGCGCCGAACCCCGCACAGCACGCGGCACCTGCACGTGATGCCTATGAAGAGGTAGCAGAGATTATCTTCGGCTAAACGCCCCTAATATTTGAGCCCTTACCGAGACGGTGAGGGCTTTTTCTATACCCAAAACTTGATTGGAGACCCAATTATGAGCGCAACTGCGACTCTTGAAACTTTTAAGACTGGCGGTGTCCTGCCGCAGTCGTTCGCCCGCAACATCATCGGCCGAGTCTCTGAAGGCTCCGTCGTCCAGAAGCTTGCCGGCACCACCCCCATCCCGATTACCGGCACCACTATCGCCGTGCAGACCTCCCAGCCGCAGGCTGGCGTGGTCGGTGAGGGTCAGGCGAAGCCCGTGACCAGCATGGGCGTGACCGCAAAGACCATCAAGCCCATCAAGGTTGCGGCGCTGATGTACTGGTCGATGGAGGCGCGTCAGGCTGACGCCGCCGGCTACCTGAAGCTTCTGGAGAAGGAAGCAGCTGCGGCTATCACCCGCGCGTTCGACCTCGCTATCCTGCACGGCAAGAACGCAATCAACGGCCAGACCATTGTTGGCGTTGAATACGTCAACCAGACCACCAACCGTATTGAGCTGGGTGCGACTGCTAAGGATAAGGGCGGTCTGACCTCTGAGCTTCTGGCTGGTGCGGATCTGGTGAACCTGAACGAGAACTTTGACTTTGACCTGGACGGCTTCGCAGCAGATAAGTCGTTCAAGTCCCGCATCTACGGTGCAACTGACACGCTCGGCCGCCCCATCTACTCCGATAGCGTGAACCTGAAGGATAACCTGGGTAACCTGCTGGGTCTGCCCGTCGCCTACGGTCGTGCTGTCTCCGGCAAGGTCGGCGCATCCGCCGACACCAAGGTTCGTGCCTTCGGTGGCGACTGGTCCGCACTCAAGTACGGCTTTGCGGAGAAGATTTCTATCCGCCGCACCGACCAGGCGACCATCAACGACGGCGGCACCCAGGTCAACCTGTGGCAGAACAACATGGAGGCAATGCTGGTGGAGGCTCAGTTCGGCTGGGTCATCACCGACAAGTCCGCGTTCGTTGCCTACGAAGACAAGGTTGCTGACCCGAAGTAATCGGGGCGCTGGTAGAGAGGGGAGGCGTGCATGGTGAGTGATTCATTGACTATTGCGACTGCTGATGACGTGAAGGCTGCGCTCCGCAGGGAGTTCCGCGGTGACGAAGAATCCTACATTGCCTCCCTGCTCTCCAAGGCGGAAAACCTGATTCGTGTCCGCTATAAGAGCCTGGATGAGCTGGTTCTTGATGAGGTCGTTTTCGACCTTGTCAGGAATATTGAGGCTGAGGCTGTGGCTCGGGTGCTTCGCGCGGATGACGGCGGAATTTATAAGTCTGAGACGGAAGACGGTTACTCGTACCAGTTGAATTACATGGTCGCGTCCGGTCTTCTGGACATCCTGGAGAAGGATTGGAAGAACCTCGCACAGGCGACAGGTACCGGCAGGTTCCGGACCGTCGCCCCTGCGACTGATGGTTACGCTGCGGCACGGTACCGGAGCTGGGGACCTAACATCTCCCTGCCTCCTGACCGTCAATTCCAGTACGGTTGGCCTGCCCAGGACTCGTTCTCTGAGAAGCGGTACATCACCGGTGGTGGTTTGCCGTGAGCAGGCTCCGCAAAGGCGTACACACAGTCACGGTAACCCCCGTACAGCCATCGGTTGGCCCGTATGGGCCGGAAGAACCCGCACCCCCCGTCACGGTGCGATGCAACGTGCAACCAGTCTCCTCTAAAGAGGCTGCGGGGCTTGCTGATGGTGTTCAGACTGTTTACCGGGTGAAGTACTTCCACCAGGAGCATGGTCAGGCACCATGGCCTGGCGGACCGTACTCACGTATCGAATGGGACGGCCGCGTGTTCGAGCAGAGAGGCGAAGCTATCCTCTCGTCGATGTCTGCGACGACCTCACACTACAAGGTGTTGATGGTGGACCCGTCTGCGGAGGTGAAGTAGCGTGTCATTCCATGCAAGAGCCGATATCGAGCTCATCGCGGCACGGCACGCGTCCCGTGACCCAAAGTTCGCTGCGCTTGCCCGCAAGGGCAAGGCGCTGGTGGACGCTGAGGTTGCCCGCGTGTACGCAACCCCAGAAGGGCGCGTCACCGGCGCGTACCGTGAGTCCTTCGGGTTCGTTCGTGAGCCGACTAAGCGCGGTGTGATGGACTACCTCATCTTCACTACGGACCCGCAAGCCCACATCATCGAGTGGGGGCACGTGACGAAGGACGGCGGGTGGGAACCCGGCAAGTTCGTGTTCACGCGCGCTCTACAGAATGCGAGGGCACTCTAATGAAGACCATTGACACGCTCGGACTCGTTGAACACCATCTGCAGGGGATTGGTGGGGCGCTGTTCTTTCAGGCTCCTACTGACCTGTTGAGGCGGCTACCGGCGTTGATTGTTGAGCAGTCAGCACCGACGCATTTTAGCGACAACCTGGATAACCCGTCACTGTCGGCAGTGGCTACGGTGACATTGAATGCGTTGGCTGAGCGTCGAGTGGATGCTCAGCAGTTGTGTGCTGACGCTTTTAGCCGCCTGTTCGATAGTGTGCATGAGGTGACTGAGTTGGGGTGGGTGAGCCGCTGTACGGAGGTTCAGCAGCCGCACCTGGTTCAGCACAAGTACGAGGCATCCCGCCTGTTTCAGTACGCTGCGGCGGTTCAGGTGGTTTTCCGCCAATCTCCTAATGCCGGTTAGCCCCGGTTTTTGTTTATAGACATTTTTATGGAAGGAGTGAGCTGATGTCGAAGCTTACTGAAGCGCTTGATGCGACCAGCATCGCGAACATCGGTCACATTTACTACGCGCCCGTTGGCACCGAGTTCCCTAAGCTGAACACCTTTGAGTTCACCGGTGAGGATTGGGGCGCTTGGAAGTGGCTCGGTGACACCTCGTCTGAAAGTCTGCCGGAGTTCGAAGAGGACGACGATAAGGACTCGAACAAGCGAACTTGGGACCGTAAGGACACTCGAACTGGTGGCAAGATTACCGGCACCATCAAGAGCGTTGCCCTTTCGAAGGGATTCTTCGAAGCGGTTAAGACGAATGGTATCGCCGAAGAAGACGGCTATGTGACCACTTCTCGTACCGGCGGCCAGACTTACGCGCTGCTCAATGTCGTGGAGGACGGCGCATACCTGGCTGGTATCGGCTTCTATTCGACGACTCTAAGTGTTGGTCTTCCGACGTTTGACCTGGAGAAGTACACTGAGGTGGCGCTCAAGGTGACTGCGGAGCCGGATAGCCAGGACCGACTGCACAAGGTGTTTTACCCGGTGAAGCGTCAGTCTGCCGCTGCGCCTGCTGTTCGTGCCTCCGATGTGGCCGCTTAGTAACTGAATATTTGGTTGTTGTAGCCGCCTCGCCCCTTTTTTTGGTAGGGGAGGGGCGGCTACACTTCTACCCCCCCCCCTATAGGAGAACCCTGTTATGACTACTGCTCGTAAGAAGATGCCCGCTGACCGTAAGGCGCCGAAGGTTCCTTTTAAGAAGCTGCCGGGTGCTAAGTATTTCCGCCCGCTCAATGAGATTGACCCGGTTGATGCCCTAGAAGCGGTGGAAGCGCTGCAGGGGCTTGATATTGATGTTGATGACTTCACTAACCAGGACATGAAGCTGCTGGTGAAGGCAGTCGTGAATGACACGTTCATCGTTGACGTGGAGACGTTCCGCAAAGAGTTTTATAACGCTGCCAATCTGTTGCCTGCGATTCAGACTGTGTCTGCCTTTGTGGAGGAGCTGGGAAAAGGCATGCGCTCGACCAGTTCTTCTCAGAGCACCAAGAGCTAGTTGGTGATTTCCTCGCCCTGTTCGGTGTGAACCCGTTCGAGATGGTTTGGGTTGAGGATCTGCGCCCGGTCCAGGCCCTGCTGGGTCGGGTGCAGTACGAGGAGCGGTCTCTGTTCCGTGCTTTGGAGCTTGGGAACTCTGACCTGTTCGGGTGGGGCAATGAGGCTTATCTGCTGGCTGGTGTGGTCAATGGTGTGAATACGCAGGTGAAGGGCAAGCGGTTGACGGCTTCACAGCGTGTGAACCCTCCGCAGCCTGTCAAGAAGAAGAAAGAACGCGTCGGCGTTGATATGCGTCAGCCAGTGGAAAAGATGGACCTGTCTCGGATGGTTCCAGCGAAATACCGTTAGGGGGTTTAGTCGATGGCGTCGATTGGCAAGATGTCTATCCGTGTTTTCCCGGATACGTCGAAGTTCAAGGCTGATCTGAAGAAGGATTTGGCCGCGTTAAAGGGGCAGTTGCGGACTGCTGTTGATGTTGAGGCGCGTGTTGATCAGGCGTCTCTTGTTCAGACGAAGGCTCGCCTGGCGGGTATTGCTAAGGATTTTAAGACCCATGTGACGGTGGATGCGCAGACTCGTAAGGCGTCTGCTGCGTTGGGTGTGTTGACGCGTCCTCGTACTGCTGAGGTGCGTGTGGTGTTGCAGGGTTTGGATGCGGCGAAGGCTGGTTTGGCGTCGCTGGCTGGCGGTAATGTCGCGTCGGTTGGGTTTGGGCATGCTAAGGAAGTTGCCTCGAATTTTGACCGTATTGCGGTTTCTGCTGGTGCGGCGGCGACGAAGATTGCGGCTATGAGTGCGGCAATGAGTGCTATGGCTGGTAATGCGGCTATGGTGGCTGTTTCGATGGCGCAGATTTCTGGTGCTGGTCTTGCTTTGCCGGGCATTATGAGCGGCTTCCTGGTGGGTCTGGCGTCTAGCGCTGATGGTCTGCAGAATATCTTGCTCGCTATTGGTGAGCTCCAAGGTGGTTACAACGGTGGCTTTGGCTGGCTTGAAGACGCCCTCAGTACCGCGCGTTACTTGCACAATGAGGATTTCTGGTCTGCTGGAAAGGTAGGGCTTAAGGACCTTCTAGAGAATGGCATCAAGCCTTTTTTGGACGAGTATGTGAAGCTCGGCAAGATTACCGGCGTTTTCTGGTCTGAATTCTTCCGTGGTATGTCAAATGGCATCGTCGCGGTTGGTGGCATGGCTCAGCTGTTCAAGCCGCTTCACGACTCGTTCGCTATCGCGTCTGAGGGCGCGGCGCCTTTTATGGAGGCGATGGTTCGTCTCGGCGCGGTCGGTGGTGAGTATCTGCCTCGCATGGCGGCCGCGTTCACCGAGGTCTCGAACGCGTTCCTGAGCTGGGTTACCCAGGCTCAAGAGACTGGTCGTATCAACGAGATTATCGACCGCGGCATCACGAACGCGAAGCTTTTTGGCGGAATCCTAGTCGATGTCGCAGGCGTCATCAACGGTGTTGCTAAGGCGGCTGAAGCCGCCGGCGGTGGCGGCCTGCAGGGTCTAGCTGCGGCGTTTGACGCAATCAATAAGGCGGTGAACGGCCCGCTCATGCAGGGCGCGCTCACCACCGTGTTTGAGGGCGCGTTCGCCGGCATGAAGAACCTCACCCCTGGCTTGTCCTCGCTGGCAGGCGCGTTTGAACAGCTCGCGCCGACTATCTCACGGTCGATGGAGAAGGCGGGCGCGGTCGTCAGCATCCTGCTTGACGGCATCGCCCAGGCTCTCCGCAACCCTGCCATCGCTGACGGCGTGCACAAGATGTTCGACGGTCTGGTAAAGGCTGCTATTGAGCTTGCTCCGGCGTTCTCGGCTGCGGCACCTGCTGTGGGTGCTCTGCTGGGTGCTATTGGTGAGATTCTGCCTATCATGGCGCCTCTGGTTACTCAGATTGTGCAGGGACTCGCCCCGGCGTTCGCAGATTTTAAGTCGTCGCTGGCTCCGGTGGTTGAGGTGCTCGCTAAGGGTCTTTCTGAGGCGCTGAAGATTATTTTGCCGGTTGTGGCTGACGTGGTGAAGGCGCTGGCTGAGTTCATGCGTAATAACCCGCAGTTGGCGGCGACTATCCTCGCTGTGGTGGGTGCCTTGGCTCCGTTGGCGCCGATTATTGGCACCGTCGTGTCCATCGTCGGCACCATTGCGTCCGTGATTGGTGCGATTCTCCCCGTCATCGGTGCTGTCGCTGGCGTCCTCGCGGGCCTGTCGGCCCCGGTGCTCGCGGTGGTCGCAGGCATCGGCCTGCTCGTGGCCGCTTTTGTGACCGCGCTCGCATCCAGTGAGCCTTTCCGCAATTCGCTGGCGCAGATTTTCCAGGGTCTCGTCACGATGGTCCAGCCGATTATCGCCGCGGTCATCCCCGTGCTCGTCCAGATTGGCCAGGCGTTCATTGGCATGGTGACAACGGTGATTGGCGCGCTCGTACCGTTGGTGACGACTATCGTCGAGATTGCGGCCCAGATTATCTCGTTCCTCGCGCCGATTGTGGCCTTCCTTATCCAAACGTTCTCACCCGCGTTCGAGTTCATCGGCAAAACTGTCTCTGACATATTTGGGTTCATCGGGAAGGTAATTTCTGACGCGATCAACATCATCACGGGCATCCTGAATGTGTTCCTGTCCGCCCTGCGTGGTGACTGGGAGGGCGCATGGAATGGCCTCCTCAACGTACTGAAGGGCATCCTCGATTTCATCGTCAACACCATCACAGGTGCGTTTGATGTCGTCATGCACATCTTCGAGAACCTCGCGAAAATGCTGGTGGACATCTGGACTAACCTCTGGAATGGCATTGGCGATTTTGTTGTTGGCGCGTGGAATGGCATCACCAAAGCCATTGGTGACGGCGTAGGGTCGGCTGTCGAATTTGTGAAGTCGATGCCTGGCAAAATTAAGGACGGTCTGGGCAACCTCGGCGGGCTACTGCTGGACTCCGGTAAGGCCTTGATTGGCGGTTTTATCGACGGCATTAAAAGCATGATTGGCGGAGCGAAGGATGCGGTCGGCGGCATCATGAAGGCCATTGGCGATTTCTTCCCGCACTCGCCGGCTAAGATTGGTCCGTTCTCGGGGCGCGGCTACACCACCCATAGTGGTAAGGCGCTGATTGGTGATTTCGCTGGTGCTATCCGTGCGGGTCGTGATGAGGTTGCGGATGCTGCCGGCTACGCGCTCGGTGGCGCGGACTTCTCAGTGGCTAGCGTCGCTGGACTGAGCACCCTTACGACTCCTGAGCCGGTATCTGTTGCAGCTACCGACCAGCCGGGCGAAGGCGCTACCGCACAGAACGCTGAGGTGCTATCCCAGCTGGTAGATGTGCTGTCTCGCCTGGGCGCTGTAGACGAGCGTGCCTTCCTGCAGATGTCCCGACGAGCTGAAAGGGTCTACTAATGGCTGGATACATCGGCGAGCTGGGGCGTATGCACAAGATTCTGTGGCCAACCCCGGTTAAGGTCACTAACCCGACTCGGTATGAGGTGCAGTCGGCGCCGTCGCGCCGCTGGGCGTTTGTCACAACCCCGGCATGGGCGCGGCGGCGCGAATGGTCGCTCGATGTATCCGGCACGAACCGAGAGGTTACTGGGTTGGCGCAGCTGGTCGCAGGCGCGTTCGGCTCCGGTCCGTGGCGTTTCATCTCTGACGAGGCGGCGGTGACGAACGTGCTCACGCCTGCCGAGTCAATGCTGGCTGGTATCGCTAATGGCGGTTTTGCGGATGGTGTGGGTGGCCCCGCGGCGGCGTCATGTGTTGGCGGCGGCGAGGTTGTTATCGCCCAGTCTGTGCCGGTGCCTGCTGGGTCACCTGTGACTGTGTCTGTGGACGCTGCAGGGGATACGGTGCTGACACTCCAGCCTGTGAACGCTGCTGGCCGCCCGGTGGGTAACGCTCGTGTTGAGCGGGCTCAGCGTCAGGTGATGCACCGGTTGCAGGTGACTATCCCCGTGTTTCCTGCCGCCGCGGTTGGTCTGAAGATTACCGCGTCAGGATATACGACTCTATGTCTCCCGCAGGTGGTCTGGCTGGATTCGTGCCCGCGCTGGGATGTTGGGGCGGGCGCTGACTCGGTAATCGTCGAGGAGGCAACGACCACGTACACGGAGCACGAGTTCTGGACGCAGGATACGTGGCGCACGATGTCGCTCACGATTAAGGAGGTTGGCTGATGCTCAAGGGTAAGTATGAGCCGGGGCCGGTGATTGACGCGACGCTCCGCATTTTTGTGGATGGCGTGGAGCGTCCTCACTTGTCGGCGTCGTGGGAGGGTAACACCTCTGGCGGTCTGCCTTCCTCTCTGGTTGCTGCCGGAGATAATGTTTACTCTCGGACTGGCTCTATTGTGTGGGCTCCGGAGACTGCTGTGGTAGAACACCCGCTGGCCCCGGTGGGGGAGTCTCGGTGGGTCCCTGCGCAGGGTGCCCATGTGCGTATCATCGCCATGGTAAATGGTTTTGAGTTCCCGCGATTCTGGGGCTACCTGGGTGCGTCTACGTACTCGCTCACCTCGGATACTGTGACCACTCAGATTAGCGACAACCTGCAGGCTGGCCTGCAGGAGATTATCAGTATCCCGCCGATGGTTGAGCGGCAGTCTTATGGTCGCACCGCATGGGTTGCATACAGGGCGATTGAACAGGCAGGTTATGGTGTGCTCCCGCCGGTGACTGAGGATACTGTGGTTCAGAATAGCCACCAGTACGGCGCCGCGGCGGCAGTCGGCAAAATGACCACGCCCGGCGCGGAGTACGGCTCCCCTGACGGGCTCTCGGGACGTAGCAAGCAGACTACGGAAGCTGACTCATCTATTGGGCGTAACGGCAGGGACGTCATGATCTACGCCCGCATCTGGAACGCAAAAGTAAACGCCTCAGTAGAGGTGACTTTTACTGATGGGGCGCGTTTCATTGTGAGCTACGATGCGGAGAGTAAGAAGTTTGGTGGGTGGTCGTCTGCGACTGGCACGATGTCGTCGTGGCCAGCAGTTGGTGAGCGCCCCGTCATGGCGGTCAAGCTTAACTCGCGCGGTGTGCGTCGATGGCTGTCCGCAGCAGAGGCCGATTCGGAGCTGGTCGAGTCCACCAGGGTCACTACGTCGGCTGACGTGGCATCGGTGACTGCAAATATGGTGCTGGGTGTGAAGGTCGATTATCTCCGCGATTGGCTGGACGGTGGTCGCCGCGTCGGGATGATGGCGCGACCCACCCCGCGACTGCAACCGTCCGCGCTGGAGCAGGTACGTGTCCCCGCCACGCGAGGTTTTGAGAACGTCACCTGTGAGTCGATTGTGGAGTCATGGTGTCAGGCGACCCTGTCTACCGTCTGGGTAGATGAAGAAGGCCGCCTGAACATGGCGGCACGTGATCGTCTTGCGGCCGGAGCTGTCACTGCCACTGACCAGGTTTCGGAGCGTGTATTTGGTGGGTCCTGGAAGACTGCCCGTGACGGCGTGAGATCTACCGTCACGCTTAAGGGCAAGACCCCGACTTTGCAAGGTAATGGTGTGGACGCGGTGATAACTGCATGGGAACCTGACAACCTTACAGAGATTCCTGCGAACAAAGATTTAGAAATCTTTGCTCAGTGGCCAGACAACGTCGATGTACTCGGTCTAGACACTAATTTCCGCCCCGTAGCGCAGTCAAAGAAGAATATTTTTGACTATAAGGACTTCAACAATGGGGCTGGTAGCTGGTGGGCTATCAGCTTCGAGAATCAGGAGGACCCTCCTGGGTATCGGTGGACAGGTAATGCAACCAATCATGAGGATATCTCTGGCAGGCTGGAAAAGCTTGGGCAACGTACTGCAAAGTTGACGCTCCGTGTGCAGAAGAAGACTAGCGGTGGCCCGGAAAAGTACTACCTGTGCACCCCGTCGCTGGGAGCAGATGAGCTGCGCTTTGGTAACCGTGCACGTCCTGTCCCGATTCTCCGCTGCCGTACCTTGGTCACGTGGACGGATTACACGTTGAAGCGTCTGGTTCGAAAGGCGCCGCCGGGTGCGCCGCCTTTCACGTTGGATGTCGGCTGGTGGCTTCATGATGAGGACGCCCGCCGTATCATAGGTGCTCTCACTGAAGAGCTAGGTGTCGAGCGTATCACCCTCGATGGGCTCGATATGCTCTGGGATCCGCGGAAACAGATTGGGGACACGGTCGCGCTGGAGGCTGGCCGGTGGGGTGTTGAGGCACTCATCACCGGGTACAGGGAGTCATGGGCAGGCAAGGTCCCCACTTACAGTGTCGAATTGCAGGTAAAGGCTGTGACTTCTGGTGTAGCGGGTAAAACCTACGGCGATATGGCGAGGGCTTACGCTACGAATCGTGACATTAACCATGGCAAAACGTATAGGCAGGTCTACGCGGCGCTGCCTGGAAAGGTGCAGTAAAAATGGCAGATTTTGGTGGGAAGACGCCGCATGCTGGCATCCCGTATGCGGGGGAGGACTCCCCGGCGCGTGTGGCTGTAGATGCTGGTGCGGCGTTGATGGTGATTGATGCGAAGCTGGCAGAGCTGGACGGCAAGATGAAGGCGCGTGATGAGGTGTTCGTGGCTCATGACGGTGCTGGCGCCTGGTCTGTGCATAACGGTCTGGGTGAGCCTGTCGATGTCCATGCTGGCGTTGATGGTGAGTGGGAGGTGGTCAAGTGAGAGTTGGTTTAGGGACTGTTGCTTTGCCGTTTGGGCGGGATGCTGATTCTACCCCGGTGTGTGGTGTTGTCCGGTATATCTGGCAGGGCAGCGCTGAGCGTCGTGGGGGAGTTGTGCTTGTTCCTGGCGTTGTTGAGGTTCCGGTTGTTGATGGAGTGGTTGAGCCTGTGCGGTTGTCGGCTGGTTTGTGGAAGCCGGTGTTGATTATTGGTGGGCGTCGTCATTCTTTGCCGGTGATTGTGGTAGGTGTGGAGCCTACTCCTGAGCCGCCTACTCCTGAGCCGCCTACTCCTGAGCCGCCTACTCCTGAGCCGCCTACTCCTGAGCCGCCTACTCCTGAGCCGCCTACTCCTGAGCCGCCCCTCGACATCACTACTGGCGAGGACGGGGCATACGAGCTCCCGGCTTCAGCATCCGTCATCCATACCACAGACGGAACCTACCAAATCGCCCTCCCCACGGGGTGGGCGCTCACCAACCTCAGCAACGGAACTTACCGATTGGAGAAAAATGACTAACAACATTATTCGCGGCCTGCTGCCTGACGGACACGCTCCGTCTGTACTGAAGGCTGAAATTGCTGACATGATTGCGAAGAACGTATCTCAGGTTGGCATTCCTATTTTTCCGACCCTGGCAGAAGCTCGCGCCTGGGAAGCCAAGAACCCGGGAAAGACCGCACTGACCACTGAGCCGCAGACCCCCGACACGGCAGCACCTACCGCCGGCACCTTATCGGTTACCCCCTCTAACACCTCTGCCATGCTGACTGTGTCTGGTGCCCGTGATGACCGCACCGTCGCAGGCTACAGTTTCCGCGTGGGCTCCGGCGCGTGGTCGCCTTGGCAGAGCTCCCCCAGCTACACGGCGGCGGGACTGTCACCCACCACCGCGTACAGTTTCACGCACCGTGTAAAGGACAGTGCCGGCAATATTGCTACCGGCTCACCTGTTCAGGCGACCACCACGGCTACCCCGCCCCTGGCCCCGGGTGATATTTTCACCTCCGATACCTTCACTGGATCCGGCTCGCTGGTCGGCCAGATGACCTCTGCCGCGCTTGGCGGCTCCCCGGCTCGCTGGGAGGGCACCCCCGGCATGGTCGTTACCGGCGGCAAGGCAGTGGCAGGTGACGCGGCCGCCGGTACGGCTACCCTGGCCGCTGGTCTGGCTGACCTGAAGGTCGAGTTCACCCTCGCGGCACGTCCTACGACGGGATCCGCGAACATCACTTTGCGTGATACCGCGGACGGTAAAATCATCCTGAATATCATGCCTAACCTAATGCGTGTGCAGCGTCTCTCGAAGACCGCCGGCAACACCATCGTCGGCTTGAATGTCTCCATCGGCGAGGCAAGCGATGGCACCAAATTCACCTTCACCCTTAAGGGAGCCAATCTAACTCTCACCGGCACCGCCAATGACCGCACCCAATTCACCCGTACCGGCACCGACTCAGCCCACCTTCTGGCCGGCGCCGTGGGCGTGCAGGCTACCGCCGGCTCTGGCTTTGCCATTGATGATTTGGTGGTGACCGCACAGTGACCGAACTCTACACTACCGGCGGGGTGAGCCTACGGGTGTGGGACACTACCGGACGGATGGTATTTGGTCCGCCTGACACCTCCATCCAGACAGAGCCGGCTCAGCCGGCGGAACCTGTAGAGCTTGTCCGTCGCGTCATCGCTGGCGACACCTGGCGCACCGGCCGTGTCAATACCGGCCGTGCCACGCCCAAGACGTACTTCTCTGAGCACAATGTCTACGCCAACGCTAAGGCGTTGCAGCTGACCTACGGCGGCAACCTCCCCGATGGTGTGACGATGGACGTAGCGGCTTCAGTCCAGCGGCAGGGTGACCCGTCCTCCCGAATGGTCGCGACCTTCGGCGGTGCCACCACTGCCACCCTCACAGGCCCCGCGCAGCTGGTCACGGACGATATTCCTCTGACTGTCTCAGCAGGGGACCGCATCGAGGTCCTGACCTACTACGGGGCGCGGTCAGACGGACTAGCGCACCCTGCCGCACCTGGCGGCTGGTACGGCGCGGAAATTCTGGACGGCAACCAGGTAGCTACTGGCGCACCGCGAATCGCAAACTCGCGTGCATTTGACGGCGGTGCAGGCTACCGCCCAGCAATGCCGCACAAAATTACGGGCCTTGCCGATCCCGCGACCATCTCCTGGCTGATTGGTGGTGACTCCATCACTGAATCTGGGTCGCCGGCACGAACCCAGGTTGGCGCCTACCCATCTATCGCGCACCAGTACACGTACAGCTCCGCAGCGGCTAAGTCCGCGGGTATCCCGTCTGCAAACATTGGTCTATGGGCTTCCTCATTCCCCGCTGGCGGCAGGACTGGTCCCCACTGGTCTACGATTCCCTCGCTGGAGGGATTCACTCACATGACCACGGCGTGGGGATTCAACGACCTGAACTTGGCGCAGGCTACCGGCGGGACGGAGGTAAAGGTCATGGCAAACGCTGTCGAGACCTGGAAGTGGATGCTGAAGGAGAATCCCGCTCTGAAAATCTGGCAGACCACTATCTCGCCGTCCTCGACGTCCACAGACAAATGGGCGACCTTGGAGGGGCAGACCCCAGTCGCGTCAGCACCTTTGCGTCGCGCGTTCAACGCCTGGGTACGTGACGGCGCACCCCTTATAGCCGGGGCGCCAGCCGCCCCCGGCGCTAGCGGAGCTCTCCGTGCAGGGCAGGAGGGGCACCCCCTGGCAGGGTACGTCGAGGTCGCCGATACCGTGATGAGCGCGAGGGACTCAGAAATTTTCAGAGTGGACCACGGCGCGCTGACGGATGATGGTGGACACCCCAATGAGACTGGCCATCGTCTGATGCGCACGCCGATGGATGCCCTGGTCGCTTCGTGGAGGCAGGGTGAAGTCTGATATTTTCCCGCCGGAGGTCTGGGCGCTCGGTGGCGTAATCCTCGGTACCCTAATCCCCGCTGTCTTCGCGTTCATCACGGGGCGGCAGCAGGCCAAGCACGAATCAAACAAGGTGCTAATCGAGGCTCTGGAGCGCCGCATTGGTGACCTGGAGAAGCACCTGAGCGAGGAGACGGGCGCCCGCCGCGCGTTGGAGGCTGAGGTTCGCGCACGCGAGGCAGAGGCACACTCTACCGCAGACAAGGCACGGTGGGTCATGAGCATCGCGATTTCGCACATCAACCGGCTCAACGCCCATATTGCCTCCGGTTCACCTCCGCCTCCGCCGCCTCTACCGGGCGAGGTGGAGGAATGGGTGAGTCGTGAGCTGTGGACTTCGAAGCTCGCTGCGCAAGACCAAGCAAATAATCCGCCGGCTACCTAGCCTGCGGGTACAAAATGTTGAGGCAGGTGCCCCCACTATCGGGGGGTGCCTGCTTCTCCTTAATTAAAAGGAGTAACGATGAGGTATCTTGTCGAAGTTATCGAGCAGACACCAGAGGTTGCGGAGGCTCAGAAACAGCCGCAGCAGGCGCCTGTGCCTGCTCACCGCACTGTGAACGTGGTGGAGGCGGGCGCTGACCCGACCGGCGCAACCGACTCAACTGCGGTGATTAACGCGGCTATCCGCCGTGTCCATGAGGCTGGCGGCGGCACCGTCCACCTGCCTGCGGGTAGCTATAAGGTGTCCGCGCCGTTCATTGAGTTGTTGGGTGGCGTGCATCTGCAGGGTGCTGGTCGCGAGTCGACCATCATCTTTGCGGATACCGGCGCTGGCTCGGAGCAGAAGACCGCAATTATCCACGCTGGCACCTGGCTCACCCCGCGTATCGGCAAGGACAATCTGCTGATGGGTGTCTCGGATTTGTGGATTAAGTCTTCTCACCCTCGCCCGTCGCACGTTTCGTCGGCGACCCCGCGCCCTGGCCAGGATGGTATGCACCCGAATATCGGCGGCATCCTTCTGAACACTGAGCTGGGTGATAGCCCTCCGGAGCCGGACGGCGCTCACCGTATCGAGAATGTCCTCATCTGGGATGTTGCGTTCGGTGTGGCTGTTCTGGGTCTGGATGACCAGGGTTGCCAGCTGCGGAATGTCCGTGTCCGCCGCACTCTGGGTGCTGGCGTGGTGGTTGGCAAGTCACCGGAGCACATCACCTCTGTGACGGCTGGCCGCCGTGAAATTGGTGCAGCAGACAATATCCTCGACGCTGTCGATGTATCGGGCGCGAATATTGCTGGCGGCACTAATGCTGGCTTCGAGGTTTACGCGACCAATACCACTCTGATGGGTTGCAAGTCCTGGTACAACCGCCGCTCGATTCACGGGGCAGAGGGGCGCCCCGGCGGCATCTGGGACACCTCTAATATGCACCGCTTCACTGCCGCCGGCGCTGGCTTCTTCGTCCGCGGTGGCCGCAACATGCTCGCCTCGTGCACTGCTCAGGAGAATGGTGGCCACGGCTTCGTGCTGGTTGGGCATTCCTCGCAGGTCACCGGATGCCGCAGCGCCTCCAGCTCCTGGCACGACTGCGTCAGCGGCGAGGCAAAGGCAGGGGAGGCGGCGGATTACTTCGTCACGAACTGGGCACACCACCTCATCCTAAGCTCAAACATTGCGCAGGCAGAGTACAAGGGCAAGAACCCCCACTACGGCTTCGCCATCGAGAAGTGGGCACACGACATCAGCGGCACCTCAAACATGGCCGTCGACATCCCCACCCCTCACCGCGCCACCGACATGGGCGTGGCTGTGAAGCTGGAAATCAACACCAACACCATTAATTAAGGAGACATTGTGCAGTACACCGACATCACCGAATACAACGCCACTTCGTTCACCGAAGCAAACCGCACCATCGACGACATCGATACCATCGTCATCCACCACTGGGGTAATGACGGTCAGCGTTTCGAAGACGTGTGTGATTTCTTTGCCGGTGGCCCCGGCACCTCCGCCCATTTTGTGGTGGAGGCAGGCCGCTGCGCCCAGCTCGTCGAAATCAAGGACATCGCCTGGCATGCAGGTAACTGGGCGGCAAACCAGCGCTCGATTGGTATCGAGTGCCGCCCCGAGATGAGCAACGAAGACTTCGAGACCGTCGCCCAGGTAATCGCTGATCTGGAGACCTACTACGGGAAGTCCTTCTACGTGCACGGCCATAAGGACTTCTTCAATACTGCCTGCCCCGGCCGCTGGTACGACCAGCTCGACCGCCTCATCGACCGCGTCAACGCAATCAAGGAGGGCAAGATCGAGCGCGGCGTTGAGAATGTCCCCGCCCCCCTGGACAAGGCGGAGGTCTCGGCTCTGCGTGCATCCTGGGAGAAGCTGCAGAACGCAGTAGACGAGCTCGGCAAGGAGATTGACAACAATGCGTAACATGACGCCTCGTCAGCGCGCGGCACTCCGTAAGAGTATTTATCTCGTTGCGCCTGCGCTGTCTGCGGTACTGGTTGTTTTCGGTGTTTGGACGAATGAACAGGCGACCACCGTGACCGGCGCTGTGACTACCATCCTCACGACTGCGCTCGCGTTCTTCAACACTGACCCGGCCCTGTATGAAGCCGCCGCCGGCGATGCATCTGCGGAGCCTGGCGGCTCTATTGAAAGTGGCGAGTAAATAGCGACTAGGCAGGGTTTTACCCCTTGAGTTCCGCGGAATATCAAGGAAGTTAGCCCGTCTGGTAAACAAGGCTTTCTAAAACTTGCGGGGTACGTGAGTACCTCTCTGGTTTAAGGGCAGAGACCCCCTGTGTTCCCCCTCCTCTAAGGGGAACGCAGGGGGTTTCTTTATCGTGTATACTTGGGTTCAAGGAGTTAGACGATTCCTCTGTAACCCTGAGCCTCACTTATTCGTGTGGCAATAATGCTTGGGCGGCCGCGGCTTTATGCTTCGGTCTAGAAGACCGTCGGGGGCGTCACCGGCTAACTCCTCATAACTTTTGTGAAAGGCATCCTGCTAAGTGGCGGGGTGCCTTTTGCTATACCCGCACGCCGTGGTTTTATGACGCACAGATTCGGGGAGGCGCCCGGCCAGTGACGAAACCGCTTGCGGGCCGCGCGGGAGCCCGTATAGTGGGAACTATCAGCGGTAGCGCACACCACCCGCGCCTGCATGTAGCGCCGTACACAGCGCTACGAACGGCACCGGGGGAGTGAGCGCCGCCGATACACACCACACAACCACCGACGGTTGACCGGCAACTTTCCATACGCCCCATGTACCCGGTGAACCAACCACGAGCTAAGGACAACGATGAGCCAGCCGAACTTCCCGCCCGCCCGACTCTTTGACGCTTTCGCCAAGCCCGCCTCCACAGAACAGTCCGCGAAGAAGGGACTGCTCGGCAAGCTGGGCCTGGGCGAATCCTCCGAGGAGGACAACTACACGACCGTCATGCTGGTCGGCTTCAACTCCGCGAAGGAACCCCCGGGCAACGGTGAGGACGCCCTCGACGTGATTCACCGCGCGTTCGACCCGTGCGATGAGAGCCCCGGCTTCGATATGGACGACTTCTACGACTACGGTTCCGTTGCCCCGCAGCTGCAGAACAGCGACGACTCCGAATCCACGGTCCTGGTGTGGCCCAAGATGTTCTACAACATGGTCACCATCCCGGAGCGCCGCCTGCGCCTGCTCGTGGTGACCGGCCCCGCCCCCAGCCTGTGCATGCGGCGGTTCATGACCCGCTTCTTCAAGTACGTGAAGAAGCTCCACGTGGATCACGCCATCTTCGTTGAGACCTTTGAAGATCAGGTGGCGCACACCCGCCCGTACCCGTACACGCTGACCACTCACGACGAGAAGCTGGCGGCAATCCCCGGTATTCTGCACGAGGACTACACCGGTTCTACCTCGGTGACGATGGCGATGTCTGCGCTCGCCGCCGAGCACGGCCTGTCCTCCTCGGTCATGCTGCGTATGAGCATCCCGGGGTATCTGAGCTTTGACCAGCAGAACCCGCGCGCGGTCGTGAGCCTGATCGAGGCGCTGGAGGTCATCCTCGGTATCAAGGTCGAGTCTGAGGAGTACGACCGCCTGCGCACCCACGCTGATGAGTGGGAGGCGGAGCTAGCCGAAGAAATGGCGAAGGACTACGAGAAGGTTGAGCTGGTGCGTGAGATTGAGCAGAAGATGGATTCGACTCTGCGCACTGTCTCCGGCGAGGTGATTGCCGAGGATATTGAGGGCTACCTGGATTCCCTCAGCGGCGCATCCGAGGCCGAAAACCCGGCAGACGGTGGTGCGGGAGTCGCGGAGGATTCTTCGGAACGCTAGGCCCGTTCGCGCATCGGCCGCGGGTATGGGAAAATGATAGACAACTATGCCCATACCCGCAGCCAGCATCTCGAAAGGATGATGTGATTGGCACCCATGTCGAAGAACCCGCCCGTTCCGGCGGCGACCGACCCCGCGATTATTCGCAACTTCTGCATTATCGCCCACATTGACCACGGTAAGTCCACCCTCGCGGACCGCATGCTGCAGGCCACCGGCGTGGTTGCCCCGCGCGATATGAAGGCGCAGTACCTGGACCGCATGGACATTGAACGTGAACGCGGCATCACCATTAAGTCTCAGGCCGTGCGCATGCCCTGGGACGTTGACGGCACCTCCTACGCGCTAAACATGATTGACACCCCCGGCCACGTGGACTTCACCTACGAGGTGTCCCGCTCCCTGGCCGCGTGTGAGGGTGCGCTTCTGCTCGTGGACGCCGCCCAGGGTATTGAGGCTCAGACCCTGGCGAACCTGTACCTGGCGATGGAGAACGACCTGACCATCATCCCGGTGCTGAACAAGATTGACCTTCCCGCAGCTCAGCCCGATAAGTACGCTGAGGAGCTGGCGAACCTGATTGGTTGCGAGCCGGACGAGGTTCTGCGCGTATCGGGTAAGACCGGTGAGGGCGTTGAGGCTCTGCTGGACCGCATTGTGGAGGCGATTCCCGCCCCGCAGGGTGACGCATCCGCCCCGGCCCGTGCCATGATTTTTGACTCGGTGTACGACTCCTACCGCGGCGTGGTCACCTACGTACGTGTTGTGGACGGTAGCCTGCAGCCGCGTCAGAAGATTAAGATGATGTCCACCGGTACTGAGCACGACCTGCTCGAAATCGGCGTGATTTCCCCTGAGCCCGTGCCCTCGAAGGGTCTGGGCGTGGGCGAGGTAGGTTACCTCATCACCGGTGTGAAGGACGTCCGTCAGTCCCGTGTGGGCGATACCGTCACCTCCGCCGCGAAGCCTGCGCAGGAGTCCCTGGGTGGTTACGAGGATCCCAAGCCGATGGTGTTCTCTGGCCTGTTCCCGATTGACGGTTCGGACTACCCGGCGCTGCGTGACGCGCTGGATAAGCTGAAGCTCAACGATGCCGCGCTGATTTACGAGCCGGAGACTTCTGCCGCTCTGGGCTTCGGTTTCCGCTGTGGCTTCCTGGGTCTGCTGCACCTGGAGATTGTGCGTGAACGCCTGGAACGCGAGTTCAACCTGGACCTGATTTCGACCGCACCGAACGTTATTTACGACGTGGTGGATGAGGCCGGCAACGCTAAGCGCGTGACCAACCCGAGCGAATTCCCCGAGGGCAAGGTCGCGACGATTCGCGAGCCCATGGTGGCGTGTACGATTATTGCCCCGAGCGAGTACATTGGCGCGATCATGGAGCTGTGCCAGTCCCGCCGCGGCCAGATGGGCGGCATGGATTACCTCTCCAAGGACCGCGTGGAGATGCGTTACCGCCTGCCCCTGGCGGAGATTGTGTTCGACTTCTTCGATCAGCTGAAGTCCCGCACCCGCGGTTACGCGTCGCTGGACTGGAAGTTCGACGGTGAGGAAGAGGCTGACCTGGTGAAGGTCGACATCCTGCTGCAGGGCGAGAAGGTGGATGCGTTCAGCGCCATTACTCACCGCGATAAGGCGTACTCGTACGGCCTGATGATGACCTCGAAGCTGCGCGAGCTGATTCCTCGCCAGCAGTTTGAGGTGCCGATTCAGGCGGCTATCGGTTCGCGCATTATTGCCCGCGAGAATATCCGCGCGATGCGTAAGGACGTTCTTTCGAAGTGTTACGGTGGCGATATTTCGCGTAAGCGTAAGCTGCTGGAGAAGCAGAAGGAAGGCAAGAAGCGCATGAAGATGGTCGGTCGCGTGGAGGTCCCGCAGGAGGCCTTCATTGCGGCTCTGTCTTCGGGCGAGGAGAAGGAAAAGAAGAAGTAGCCTTCGCCGCTTCGTAGCTTTTCCGGCTGTGTGCCGACCTGTTTGTGTGGAGAACCCGGCTGGTGCCTCGTGTACCGCCGGGTTCTCTGCACGCTGTCTGTTGATGCCGCCCGCCTTGATGCTACCCGCGTAGCCGCATGCGCGGTGCCCCTATTTGATTCACTACTCGTACACCTAGTTTCAGGAGGCAGAATGCCCGCCCAGCCCACCGGCGACCCCGCACCCCGCGACGGGCGCATCCCCGCCACCAGCGCGGCAGGATGCGAAACCCGCGACTTCAGCCTCTACGTACACATCCCCTTCTGCTCTGTACGCTGCGGCTACTGCGACTTCAACACCTACGCCACCGAAGACTTCGGCGACGGCATCGGCCTCGGCACCTACGCCGACGACGCCATCGCAGAAATCCTCTTCGCCGCCCGCACCCTTGAAGCATCCGGCGTCGCAAAACGCCCCATGCACACCGTCTTCTTCGGAGGCGGCACCCCCACCAAACTGCCCGCCAGCGACCTCGTGCGCATCCTGCAGACAGCCATCGACGTCTTCGGCCTCGTCGAAGGCGCAGAAGTCACCACCGAAGCGAACCCCGACTCCGTCACCCGCGAGGACCTGCAGACCCTCAAGGACGGCGGCTTCACCCGCGTATCCTTCGGCATGCAGTCCGTCGTCCCCGAGGTGCTGAAGGTACTCGACCGCACCCACACGCCGTCGAACGTGCCGAAGGTCGTCGCCTGGGCTAAGGAGGTTGGCCTGCAGGTGTCCGTGGACCTGATTTACGGTTCGCCGGGGGAGAGCCTGCAGCAGTGGGAACGCAGCGTTCGCGCCGCGATCTCCTACGAGCCCGACCACATTTCGGCGTACTCGCTGATTGTGGAGGACGGCACCAAGCTTGCCGCGCAGATTCGCCGCGGCGAGTACACCATGCCCGATGAAGACCTCATGGCGGACATGTACCTGCTCGCCGAGGAGCTGCTCACCGAAGCCGGCTACCAGTGGTACGAGGTCTCCAACTACTCGCGTAGTGAGGACACCCGCAGCGACCACAACCTCGCTTACTGGCGCAACCAGGACTGGTGGGGCATCGGTCCCGGCGCGCACTCGCACGTGAACGGTACCCGCTGGTGGAACGTGAAGCACCCGGTGCCGTACGCGCAGAAGGTGCGTGCGGGGGAGTCCCCGGCGGCCGCGCGCGAGGTGCTGGACGCCTCGACCCGCGCCTTCGAGACCATCATGCTCATGATTCGTGTGCGCGAGGGCCTGGCGATGCGCGAGCTACTCGCCGTGCACGACGAGGCGCAGTTGGGCGCGTCTCTGCGCTGGCTCGTCTCCCAGGGGCTCATCGAACCGGATGCGCTCACCGCCTCCGCCGAGCCCGACCCGGATGCGCACGTGCGCCTCACCCTCAAGGGCCGCCTGCTCGGTGACGCCGTGACGCGCGAGCTGCTGCCGGAGGTCTCGGAGGCTGCCGAAGACTGACGCTCGGGGAATGAGGCGCCCGCCCCTCTGACACCTACCCCGGGGGGAGGCGGCCTCGTTTCGCCGAACCCACGTGCCGCCGGGTGTGCCAGAGGAGAGACGCGTGGGGTGAGGAAGGGCTACCTGCCCGCGTATTCTCTGAGTTGCACCGGGCCGCGCGAATGTTGCGAGAAAAAATTTAAAAATTTTTTCTGAGGGATTTTTGGCCGCGTATCGGTAGGTTTTGGTGTGGAATCTTTGGGTTTGATTCGGAAATTTTCGCTGGACTAGCTCAAAGGCCTGTGGTTTTTTAGTGGGTTTTTATGAGGGTTCAGTCACCGGGTTTTGGAAGCCGCCGCCAAGGCCTAAAAACTTTCTCCAAAAAGCGTTTCTCAAGTTGTGGTTGAAGGTTAGGCTGTGCCATAATAGTTCATGGCAGGACGGTATATGTCTAACAGCGTGTTCTCGTCTTTGCTGAAGTTGAGTGAATACGGTTGTGGGCTCCTGGCAACAGGGGCCCACGATCGTTTAACGACGATTTCCAGCGGGGTTATTTGGTGCCCTTACGTGCCTCTCCCGGATCCGCGATAGCCTCCGCCGGTTCGCGGGCGGCACGAAACTGACTTAATGGCCCAACGTGCAGACTCGATGGGAGAGCTGACTCGCGAGGGGAGCTGACGGGCACCGAAGACGCAGACTTAAACGATAGGGGCCCGCACCGAGTGGTGCGGGCCCCTTAAGTATTCAAATTAAGTATTCAAAATGCGGTGCAGCGCTCGTGAACGCAACCGGTTCGGCATTAGCTGCTCACCGGGTGCTCTAACCTAGTTGCTCTTCACCACGCGGTCGAGCAGGCGCGGGTTCACGCGGTAGCTGTACGGCTCACCGCGGTTGACCTCAATGCCGGCGCGTACCGAAGCAATCGCCATGAACAGCCACACGAGCATCCCCAGCACCAGGGCAATGTTACCCAGGCCGGGCACAAAGCCCAGGATGAAGCAGACAACAATCAGCAGAGAGGGCACGAGGGTGAAGTTCATGGCCTCGAAAGCTTCCTGCTCAGCGAAGGGTGCGTTACGGCGGCTCACGTAGAACACCGCGGCGGAGGGAAGAATGCCGAGAATCCCCCCGAAATGCGCGAGAGTCGCGCGGTTACGGTCCTGAATCACGCTAATCTTGCGGGTTTTCTGAGGCCCGGTGGTCGGGCGTGCGTCGTTAGTCACGAAAATCCTGGTTCAATCGAAGTATCTTGTGGTGGTCACCGTCGAACGGCGAATCCGCCCGAATGGGGCGAACCGTGTGGATGGTGACGGCCCTTGAGTGTAGTGAAGCACCGCCGCGGCTCAACGGAGCGGCCGCATCGGTGCTCCACCATTGTACCGCCTCAAGCCAGCCCCGCCGGCGGTTAATGCGCTGGATTGCAAGGTTCTGAGCAAACTCACATCCGCACAGCGCGGTTACGCGCCGGGCTCGGTGAGAAAGTCGATGAGCGACTCCACCGGCCCCAGCAGGGTCGGGTCCAAATCGGCGTAGGAATCCACCCGCGAAAGGATGTGCTTCCAGGCCTGCGCCACATCCGCCTGCGTCTCGTGCGGCTGGCCCAGGCGGCGCAGCGTGCCCTTCTTGAAGTCCTCGCCGCGCGGCACCTGCGGCCAGGCCTTCAGGCCCAGGACCGAGGGCTTGACCGCCTGCCAAATATCGATGAACGGGTGGCCCACAATCTTCACGTGCCCCGCCGCACCCGGAACGGCCAGCGCCTCCGCAACGATGCGCTGTTCCTTCGTGCCCTCAATGAGGTGATCCACCAGGATGCCCAGGCGGCGGCCCGGGCCCGGGGCAAACTCGCGCACCGCGCCGGCCAGGTCGTCCACACCGTGCAGCGGCTCCACCACGATGCCCTCAACGCGCAGGTCGTGGCCCCAAACCTTCTCCACCAGCTCGGCATCGTGCAGACCCTCAACCCAGATGCGGGAGGCACGCGCCACCCGCGCGGGGGCGTTCTTCACGGCGATGGAACCCGACCGAGAAATCGTGCGCTTGGGCGCCTTCGCCGGTGCCGGAGCGATGATTTCAACGGGCTCACCCTCAATCAGGTAGCCGGTGCCGAGCGGGTAATTCTTCACGCGGCCCTTGGCGTCCTCCAGACCAAAGAAGATAGCACCGCCGATGCGTTCGGCGCGCACCACCTCACCCACCCAACCGTCCACGCTCTCGATGAGCAAACCCCGCTGCAGGGGAACCTTGCGCGCGGGCGGGGCCTTGCGGCTCAGGCGGTCTGCGTTCAGATCCTGCGCGCCCCAGCCGTAGGGGGAGTGGTGGGTACTCAAGGTATTCTCCTTCGGATGGTGCGGACACGACCGGTTAGGTGGGCGGGAAGACGGCGCCGGATGCGCAGTAAACGCCGCGCCCAATAACCGCCGCCGGGCCGCAGGCGCCCCGGGGATTAAGCGGATAGCGGGAGCGGCCCCTTTCAGCCTAGCCATTGTATCGGCTCGCGTACACTATCCCATAGAATTGATACGACTATGTTGGCGGCGCACTCATCGAGCGCCGTCACCATCTTGAGAGGAACAGGAACACAGACACATGAGCCACTACGAGACTCTCGGCGTATCGAACGACGCCAGCCCCGAAGAAATCAAGAAGGCCTACCGCAAAAAGGCACGCCAGCTGCACCCGGACGTGAACCCCTCCGAGGACGCAGCCGAAGAATTCAAGCGCGTCACCCTCGCCTACGAGGTGCTCTCCGACCCCGAAAAGCGCCGCAACTATGACACCACCGGCGACGAACAGGGCCGCGCAGGCTACCCCGGAGGCGGCGGCTACCCGGGCGGCGGATTCAGCGGCTTCGGCGGTTTCGAAGACCTGCTGAACATGTTCACCGGCGGCGCGGCAGGTGCCCGCGGCCCCGCATCCCGCGTGCGTCAGGGCCAGGACGACCTGATTACCGTCTCCATCAGCCTGCAGGACGCCGTGTTCGGCGTCGAGAAGACCATCGAGCGCCGCTCCGCCGTGACCTGCAAGTCCTGCAACGGCGAAGGTACCGCCGAGGGCACCCAGCCCGAAACCTGCACCACCTGCGCCGGCCACGGCTACATGCAGCGCCGCGTACAGTCCATCCTCGGCACCGTCATGCAGCAGGTCGAATGTCCCGACTGCCACGGCTATGGCACCGTCATCAAAACCCCCTGCCCCGAATGTCACGGCCAGGGCCGCGTGCGCGAAGACGTGCCGCTGACCTTCACGATTCCCGCCGGCGTGCACGACCAGGCACGCATCCGCCTGCGCGGCAAGGGTGAGGCCGGCCTGCACGGTGGCCCCAACGGCGACCTGTACGTCGACCTGAACGTCAAGCGCGACAAGTACTTCAGCCGCGAGGGCGACAACTTGGTCACCACCGTGAACATCCCCATGGCCGCGGCGGCACTGGGCACCGTCATTCCGCTGAAGACCTTCGACGGCGACCAGGAAGTCAGCATCCCCGCCGGCACCCAGAGCGGCGACACGATTACCCTCAACGGCCTGGGCGCAACCGTACTCGGCACCGAACGCCGCGGCGACCTGCTCGTGCGCGTTCAGGTGACGACCCCGACCGACCTGACCGAGGAACAGCGCGAGCTGCTGCGCCAGTTCGCGGCCCTGCGCAACGAGCCGCTGAACGAAGGCTCGCAGGTCAAGCAGCGCGGTGGCCTGTTCTCCCGCCTGAAGGATCAGTTCAAGTAAATCTCTGTAGCGGATGCGGTACCCGCCGGGCCTTTCCGGTGGGCGCCGCATCCGCCGTGTTTATGCGGGGACGGCCCCGAGACGGCGACCGCGCCTCGCAGCCGCGTCGAACCGCACCGCCCGCACAAAGCACCGCCGAACCCAAGGAGCACCATGAGCGCCCCCATCTTCTACATCAGCGCCGAAGAGTACGAGACCCTCACCCCCGGCGCATCCTTCGAGCTGGACGGCCCCGAGGGCAAGCACGCCCTCGTCAAGCGCATGGAAGTGGGGGAGAGCATCGACCTGGGTGACGGCACCGGCCGCCGAGCCGTGGGCACCGTGCACTCCCTGACCGACCGCGGCGTCATCGTGCGCGTGGAGCAGCTCCGCGAAGAACGCAGCGTGCCCTCCATCTACTTGGTGCAGGCGCTCGCGAAGGACGGTCGCGACCTGCTCGCCATCGAAACCGCCACCGAGCTGGGCGTGTACGGTGTGCTGCCGTGGAGCGCGGACCGTTCGATTGTGCGCTGGAAGGGAGAACGCGCCGCCAAGGCGCACACCAAGTGGCAAAACACAGTGACCGCCGCCGCGAAGCAGTCCCGCCGCGCGCTCATTCCCGAGGTGTACGACCTGTACAGCACCACCGACCTGGTGGAGCTCATCGAGGAGGTCATCGGGCAGGGTTCTGCTGTGTTCATCCTGCACGAACAGGCCACCGAACGCCTGAGCGCCCTGGCACGCAAGCTTGTAGAGGCAGAGAACTTGCCCGAAGAAATCTACCTGCTCGTCGGCCCCGAGGGCGGCATCAGCGACCGCGAGGTGCAGCTCTTCACCGAGGCCGGCGCGCACCTGGCGCTGCTGGGCGACGAGGTACTGCGTTCTTCCACCGCCGGGTCCGCCGCCATGTGCACCCTGAACGTGGTGCTGGGCCGCTGGTAGAGCGCCGCCGCTAAACCCGGCCGGGCCGTGACGCATCACGCACATCTATACTTGTAAATACATCACTAGCCAAGGAGCCCATATGACTACCTCCCGACCGCTGTCGACCGCACGCACCGTATCCTTCAAAAGCGCCGCAGAGATGATTGCCGTGCTCGGCCCGCAGGACGCGCACCTGAGCATCATCGAGGACTACTTCGAGCAGATTAGCCTGCGCCCCAAGGACCTGGACGTGCTCATCACCGGCCCCTCCGAAGCCGTCAACACCGCCGCTAAGCTACTGAACGAGCTGCGCGTGCTCTCCAGCCACGACACGCAGATTACCGTTCAGGTCATTCACCGCCTCATGGGCATGCTCGGCGAGGAACTGAGCAACCCGGCGCACTCGCTGTCCACGAGCATCCTCTCCACCCGCGGTACCACGATTCGCCCCAAGACCATTAACCAGAAGAAGTACGTGGACGCTATCGACGCGAACACCGTCATCTTCGGTATCGGCCCGGCGGGTACCGGTAAGACCTACCTGGCCATGGCGAAGGCTGTGCAGGCGCTGCAGAGCCACGAGGTGAACCGCATTATCCTCACCCGCCCCGCCGTGGAGGCCGGCGAGCGTCTGGGCTTCCTGCCCGGCACCCTCAACGAGAAGATTGACCCGTACCTGCGACCGCTCTACGACGCGCTGCACGACATGCTCGAGCCCGAAACCATCCCCAAGCTCATGGAGGCGGGCACCATCGAGGTCGCACCGCTGGCGTACATGCGCGGCCGCACCCTCAACGACGCGTTCATCATCCTCGACGAGGCGCAGAACACCACCGCCGAGCAGATGAAGATGTTCCTGACCCGCCTGGGCTTCGGTTCGAAGATGGTCATCACCGGCGATATTACGCAGGTTGACCTGCCCGGTGGCGCCGCATCCGGCCTGAAGCAGGTGCGCAACATTCTGCAGGGCGTGGAGGATATTCACTTCAGCATCCTGGAATCCTCTGACGTGGTTCGTCACACCCTGGTGTCGAACATTGTGTCCGCCTACGACCAGTGGGGCGAAGACCAGAAGGCGATGGAACGCAAGCGCAACCGCAAGGTCAAGCGCGCCACCATCGAGGCCGCAGCCGAGAAGCTGCTGGACCGCGCGGGCATCAACGGCGGCTCCGAAAAGAACGCTGATAAGAACGCCGATAACGCACAGACCACCCCGGAAGGACGCTAAACGGTGGCAGAGATCGAATTCGACTGTGAAGAACCCGCAACCGGTGCTGACCCGGCAACCGACGCGTTCGTCCGCGAATCCTTCGATGCGGTAGACACCGAGGTGCTCACCCGCCTCGTCGAGCACGCTTTCAAGCGCATGCACCTTGCCGATGACACCTACCTGTCCATCGCCATCGTGAACGAAGACGAGATGGAGCGCGTGCACATCGAGTGGATGGACCTGCCCGGCCCCACCGACGTGATGAGCTTCCCCATGGACGAGCTGGAACCGGGAACCCCCGAAAACCCCTCCAGTGGCATGCTCGGCGACATCATCCTCTGCCCGCCCGTTGCCGCACGTCAGGGCGCGGATGCGGGCCACAGCACCCTGGATGAGCTGTGCCTGCTCACCACCCACGGTATTCTGCACTGCCTCGGCTACGACCACGGAACCGCCGAAGAGGAAGCCGAAATGTTCGGTATTCAGCGTTCGATTCTCGAAGAGTTCCTGGGCCGACCCGCACCGGTCGAAACTCGACACTAGGGGAGCGGCATGGGTATTTTCATCTCGATTCTGCTGGCTGTCGTGGCGCTCAGCTTCACGGTGGTGGCCGCAATTGCCGAAACCGCATTCACGTACCTGCCACACAACGAGGCGGAAGAAGCCGTGGAGGCGCATCCCGGCACGCTCGGCGCACACGTTCTGCAGCGCACCCTCAACGGTGACTCCGAGGTGTACACGCACCCGCTACGCCTGACCCGCCTCATCGCGGCGGCGGCCGCGGTGCTAGCAACCATGACTTTCTGGCTGGAGCTCGTGGGCGTTCAGGTCCTCGCGGCGTTCCTGACCCTCGTGTTGGTTGCCTTCGTCGGCTACCCGGTGCTACACGTGCTGGCGCGCTCCGCGGGGCGCAACCGCCCGGTTTCGTCGATTCGCATGCTGGCCCGCCCGGTGCATTACCTGTCGAAGCTGCTGACCCCCGTGACCGGCCTGCTCGATCACCTCGCGACGCGCATCGCCCCGGCCCGCGAGGCAGAGGCCCCCGCTGGCGTGTTCGAGGAAGAGGAGCTGCGCGAGTTCTTGGAGCGAGCCTCCGACGCCGAGACCATCGAGGACGACGAGGCGCAGATGGTGCAGTCCGTGTTCGAGATGGACGACCTGCGCATCCGCTCGCTCATGGTGCCCCGCACCGATATGCTCACCGTGGGTCGCGACGTGCCGCTGCGCGAGGCGCTGAGCCTGTTCCTGCGTTCGGGCTACTCCCGCATGCCGGTGATTGGCGATTCGAGCGACGAGATCCTGGGTATTCTCTACCTCAAGGATTCGATGCGCACCTACATTCTGCACTCCGAGGCCCCCGAGGGTACCCCCATGCCGACCCTGGTGGAGATCATGCGCCCGGCCCGATTCGAACCCGAGACGAAGCGCGCCATGGACCTGCTGCGCGATATGCAGCGCGAGTCCACGCACGTAGCGATTGTGGTTGATGAGTACGGCGGAACCGCCGGTCTGGTTACTCTGGAGGACCTGATTGAGGAGCTGGTCGGCGATATCTCTGACGAGTACGACCACGAGCGCCCCGAGTACACGCTGAACGATGACGGCACGTTCCGTCTGTCGGCTCGTCTGGGTATTGATGAGCTCGGCGAGATTTTCGGTATCGACCTGGAGGATGAGGACGTCGACACGGTCGGCGGCCTGCTCGCCAAGCACCTGGGTATGGTACCGATTGTTGGTTCTGAGATTGAGATTGACGGTATTCATATTCGTGCGATTGGTTCGTCGGGCCGCCGCCACCAGGTGGATATGCTGCAGGCCTGGTACGAGCCGCCTCGTGATGAGCAGGAGAACGCTGAGGGTTCCTCAGAGGCTCATTCTGCTGAGGTTGCTGACCTTCTCACCGTGGATACCGAGCCGCCCGCTGTGGCTGAGCCGCATGCGCATCCGAACCTTCCGGGAGATACCGCAGAGGCTGAACCTGCCACCGACAAGCACGGCAACCGCTAAATATCGAACGTAGATACCGCATCATCCCATACACCCTTTGAGCCAGCCCGCCGCCGCCCCGAAGGCGCAGGCAGATGAGGCTGACACCCCACACACCCCGCACGGGGTTTGATAAGGAGAAACACAATGGACCAGGAGTACACCCCGCTCGATTTGAGCACTCTGGACTTGAGCACCCCGCTGCCGACCTACCCGAAGGATTTCCGTTCGGGTTTCGCGTCGCTGGTGGGCCGTCCGAATGCGGGTAAGTCCACTCTGACGAACGCTATGGTTGGCCAGAAGGTGGCTATCACCTCGAACCGTCCGCAGACGACCCGCCACACGATTCGCGGTATTGTGCACAAGGACGAGTACCAGCTGATTCTGGTGGACACCCCGGGTATTCACCGCCCCCGCACTCTGCTGGGTGAGCGCCTGAACGACCTGGTGGCCGGCACCCTCTCGCAGGTGGATGTGCTGGGCTTCTGCATTCCGGCAAACGAGAAGATCGGCCCGGGTGACCGCTACATCGCCTCGCAGCTGGTGGCTTCGAGCAACAAGCCGGTCGTCGCGATTGTGACCAAGGCCGATACCGTGAACTCCGACGAGCTGCGCGAACAGCTGCTGGCCGTCGAGGCCCTCGGCGAGGAGATCATGAGCGCCGAGCGTGCACAGCGCGAGAAGCGTGCGGCCCACCGCGCCCAGAAGAAGGGCGGCAAAGGAGGTAAGAACGCCTCGACCCCCTTCGCGAAGGGCTCCGGCCCGGCAGCACAGCGCCGCGCCGGCGAAATCTCCGAGCCGATGCCCGTAGACGGCAAGGGCGGCTGGGCGGCCATCATCCCGGTGTCCGCGATTCAGCATTTCCAGGTGGATGCGGTCGCCGACCTGCTGGCGCAGTACGTTCCGCTCTCCCCGCCGCTGTACCCGGAGGGTGAGCTGACCGATGAGCCCGAGGCAACCCTCATCGCCGAGCTGGTGCGCGAGGCCGCCCTGGAGGGTGCCCGCGAGGAGCTGCCCCACTCGATTGCCGTGACCGTTGAGGAGATGGAATTCCGTGAGGGCCGCCCGGCGGATAACCCGCTGCTGGACGTGCACGTGAACCTGTACGTGGAGCGTGAGTCGCAGAAGTACATCATCATCGGTAAGGGCGGCTCGAACCTGCGCAAGATTGGTACGAAGGCCCGCGAGCAGATTGAGGCAATGCTCGGCACCCGCGTGTACCTGAACATCCACGTGAAGGTTGCTAAGGAGTGGCAGTCTGACCCCCGCGCCCTGAACCGTCTGGGCTTCTAGGCCAGCCGCCCGAGAGGGGGTCGGTCACCCGGAGAACGCCGCCTAGTCCGCGTCTTTCGGGTGACGTGCGCCCCTTTTCTTTTCGGCGCTCATAGCGAAGAATGTTACTCTGAGAAAATACTTGCTCACCGGCAGAAAGAGAATAGGTATGCCCCAGGCACCTCGCCTACGAAGCACCGGGCGCCATATGCGCACCTCGGTGATGACCTCGAAACGTAATCGCTGGATTGCCCTGCTGACGGCCTGCATGCTCGTCATCGTTGTTGGCTTCGGCGGCGTATTCGCCCTGCGTATGCGCAATAACCTGCACACGCAGGAGCTGAACATCAGTAACTATAAGGACGGCCTGGAGAACGGCGCGCTGGACATCCTCATCATCGGCTCCGACACCCGCAAAGGCAATAACGGCGCCTACGGTGACGAGGAGGACCGCAATTCTGAGGCTCGCGCGGACGTCATGATGCTCCTGCAGATTAGCAAGGACCGCAAGAACGTGAGCGTGCTGTCCTTCCCCCGCGACCTAATGGTTTCGGTACCGCAGTGCACCGACCCGGATAACGGCACCGTCTACCCGGCCGAGGATAACGTTCAGATCAACGAGTCGCTCTCTCGCGGCGGTGCGGGCTGCACCGTGGCGACCATTAGCAAGCTGACCGGTGTGAACATCGACCACTTTATGCTGGTTGACTTCAACGCTGTGAAGGAGTTGTCGAAGGTTGTTGGCGGCGTTCAGGTTTGTGTGGACGCTCCGATTGATGACGAGTACAGCGGCCTGAAGCTTCCCGCGGGTACTTCCACCGTTGAGGGTGAGCAGGCTCTTGCGTTCCTGCGTAGCCGTCACGGCTTCTCGGATGGTTCCGATATCGGTCGTATTCAGGCTCAGCAGGGCTTTATGGCCTCGCTGCTGCGCAAGGTCAAGAGCGAAGGAACCCTGTCGAACCCGGGCCGCCTGGCAAGTATCGCCGAGGCGATTACCCAGAACGTGACCGTTGACAAGGGCCTGGGCAATATCGGCACCCTGATTGGTGTGGGCGCAACCCTCGGTGGTGTGGACCTGTCGAACGTGGTGTTCGCGACCGTGCCGACCGAGCCGTGGGCCCAGGACTCGAACCGACTGCAGGTTTCCGAAGCGGCCAATAATGTCTTCCAGCGTCTGCGCGATGACAAGTCGCTGAAGGAAGAGGAAAAGCCCGCAGAATCCGCCCCGGCGGTTCAGCTGAATCGTGAGGCACCGGTGAGCGTGTACAACGCGACCGGCCTGGAGGGCCGTTCCGCCACGATCGCCTCGGTGATTGAGGGTTTGGGCTACACGAATGTTACTCCGGGTACTTCGGCTACTCCGACGAACTTCACCACGGTGTTCTACTCGACCGGTTACGAGGCTGAGGCCCAGGAGATTGCCGGCAAGCTGAACGTCACCCGCGTGGTGGCAACCGAAGAGGTTCAGGGCGTGTCGGTGACGATCGGTACCGACTTCCCCTCGGGCGAGGCTATGGAGAAGCAGGAGGCGGCCATCGCGGGTAACGCGAGCGGCCAGACCGCCGACCAGAACAAGTGCCAGACCGCCTTCGCCTTCTAGGGGTTCGTACCCTACGGGGTTGTCTCCGGTGAGTGAAAGGGGGGCGCATCCGCCATTGCGGTGGGTGCGCCCCCTTTCGTATGCCCGGGCGTATGACCGCGTGCGGGCGTAGTCGTCGACCTCGTGTTCTTCCAGATGATGGACGGGCCCGGCCGCGCCGGCGGTAATCTTTCGCGGGCTGTGATAGCGTGGAGGCATGACCACTTACGGTGAGAGCATGAGCGGCGCGCACCGCACCGCAGTAAACCTGCTGCTTATTCGCCGGAACGGGGCACGCTAGAACCTGCCGCGACCGTTCCGGCTTTTTGACGCGGCATCTCACCAGCATCGATACGATGCACCGCCTTGATGACGACGGCTCGGGAACCGATACCCGGGCACAGCACAGGCCCCGATGCAGGCTGCACGAGACGGACCAACCCACAGGAAATTCATCATGAAAAACCACCAGAAGCCCAGCCCCATGCCGGTACACAAGTACCGCCCCTTCCACGAGCAGATTGTTGTCGACCTTCCCGACCGCACCTGGCCGGACAAGGTCATGGAGAAGGCACCGCGCTGGTGCGCCGTGGACCTGCGCGACGGCAACCAGGCGCTGATTGACCCCATGGACACCGACCGCAAGCTGGCCATGTTCAAGCTGCTGGTCAAGATGGGCTACAAGGAGATTGAGGTGGGCTTCCCCTCCGCCTCGCAGACCGACTTCGACTTTGTGCGCACCCTCATCGAGGACGGCCACATTCCTTCGGACGTGACCATTCAGGTTCTGGTGCAGGCCCGCGAGCACCTGATTGCCCGCACCTTCGAGGCCATCGAGGGCGCACCGCAGGCCATCGTGCACTTCTACAACTCAACCTCCGTGCTGCAGCGCCGCGTGGTGTTCCACCAGGATCAGGAGGGCGTGCTCGACATCGCCCTGCAGGGTGCGCGCCTGTGCCGCAAGTACGAAGAGCAGATGATTTCCGATACGAAGATTATCTACGAGTACTCGCCCGAGTCCTTCACCGGCACCGAGCTGGAGTACGCGGCCCGCGTGGTCAACGCCGTGGCCGACGAGCTGGAGATTGGTCAGAACGGCCGCGAGCTGATCGTGAACCTACCCGCAACCGTCGAGATGGCCACCCCGAACGTGTACGCCGACTCGGTGGAGTGGATGGACCGCAACCTGAACCACCGCGAGCACATCGTTCTCTCGCTGCACCCGCACAACGACCGCGGCACCGGCGTGGCCGCCGCCGAGCTGGGCTACCTGGCTGGCGCGGACCGCATCGAGGGCTGCCTGTTCGGTAACGGCGAGCGCACCGGTAACGTCGACCTGGTGACCCTGGGCCTGAACCTGTACACCCAGGGCATTGACCCGCAGATTGATTTCTCGGACATTGACGGTATCCGCAAGACCGTTGAGTACTGCAACCAGCTAAAGGTGCACGAGCGTTCCCCGTACGGCGGCGACCTGGTCTTCACCGCGTTCTCGGGTTCGCACCAGGACGCCATCAAGAAGGGCTTCGAGGCCCTGGAACGCACCGCCGCCGAGGCCGGCAAGAGCGTGGATGAGGTTTACTGGGAGGTCCCGTACCTGCCGATCGACCCGCGCGATTTGGGCCGCACCTACGAGGCTATTATTCGCGTGAACTCGCAGTCCGGTAAGGGCGGTATGGCCTACCTACTCAAGCAGGATCACGGCCTGGACCTGCCGCGCCGTGCGCAGGTGGAGTTCTCGAAGATTGTTCAGGCTCGCACCGACGCCGAGGGCGGCGAGATGACCAGCAAGAAGCTGTGGGATATCTTCGCGGACGAGTACCTGCCCGCCACCGATTCCGAGAAGCGCTGGGGTAAGTACCGTATCGAGTCGATCAACATTGATTCGGCCGATACCGGTGCGACCACCCTGCGCGTGGCCCTGAACATTAACGGTCACACCTACAACCGCACCGCATCGGGTACCGGCCCGGTGGATGCTCTGCAGAACATCCTCTCGGGTGAGGGCGTGGATATTCGCGTGATGGATTACTCCGAGCACACGATGTCTTCCTCCTCGACCGCGAACGCGGCCTGCTACGTTGAGGCCGCCGTAGATTCGCGCGTGCTGTGGGGTATTGGCGTAGACAATTCGACGACCCGTGCGGCTCTGAAGGCCATGATTTCGGCCGTGAACCGTGCGCTGCGCGACGCCTAAGCTACACGAGTTTTCCGCGAGGGCGGGGGAGCGCGTCCGGCGCGGATAGGCGCGTTTGACTCGCTCGGCGGCGTTCCGCGGTGTGGACGGGGCGGTTTGCGGAGGTGATATATCACCCTCCGCGGACCGCCCCGTCGCCGTACCCCTGCTGTATCCTTGAAGGCGTGGAATGGATTCAAGCGATTATTTTGGGCTTCGTTCAGGGCCTGACAGAGTTTCTGCCGATTTCGTCATCGGCGCATCTGAACATTGTTGGCCAGATTCTGCCGGAGAAGGCCGACCCGGGTGCCGCGTTCACCGCGATCACCCAGCTGGGCACTGAGACCGCGGTTCTGATCTTCTTCTGGCGCGATATTGTGCGCATTGTGAAGGCGTGGTTTGGTGCTCTTGCCGGCCGCGTGCCGCGTAACGATCCGGACGCCCGCATGGGTTGGCTGATTATTATTGGCTCCCTGCCCATCGGCGTTCTGGGTCTGCTGCTGGAAGACTACATTGACACCCAGTTCCGTAGCCTGTGGATTGTGGCGACCATGCTGATTGTGTTCGCCGTGTTCCTGGGTCTTGCGGACCGTTTTGGCCGCGAGCAGCGTGAGCTGAAGGACCTGACGTTCCGTCACGGCCTGCTGTACGGTTGCGCGCAGGCGCTGGCACTGATCCCGGGTGTTTCCCGTTCGGGCGGTACGATTACCGCGGGTCTGTTCATGGGCTACACCCGTGAGGCTGCGGCGCGTTACTCGTTCCTTCTGGCCATGCCCGCCGTGTTCATGTCCGGTCTGTACAAGACCTTCAAGGTGGTCACCGGCGAGGAGGCCACCGGCTTCTACGGTATTCCTTCAACGATTGTGGCTACTCTGGTCGCGTTTGTGGTGGGCTACCTGATGATTGGCTGGTTCCTGAAGTACGTGTCGTCGAAGTCTTACGGCATCTTCATCTGGTACCGCATCGCCCTGGGTATCCTGATTTTTGTTGGTCTGGGTACCGGCGTGCTAAACGCAACTTCTTCGGCCTTCTAAGGCTTTAGCCCTCAGCGTGATATGACATACCCGTCCGTGAGTTTCTCACGGGCGGGTATTCTTATTGGAGTAGATTTTTTGGCATCCGCATGCCCTGAGGTTGGGCGGCGGGTGTGGCGCGTCCACCGGTTGTGGGCGTTTTTACAGAAAGGAAACCCATGCGAGCTTGGGATGCCCCCGCCTCTGTGACTCTGCCCGGTCAGGCCGCGTTGCCGCGTATTTTTGATACTTCTGCCGGTGAGATTGTTCAGGTTCAGGAGGACAAGGCGGCGAGCCTGTACGTTTGCGGTATCACCCCGTACGACGCGACGCATATGGGTCACGCCTCCACCTATGTGGCTTTTGACCTGCTGCACCGCGCCTGGCTGGATGCGGGCGTGCCGGTCACCTACGTGCAGAACGTGACCGACGTGGACGACCCGCTGCTTGAGCGTGCGACCGCGACGAACGTTGATTGGCGTGAGCTGGCTGAGGACCAGACCGAGCTGTTCCGCACCGACATGAAGGCGCTGAACGTGATTCCGCCGGCTCACTACGTGGGCGTTGTGGAGTCTATCGAGTGGCTGTTCCCGCTGATTGAGGACCTGTACCGCCGCGGCCTGGCGTACCGCGTGCCCGGCTACACCGATGAGCAGGGCGTTGAGCAGCCCGCCGGTGACGTGTACCTGGACCTGCAGGCCGTGCGCGCGCTACCGGCCAACGCCGAGGGCTACTCGTGGGCACCGGGCGAGGTATCGCACCTGAGCCGCGACGAAATGCTCGAGATTTTTGCTGAGCGCGGCGGCGACCCGAACCGCCCCGGCAAGCGTGATGCGCTGGATCCGCTGCTGTGGCGCGTCAAGCGCGAGGGCGAGCCGAGCTGGGACGCCGGCGAGCTGGGCGCGGGCCGCCCGGGCTGGCACATCGAGTGCACGATGATTGCCCGCCAGTTCGTGGACGGTTCGCTGACCGTTCAGGCCGGCGGTAACGACCTGACCTTCCCGCACCACGACCTGGGCGCGGGCCATTCGTGGGCTGTGTCTGCACGCCCGCACGCGAAGCATTACGCGCACACCGGCATGGTCGGTTTGGACGGCCACAAGATGAGCAAGTCCCGCGGCAACCTGGTGCTGGTTTCGCGCCTGCGCGCCGCCGGTGAGGACGCGAACGCGATTCGCCTGGCGATTATGGGTCAGCACTACCGTTCGGACTGGTTCTGGACTGATGAGCTGCTGGAGCACGCGAAGGCCCGCCTGGACACCTACCGCCACGCGGTGTCGGTGGCTGAAGGCCGCGAGGGTTCCGAAGGCGTCACCGATGAGGCAGCGGTTGAGCTGCTGGCCGCTGTGCGTGAGGCGCTCAGCGAGGACCTGAACGCACCGGCGGCACTGGCTGCCGTGGATGCGTGGGCCGTGAAGGCTCTGGCGGACACCACCGTCGGCGGTGGCGCGCTGGTGCGTGACATCCTGGCGGCACGCCTGGGCGTGGTCCTCTAAACGGCTTCTATAGCAACGCCCGGCTAGGACGAGACAGCGCGGGGGAGCGGCGCTACGGCATACGGCCGTGGCGCCGCCCCTCGCGCTTTTCTGTGTTCACTCCGTGCACGCCGTAACCTCCGGTAGAATGGGTAGAGATTTTTTGCTGGAAACGCTCTCCCCGCCGAGAGGACCCAGCCCGTCAGCACAGACCCACCCGAGGAGAACCACCCCGTGAGCAGCGGCACCCCCACCCCCACCGGCGCAATCAACCGCCGCGGCCCCTTCCGCCCCGGCGAGCGCGTCCAAATCACTGACGAACGCGGCCGCATCACCACCATCACCCTCGCCGAAGGCGGCGAATACCACTCTCACAAGGGCTTCCTCAAGCACGACGACCTCATCGGCGCACCCGAAGGCACCGTCATCGCCAACACCCACGGCATCCTCTACCAGGCGCTGCGCCCCCTCTACAAAGACTTCGTGCTCTCCATGCCGCGCGGCGCGGCCGTCGTCTACCCCAAGGACGCCGCCCAGATCATCGTCAAGGCAGACATCTTCCCCGGCGCGCGCGTCGTTGAGGCCGGCGTTGGCTCCGGTGCACTGTCCATCGCCCTGCTGCGTGCGGTCGGCGACTACGGATGCGTGCACTCCTTCGAGCGTCGTGAAGAGTTCGCCGACGTCGCCCGCGGCAACATTGAGACCATGTTCGGTGGCCCCCACCCGGCGTGGAAGCTGAGCATCGGCGACCTGCAGGACACCCTGCCGCAGGTCGAAGAGCCCGGCAGCGTCGACCGCGTCGTACTCGACATGCTCGCACCCTGGGAATGCCTGGACGCTGTTGCGGAGGCGCTCGCACCCGGCGGCGTGCTCATCTGCTACGTTGCGACCGTGACCCAGATGTCCCGCCTGGTTGAGGGCATGCGCCTGGACGGCCGCTTCACCGAACCCGAGTGCGACGAGACCATTGTGCGCGGCTGGCACGTGGAGGGCCTGGCGGTCCGCCCCGACCACCGCATGGTTGCACACACCGCGTTCCTGATTGTGGCTCGCCGCCTGGCTGACGGTGCGGTGCGCCTGGCGCCGAAGCGTCGCGCCTCCAAGACTGACTTCTCTGAAGAGGATATGAACGCGTGGATTCCCATGAACGTGGGTGAGCGCGAGGTGACCGACAAGAAGATTCGCCGCGCAGCCCGCGATGCGAAGAACCTTGCCGCGCACGCCGCCCGCGCGAACGAGATTGCGCTGGAACAAAACGGTACCGCGCAAAACGGCCTGGAGCCTGAGAAGACCGCCGAGGCTACGCAGAGCACTGAGGCCGCGCAGGACGCCGAGGCCGCTGAATAATTCATACGGGCACGCGGGGGCACGGGTATCAGCCGGTGCCCCCGCGGAGCGCCCGCAGGTTTTGTTCTCGAGCCGCCGCGCACGCCGCCCCCGGCCAACCCTCTGAACATTGAAACGCCGGGGCATGCGCCCCGACCCGCCGGAAAAATCTAAAACCGCCGGGATGAGCGGGGAATAGCTGAGAACTGCCGGGTCAGCATGTGAGCCCGCAGAGAATTTGGCGCCCCGAACCCCGGCCGAGCCGCGCGTTCTCGATAGACTGAAAGTACCAACCCCGTCCTCGGCGCGGCCCTGACGGAGCCCGCGCATCGAGGCAGCCGAAGGGCCCGCCAGCAACAACCCGACCCGCCCGGACACGCATAGGAGAGACCGTGACCCCCCACGAATCCGCAGACCGCAACGGAACCCCGCAGCACGGCACCGCACACAGTGCCGCATCCGCCGCACCGCACTACTCCGCCGCGTTCGGTTCGACCTCCCTGCCCGGTTCCCAGCCGGTCAGCGCGCAGGAGTACGACGCCGTGCTGCGTCGCCTCACCGCCGCCGAGGCAACCCGCGATAATATGAGCCGACAGATTCGCGGCGCGGGGGAGAAGAACCGCAAGCTCGTCGAGGCCATCACCAGCATGCGCTACCAGGTGGAGCGCCTGCGCGCCTCCCTCTCGCAGAACGTCATGCCGCCGCTGAACTCGGCGATTGTGATGGCCGTGCACGAGGGCCAGACCATGACCTACGAGCAGGTTGCCGACGATAAGACCCCCGCCGAGATTGACACCTACCTGGACGTGCAGGTTGGCGGCCGCCTCATGCGTATTCCGGTGTCCCCGCTGATTGACCTGTCCACCCTCACCCCCGGCATGACGGTGCTCCTCAACGACAAGTCCGAGGCCGTGGTCGCCCTGGACACCGAGCCCTTTGGCGACGTGGTGACCGTGCGCGAGGTGCTCGACGGCGAGCGCGTGCTGGTCGATACCTCCTCGGGCGCCCAGCAGGTGGCGCGCGTGGCCGGTTCCCTGGATGTTGAGCAGTTGCGCACCGGCGACGCGGTGACCCTCGATACGCGCACCCGCATGATTACCTCGCAGGTGCCCGCCTCCCGCTCGCAGGAGCTCGTGCTTGAGGAAATCCCGGACGTCACCTACAGCCAGATCGGTGGCCTGGGCGCGCAGATCGAGCAGATTCGCGACGCGGTGGAGCTGCCCTACCTGCACCCCGAGATTTTCGAGCGCTACCACCTGGCACCGCCCAAGGGTATTCTGCTCTACGGCCCTCCCGGTAATGGTAAGACCATGATTGCTAAGGCCGTGGCGAACTCCCTGGCCGCCCGCGCCGCCGCGCTGAACCCGGGGTCGAATACCCGCGGCTACTTCCTGAACATTAAGGGCCCCGAGCTGCTCGATAAGTTCGTGGGCGAAACCGAGCGCCAGATTCGCGATATTTTCGTGGCCGCCCGCGAGAAGGCCGAGGCCGGTCACCCGGTCGTCGTGTTCTTCGACGAGATGGAGTCGCTGTTCCGCATGCGCGGTTCGGGCCGTTCCTCCGATATTGAGACGACCATCGTGCCGCAGCTGCTGGCCGAAATCGACGGCGTGGAGTCGCTACAGAACGTCATCGTGATTGGCGCGACCAACCGTGAGGACCTCATCGACGCCGCCGTGATGCGCCCTGGCCGCCTGGACCTGAAGATTCGCATTAACCGCCCGGACGCCGCCGGTGCCGCCGAAATCTTCGGCCTGTACCTGACCGAGGACCTGCCGCTAGACGCCGCGGAGGTGGCCGCCGCCGGATCCGTCCGCGCCGCCCTGACCTCGATGATTGCCGCCGCAACGGGCCAGCTGTACGCGCGTACCCCCTCCACCGCGTACGCCGTGGCGACCGTGGATTCCTCCATGATTGTGGGCTCTTCGAACGCCGCGACCGGCCACCTCTCCACGCACACGCTCTACCGCGGCGACTTCGCCTCGGGTGCGGTGATTCGCAATATTGTGGACCGCGCGAAGAAGGCCGCAATTAAGGAGCAGCTGCAGGCGCTGACCGCCGCCGGTGCTTCCGGTGCGGCCGAGGTAAACGGCGCGGCCGGTGTGGGTATCGGTACCCGCCACCTGCTGGAGGCGGTGCGCGCCGAGTTTGAGGACCAGGTGGATTTGCCGCCTCTGCCCGATATCGAGGATGCGCTCACCGTCGCCGGTGTGCGCGGCCGCCTCGTGTCGGTGGAACCGGCCCGCTAAACCGCCTTTACAAGCATGAGCCGGGTCGCGCTCATCCGGCACTCACCGAGCGCTTATCCCGCGACACGACCGGCATTACCGCAGGTCCAGAATTTATATAGGAACCCTTCAGGAGAACCCCATGAACTCCACACCCAGCTACGGCGTGCACCGCATCATGGGCGCCGAAACCGAATACGGCGTCATCGCACCCTCCGCGCCGGGCACCAACCCGACCGTGCTGTCCGCACTGGTGGTCAACACCTACGCCAAGCTCGCCTTCCGCCGCGGCGAGGCCTTCCGCGAGCAGCTGCAACGCCGCGCCCTGGCCGCCGAGCTCGTCGCCGAGGAGGCCCGCCAAGCCGAGAACTACTCGACCGAACCCAGCGCCCCCGCTGCACCCGAGGGCCAGTGGCTGGGGGAGTCCGAGTCGCCCCTGCGCGACGCCTTCGGCCGGGTGCAGGACGCCTCCACCGCGCACTCGAGCCAGATGACCCACACCCGCACCGAGCTGACCAGCCAGGACATCGCCCTGGAGATTATGCGCGAGGCGGGCGTGCAGGCACCGGGCGAACCCGCCGAGCCGCGCAGCGCCCTGGATGCGCTCGCCGGCGTGCACGGCCGCGGTGGTTTCCCGGAGCGTCTGGATTGGGACCGCGTGACGATGAACGCGATCCTGCCCAACGGTGCGCGCCTGTACGTGGACCACGCGCATCCGGAGTATTCGTCGCCCGAGGTTCTGACCCCCGCCGACGCGGTGCTGTACGATGCCGCCGGTGACGCGCTGGCCTACCAGGCGCTCGTGGAGCTGGGCAAGCACGCCGAGGACCTGCCGCAGGTGAAGCTGTACAAGAACAACACCGATTCGAAGGGTCAGTCCTACGGCGCGCACGAGAACTACCTGATTAGCCGCGAGGTTCCGTTCGAGCAGGTGGCGGATGCGCTCCTGCCGTTCTTCGCCACGCGCGCGATTTTCACGGGTGCGGGCCGCGTGGGTATCGGCACGCACGGTGAGGTTCCTGGCTTCCAGATTAGTTCGCGCGCCGATTTCTTTGAGCGCACGATTGGTCTAGAGACCACGATTCGCCGCCCGATTGTGAACACGCGCGACGAGCCGCACGCGGACGAGTCGAAGTACCGCCGCCTGCACGTGATTCCGGCGGATGCGAACCTCTCGCACTACTCGAACCTGTTGAAGTTCGGCACTGCGGCGCTGGTCATGAACCTGATTGAGTCGCACAGCGAGCAGCACCCGGTGCTGCCGGGTGTGCGCCTGTCCGACCCGGTGGCGGCGATGCACGCGGTCAGCCACGACCTGTCGCTGTCGGCGCAGCTGCCGCTGGCTCCTTCTTCGGCGACCTTGCCGAACCCGGTGTCGACGAGCGATTCGGCGAGCGCCCTGCAGATTCAGCGCGCCTACTACGAGGCGTCCCGCGCGCACGAGGAGTCGAACCCGGCGGGTGTGGATTCGGCGACCGCGCAGATTCTCGACCTGTGGGGCGAGGTGCTGGACGCCCTGGAGACCAACCCGCTCTCGCTGGCGGACCGCCTGGATTGGGTGGCGAAGTACGCGCTGGTGCGCGGCTACGTTGAGAAGGGCGTGGATTACGCGAACCCGAAGCTGAAGGCGCTGGATTTGCAGTACGCTGATATTGATCCGTCGAAGAGCCTGTACCATCGTCTGGTGGCGCGCGGGCGCATGCGCACGCTGTTCTCTGCGGAGCAGGTGGAGCGTGCGGTGTCTGAGCCGCCGCGTGAGACTCGCGCGTTTTTGCGCGGCACGCTGATGTCCCGCTGGCCCGAGGAGATTCTGGGTATTAACTGGGATACGGTTTCGTGCCGTGGCCGCTATTCGAAGGAGCTGACTCGCTTTACGATGATGGAGCCGACCCGCTACGGTGCCGCCGAGGTGGAGCCGCTGCTGGAGGAGGCAAACCACTCGGATGCGCTGCTGAACGGCCTGCGCTAGGGCGCGGGGCAGTGTCGGGGTTTGGGCCCGACGCGGGGCGTTTCAGCCCCAAACCCACATGAACTCACATTCCGTCCCGGGGCTGATACCCCCATTCGGAAGGGTGAAAACCACAAAACCCACTGAGGCGGTGCATCCGGTGCATCCGGCGCGGGAACGCAACCCGCGCCGACCGGCACCACCGCCTCCGCCACAGACCGACTAACCAAACCCAACTAACCAAACTAACTAACCTAACCAACCTCAAGGAGAGAACCATGAGCCGCGAACGCATTAACGCGCAGCAGACCGAAACCACCGCCGCCGAGCAGGAGCAGGAACTGACCCTCGCCGCCTCCCACGTGGTTTCTGACGTGAGCGAGGTTGACGACCTGCTCGACGAAATCGATGGCCTGCTGGCCGAGAACGCCGAGGACTTCGTGACCGGCTTCGTCCAGAAGGGCGGCGAGTAACCGACGCACCTGCGCGCCGGGTCATCATCATGGAACACCGCATTTTCGGCATTGAGAGCGAATTCGGGCTCAGCTACGTCCCGCACGGCATGGGCCGGCTGAGCATCGAAGAATCCGCCGCCGCCCTCTTCAAGCCCGTACTGGACCAGTGGCGTTCGACGAACGTCTTCCTGCCCAACGGCGGCCGCCTCTACCTGGACGTCGGCTCGCACCCCGAATACGCCTCCGCCGAATGTAGCAGCATCGACGAGCTGCTCGCACAGGAACGCGCCGGCGAGCTGCTCTTCGCCGACCTGGCGCGCACCGCCCGCAAGCGCCTGCTCGCAGGTTCCGAGGGCCGCCCCCTTGACGGCGAACTGTACCTGTTCAAGAACAACGTGGATTCGGCGGGCAACTCCTACGGCAGCCACGAGAACTACCTGATTAGCCGCAAACTGCAGTTCAACGACCTGATTAAGCAGCTCGTGCCGTTCCTGGTGACCCGCCAGATTCTGGTCGGCGCCGGTAAGACCCACCCGAATGGCGGCCCGATGCCCGGTTCGACCGACCCGGCCTCCAGCACGGGCGTGCCCTCGTACTCGTTCTCCCAGCGTGCCGACCACATCTGGGAGGCGGCATCGACCTCAACCTCCCGCGCTCGCCCGCTCATTAACACCCGTGACGAGCCGCACGCCGACGCCTCGAAGTTCCGTCGCATGCACGTCATCAACGGCGACTCGAACATGGCCGAGCCGACCGTGCTGCTGAAGATTGCCAGCACCGACCTGGTGCTGCGCATGCTCGAGGATCGCTTCCCGGTCACGAGCCTGGATATTGTGTCTGTTCCGGCGGCTCTGCGCGCTATCAGCCACGATCTGACCGGCACCGCAACCTTCGAAACCACGGACGGTAAGCACTACACGGCGTTGAGCGTTCAGCGTCACTACCTGGATGCGGCACGCCAGTACGTGCAGCAGTACGGCGCGCATCACCACCACGTGGAATACGCCCTGGACCTGTGGCAGCGCACCCTGGATGCTATCGAATCCGGCGACTACAGCGGCATCGACACCGAAATCGACTGGGCCATCAAGAAGAAGCTGCTGGATGCGTACATTGCCCGTGCCCGCGCGGCCGGCCAGCCTGCCGATTATGCGAGCCCCCGCATCCGCCAGTTGGATTTGGCGTACCACGACATCGATCCGGACCGTAGCGTCTTCCACGCCCTGGTTCGCCGCGGTGCGGTCAAGCGCATCCTGCCCGAGGGCGCCGCAGAGGCCGCGAAGACCGAGCCACCGGCAACCCGCGCCACCCAGCGCTCGCGCTTCATTAACGCGGCGGTTGCGGCGGGGGAGCAGTTCACCGTCGATTGGGTGCATCTGAAGCTCAACGCGTACCCGCAGCACACGCTGGTGTGCAAGGACCCGTTCGCGACCGACAGCGAGGGCCTGCAGGAGGTACTGACCCTGCTGGAAGGCAAGGCGCGTCAGCACCGCGAGGCGGCTTTCCCGCCGCCCTGCTAGGCAAGCCCTGCTAGGCAAGCCCTGCCAGACGAACTCTGCTCGGGAAATACGTGAGGGGGCGTTTGCTCCGGCGAACGCCCCCAACCTCGCAGACACGCTTCAACCCTGCGGATACTCCGTCCGCGCACAGCCTGCCCACAGCCGCGGACGGTAGCATGAGACCGCCCAGACCCCGTACCTGTAAACTATTCTGAAGGCGCGCGCATTATCCGGCGCGCACACGACCAGAGGATATATCATGACCAAACGCTCACCCCTAACCTATATCGGCGTCGGAGGCGTCGCCCTTGCGCTCGCTCTCAGCGCCTGCGCCCCCAAGGCCGGTCCCAACGATGACCTCTCCGGCGTCAAGTACACCCTCAAGAGCGCCACCGCGGAGCCCGAGGTGTCCTTCGCGACCCCCTTCGCCGCATCCACCCCCACCGCGCACGTGATTGAGACCGGTAACGGCGACTCCATTAACGATGGCGATTTCGTGCTCGTCGAGGCGGCCGTGTTCAACGGTGCTAACGGCAAGGTGGCCGGTTCCACCTACTCCAGCGAACCGATTCTGCTGCCCATCAACGACCAGCTCAAGCAGGCAGCCCCCGAGGTGTACGAGAAGCTCAAGGAGATCAAGGTTGGCGGCTCCTTCTCCTACAGCACCAACATCCTGCAGCAGCGCACCGCCTCCGGCACGCCCACCGCCTCGACCGCGTCCCCGGGTACCGCAACCAACGTTGAGGTGTACACCGTCAAGGCTAAGCTACCCAAGTACGCCACCGGCACCGCTCAGCCCGCCGACCCGTCCCTGCCCTCCTTCACCCTGGACGAGTCCACCGGCAAGGCTGAAATCAAGCTGCCCGACACCAAGCAGGACGTCACCGAGCTGACCGCTAAGACCCTCATCGAGGGCACCGGCCCCGAGGTGAAGGCTACCGACACCATCTACGTGCGCTACCTCGGTGTGCAGTACTCCGACGGCAAGGTCTTCGACGGCAACTACGAGAAGATCCCCGCGGCGCTGTCCCTGCAGGGCGTTATTAAGGGCTGGACCGCCGGCCTGACCGGCAAGAAGGTCGGCTCCCGCGTTGAGCTGATTATCCCGGCAGACCAGGCGTACGGCAACGAGTCCGCCAACGGTTCCACCCCGACCGGCACCCTCGTGTTCGTCGTGGATATCCTGGGCGCCGAGGAGAACCCGCAGACCCTGCAACGGGCTCAGGCCGCTTCCGCCGCCGCCGCCTCCGCATCGGCTTCGGGCGCCTCCACGGATGCGGCCACCGCAACCCCGGCGCCCTCGGCTACCGCGCAGTAAACCCGGGAACGCTACCCACGTTTTCAACCGCGCTCGCCGCCCACATGAGATGGGCGGCGAGCGCACCCCACCATTTCGAATCACTTCGAATCAATCAAAGGAGACCACCATGTCTTTCGGCCAGCGTAAGCTCGACCGCGAAAAGCCCGAAATCGATTTCCCCGAGGGCGACGCCCCCACCGAGCTGGTCATCACCGACCTGATTGAGGGCACCGGCGCCGAGGTCGTTCCCGGTTCCCGCGTGCTCACCCACTACGTCGGCGTGGCCTTCTCTACCGGCGAGGAGTTCGACGCTTCCTGGAACCGCGGCGAGCCGCTGCCCTTCCAGGTTGGCGTTGGCCAGGTTATCCGCGGCTGGGATGAAGGTCTGCTCGGCATGAAGGTCGGCGGCCGTCGTCGCCTGGAGATTCCCGCCGACATGGCCTACGGTGACCGCGGCGCGGGTTCGGTCATTAAGCCCGGCGAGTCCCTGATTTTCGTGGTGGACCTGCTCGACGTTCGCTAAGGACTAGCCAGGTTCTCACGCTTCTTGCGTAAAAGACGCGTAGCCCGGTGCTTTCTCCCGATTGTGGGAGAGGCGCCGGGCTTTTGCGCACCGGGGATGCGTGTTGATGGCGCGTGCCGGTGGACTTTCTATACCGGCTCGCCCTTCCTACGGCTCTTCCGTATCCCTCCCGTAACCTTCCCGCACGCTCAACGAGTGCCGCGGAACACAGACGGTATGATGGAACCATGTCCACCGCAGCTCAGCTTTTCATGACCCTGAACCGCCTCGCCACCGTCGCCGAGGCGCCCGACGAAGCCACCCGCCGCAACGGCATCAGCCGCGACGAGTTCCTCAGCCTCCTGGGCATCAAGACCTCCGCCCCGGGGGCCGCGCTCTCCGAGGCGAGCGAACGCGCCTTCGAACGCGCCAAGCAGACCCTGCGCGACGCCGGCGCGCGCATCACCCACTTCACCACCGACACCTCCGGACGCTACCGCCTCAACGCAGAAGCCCCCGACTCGCTGACCGCGTGGAACCCCACCGCCGAAGAATTCCGCCTCCTCAACGCCGAGCTGCGCGGCTGGGAAGGTACCGAACTGCAGGACGAGGCCTACCGCATCCTGCGCAAGATTGCGCTCACGAGCGAGCACCTCACCGACGAGGCGCTCACCGCGGCTAACGTCACCCGAATCGAAGAGATCAAACGGGACAACCAGCCGCCCCTCACCAAAACCGTCAAGCAGCGCGCCCGCGACCTGCACGCCTACCGCGAGCACATCCAGCGCCTGCACTTCAGCGACGACCCGCACCTCTACGAGCTCTTCACCGCCTACGCGCAGCGCAAGACCCTCAACTTCACTTATCAGGGCAGCGGTGGAGACATCAAAACCTACGAGAAGGTCAGCGTTGCCGGCCTCATCTACAGCTACGGCTCCTGGTATCTCGTCGCGCACTTTCCCCTCGGCGACAAAACCCCCGAAGAGCGCAAGACCTACACTTACCGCACCGACCGCATCCGAAGCCTCGACGTGTTCTCAAGCATCGACCCCGCACCCATCAACCCCGCCTACGAGGCCCGCACCCGCCTCAAGAAAATCAGCGGCTACGAAGAGACCCTCGCCGTCCTCGACCCCAACCCCGGTGCCGAGGACCCCGCCGCACCCTTCACCGTGCCCTCCTATGGCGCCGTAGACAGCGCCATCGACGCCACCTGCGCCGGCTGGCTCATCCAGCCGCACCACGACGCGAACCCCGCATCCGGCAAGACCCTGACCGGCCGCCAGCAGGACAGCCACGCCGCCCAGCGGGAACTTTTGCGTGAGCTCATCGCCCTGCACACCGGCGAACCCGAAACCCCCGCCAAGTGGTTCCCCACAACCCAGCGTTCCCGCAACGACGCCCTCGACGATCTCGACGACCTCATCCTCGCGCTGCACCGCGCCGACCGCTGGGCCGACGTCCACGGCGAGACGCCCATGCCCCTCAACAAGCTCAACCCCCTCTACCGCGTCGACAACAACAACGCAGCCAAGCTCGACAAAATTATCAACGCCATCTACGACGAATTCGACGAGGTACCCTTCTACTCTGAGGCTAAGGATCCCGACGCAGCCAACCCCGCCCGTCTCAACCTGCTCCCCGAATTCAGCGATGGCGCCGCATCCCTCACCCTGCTCAACTACACCCGCCTCACCGACACCGAGCTGGCCATCCTCGTCTTCACGCTCTCCGCAGCCGACCTGATGTACTCGGGCGACCCGCGACCGGCCGCGATCCTCGCCGCGCTCGCGGAGGCCTACCCGCGCACCACCGACTACGCGAAGCACCTGCTCTTCGCACCCGAGGACCCCCGGCTGCAGGAGGCGCGCGCCGCCCTCGCCAGCGGACGCGCCCTCACCATCACCTACGGCACCCGCGATGCGGAACGCGTCGTCGACCCGGTGGCGCTCACCCTGCACCGCGACCGCCTCTACCTGCACGCGTGGTGCCGCGCCAGCGAGGCACGCCACCTCGCTACGCTGTCTGAGAGCCCTGCCGCTGAGAACGTGAAGCCCGCGAGCGCGGCGGGGGAGAGCGCCTCCACCAATTCCACCAGCGCCGAGCCCACCCCCGTCGAACCTGTCTTCTGGCGCAACTTCCGCCTCACCCGCATCAGCAGCTACGCGCCCGCAGGCGAAGCACAGCCGCACTACATCGGCCCCAACCACGACAGCACCGTCAACGACTGGCACGCCAAGCAGCACAAAACCACCACCAACCCCAGCGTCGATCTGCGCATCCACCCCACCGACCACACCCCCGGCGGCGAAACCCTCGAAAACCTCACCGCAACCTACAAGCGCCGCAGCGCCGAGCACGCCCGAAAAGGCACCAAAACCACCCACGTCCGCGTGCACTACAACAACATCGCTGGCGCCGGGGATAAGAACATCATCGACACCGTCATTGCACACCGCGGATCCCTCGAAATCACCGGGCCCGCGCACCTGCGCGCCGCCCTCCTCGAGCACCTCACCGCCCTCGCCAACGCCAACCCCGCTTCGCCCAGAGAAAACTAGACCCTACACCCATCCGCAAAAACACGACTAAAACCCCCAGAACACATCAACACCCCACCAAAACAACACCTCAAAACTTGTATAATGGTTCCCATGTCTTGGTGGTTCTGGATTTTGCTATGGGGCGCGCTCATCATCTGCTCGCTCCTCTACTTGGCATGGTTCACCTACAAAGCACTCACTCGCGGTTTCACGCTACTCGACGAAACCGTTACCTGGGTCGAGTCAATCGAGGGACAATTCGACACCGCGCAAGCAAACGCCACTCGAAAACTCCCGCGAGACACCACCCTCGGGGTATTCACACCCATCACCGAGGCATACAATAACTACGAACAAGGCAAACAGACACGCAGGTCTGAGCGGATCAAGCGACGGGTCTCCCGACGAGATCGACTCGGCCAACCTCAAAACATCGGAGACCTGCTCTAACCAGAAAGGCACATCATGGGCCAGATTTTCAGCCACCCGGCAACCATCATTGTCGTTATCCTCCTCGTCGTCCTGCTCTTCGGCGCCCCCAAGCTCCCCGGCATGGCACGTAGCCTCGGCCAGTCCATGCGCATCTTCAAGACCGAGGTCGAAGGCCTCAAGAACGACGCCAAGAGCGACCCCAAGAAGGACGCCACCAAGGCAGAGAACGGTGAAGAGGTCGTCACCGGCGAGGTCGTAGACAACGGTAAGACCGAAACCAAGTAACCAACGGTCTCAACACACCACGCCCCAAACCCGTGCCCGCCCACCGGCCGGCACGGGTTTTGCGGCACCGCCCCCAAACCCCTCAGCCAACCATAGGCACAGACACCCAGAGGACACCCCGTGGCAACACCCGACCAGGACGTGCGCAACCGCAAACTCAACCCTGAAGCGCGCATGGAACTCAAGGAACACCTACGCGAATTTCGCGACCGCTTCATCAAGGCGGCCATCGCGACCATCATCGCGGCCATCATCGGCACGGTCTTCCTCTACCAGCCCTTCATCGAAATGATCTCCGCACCCCTGCAGCAGATCAACGCAGAAACCGGCCGCAACGCCAACCTGAACTACGGTAGCGTTGCATCCCCCTTCGACCAGCTGCTCAAAGTTGGTATGTACATCGGCATGGTGATTGCGTCCCCCGTCTGGCTCTACCAGGCGCTGCGATTCCTGCTACCGGCGCTACACACCAAGGAAAAGAAGTACCTCGCGGGTTTCCTCACCGCAGCCATCTTCGCCTTCGGCTGCGGTGTGGCCATCTCGTACTTCACCCTCCCCGGCGTCGTCTACGCACTGCTGAAGTTCACCCCCGTCAACGAAAGTAACTACATTGACGCCGGCGTGTACATCTCCTTCATCCTGAAGTTCGTCGTCACCTTCTCCTGCGCCTTCATCATCCCCGTCATTCTCGTCGGCATCAACATGCTCGGCCTGATCCGAGGCAAGACCATCCTGAAGTCCTGGCGCTGGGTCGTCGTCCTCGTCGCAGTCATCGCGGCACTGACCGCACCCGGTAGTGACATCATGATGATGTTCGTCCTCATGGCGCCGCTGCTCATCTTCTTCTTCGCGGCCATCGGCATCTGCATGTTCAACGACAAGCGCCGCGACCGCAAGCTCGCCAAGCTGGCGCAGGGCGCAGACGAAGCAACCCTGAACACCGCAACCAGCGCCGAAGACCTGGCCAAGATGGGCTACTTCGACGAAGAAAAAACCTCCTAAACGTTCCTGACGGAACACCACATCACGGGTACTCGCTGAAAGGGCGGGGCACAGATTCACCTCTGCGCCCCGCCCTTTCCGCGTACCCGCCAGCACGCACCGACCGGAAGATTTCAAGGCCCAAGATTTCAAGGCTCAGAAGACGCGCCGGATGCGCTCGCGGTCGGGCTCGAGCCGCCGCGTGCCACGTGTTTTCACCTATGTGTTCGCCCGTACCTGATATCGGCCGGAAGCCGCCGCTTCGAGCCGAGCGCCGGCAGGCCAGCCGCTACACTGGATGTACCATGACTAAGCACCACGCACAGCACGCATCCGACGCACACCCCTCTGACGAGCACCCCGGCACCGACTACGCCGCCGCGTACGCCGCATCCCGCGAACGCTCCGCATACGCCAAGAGCGCCCTGGGCGCGTTTGAGGCCTCCTTGGATTTCCCGCTGGACGACTTTCAGCGTCAGGCGTGTGCCGCGGTGGAGGCGGACCGCTCCGTCCTCGTGGCCGCCCCCACGGGCGCGGGTAAGACCATCGTGGGCGAGTTCGGCATCTACCTGGCGCTACGCCGCGGCATGAAGGCGTTCTACACGACCCCGATCAAGGCGCTGAGCAACCAGAAGTACCACGATTTCGTGCGCGCGTACGGCGAGGACTACGTGGGCCTGCTGACCGGCGACACGAGCATCAACACCGAAGCCCCCGTGGTCGTGATGACCACCGAGGTGCTGCGCAACATGCTCTACGCCAACTCCACCACCCTGAACGGCCTGGGGTACGTGGTCATGGACGAGGTGCACTACCTGGCGGACCGTTTCCGCGGCGCGGTGTGGGAAGAGGCGATTATTCACCTTCCCGAGCACGTGAACGTCATCTCCCTGTCGGCTACGGTGTCGAACGTCGAGGAGTTCGGAGCCTGGCTGGACACGGTGCGCGGCGGCACGGACGTCATCGTCTCCGAGCACCGCCCGGTGCCCCTGTGGCAGCACATGATGGTCGGCCACCGCGTGGTAGACCTCTTCGTGCCCGAGGACAACTCGGCACACGGCAAAAACGGCAAAAACCAGGAGCCGGAGGAGCAGCTCTCCCGCAAACAGGCAAAGAAGACGCAGAAGGCCAAGCAGCGCGGCGCATCCGTAGAGGCGGGCGCCAACCCTCTGCTGGCCGGCCTGCGCCTGAACCCGCAGCTGAAGGCACTACGCCCCGGCTTCCGTTCCGGCCCGGGACGCGGCCGCTACGGCGGCAAGCGTGAACGCTTCCGCCACCGCCGCGAAGGCTGGCTCAACGAAACCTTCAGCAGCGGCGAGCGCGGCCGCTCAGACCGCACGCGCCGCTACTCAGACGGTGAGCGCGGCGAACAGGCACCGCTGCGCCCCCAGCGCATCACCCGCCCCGAAATGGTCCGCGCCCTCGACAAGCAGGGTCTACTGCCCGCCATCTGCTTCATCTTCTCCCGCGCCGGATGCGACGGCGCGGTCAGCCAGTGCGTGGCAGCCGACATTACGCTCACCACCCCCGAACAGCAGCAGACCATCCGCGCCTACATTGCGGAGGCCACGGCACACCTGGACACCCGCGACCTGAACACCCTCGGCTACTACGAATGGCGCGACGGGCTGATTCGCGGTATCGCGGCACACCACGCTGGCCTGCTACCCCTCTTCAAGGAGGTCGTGGAGGCTCTCTTCACCCAGGGCCTGGTCAAGCTGGTCTTCGCCACCGAAACCCTCGCGCTGGGCATCAACATGCCCGCACGCACCGTCATCCTGGAAAAGCTCACCAAGTACAACGGCGAATCCCACGTGGACATCACCCCCGGCGAATACACCCAGCTGACCGGACGCGCCGGCCGCCGCGGCATCGACATCGAAGGCCACGCGGTCGTCATATGGCGCCCCGGCCTGTCCCCGGAACACGTGGCAACCCTCGCCTCAACCCGCACCTACCCGCTGAACTCCTCATTCCGCCCCACCTACAACATGGCGGCAAACCTCATCGCCTCCTACGGCGCCGAACGCACCCGCAAAATCCTCGAATCCTCCTTCGCACAGTTCCAGGCCGACAAGTCGGTCGTGGGCATCGCCTCCCGCGTACGCAAAAACGAAAACGCCCTGGAAGGCTACCGCGAAGCAATGGCATGCCACCTCGGCGACTTCACCGAATACATCCAGCTCAGCCGCCAAATCGCCGAACTGGAGAAGAAAGCCTCCAAGAGCAACGAACGCCACGCCCGCGCGCAGGCACACCACAGCATCCAGCAGCTGTTGCCCGGCGACATCATCTACATCCCGCACGGCCGCTCCCGCGGCTACGCGGTCGTCATCACCCGCTCCGACTCGCACGCCGACCCCCGCATCGGCATCGTCACCGAGGACGCGCACCAGCGCACCGCCTCAACCCGCGACTTCGAAGGCGCCATCGAACCGGTCTCACGCATCAAAATCCCCAAGCGCCTGAGCCTCAAAACCCCCAAGGAACGCCGCGACACCGCAAGCCGCATGCGTCAGGCACTCTACGACGGCCGCGCCCCGCGTGCGCTCGCACAGCAGAACATCCCTGCTCGTCAGAACAGCATTGACGCACAGCTGGAGGCTCTACAGGCTCAGCTACGCAACCACCCGTGCCACGGCTGCTCCGACCGCGCAAACCACATGCGCTGGGCCGAACGCTGGCAGAAACTCAACTCCGAAACCGAAGGGTTGCGCCGCCAAATCGCCCGCCGCACCAACACAATCGCCCAGGTCTTCAACCGCATCGCACGCCTGCTGGAAAGCTACGGCTACGTCGAACGCACCGAAAACGGCGAACTGTCGCTAACCACCGGCGGCCAGGCCCTACGCCGCATCTACGGCGAACGCGACCTACTCACCGCCCTGTGCCTAGACGCGCACTTCCTCGACGGACTGGAGCCCGCCGCCATCGCCGCAACCGTCGCCGCACTGACCTACCAGGGCAAACGCGACGCGGTAGAGTACCTGGCGCACTACCCGCACCCCTCCCTGCGCGCACCCATCGCCACCATCACGCAGCGCCTCGCCGACCTCAACGCTTCAGAAGAACAGTTCAAGGTCGACCTAACCCCCGCCTGCGACTTCGGCCTGGTCGAACCCATGTACGCCTGGGCAAACGGCGCCCACCTCGCAAAAGCCATCGAAGACACCGGCCTCGCCGCCGGCGACTTCGTACGCTGGGCCAAGCAGGTACTGGACGCCCTGGACCAGATCGCGCACATCCGCTCCCTGGACCCGGTCATCCGCGCTCGCTGCGAGGAGGCCATCGAGGCGGTACGCCGCGGCGTGGTCGCACTCGACGTCTAACCCGCGCCTTCACAGAGTGCTACACCGTACATAGTGCTACACCGCGCCCGACCAGCTCGGGCCACTACCCCCGCTACTGCGTTTCGTTCTGCATCATCTAAGGGCGCACGAACTATCGCAGGCAGCGGGGGTGCTTCTATACTCAAATGAGACGCTCAGCTGAGCTGCGCGAGCACAATTGAAGTGCCCGCCCTCCTGCGCGCTTTCAGTGCACCTCAATGGCGAAAGGATTCTAATGTCTACCCGTATTTTTGTGGACGGTAGCGTGTACAGCCCCGTCGACCCCTATGCCACGGCTCTTTTGACGGAGGACGGCGTCGTTCGCTGGGTTGGTTCTGATGCGGGTGCTCATTCGATTGCCGATGAGTCCACCGAGGTGGTGGAGCTCGATGGGGCCCTGCTGACTCCCGCTTTTGCTCGCGCCCTGGCGCCGGTGGGCGGTAAGGAGCCCGTCGAGATTCTCGAGTACCTGGACGTCTACCGCGCCGTGGGTTACCACACCCACACCCTGCTGGCTTCCATGGATGACGCGGCGGATCTGGTGTCGGCCCTGCGCCACAACATCGAGGAGCACGGCCCGGCGGATATCCGTCTGATTCTTGATGCTTCGGGCCCGCGGGTTAAGGGCCGTGAGCGGGCGGGCGTCGACCTTGAGGAGCTGGTGAGCGCGATTAAGGCGCTGCGTCCGCTGACCGAGGGCCCGCGCGCGCTACCGGGTCTGTCGTTGACGGGCATCCACGTTCCCGCGGGGCTGGCGGAGCGCTACGCCCAGGTGGCCGAGGATGCCGCGCTGGTTCTGTCGATTGACGCTTCCGAAGGTTTTGCCGCCGCCGCAGAGGCCGCCCTGTCGATTCGCGGGGAGCGCCCGTGGCTTCCGATTCGCCTGGACGCGGCGTACAGCACGGCTCAGGATCCCATTAGCGATGAGTGGTTGCAGAAGCTGGCCGAGGGCCGCGTGCACCTGGGTTTGAGCGTGTGCGAGCCGGAGTCTGACGAGGACGATGAGGCTGTGCAGGCGCTGGCCACGTTGGCCGCCGGGGGAGAGGGCCAGGAGTCGGTGGCTTCGGTTGCGCGCCGCGCGAACGCTGCGGGCACCTCGATTGCGTTGGGTTCCGATACCCAGCTGTTTGCGCCGGGTGCGTGGGCCCTGGTGCGCGCGCTGGTGAACGATGAGCACGGCGTGTCTGCGCGTAGCGCGTTTGCGGCGCTGACCCGCGGCGTGTACCGTCTGGCGCATGAGGAGAACCCGTTTATGGGCCAGCTGGCACCGGATACCCCGGCCTTCGTAACGCGCTGGCGTGTGGAGGCGCTGATGGTTCAGGCTCCGGATTCGCGCGTTGCCTCGTGGAGCACCGATCCGCGCGCCCGGATTCCGCTGCTTCCGGTCCTGGACGACGACTCGCCCCTACCCATTCTTGAGTCTATTTACACTGAAAGTAAATGATTTTTTCGGCTAGTCCACCACCTTTTACAGGAAATGAAATGCCCAGATGCCCCATTGCGCACCGTCGCTCACATAGTTAACCGGTATACTGGGAATCTACACTGCCCGTTTTATATGCACACGTGAGAGAGTATTATGCGCGTTCTGACTGTCATCCCGACGTATAACGAAAAGGAGAACCTACCGGTTGTGGTGGAGCGTCTTCGCAAGGCAGCTCCCGAGGTAGATATTCTCGTGGTGGATGATAACAGCCCCGATGGCACCGGCCAGATCGCTGATGAGCTCTCGGCAAAGGACCCTCAGATTCACGTTCTGCACCGCACCGTTAAGGACGGCCTGGGCGGCGCCTACCTGGCGGGCTTTGACTGGGGTCTTGAGGCAGGCTACGAGATTCTGATTGAGATGGACGCTGACTGCTCCCACCAGCCCGAGCAGCTGCCCTCCCTGGTGCGCGCCGTTGAGGCGGGCGCTGACCTGGCTATTGGTTCGCGTTACGTGCCCGGCGGCAAGACCAAGAACTGGCCGGTTCACCGCCAGATTCTCTCGCGCGGCGCTAACCTGTACACCCGCATGGTGCTGGGCACTTCCATCAAGGACATTACCGCTGGTTTCCGTGCGTACCGCCGTGAGGCTCTGCAGCGCCTGAACCTTGACGGTATTGACTCGAAGGGCTACGTGTTCCAGGTGGATTTGGCGTGGCGTTCGGAGCAGGCCGGCCTGAAGATTGTCGAGGTGCCCATTACCTTCGTTGAGCGCGAGGTGGGCGCTTCGAAGATGGACGGCAACATCATCTTCGATTCGATGTCGAAGGTGACCCGCTGGGGCCTGAAGAGCCACGCGGAGAAGCTGAAGAAGGCCCTGGGCAAGAAGTAGTCCCGGGTCATAACCCAACCTCATATGAGGGGCCGGGGCGGATGCGCATTACGAGCATCCGCCCCGGCCCCTTTCTGTTGGAATCCTCTGAGAGCCCCTAACGCCTCTCGCACATGAACGGGCAGGAAGGCATCCGGGGTACACAAAAGGGGCCTTTCGGCGGCTCACATGCCGCTGAAAGGCCCCCTAACGTATCTAGACGTTCCTTAGACCGCGAAGTGGTTGCGGTAGTACTCCAGGCGCTCCTCCAGGGTCTTCTCCAGCTCTTCAATGCTGCGACGCTCCATGAGCATGTCCCAGTGGGTACGTGCAGGCTTCTCATCCTCGGCGTTGGCGGTGGAATCACCGTTGACCAGGAATGCCTCCTTGCCGGACTTTGCGGTCCAGACCGGGGGAATCTCTGCCTCGGCCGCGAAAGTCACGAAAACACGGTCACCGTCTGCGGTGCGGTACTCGACGCGCTGGCGGGGTGCCGGCTGCACGTTCGATTCGGTTTCCATCGACTGGGAACCCAGGCGCATACCGCGCAGGCTACGATCGCTCATTTTTCCTCCAGTGTCCGTCGTGTGCGCCGGGCGGCGCTTCAGGTATAACGTTGGGCGGGGGAGAGCTATTCCCTCGAACGTTTACAAAACATCCATTATATCGGTAATAGTCTCCGCCCGCCCACTGTGCAGGGGTTGAACCCTATGAATTTTTTAGGTGCCTGCTAGCTGTTGATGCCGTAGCTCTGACCCTCGGCCTTCGGGGCGGAGGACTTTGCGGGTGCATCCGCAAGGTCGGATGCGGGCAGGGTGCCGAATGCGTTGCCGAGGCCGCGCAGTGCATCGCCGAGCTCGGTCGGGATGAACCAGAGCTTGTTGGCGTCGCCTTCGGCGAGCTTGGGCAGGGTCTGCAGGTACTGGTAGGTGAGAAGCTGCTGGCTGGGGTTGGCCTCGTGGATGGCGGCGAAGACCTTCTGCACGGCCTCGGCCTCGCCATTTGCGCGCAGGATGGCGGACTGTGCGTCGCCCTCTGCACGCAGAATCTGTGCCTGCTTTTCACCCTCAGCACGCAGGATGGCGGCGCGGGATTCACCCTCGGCGGTCAGAATGTCAGACTGCTTCTGGCCTTCTGCGGTGAGGATTGCTGCGCGGCGGTCACGCTCAGCGCGCATCTGCTTCTCCATGGAGTCCTGGATGGACACCGGAGGCTGAATTTCCTTGATATCCACGCGGGAGACGCGCAGGCCCCAGCGGCCGGTGGTGGAGTCGAGCACGCCGCGCAGCTCCGCGTTAATCTGATCGCGGGAGGTGAGGGTCTGCTCCAGGTTCAGGCCGCCAACGACGTTACGCAGGGTTGCGCTGGTCAGCTCGTCCACGGCGCGAATGTAGTTGGTGATTTCGTAGGTTGCGGCCTGGGGGTCGGTGACCTGGAAGTACACGACGGTGTCGATGCCGACCACGAGGTTATCTTCGGTAATCACGGACTGCGAGGGGAAGGAAACCACCTGTTCGCGCAGGTCGATGAGGGGTAGCACGCGGTCAACCACGGGGATGACGATGTGCAGGCCGGGCTTGAGAACGGCGCGGAACTTACCCAGTCGTTCGACGATGCCGGCTCGTCCCTGCGGAATGACGCGCACGGTCTTGGCCAGCATCGTCAGCACGAAGATGATGAGTAGGACCGTCAGAATAAGGCTGATAGGCATTATTTCTCCTTATCGGTGTGTTATATGGCGTGTTTTTGAGTATCTGAATCTGCTTCTAGAGCCGGTATTCAGGTGGGTATTAGCTGTGGGGGAGAGGCTCTACGATTGCGGTGGCACCATCAATGGACCTGACCTTCGCGAGGCTTCCCGCGGGTAGCGTTCCGGATACGGTACGCGCCGTCCACGTATCGCCAGCCAGTACAACCAAACCGCTTTCACTAGTAACATCTTGAGTGATGCGCACCTCAGACCCGATGAGCGCCTCGACATTGGTGGCGGTGTTACCGGCCGACCGATTGAGCTTCTTGAGTAGCGGCGGGCGCAGGCCAAGAACCAGAATCAGGCAGATCACTACGAAAATAACGGTTCGGATGAGCATGTTATCCACGAAGGGCGATATTGCCGCGGTAATGCCTGCACTGATCGCCAGCATGAGAAAGAACAGGTCGAGGCTGAGCATCTCAATAACGGCGAAGGCGAGGGCGAGAACAACCCAGAGCGTCCAGGGTGTCTCGAAGAGCCAATCCATGTTTCCTCCTTCGGAGTTTCGGAATGTGTGCCGCGCGGGTGTGAACTCAACACGTCTCGGACGTACCGGGTTCTGAGTCATCAATGTCTCGGCGGCCTACGCCCATTATGTCAGGTGGGGCGCCTGCGGGGATGGGTTATGACGGAAAATGCGGGTGAATACATCGAGTGTTAAGACGGCGTTCAACAAGGCAGAATCGAGTATTCATCAATCTCCCTAAAAAGCCGATAATATACATTATGTAAAGTAGACCTATTTTTCACTACCCCACCGGATGCTCACCGGTGCTTTCTACGCTCTGGCTGGCACGCTCTGACCGATGCAAATTGAGCCCGTGCTCCTCGTGGTGCGACTACGCTGTTCTCGTCCACTGCTCTGAACTCCGCGCGCTTCAGCTTCCTCAATCCGCAGCAGCTATGCGTTCGAACGCCTGACCGTTCACGCCCTGCGGCGCATCCCGGTAAACGACAGGCACCCGAGACCCCGCACCCTTCGGTGCACTCTGTTCGTCTCGGGTGCCTGCTATCTATCGATTTCTAGAGGATTTCTAGAGCTTTCGACCTCCAGAGCTCCTAGCTCTTCTCAGCCCGGCTTCTTGAAATCAGCCTCTGAGGCTCTCACCTCTGGCTACTGATTCTCTAGTCCTCCGCATGCTTCTCGCTGAACTCTACCCAGGCATTGAGCACACGCTCTGCTGCACCGGATGCAATAGATTCGCGTGCATCAGCCAAAGCCTGCGTGAAGCGGGTCTCAAAGCTTTCGCCGTTGGTCGGGCGGTACGCGACCAGGCCAGCGGCAGCGTTCATCACCACAGCGTCGTGAATGGCGCGCAGCGGGCTCTTCGGGGCCTCGCCCTCCCCCGCCAAAATTGCACGGAAAACGCCCGCGTTGTACTCGGCGTCGCCGCCACGCAACTGCTCCAGTGGTGCGTTCTGCAGACCGTACTCGGTCGGGTCAAAACGGTACTCGGTCAGTTCGCCGTCTACGGCCTCCCACAGGCGGCTCGTGGTGGCGATGGTCAGCTCATCCAGGCCGTCATCACCACGGAAAATCAGGGCGTGATCGCCGCGCTCGGCGAAGACGTGAGCCATCTTCTCAGCCATGACCGGGTTTGCCACGCCAATTGCCGAGGACTTCACGCGGGCCGGGTTGGTCATGGGGCCCAGGTAGTTGAACGCGGTCGGAATACCCAGCAGGCGGCGGGTCGGGCCCACGTGGCGCATGGCCGGGTGGAAGGTCATGGCAAACAGGAACGTGATGCCGGTCTCGCGAGCGCACTCGGCGACGGCGGGAATGGGCATGTCGAGGCGGATTCCGAGGGCTTCGAGGACGTCTGCGGAGCCGGATTTGGAGGTGGAGGCGCGGTTGCCGTGCTTGACAACGGTGGCGCCGGTGCCTGCGATGACGAGGGCGGCCATGGTGGAGATGTTGACGGTGTTTTGCTGGTCGCCGCCGGTGCCGACGATGTCTACGGCGTGGGGGTCGATGTCGACGGTCTCGGCTTTGGCGATCATGCCGGCTGCGAGAGCGCCGAGCTCTTCGGGGGTTTCGCCCTTGGAGTGTAGTGCGGTGAGGAAGGACGCGAGGATCGGCTGTTCGGTTTGGCCGGTCATGATTTGGTCCATGGCCCAGGCGACTTCGGTGTCGGTGAGGTTTTGGTGTTTGATGAGCTGGTTGAGGATGTATTTCCAGGTGATTTCGTGCGTAGTCATGTTTTAAGTGTAAAACCCCCGTCGCGTATCTGCACGGTTGGGTGCAGTATGCGAGACGGGGGTTTACTAGGCGTGATGTACCTTGGTGGTGCTTAGCGCCGGGGTGTCTTCGGTTTAGTGGAAGGAGTCACCGCATGCGCAGGAGCCTGCTGCGTTGGGGTTGTCGATGGAGAAGCCCTGCTTTTCGATGGTGTCTTCGAAGTCGATGGTGGAGCCGTCGAGGTAGGGTGCGCTCATCTTATCGACGATGACCTCTACGCCGTCGAAGTCGCGGACTGCGTCGCCGTCGAGGACGCGCTCGTCGAAGTAGAGCTGGTAGATGAGGCCGGAGCAGCCGCCGGGCTGGACGGCGATGCGCAGGCGCAGGTCGGTGCGGCCTTCCTGTTCGAGGAGGGTGCGGACCTTGGTCTGTGCTACTTCGGTGAGGTTGACGCCGTGGGTCGGCAGTTCGATGGTGGTTGCACTCATTGGTGTTGTCCTTTTGTTTTGTTGGTTGCCCGTGTGCGCCGCGTGTGCGCCGCGTGTGGGTGTTTTAGCCTTCACGATACGCGCCCGGGTGTTTGATGTACAACCTAGGGTGTGCATAGTTCGCCGGGGGCGTGAGTGTTGGTGTGGGGGCTTGACAAATAATTCTGCTTCTAGGATACCGAAAAAGTGGGGGTTGGGGTTTGTGACCTTTCTCCCCCACTTTTTGTGGATGTTTCTCCCCCGCGCTTCCTGAAACTTTCTAACCGAGTGGGTGCTGGTCAGCGAGCGCGTTTAGCGAGCGCCGAGTGCGCTGAGCAGTAGCGCCTCCGCAAGGATTGCGTTCTTGAAGTCCGGGATGTAGAGGGACTCGTTGGCGCTGTGGGCGCGGGTGTCGGGGTCTTCCACACCGGTGACCAGAATCTGTGCCTGCGGGAAGGTCTGCTTCAGGTCGGCGATGAACGGAATGGAGCCGCCCATGCCGGTCTGTACGGGTTCCAGGTCCCAGGCGGCGCGCATTGCGTCGAGGGCGGTCTGCGCACCGTCTGCGTCCACCTCGGTCGAGAAGGGCATGCCGGAATCCACGGCGGTGTAGCTGACCTCGGCGCCGTGGGGTGCGTGGGCCTTGATGTGCTCGGCGAGTGCGCGGTGTGCGTTTTCGGGGGTGTCGCCGGGTGCTAGGCGGGTGCTGATGCGTGCTCGGGAGAGGACTGCCAGGGTGTTGGAGGAGGTTGCGATGCTGGGGATGTCCATGCCGATGACGGAGATGGCCGGCTGGGTCCACAGGCGGGAGGCGACGGTTCCGGTGCCTGCAAGGGGTACTGAGTCGAGGATTCCGGAGTCGTTGCGGAAGTCTGCTTCGGCGTATTCGAGTTCGGGTTCGGGGGCTCGGTGTAGGCCTTCGACGGCTACGGCACCGGTGGCGTCGTGCAGGGTTGCGAGGAGCTGTGCCATGAGGGTGTGTGCGTCGAGCATGGGGCCGCCGAACATGCCGGAGTGGATGGCGTGGCTGCCGACGCGTACTTCGATGTCGCCGGATGCGACGCCGCGCAGGCTGGTGGTGAGTGCGGGTACGCCGGCGCGCCAGTTGGCGGAGTCTGCGACGATGATGTAGTCGGCGGATAGTTCGTCGCGGTAGGTGTTGAGGAAGGAGACGAAGGAGGGTGAGCCTGCTTCTTCTTCGCCTTCGATGAAGAGTTTCACGCCGAGTTTGAAGTCATCGCCGAGGGTTTCGTTGATGGCTGCGAGCGCGGCGAGGTGTACGAGGATGCCTGCTTTGTCGTCTGCTGCGCCGCGGCCGTAGAGGCGGTCGCCCTTGCGGGTGGCGACGAAGGGTTCGGTGTCCCAGAGGTCGAGGTTGCCGGCGGGCTGTACGTCGTGGTGGGCGTAGAGCAGGATGGTCGGGTAGCCTTCGGCGGCGGGGCGCTGGGCGATGACGGCGGGCATGCCCTGCTTTTCGGTGCCGTCGGCGGTGGTGTAGGTGGCGCGTTCGATGCGTGCGTTGTCGAAGCCTGCCTTGCGGGCGAGTGCGGCGACTGCTTCTGCACTGCGGTCGACCTGGGTGAGGTCGTGGGATTCCCAGGCGATGGAGGGAATGGCGACGAGGTCGGTGAGGGTTTGTAGGGTGGCTTCGAATCGTTCGTTGATTGCGTCGTTGAGGGCGCTGTGGTGGGTGAATTCAGTAGTCATGTTTCTACCTTACATCGCGGGGTGTGGGGGTGTGTTATTCGGGGTCTTGCGGTGGGGTGGGGCTGTGGTGTTTCAGGCTCTGACGTGGTTTTGTTGTGGAGGGGGTGTATCTGTGTGTGTCGGGTATGATGGGAGGGTGTTTGGTCGTAAGAATAAGAAGGCTGAGACTGAAGCTGCTCAGCCGCAGGTTGTAGAGGAGCCGCAGGCTCCGGTTGATCCGAAGTTTACCCCGAAGAAGGGCCGTCCGACTCCTTCGCGTAAGGAGCGGGAGGCGGCTCGTCGTAAGCCTTTGGTGGGCGGCGGTGATCATGCGCTTGCGAATGATCGTGAGGCGCGTGCTGAGCTTCGTCGTCGTGAGCGTGAGGATAACGCTAAGCTTCGTGCTCGTCAGAATGAGGCGTTGCGTGGCGGTGATCAGCGTTTCTTGCCTCTTGTGGATCAGGGTCCGCAGCGTCGTTACATCCGTGATTACGTGGATGCGCGCCGTAACCTGGGCGATTTCATGCTGATTGTTCTGTTGGTTCTGCTGGTTGGCGGCTGGATCGGTCAGGGTGTTTCGGGGTCGTCCGAGGTTGGCGTTTCGATTTATTACGGTTCTGTGTACGCGATGTATGCCGCGATACTGCTGTGGGTGATTGATTATTTCATTCTGTGGCGTGGTCTGAAGAAGAAGCTGATTGCTAAATTTGGCGAGGTTCAGCGCGGTGGTGGTATGTACACCTTTAACCGTGTGATGATGGTTCGTCGTTGGCGCCGTCCGGTTCCGATGGTGAAGTACGGCGAGTACCCGCGCTAATCGTTAGTGCCTTATAGGTGCTTGGGGAGAGGTCCTGAAGGTTCAGGCCTCTCCCCTAATTTTTATGTTCTTGCGCGAGAAGCCACATGTGTTTCGAGAAGCAACTTCTTTGGTGGCTTTTCGAAACACATGTGGCTTCTAGGCGAATGTATTGCGGCTAGACGCCGGTACGGTTAGGCTTCGATTCGGGAGTAGAGGATCTGCCACCTGCCATCGCGGTGTTCGAGGGCGAAGATGTAGATTTCTTCTTCCTTGTCGCTACTCCAGGTTTCTTGGCGGCCGTCGGGTTCCACCTCGGTGTGTTTGTCCCATTCGTGGCTGGTTTTCAGGTAGTAGGTTTGGCCGTCGTCGCTCCAGGGTATGCCTTCGGGTTCGAAGTGTTCGATGCCGTCGATGACCCATCCGCCGCGCTGGTAGAGTGCTTCTATTTCGCGGTAGATTTTGAGTTCTCCGTCGTTTGAGGTGGAGAGGAATTCGCGGGCTTTGCTGTAGTCGCCGGTTTGGACGCCGTAGTTGGCCCACTGGTTCCAGGCATCCATGGTTTTGAGGATGCCCTCGGGGGTCTTTGCCCGGTAGCCGTCTTCGGGGGCGTTGGGTTTGGGGACGTTCTGGGCGGGGCCTTTGGCGTCTGCTTTGCGGTATTCGCCGTTGCTAGCGTTGTTGCCGGCGCTGTTGCTTGAGCTACTGTTGGTGGCAGGTGTGCTGGAGGCGGTGGATCCGTCTCCAGCAGTTGTGATGTCGTGCGGCATGCAGGCGGCAAGTAGGGTGCTGAGGCCGAGGAGCGAGCCTCCGGTCAGTATTGAGCGGCGGTTCAGCGCGTTGGGGGTCATGGGTGGTCCTCCACATCGTTGTAGTGCACATCGTTATAGAGCAGGGTCTCCCGCTTATCTCCATTATGCGCGAGCAGACATCTTAAACGCTCAGAAGCCACATGTGTTTCGAGAAGCTACTATTTGGTAGCTTTTCGAAACACATGTGGCTTCTGAGCAGATTAGCGTAGAAAGGGCCCCACACGAGAAGCGAAATTTACTCCGATTCCTTTAAAAGCCGAAAAGCCGCGCACCTACCAGAGCCACCAGTGGTGGTTATCTGGGCAAACGCGCAGCTTATTGGCATAAAAAATTTACGTACAAACCTGGAAGAGGTGGTGGGATTTCGGCACTAGGGCGCCCCTGCGCCTAACCTATAATCACCGGAATCGGTTCTCGCGATGGGAGAGGGGCTTTATCCCATTCCCAGCGTTTGAAGAATTTCTTCCGCAAGTTCAATGGAATACCAAGGCTAACCGCGTCCGTAAGGCTAGGAGAGCCTTGTGGAGTTTCAGGAACATCTGCAGAATTATCGATAGCCATCCTATAAATACCCCGGCCCCAGTAAGTCTTAATCCATGATTTTCCATCCCAGACACCGTATGCATCGAGCCCGCTACCAGCTATTTCGCTCCCCTTCAGATTCCCCTTCAAACCTTCTCCAGGAGCATATCCCGTCATCTCGTACGTCATATCTTGAATCCGAATACCTACAGGGTTAGGGTGTTGTTCTTGGTGCAACTTATACACACCAGGAGCAGGTGTTAAAGCTCGCGCTACCCATATAGGACTACCATACACAATAGGCTTTTTAGATACGGCCCCGCTCTTGTGAGTATCCTTATCCACGCCATCAACTCGAAGGAGCATTTCGTAGATGCCAGGGCCTTCAAGTGGAGGTGCGTCTCTTGCAAATAGACCGCCATTAAAACATTCCTCAAGCGGAGCTCGAACTTCAAGTCCTTCAGGCACTTCTTCTTCACCGCTGTTAACTTTGATACCGTTGATCAGGTCATAGCCCGTTGTGATAACAGACGGGTACCAGGTACTCGTATCAGACTCTGACTTACGTTCTGGATCTGGATCTCTCCCCTGCCGAAGATTCTTCAAACTTCCATAAGCCAGCACTGTGACATCTTTACCTTCGCCTACCCACCAGGCAGTATTTTCCATTCCTTCCTTATACCCGCTCCAAGGCCACATTGTCCCGGCGGAAGCTACCAAACGAATGAGCAGGTAGGAATGAGCTTGCGGATTATCTTCATAACACAGATTATTCTGCTTCTTGAGGAATTTACCAGCTTCGGTCAGTTTTTCGCGGAGTGACATTTTTCCTTTTTTTGAATTAACACTAGCATTAGCACTAACACCAACACTAGTAGGAGAGGCAGATAAAGATGCGCCTGCCGATTTATCCCAATACTGCTTCTCATCGGGAATCAGAAGATCGTCTAGCTTTTCCAATGACCAGTAGACGATGTCCTTCTTAGCAGCATTTGTGGTCAACTTAGAATCTTTAAAACACATAATTGTTTCCTTTTGTCTCAAAAATCAAAATAAGTTTAATCTAATCACGAATTTTAGCCTTATAAAACCTCCTTGTCCTTTGATAATATCTGCATCAATTATATGCGCTCCTGATATGATATGGCTATACTTTCTCTGTCGAGAAAACTTTTTTAACATTTAATTCAAGGCTACGAAACCGCTAGTTCATCTGTCGGCAACCTCGATTGTTTTACGCCAGGAGTGTATGCAGCTTCTCGATGAACTGTCGATGACAGGTCAGCATGGAGAGAGAACTATTTTCCGGTGCCTTTGGGCACCATTTCACTAAAGTACAACTGGTTTTTCGGCGGAATAGAGGGCGCACACAAAAGGGGCACCGCATCCACCCCCTACGGGTAGAGAACGGTGCCCCCTTTCAGCACGCCAAGTCAACACGCCATGTCAGCGCGCCGGGAAGCATAACGCTCCCGCCTGCAAACCTTTTAGCGGCGAGCGCGGCGCAGCTTCACCAGGCCACGGTTAATGTGTGCCGCCCAGAGCGGGCCCTCGTACAGGAAGGCGGTGTAGCCCTGCACCAGGTCGGCGCCAGCGTCCAGGCGTTCCTGCACGTCCTCGGCGGTGGTCACGCCGCCGACGGAGATGATGGCCAGGTCGTCGCCGATTTCGCGCTTGAGCAGGCGCAGCACCTCGAGGGAGCGGGGCTTCAGCGGCGCGCCGGAGAGGCCGCCGGCACCGATTTCCTTGACCTTGGTCATATCGCTGGTCAGGCCCAGGCCTTCGCGGGCGATGGTGGTGTTGGTGGCGATGATGCCGTCCAGCTTCAGCTCCTTGGCCAGGGCCGCCACCTCGATGATGTCCTCGTCGACCAGGTCGGGTGCGATCTTGACGGTGAGGGGTACGTGGCGGTTGGGGCTGACGCGGTCTGCCTCCTCGCGCACGGCGGTGAGCAGCGGGCGCAGCGACTCGATAGCCTGCAGGGTGCGCAGGCCGGGGGTGTTCGGGGAGGAGACGTTGACAACCAGGTAATCTGCCTGCGGTGCCAGGGTGCGGGTAGAAATCAGGTAGTCGTCGATAGCGTTCTCGAGCTCAACGACCTTGGTCTTGCCGATGTTCACGCCGATAACCGGGCGTACGGCGCCGCGGTATTCGGTTTCGAGGTCTGCGCGGGCGGCGGCTACGCGCGGGCCTGCCGCTGCGGCGCCGTCATTGTTGAAGCCCATGCGGTTGATGACGGCCTTATCTTCGACGAGGCGGAAGAGGCGCGGCTGCGGGTTGCCGGGCTGCGCCTGACCGGTGATGGTGCCGATCTCGACGTGGCCGAAGCCGATACCAGCCAGCGCGGCAATGCCCTTACCGCCCTTGTCGAAGCCCGCGGCCAGGCCGAAGGGCGAGGGGAAGGTGATGCCCATGACGGTGGTTGCCAGTTCGGGTGCGGGCTGGAAGTACTTGCGCAGCGCGCGGGTGATGCCGACGTTACGCAGGGTCTGCACGCCCCAGAAGCCGATGTGGTGTGCCTTCTCGGGGTCCATGCCCTTGAAGAAGATGTTGAAGAAGGTCGGGTAGATGCGCATTTGTTCTCCCTAGTGTTGGAGGTGTGGGTGGTTTGTGGGCGGCGAACCGGGTCGTCGCGTTAGGGCGCTAACGCCTGGGCTTAGTGGTCGGCCTACTCGGCGGCGATGGCGTCGACTGCGCCCCCGTAGCGGCGGTCGCGGCGCGCGTACTCTTCGACGGCTTCCCAGAGGGTGCGGCGGTCGACGTCGGGCCAGAGCACGTTCATGAAGACGAACTCGGCGTAGGCGCTCTGCCAGAGCAGGAAGTTTGAGATGCGCTGCTCACCGGAGGAACGCAGGAACAGGTCAACGTCGGGCAGGTCAGGTTCGTCCAGGTACTTTTGGATGGTCTTTTCGGTGATGCTGCCGGGCTTGAGCTTGCCCGCGGCTGCGTCTGCCGCGATGGCTGCGGCCGCGTCGGCGATTTCTGCGCGGCCGCCGTAGTTCACGCACATGGTGAGGGTGCAGACGGTGTTGTCGATGGTTTCGCGCTCGCAGAGCTCGAGCTCTTCGATGACGCTCTTCCATAGCTTGGGTCGGCGACCGGCCCAGCGGATGCGCACACCCCAGGTCTTGAGGGTTGCCAGCTGGCGCTGCAGCACCTCGGTGGAGAAACGCATGATGAACGCAACCTCGCTGGGTGAGCGCTTCCAGTTTTCGGTGGAGAAGGCGTAGGCGGTCACGTACGGGATGCCCATTTCGATGGCGCCCGCGACGACATCCAGCAGGGCGGCCTCGCCGGCGCGGTGGCCCTCGGTGCGGGGCAGGCCGCGTTCGTTGGCCCAGCGCCCGTTGCCGTCCATGACGACGGCGACGTGCTGGGGGATGAACTTCTTCGGGATGGGAGGCGGGGTTGCCCCGGTGGGGTGCGGGGGCGGGGGTACGGGCTGGGTGCGTGCCATGTGTGCCTTTCTTCCCTGGCGGGTTCTCCCCCGGGGTCGTTTGCCTAGATATGCGCCAGATATAAACCTGGCGTGCTGTTAGCTATTTTACCGTGGCACGGCGCGCATGGGCGGGCGCTTCGGGGTTTATTTTGCGGGGGGTTTCCGCCTCGAGCGCCCCGAGGGTTTTGAGAGGGTGCTCCAGCAGATTTTGGGTGGTGGCGAGGTAGAGTTTGAGGATTTTATCGGCGGTTCCGCGGGGTGCGGCGTCGATGGTTTCCCAGGCGCTCGGGTTGGGGCTGGCGGCGGCGAGCGCGTAGGCCAGGTCTTCGGCCGTGAGAGCGGTGAGGGGCGCATCGGTGGCGGGGGCGCACTTCGGGCAGAGGACGGTGTACTGGCCGTAGGTGTGGGCGGTGTGGAAGGCAAGGTATCGGCCCGGGGCTTCCGCCGTGCCCTCCCGAGCCGTGGCTTCGGGCGTAAGTGGGGTGCCGCATCGGGTGCATCGCTCGCCGATGAGGGGCCAGCCGGAGCGGTCCATGGCGCGGGCCAGGTAGCGGGTGAGCACGCGCTGGGGGGTGTGCTGCGCGTGGGCTAGGGTTGCGAATGCCCCGTGGGTGAGCGTGTACAGTTCGGTGGTTCCGGCGTTGTTTTGGGTGAGGTCTTCGGCGAGTTCGGCGATGGTGGAGGCGCAGGTGTACGCGGCGTAGTCGGCCATGATGGGGCCGGTGTAGGCGTGCAGGGTTGCGGCCTGGGTGATGGTGTGCAGGTTGGTGCGGCCGCGGCTGAAGGAAAGGTCGGTGTGCATGAACGGTTCGAGTCGTCCGCCGAACTTGGAGGTGGGTTTGCGCACGGCCTTGGCGACGGCGTGGGTGATTCCGCCGTCGCGGGTGAGCATGATGATGATGCGGTCGGTTTCGCCGAGTTTTTGAGTGCGGAGGATGAGGGCGGCATCGCGCCAGGTGCGGGGTTCGCTCACGGGTGTCTCCGTTCTCGAGAGTTGTTCGCTGGCTGTCGTTCTGCGGGTTCTGACGGGTGCGCGGTGGTTCCCCCGCGGGGTGCGTGCGACATCTGCGGCTGCGGTATCTGCGGTGTCCGTCGCGCCGCATGCGGGTGCACCGGGTACGGTTCGACCCCTGCCGCATCACCCCGCGTGGGGGTGGCGATCAGGGGTCGGAACGTATGGTGAGGTGTATTAGTCCTCGTACTCGATATCGTCGTCGTCGATGTCGTCTTCGTCGTCGAGGATTTCCTCGAGATCGTCTTCCTCGTCATCACCGTACACGCTCAGGGGGGTGACCTCTTCGTAGGCCTCGAAGAGGGCGTCTTCGTAAGCCTCGAAGGCGTTGGCAATTTCTACGTAGGCCTCATCGATGGCGGGGTCGTGCTCGCCGTTGCGTTCAATCACGGCGGACAGGTGGGCCTCCAGCGCGTCGAGGAGGCGGGTGAGTTCAGTGCGAGGATCAGTGCTCATGCTCTTTATTCTACTACCTACGGGAGCGTGGCGTGTTTTCGCCCGTCATACGTTACGACCCCATAGACTGAGCCCGCCGCATCCGGTCATGTACTGTGACGGATGCGGCGGGCTCTCATGGGGCGATGGCCCCGGGTCTAGCTGTTAGAAGCCCAGCGATGCGGCCGAGGCGCGGATTGCCTCAGCGGATGCCTTCAGCTGTGCCATCTCAGCCTCGTTCATGGGAACCGGCAGAACGCGCTGGATACCCTCGCGGTTGACGATGGTGGGCAGGGACAGTGCAACGTCCTTGAAGCCGTAGAGCTCGCCTGCGATGGTGGTGGAGACGGGCAGCACTGCGTTCTGGCCGCCGAGGAATGCCTCGGCGATACGTGCACCGGAGATACCGATGGCGTAGTTGGTGGAGCCCTTACCCTCGATAACCTTGTAGGCTGCGCGCATAGCCTCGGTGGCCAGCTCGGTGCGGACCTCTTCGGTGAAGAGCTGCTTGCCGTCCTGCTCCCACTCGGTCAGGGGGACCATGCCGATGTTGGCTGCGGACCAGACGGGGAACTCGGAGTCGCCGTGCTCACCAACGACGTTCGCGTGAACGCTCTTGATGGAGACGCCGGCCTTGTTTGCGATCAGCCAGCGCAGACGGGAGGAGTCGAGCACGGTACCGGAGGAGAGCACACGGTTGGCGGGCAGGCCGGTAATCTTCTGGGTCACGACGGTCAGCACGTCGCAGGGGTTGGTGACGAGCATGATGATGGCGTTGGGGGCCACGGAAAGCACGTTCGGCAGCAGCTTCTCGAGGATGGCAACGTTTGCGCCGGCCAGTTCGAGGCGGGGCTGGCCCGGCTTCTGGCGGGCACCTGCGGTGATGATAATCATGTCGCAATCGCGCAGCAGCTCGATATCGTCGCCGCCGGTGACGGTTGCCTCGTGAGCGAACATTGCGCCGTGGGCGATGTCGAGTGCCTCTGCGTGAGCGCGCTTGCCGTCGATGTCGTACAGGACGATTTCATCGGCGGAACCGCGAACCATTGCTGCATATGCGGTTGCGCTACCGACGCCGCCTGCACCGATGACGCCGAGCTTGGTGGGGGTGTTGACACCGTTCATTGCTGTATGCCCTCTTTCGTGAGAGTTATCTGTGCTGTGCGAGTGTTTTCTCGCGGGATGGCGAAGCGGGGTGTGTGCCTCGGGGTTCTGTTGCACCGCGCACAGTGCGGGGTGCACGTGTGGCCGAGGTGAGGTGTTTCCCGGTGCCTCGCTTCGTTATGTTCTATTATGCCGAAGAATCTGCGTTTTGTGTGGGGTTAATTTGTCTTTTCTGATGGGTCATGGTGACTTTATGAGCGTGCGGGGATGTTTTTCGCTCATAAAACCAAATAATGCGGTTCTGACCTTTTGAGCAATCTCACATCTGCCGGTTGGGTCACTTGGGTATCTTGCCCCCGAGCGGTGCGAGCGCGAACCCCGACAAACCCGCGGGGGCCGGAAACCCCAATACGGCCCCGAAGACCACGGCACGCGACTACTGCCCGGCGAAGTAGCCCTCCACATCCACGGCGCCGCCGGCCTCCTCAAAATGGGTGCGCACCGCGCGGGCCAGCTCGTCATCCACTAGGTAATCCACCGCCACAAACGCCAGGCCGAAGGCTGCATCCAGTGCGCCGGCCACAGCCTCGGGGGTATTGGCCGCGACCGCGAACTGCTCGGTGTGCATGCCGGTGCCTTCCGGCGCGATGCCGATGAGCGGATGAATACCGGGCACGCGCAGGCTCACGTTACCGAAATCCGTAGAGGCCGCCAGGGTATCGCTCACGGTCCCGGGCGGGTACGGGTGCCGACCCACGGCACGCTGGGAGGCCACCCACCGCTTCAGTAGCGGCCCGTTGGTGCGCACGGGCATGGTCATGGGCGAGCCATCCCAGGTCACCTCAGCGGAAACCCCGGCCATGAGGGCGGCACCGCGCAACACCTCCTCAACCCGGCGCGAGAGCGCTCGCAGGGTGGGGGCGTGCTTGGAGCGGATATTAATGTGCAGGCTCGCGGTGGCGGGAATCAGGTTCGGTGCTTCTCCCCCGCGGTCAATAATCGCGTGGATGCGGTCGGACCCGGGAATCTGCTGGCGCAGCAGGCCGAGCCCCTGGTAGGCGAGGCTGGCCGCATCCAGCGCGTTGCGTCCCATGAAGGGATGCGAGGAGGCGTGCGCGCTCACGCCGGTGTAGGTGACGCGACATTCGCGGCGGCCCAGCCACGCCTGGTCCGCCACGTCCATGAAGTAGGGGTGCACCATGATTGCGGCATCCACAGAGTCGAAGGCGCCGGCGCGGGCCATGAGCTCCTTGCCGGCTTCGGACTCCTCGGCGGGAGTGCCGTAGTAGAGTACCCGCCCGCTGAAGGCATCCGGGGTGGCCGCGAGCGCATCCGTCAGGGCGAGGAACGCTCCGAGGCCGGCGGTGGCGATAACATTGTGGCCACAGCCGTGCCCGATGCCCGGTAGCGCGTCGTACTCGGAGAGAATCGCAATGGTGCGGTGCTTTTCGGGGTCGTAGTCGGCGCTGGTCAGCTCGACCGCGAAGGCGGTGTCGATTCCGAAGGCGGGGTGGGTGACGGTGAGGTCCGGGTGCGCGCTGCGGACTGCCTCGACGAGCGTGGATGAGGCGAAGCGCTCGCGGTAGGCGGTTTCGGGATGCGCGTGGATCGCCCGAAGAATTTCGGTGAGATCGCTGGCGCGGTTGGCGATGGAGTCCGCGAGGGCACGGCGGGTATCGTCCAGGCCGCAGTCGTGGTCGAGGCGATGACCGAAAGGTTTGCCGTGGCGATTGCTCGGGCGTTTCTTGGGGTGCGGGCCGGGCAGAGAGCCTCCGCCGTCGGGTTCTCCGTGGTGACCGGTGTGGTGTTTGCCTCTGCCGATGCGGCGGTCGGCGGCGTTCTTGCGCTGTTGCGTCTCGTAGGCGAGTACCTCGGCGTACTCGCTGCCGCGCTGGCGGTCGGCGTCCGGGGCGGTGTAGCGGTGCACGGTGGGGGCTGGCTGTTCGGGGCGAGAGGGTTCCGCTCCAAGCGTAGTTTTAGTCTCGGGTGCGGCGGGATTTTCGGGAGTGCTTGCGGGGTTCGTGCTCATGGACTCTACGCTACCGTGCGCGCATCACCTACGCTAGCCAACCCGCACATGAAGGGTCGAAGTAACCCTATTCGGTAGGTCAAGATAACTTTATGAAGAAATGTGCGTCACATAAAAGATTTTTTGTATGTCGCCTAGTTTTCTGCGTCTCACAGGAGTAGCGTTAAGCAGTGGGAGCGGTAATCCTACCGCCCTCCTACAACCGGCGTTGCGATGAGCATGTCGGCAGGAAAGTTCACTATCTCGGTGAACGCATCCGCAGGTTGTCCCCTTTTCGACCTCGCGAGCGCGCACCGTCATTCTACCGCTCACCACGGCAGAACCCGATGGTAACTACCTGGCAGATGCACACCGCCGTGAGACGCCACAACCACGTTTTAATACGTTTAAGGAGCTCCATCCCATGAAGGCAGCACGCTTCTACGACCGCCACGACATCCGCATTGAAGACATCCCCGCACCCGAAGCCGCTGCGGGCGAGGTTCTGATTAAGGTCGCCTGGTGCGGCATTTGCGGTACCGACCTGCACGAATACCTGGACGGCCCCATCTTCTGCCCCAAGCATGGCCACCCCCACCCGATTTCCGGTGAGGACTCCCCCGTGACCCTCGGCCACGAATTCTCCGGTGTTGTTGAGGCCCTGGGCGAGGGCGTTGACGACCTGAAGGTCGGCGACCACGTCGTCGTCGAGCCCTACATCATTGCTGATGACGTCTACACCGGCCCCGAGTCCAAGGACTACCACCTGTCCAAGGACATGAACTTCATCGGTCTGGCAGGTCGCGGTGGCGGCCTGTCCGAGAAGGTCGCTGTCAAGCGCCGCTGGGTTCACAAGATTCCTAACAACATTCCCCTGGACGAGGCTGCACTGATTGAGCCCCTGAGCGTTGGCTACCACGCTGTTGAGCGTGCAGGCGAGTTCGAAGAGGGCGCATACGCACTGGTCACCGGTGCCGGCCCCATCGGTCTGCTGACCTCCGCCGTACTGAAGGCTAAGGGCGCTAAGGTCATCATCTCCGAGCTGTCCTCCCTGCGCCGCCAGAAGGCTCTGGACTCCGGCGTTGCCGACTACGCTTTCTCCCCCGCTGAGACCGACGTTCTGGCCGAGATTCACAAGCTGACCGACGGCCGTGGCGCCGACATCGCTTTCGAGTGCACCTCCGTTCAGCCCGCTCTGGACCTGATTCTGGATGCCCTCAAGCCCACCGGCAAGGTCGTCATCGTCTCTATTTGGGGTAAGCCTGCTTCCCTGGATGTTCAGAAGATTGTGCTCAAGGAGATCGATATCCGCGGCACCATCGCTTACGTGAACTCCCACCCCGAGACCATCAAGCTGGTTGAGTCCGGCAAGATTGACCTCAAGCCCTTCATCACCGGCAAGATTGCTGTGGAGGACCTGATTGACAAGGGCTTCGACACCCTGATTCACCACAACGAGACCGCTGTGAAGATTCTGGTCACCACCGACCCGGAGCGCCTGGCCGAGTAATACGGTTCGCTCAGCGAGTTTCTAGCCCTGCACTAGCGGGGTGAACTAGATAGCGGGGCGGGGTTCCTCATGGAGCCTCGCCCCGCTACTTTTTTGTGTACTTTTTACCGGGCATACAAAAATCCCCGGTTCCGAAGAACCGGGGATTATCTGTGCGCGAGGGGGGACTTGAACCCCCACCCTCTAAATGCGAGGACTAGCACCTCAAGCTAGCGCGTCTGCCTATTCCGCCACCCGCGCAGGTGACTCTCGAACGTTTTCCTTGCGGTGCCGTTCGAAGCAACACGTAATACTATACGGACTTTCGGGGATCTCCGCAAATCAAGAAAGCATGTTATGCATCACACTATTGTGCGGAAGGTTCGCGAGTGATTAGGAGCCGTACGCATCCGCCAGAATACCCTCACGTCCCCTACTCCGCTGAGGTTATATGACGGGAACGGCCCGCAAACTCCCAGATTTCTTTCAGGAACGATTAGAATAAGGAACTATGAACAACGAGAACCTCTCCCGCGAAGAAGCCGCAGAACGTTCGGCTCTTATCAGCGTTGATAGCTACGACGTACACGTCGACCTGACGAACGCCAAGGACCCCGAATTCGAGTCCTACCCCACCGCAACCACCGTCCGTTTCTCCTGCAACACCCCCGGCGCAGAAACCTTCATCGACTACATTCACCACAGCATTGACTCCATCAAGCTCAACGGTGTCGAGCTGAAGCTGGACGAAGTCGTTGACGGCGCACGCATCCGTCTGGCCAACCTGAAGGCCGATAACGTGCTGACCATCCACGGCCGCTCCTACTACTCCCGCTCCGGCGAGGGCCTGCACCGCTACTTCGACCCCTCCGACGGTCGCGTGTACCTGTACACCCAGTACGAGCCCTCCGACTGCCGCCGCGTCTTCCCCAACTTCGAGCAGCCCGACCTGAAGGCCGTCTTCAACTTCCGCATCACCGCACCCAAGGACTGGGTCGTTAGCTCCAACGCCGTGCTCGAGTCGCAGGTGACCGACCCCTCCGACGACTCCATCTCCAAGCGCGTCTTCGCCCCCACCGCAAAGATTTCCACCTACATCACCGCAATCCTGGCCGGCGAGTACTTCACCGCAACCACCACCTACAAGCCCAAGAGCAAGGTCAACAGCGGTGACATTCCCCTGGTCGCCTACTGCCGCCAGTCCCTGAAGCCGCACTTCGACTACGACCACATCTTCAAGGTCACCGAGAACGGCCTGGACTTCTTCCAGGACCTCTTCGACTACCCCTACCCGTACCCCAAGTACGAGCAGGCCTTCGTGCCCGAATACAATATCGGCGCCATGGAGAACCCCGGCCTGGTCACCTTCACCGAGGACTACATCTTCGTTTCCGGCGCTACCGAGGACGACCTGGAGGGTCGCACCAACACCATCTGCCACGAGATGGCGCACATGTGGTTCGGCGACCTGGTCACCATGAAGTGGTGGGACGACCTGTGGCTCAAGGAGTCCTTCGCAGACTTCATGGGTACCCTGGGTGCCAAGGAAGCTAACCACTTCGAGGATGCGTGGGTCACCTTCGCTAACAACCGCAAGGCCTGGGCCTACATGCAGGACCAGCTGCCCACCACCCACCCCATCGTGGCTGATATCCCCCACCTGGAAGCCGCAGCACAGAACTTCGACGGCATCACCTACGCCAAGGGCGCCTCGGTCCTCAAGCAACTGGTCGCCTACGTTGGCTTCGACACCTTCATCGAAGCCGCCCGCGTGTACTTCAAGCGCTTCGAATGGGGCAACACCTCCCTGAACGACTTCCTGCAGGTACTCAACGAAGTCTCCGGCCGCGACATGCAGGCATGGGCTAACGCATGGCTGCAGACCTCCGGCGTGTCCGCACTGGGCACCAAGCGCGTCTACGGCGAAAACGGTCAGCTCACCGACCTGATCCTCACCCAGGAACTGCCCGCACAGCAGCCCGCAGGTCTGGGCCGCCCCCACGTGGCAAAGCTGGAAACCTTCGCGCTGACCGACGGCAAGCTCATCTCCACCGGCGTGCTCTCCCTCGAGTACCCGGCAGAGCCCGTCTCCGAGTACCGTGTGGAGCTGACCGATGAGCAGAAGAAGCTCGTGGGCGAGGCCGACCTGCTCATGCTCAACGCAGAGGACCACACCTACGCCAAGGTCGCCCTGACCGACGAAGACGGCCTGCAGGCCGCCATCGAGGGCGTCTCCACCCTCGAATCCGCGCTCTCCCGCGGCCTCATCTGGGGATCCCTCTGGGAGAACGTCCGCGACGCCCGCCTGCCCGTCACCACCTACGTGGATGCGGTTGTCCGCAATGTCTCCAAGGAACCCAGCGCATCCCTGCTGGGCACCATGGTCAACAACTCGCAGGTCGCCATCGCCACCTTCTCGGCACCCACCGGCCGCGAACGCCTCTACGACGCCCTCTACGACGCATTCTCCGCCGCCCTGGCTCAGGCTAAGCCCGGTTCGGACGAGCAGCTGATCCTGCTGCGCGGCCTGATCTCGGTCTCGACCAACGCCACCAAGGGCGAGGAGCTCTGCCGTGACATTGCCCGCGGTGCGTTCGAGGACACCACCGGCGATATCGCCGATGCGACCGGCATCCCCTACGACCAGAACCTGGGTTGGAGCGCCCTGGGTGCGCTCGCAAGCCGCAACCTGGTCACCGTGGAGGAGCTGGAGCGTGCCTCCAAGTACAGCCCCTCCTCGATTTCCTCGAACGGTTACGCGTACGCAGTGGCCGCTCTGCCGAACGCCGAGCGCAAGGCTGCCGCGTACAAGACCATCATGGACGACGAGTCGCTGTCGAACGATGCTCTGGCCTCGACCATTAATGGTTACGTGCGCGGCCCGGTGGAGCTGCGCGAGCAGTACTACGGCCCCTACTTTGAGGCCCTGCTGGGCGTGTGGGAGTCCCGCTCGATTGGTATGGCTTCGCGTATTGTGCGCGGCCTGTACCCGAAGGCTCCGTACAACACCGGTTCAACCGAGGGCCTCGGCGTGGACGACAACCCGTCGGTCAAGCTGGCTCAGCAGTGGCTGGAGGCAAACCCCGAGGCTCCCTCGGCTCTGCGCCGCCTGGTGCTGGAGGCTCAGGATCACGGCCACCGTTCGATTCTGGCTCAGAAGTTCAACGCCTCCCTGCAGGCTAAGTAGTAGCCAAGCTAAGCGCTTACGCTTAGGATGCGGGCCATAGCGTCCCGCAATGATGAACCGCCGCTCGGCACGCTCCTGGTAGATTTCCGGGAACGTGCCGAGCGGCGTCTTGCGCGTCCCGGCGCAGCGCGATGCGCGAAAGAAGGTTACTCGGCAGGGATGCCGCACCGCGTAGGCCGGAAGAGAGCCGGAAGAAAAGACAGATAAACGTCACCCGCATATGTAAGCTGTACGCCCGTAAACCATGAGAGAATGGACTAGGTATCAGCTCATTTAGACACGGATCAGAAGGAGTTTTCAGTGGTCGACTACGCACTCGGTGATCGCGGTAGCGTCGAAATTGTCACCGACGATTACTATGAAGCGGAAACCCTCCAAGTTTTTGAGGAACTGCACATCGACCGTGAACGCATCTGGTACGGTGAAGCGCGACTCGTCCCCGAGCCTGATAACCCCTACGAGCCGAATAGCATTGCCGTCTATATTGACGAGTTCAAGGTCGGTCGCATGAGCGCTGCCGATTCGGCGGCCTATTGGGAGCCCATCACCCGCGTGGTTGCCTCCGGGTACGAGCCGATTGCGCATCTGCAGCTCTCCGCCGTGGCCGTTCGCACCGAGAACGGTGACATGCGCGTGAAGAGCTCCGGTGTGCTCTCCCTGTCCGCACCCGGTTCATTGTTTCCCCTCAACGATGCGCCCACCCGTGCCACTCTGCTCCCCCAGGGACCGTCCATGAAGGTTCTGGACGAGAAGGAGCACTCCGAATACCTGCACAGCATTTTGCCGCCCAGCGGTGAGGGTCGCGTGATTCTGACCCTGGAGGCTAACCAGCTGAAGACCTCCGACGGTCGTGTGGTCGATAGCGTGGAGGTGCGTCACGATCGCAAGCTGGTGGGTCGCCTGAGCACCCAGATGTCTGAACAGCTGGCCCCCGTGATTCGCTATGCCTTTGAGCACGATCGCCTCACAAGCGCCTGGGGTACGATTCGTGGTAACACTCTGGAGCTGTCGCTGACCGTTCAGGCTGCACGCCCGGTCGACATTCCGCAGGAATGGTACGAGACTCTGCCCAATAATGTTCCGGCTCTGCTGCCGGCCGGTGAAGAGTACGAGGTACCCGCAGCCTACGTGCCGAGCGAGGGTGAGCGACACCGCGCCGAGACTGCGGCTCAGGCGCCGAAGAAGCGCCGCGGGTTTATCAGCTCCCTGACCGGTGGTTCCTCAGCATCCGAGCCGTCTGCTGATGAGCCGGTCGCCGAGAAGCCGGTGATTGAGTACACTCTGGAGGAAGAGGAATACTACGAGCCCTCGGAACGTGAGCGACTGCTGAACCTGGTCAAGGGTGCTGGCCTGGCGGTTCTGCTGGCCGGCCTAATTTCGATGCTCTGGACCCCGATTCTCGGTATCCTGATTGCAATCATGGGTGGTGCCGTGGCTGCGGTGGCCTTCTACTTCGGTCGCCGGGCCGACGAGTACGACATTTACGAGGACGAAGAGTACATCGAAGAGGAGGCGGACGAGGAGGAGTACGAATCCGCGCAGGACTCCTCCACCACCTCGGTGTAGTCCTCCCCCCGTTTAAGAGAACGTCAGAGAACGGCACGCCGCCGGGCTCTGACGCTCTCTTTGTGTGTTCAACTTTCCAGAAGAATCTTCCACTCCATCCGCGGTGGGTGCACTATCGGGAAACCCACGAAACGGTTCAGCTCGGGTATAGCAGAGGGCGGCCCCTTCACCTTTCGGTGAGGGGGCCGCCCTCGTTCCTAAACCCGCACCGGGTAAGGAGAGGTTAGTCCTGGCCGTAGGTAGCCATGAACTGATCCATCGTATCGTGCTGCAGCGCGTTTGCCAGCTGAGCATTTGCCGCCTGGTTAACCAGAACGATGGACTGGCCATCGTACGACCAACCCGGGCCGGCGTTCGGCAGGGTCGTCATGTGCATCGAGGTGTCACCGCTGGTCAGCACCGGAGCCGCAAGCTGAGCAATCTGCATTGCGTTCAGACCGGAGTCCACACGCATGTAACCAGCAAGAGACTCAACAGCAGACTGGAAAGAAGCAACATTGCTCAGCGCGCCCTTAGCCTTCATCGTGCTGTACAGACCACGCAGGAATGCACGCTGGTTACGAACACGCTGATAGTCACCATCAGCGAAAGAGTAACGTTCACGCACGAAGGTCAGCGCCGCGCTACCGTTCATGTGCATCACACCGGGGGTAAAAGTCCAGACGTTACTGGTGAACGCGAAGGGAACCTGAACGTCCACGCCGCCAACAGCGTTAACCAGGGACTTGAAGCCCTCAAATTCAATCTCAGCCACGTGGTCGATCTTGACACCCACCAGGTTCTCAACGGTTGCCACCTGCAGAGAGATACCGCCGTAGTTCAGCGCCGCGTTAATCTTTGCGGGACCGTAGCCGGGGATGTTCACCCAGGTATCACGCATAATCGAGATGATGTACACACCCTTGCCGTCAGCCGGGATGTGCATCAGCATGATGGTGTCCGCACGAGAACCACTCACCAGAGCAGCCTCAGAACCGGAACGAGTATCACTACCGAGCAGCAGGATGTTCTGGCCCGGTCCCTTCACGACGTCGTAGCTGTAGCCGTCATCGAGAATACCGTCGCCGTTCTTATCATGCTCGCTCGCGTTAGCGGCCAGCGCGGCCTCGGCACCCTCTCCAGAGGAAGAGCCATTCTGGTTGGTGACCTTCGGTGCCTGCAGCTCGGAAACGTTCAGTGGCTTTGCCTCGCCAAGCTTCTCTTTAATCTTGGCTTGGTCTTCATCCACCTTGGTGATGGAATCAAATTTCTCGGTCTGGCTATCCCAGGTATGGCCGGCACGCCATAGGAAGAAGCCAACGCCGAGGGCGATAACCAGCAGAAGAATCAGCAGAATCAGCAGGGTACGCTTAATCCATTTCTTCTTCTGCGACGGTTCAGAGTGTTCGTCGCTCATTATTATCCTTTGTTTGAAGTGGTGATAGGCGAGAAGGCAACGCCCATTTCGCCGTAATTCCCGGTGACGCGACAGCCGGAGCATCATCGGTGCTAGTGAAGGGCGGTGTGTGCACGCCTCGCAAAATACTTTCCCATTGTAGCGCTGTCAGCTGTGTAGCGGGCACCCTATCCCGCCCGTGGCAGTACAGCGTTCCTCACGTTCTAGCGAAAAAACCCCGCCCCCCTTGAAAGCCAAGGGAAGCGGGGCCTTTATAACGCTATACGGCGCAATCTTTCGGGAAGAATTAAGCCTTCTTGCCGAAGTTTGCAAAGCGTGCGTTGAAGCGCTCGACGCGACCTGCGGAGTCCATGATGCGCTGCTTACCGGTGTAGAACGGGTGCGACTCAGACGAGATTTCAACCTCGATGATCGGGTACTCGTTGCCGTCTTCCCACTTCTCAACCTTGTCGGAGGTGCGGGTGGAACGGGTCAGGAAGACCTTGCCGGATGCGAGGTCGCGGAACAGAACCGGCTTGTATTCCGGGTGGATATCTGCCTTCATTGATTTACCTTCTTCTGCTACTGGATTTTGCCAGTAGCCCTTATATAGATGGAGTAGGTTTTTCGATGTGCGGCTGTCGAGAAAACTTGAGAGCGCATCACCATTGCACCCGCATGGGCGAGCACAACCCGTTAAGGGTACCACCTTTAGGGTTTAAATCCCAGCGCCGCGGCCAATCACGTAGCGATTTCCCGCCGCGTTCGACCGGCCCCTAGCGCGGGCGCGTCTCCCAGAAGGCGACGGCGCTCGCCGCGGCCACATTCAGCGAATCTACGCCGTGGGACATGGGAATCATCACGGTATCGTTGCAGGCCGCCAGGGTGCGCGGCGAAAGACCGTGCCCCTCGGTGCCCAGGATGAGCGCAAGCTTTTCATCGCCGCGGGCGGCCAGCTCATCCAGGCCCAGGGAGTCCTCCTCCAGGGCCATGGCGGCGCTCCTGAAACCCAGCTCGTGCAGGGTCTGCAGGTCGGTCGGCCAGGACTGCAGCCGGGCCCACGGAACCTGGAATACGGTACCCATCGACACGCGAATCGACCTGCGATACAGCGGGTCGGCGCATCGCGGGGTGACCAGCACGGCGTCCACATCCAGGGCCGCCGCCGAACGGAAAATCGCGCCCACGTTCGTATGGTCCACGATGTCTTCTAGAATGGCTACGCGACGCGCCCCGTTCAGTAGCTCCTGCAGGGGCTGAGGCGCCGGGCGGGCCATTGCCGCGAGTGCGCCGCGGTGCAGGTGAAAGCCGGTCACCTGCTCCAGCTGCTCCTCACTACCCACGTAGGCGGGGGTGCCCGGGTGTTCCCGCAGGACGTCCGCCAGGTCATCAGCCCATTTCTCACTCATGAGGAAGGAGACAGGCTGATGACCGGCCGCGAGCGCCCGACGAATCACCTTGGAGGATTCGGCAATGTAAATCCCCCACTGCGGTTCCAGGGCGCTACGCAGCTTCACATCGGTCAGCTGCGTGTAGTACCGCAGCTGCTGCTCGGGGGCCTGATCCAGGGGCGTGACCGACTCGATTGCGTAGACGCGTTCGGCGCGCTCGGCAATCTGCTCGGCGGTCAGCTGCTTGGGGCCTCGACTCATGCGCGCTTGAAGGCCGAGAAGCGACCCGACGAGGTCACGGTCAGGGCCAGGTCCATGTCATAGGTTGCGGCGAGGTTGGCCTCGGTGATGGTGGAGAGAATCGGACCGGCCGCAACCACGCCGCCGTCGCGAATCATCAGGGCGTGGGTGAAGCCGGAGGGAATCTCCTCGAGGTGGTGGGTAATGAGCACGGTGGCCGGTGCGTAGGGGTCTGCGGCCAGGGCGGTCAGTCGCTCCACGAGGTCCTCGCGGCCGGAGATGTCCATGCCCGAGCCGGGCTCGTCCAGCAGCAGCAGTTCGGGGTCGGTCATGAGGGCGCGGGCGATGAGGGCGCGCTTGCGCTCGCCGTCGGAGAGGGAGCCGAAGGTGCGGTCGGCAAGGGTGTCGACGCCCCACTCGGCCAGCAGCTCGGTGGCGCGCTCGTCGTCCATGACGTCGTATTCTTCGTTCCAGCGGCCGGAAACGGCGTATGCGGCGGTGACGACTACGTCGGAGACCTTCTCGGTGGCGGGAATCTGGGTTGCGGAGGCGCCGGAGGACAGGCCGATGCGCGGGCGCAGCTCGAAAACGTCGACCGCGCCGAGGGTCTCGTCAAGAATCTCAACCTCGCCGCTGGTGGGGTGCAGGCGGGCCGCCGCGACGGAGAGCAGGGTGGATTTACCGGCGCCGTTGGGACCCAGCACGACCCAGCGTTCACCTTCGTTCACGGTCCAGGAAACGTCGTTGAGGATTTTGCGGCCGCCGCGGACGACGGAAACGTTCTGCAGGTTGAGTACGGTGCTCATGGTTCTTCTTCCAGTGAATTGGCGGGTGGGTGATGCCTCGCTCCCCCGCACCATCCGGTGACGGGTGGCGCGGGTGAGGAGGTGCGCGGCGGCACCCTGCGTTGGGTGCCGCCGCGGCGGGAGTCTTTAGTCGATGAAGCCGCGTGCGCCGCCGACCAGCTCAACGTGGCCGGTCTCGACGTCTGCGGTAACCATCTTCGCGATTTCGTGGGCGAACTCGTTGACGGTGTAGAGCTTGCCCGCGGTCTCGCGGCGCTGCTCGATGGCGCCCGGGTGCAGGCGGTTGAGCAGGGTTGCGGTGACGGTACCTTCAATCATGTCGGCGGAGACCACGACCAGGGAGATACCCTTCTCGGAGAGGGCAGGAATCTCGGCAATCAGGGCGTCTTCGCCGGCGCGCTTGGACTCAGCGACGGGCTGGTACTCGTCCATGGTCTCGACCTCGCGGATGAAGTGCGCCTGATGGCTGGTCACGAAGACGATGCGTCCGCCTTCGGGCATCTTCTCTGCGGCCAGGCGTGCCAGGTTCAGCTGGGCGTCGCGGTTCAGGCGCATTGCGTAGTCCTCGCCCATGCCGGTCTCCATGCCGCCCGAGGCGTTCAGAATCAGGTAGTCCAGGGAGCCAAAGGTCTCGACGGCGGTGTTGACGAGGGTCTGCAGATCCTCGGCCTTGGTCACGTCAGCCTGCACGGCGACGGCCTTGCCGCCGGCCTCTTCGATGGCCTTGACGATCTTGTTGGCGCGCGGTGCCTTGGAACGGTAGTTCACGACGATGTTGGCGCCTTCGGCGGCGAGAATCTGTGCGGTGTCTGCGCCGACGCCTCGGGAGGAGCCGGTGATGATGATGGTCTTGCCGGTCAGCTGTGCCATTCGGTGTACGTCCTTTGTGTTGTTCAACGATGGTGTCTAACGTTGCGTGCAACGTCGATGTCTTGTGGCGCGGCCCGCGCACGCAGGCGGCGAATGCGGCGGACCGCGCGACGGGCGGGCGGTAGTCGTACCGCCGCACCCGCCGGGATGCAGTCTTTGCGGGTTTTAGTGGCCCATGCCCAGGCCGCCGTCCACGGGGATGACGGCGCCGGAGATGTAGTTTGCCTCGTCGGAGGCGAGCCAGCGGACCACGCGTGCAACCTCTTCGGCCTCTGCGAAGCGGCCGGCCGGGATGGAGGCGAGGTAGTTCTTCTTGGTTTCCTCGGGCAGAACATCGGTCATGGCGGTGTTGATGAAGCCCGGTGCCACCACGTTCGCGGTGATGTTGCGGCCGCCCAGCTCGCGGGTGATGGAGCGGGCCATGCCGACCAGTGCCGCCTTGGAGGCGGAGTAGTTGACCTGGCCGGGCGAACCGTATAGGCCCACCACGGAGGAGATGAGGATGATGCGGCCGCGCTTGAGCTTGAGCATACCCTTGATGGCGCGCTGCACCACGCGGAACGAGCCGGTGAGGTTCGTGTCAATCACGTCGGTGAAGTCGGCTTCCTTCATGCGCATCAGGAGCATGTCGCGGGTAATGCCGGCGTTGGCAACCAGCACCTCAACGGGGCCGTATTCCGCCTCGATGGCCTTGAAAGCTTCGTTAATGCTGTCGGCGTCGCGCACATCCGCCTTGACGGCGAAAAATTCTTCGGGAGCCTCGCCGCTGCGGTAGGTGATGCAGACGTTGTGGCCCGATGCCTGGAATTCCTTGGCGATTTCGTAGCCGATGCCTCGGTTACCGCCGGTGACCAGGACGGTCTTGGGAGTGTTTTCGCTCATGAGCTTCCTTGGTGAGTCGACCCCTCGCGGTCGGCGCCGATGCAGCGGCTCCGCGGCCGGGGTGTGGACGGATGGACAGTCGAAGCCTATTTTACCGCGTTTTACGCTCGAGGTGCCGCAGGCTACACCGCGCTCGCTCCCCCGTCACTACCCTATCGCGCCTCGAGAACGCCCTTTATACACGCTGCGCCCGCGCGTAGACTAACTCATGGTGCCTCCGCGGCGGAGGCGCCCGTACCGTTCGTGAAAGGATTGGGAATCATGGATCTTCTGGGTTCGCTCTCGCAGGATGCGCAGCCCGAGTACGCGAAGTGCTCGCGTAAGGGGTGCCGGCAGGCGGCGGAGTTCCAGCTGCTGTGGAACAACCCCAAGGTGCACACCCCCGAGCGTCGAAAGATTTGGCTGGCCTGCTCGGAGCACGTGGGTTGGTTGGAGAACTACCTGCGCGAGCGCGAGTTCTGGAAGCAGACGCTACCCTTCGATGGCTCCATGGCGGACTCCTCCGAGTAGCCGGCGGAAAGGGCTCGGCGAAGGGACCAGCCCTCAATCGAAACTACTTTCGATTTATGCTATATTTGTTCTAATAGCTTTAGATTGAGGTACTCTCCACGCACCCCCAGCGCCCACCAGCACTCCAGGAGGCAACCCCCATGATGGGATACTCGCACACCGTCAGCGCCGCCGCCGGCTGGTTGGCCCTGGTCGAGACGGGAGTTGTGCAGGTTCCGGACACTCCCACGCTCGTTGTCACGACCCTGGCGTGCGCCGGGGCCGGCATGCTGCCGGACATTGACCATCACAACGGCAGTATCGCAAATTCCATCCCGCCCGTTTCGCGGTGGGTGGCACGCATCGTGGGGGCCGTGAGCGGCGGTCACCGCAAGGGCACCCACTCCATTCTGGGCCTGATGGCCTTCTGGGCCATCGCGTACTTCAGTGCAAGCATTAGCTACAACGGCATCCCGTGGGCCTCGCTCCTCCTGGCCGCTTTCTCGGGAGGCCTGGCCCTGCGGGTTCTGGGAGCCCCGGGTGGATGGATTGGCGCCATCGCGCTGGGCTATGCCGCCTACACGACGGATTCGCTCACGCTCCTCCCCTGGGCCTTCTCGGTGGGCGCCACGATTCACCTCATCGGCGATCTGCTCACCACCCGGGGCCTGCTCCCCCTCTACCCCATCGTCATTAAACCGCTAGTGGCCTCGCCCCTGTGGAAGAAGAGCGGCTACATGGCACTGCCCATCCTGGGGGACGCCGGCAGCGTACGCGAAAAGGCCCTGACCCTCGCGTTGAGCATCTACATTGGATGGTACGCCGCCGCCATGATGGGATTCGTGGAGTACCCGCTTCAAACGTTTGGACTGGGCGTCCACGCCGTAAAGTAGCACCGCATCCTCACGGATAGATTTTCACGAGCCAACATCCCGAGGACAAAGCGACCCCGCAGCAGCTCGGCGGCAGAATATATAACCACCCCAAAACACGAAGGCACCCCGTCACTTCACTAGGAAGCGGCGGGGTGCCTCGCAATAATCATCCCGAACCTGTCGGGCTAAGAGACTAAGCGTCCTGGATGGGCCAGAAGACGTCAACCTCAACGTTCTCTTCACCGGAGGTGGGGTACTTCTCGAATTCAGTGTTGTGCATTGGTGTTCTCCATTCATGAGCGGGCGGGAGTTTCCTCTCCCCCGCGTCAGCTCGTCGATGGTGACGAGCTTTAGATTCGCTTGTGCGTCCTCGCATCAGCGGGAACAACTCCAGTCTATACCCGAAGGATGTTGTGTTTCTACCAAAAATCCCACAATGTCAGTAGGCACACACGAAAAATTCAAAAACCCCACACGTACGCTCGAATATCTCGGGTGAAAACGTTTCTTTGAAATCTAAAAACCCACAAGGCAACATTGTTTTTTCGTCAAATAGTACCTGTGATTCATAAGGTTCCACCCACAAACCCAATGCACTAATGAGCAATATAGGCATATACGACCAGAAAACAATGCAAACCCACGGGTCAGGTCACATTTTTTCGTGATATTCGAGAAGGTAACTCCAGAAGAGACACGAAAGAGGCCCCGGCACCATACGGCGCCGGAGCCTCCTTACCTTTATGCTGGCGAATTACGTTTTAGGCCAGCGAGATGAGGTCCTGGTACTCCTTCGACCAGAGGTCCTCCACCGCATCCGGCAGAAGCAGCACGCGCTCGGGGTTGAGCGCCTCCACCGCACCCTCATCGTGCGAAACCATGACGATTGCCCCCTGGTACGCCTTCAGCGCATGCAAAATCTCCTCGCGGGAGGCCGGGTCGAGGTTGTTGGTCGGCTCATCCAGCAGCAGCACGTTCGCGCTCGAGGCCACGAGCGTCGCCAGGGCAAGACGGGTCTTCTCGCCACCGGAGAGAACGCCGGCCGGCTTATCCACGTCATCCCCCGAGAAGAGGAAGGAACCCAGAATCGTGCGCACTCGGGTGTCATCCAGGTCGGGCGCCGCGGACTTCATGTTCTCGAATACGGTCCGGTCGCCATCCAGAATCTCGTGCTCCTGGGCAAAGTATCCCAGCTTCGCGCCGTGACCGTAGATGACCTCGCCGGTATCGGGCTTCGTCGTGCCGGCAAGCATGCGCAGCAGCGTGGTCTTACCCGCACCGTTCAGGCCCAGCACCACCACACGGGAGCCGCGGTCGATGGCCAGGTCAACGCCCGTGAAAATCTCGAGCGAGCCGTAAGACTTCGACAAACCCTCCGCCGAAAGCGGGGTCTTGCCGCAGGGGGCCGGATCCGGGAAACGGATTGCCGCCACCTTGTCCACCTGACGCTCCTCCTCCAGGCCACGCAGAAGCTTCTCGGCACGCTTAATCATCTGCTGGGCGGCAGCGGCCTTCGTGGCCTTGGCTCGCATCTTATTCGCCTGCTCCATGAGGGCGCTCGCCTTCTTCTGGGCGTTGGCGCGCTCGCGCTTGCGGCGGTGTTCGTCCTGCTCGCGCTGGGCCAGGTAGTTCTTCCAGCCCATGTTGTACTGGTCAATCACGCAGCGGTTGGCGTCCAGGTAAAAGACGCGGTTGACGACGAGCTCCATGAGGTCCACGTCGTGGCTGATGACCAGCAGGCCACCCGAGAAGTTCTTGAGGAAGTCCCGCAGCCACATGATCGAGTCGGCATCCAGGTGGTTGGTCGGTTCGTCCAGCAGCATGGTGTCCGCGTTCGAGAAGAGGATGCGCGCCAGCTCCACGCGGCGACGCTGACCGCCCGAAAGGGTCGATAGCGGCTGGGAGAGCACGCGCTCGGGCAGGTCCAGGTTGGAGGTGATGACCGCGGCCTCGGACTCGGCGGCGTACCCACCGCCGGCAATAAACTCTGCCTCGAGACGGTCGTAGCGGCGCAGGCCCTTGGCGCGCACCGCCTCGTCCTCGCTGGCCATGTCTTCCTGGGCCTGACGCATCTTGCGGGCCACGCCGTCCAGGCCGCGAGCCGAGAGGATGCGGTCACGGGCCAGCTGGCTCATGTCGTCCACCTTGGGGTCCTGCGGCAGGTAGCCAATCTCGCCGCTGCGGGTGACGGTGCCGTCCGCGGGCAGAGTGAGTCCGGCCAGTACCTTGGTCATGGTGGTCTTGCCGGCGCCGTTGCGGCCCACCAGGCCGATCTTGTCGCCCTTGTCGATGCGGAAGGTGACGTCTTCCATCAGCAGGCGCGCGCCGGCGCGCAGTTCAAGGTTCTGTACGGCAATCATGGGTGTCTTTCGGGTGGGACGGTCTGCGTGGTGTTGGTGCTCCGGGCCGATTCCCAAGAGGAGAACCGTCGGGCGAGCACCCCATCAATTTTAGTGCAGGGATGCCGTGCGTGCATGTGGGTTTACTTTTATTTCTGTGGTGACGGGTGTAGGATACCTATCGAACACTGTTCAATGGTAATGTTCTGCTGGGACGTTTCACGCCGCGCAGCGACGCCGTGCGAACCGATCCCTCCGGCTCTCTCTCTTCCCCCCCCGAGCCGACCACCAAATCCGCATCCAAAGGAGCACACGCCGATGTCCGAACCCACGCGCGAATCCGCGCCGCGCCGCAACGACGCCGCCCGCAGCTCGGTCGCCACCGACCTTTCCCTCATCGCCGTCTTCGCGGCCCTCATCGCCGCCCTGGCCATCATGCCCGCAATGACCCTCGGCGGCATTGCCGTTCCCTTCACCTTCCAGACCCTCGGTATTTACATCACCGCCCAGGTACTCGGCGGCAAGCGCGCCACCGCCGCCGTGGCGCTGTACCTGCTGGTTGGCTTCGCCGGCCTGCCCATCTTCGCGAAGGGCGGCGCAGGCCTGGGTTCGCTCGCATCCCCGAGTGCCGGCTACCTGCTGGGCTTCCTGCCCTTCGCCGCCATTGCCGGCACCCTCGCATACCTGTTCACCCGTAACACCCGCTCGGTCGGTGCTACTTTCCTCATGGCCCTGCTGGCAAACTTCTGCGGTTTTGTGGTTCTGACCGCCTGCGGCATCGCCGGTATGATGGTGAACGCCCACATGAGTTTTATCGCCGCGTTCAACGCGGCAATGGTATTCGTCCCCTGGGATCTGGTGAAGTCCGTCATCGCGGTTCTGGTCGGTTTGTCGGTGCGCCGCGCCTTCCCGTCCCTGACTTCCACCCAGCGTTAGAGATGCCTCCAAACCACCCGAGAGGAAGCTATGTTTTTCCGCCGCTCCCCGCGCCAGAGTACACCGCAGACCGTGCAGGGCGAGCAGGCGGATAGCGCCTCCACTAGCATGCCCGCCCTCGAGCTCGAGTCGGTGAGTGTTTTCACCGAACTGCCCGAAGGCGGGCATCGCCGTATCCTCAAGAGCGTGAGCCTGCGCTTCACCGCGAAGCGCACCGCGGTGCTGGGCCTCAACGGTAGCGGCAAATCGACCCTGCTGGGGCTTTTTAACGGGCTCACCCACCCGGACGAGGGCATTGTGCGCGTCAACGGCGTGGACACCTTGCAGGCGCCGAGCCGCGGCTCCAACGGTATCGGCTCGCAGGGCGCTTTCGAGGGCGTGGGGATGCTCTTCGCTCAGCCGGAGGCGCAGCTCATCATGCCCACCGTCGCAGAAGATATTGACCTGAGCCTGCGCCGCGCCGCGGCCGTTGAGAGAACCGCGCTCAACGGCGAGCAGCGCCGCGAGCGGGTTCGTGAGCTCCTGCGCGAGCGCGGCCTCGAGCGGCTGGAGAACCAGAGCGTCTTCACCCTCTCGGGAGGCGAAAAGCAGCTGGTGGCCCTCACCAGCGTTCTTGCGGCTGGCCCGCAGATCCTTCTGCTGGATGAGCCGACTACCCTGCTGGATCTGCGGAACCGGGCGCGGTTACTGAAGCACTTGGAGTCCCTGGACCAGATGCTGGTGCTCAGCACGCACGATCTGGATTTGGCGGCGTCCTGCGATGAAGCCGTAATCATTCACGACGGGTGCCTGCTCGCCCGGGGGGATGCGGCGCAGATGGTGCAGCGGTACCGGCTGTGGTGTGCCGAGGGGTTCCCGAATGAGGGGGCAGCCGAAGGTACGGATTCAGCGGGAGGCGCGCATGAGCGCTAACACGCCGCGCGCGAACCCCCGTGTGAATCCTCGCCCCGCCTCCCGGGGGTCTGGCTTCAACCCCGGCACCCTGCTGGTGGGTTTCTACCAGCCGCTGAACACGCCGGTGCATCGGGCGCCGCTGTGGTTCAAGGGAACGCTTTTCTTTGGGTTGTTCATTGTGCTGGCGGTGACCGGCTGGCAGGTGGCGCTGGTGGCTTTGGCTGCGGCCACGCTGTGCGCGCTGTGGGCTGGAGTGTCCGCCTCCCAGCTGTGGCTGGTGGTCCGAACGCTGGCGCTATTGCTGCTGATTATGGCCGCCTACTACGTGCTGACGGGCCAATACGCTTCCGGTGCGGATGCCATCGCGACCATGCTGACGGCCTTCTACGCTTCCCGTACTCTGCTGGTGAGTACTCCCCTGCCGGTTCTGATTGACGGTTTTGTGCGGCTGTGCTCGCCCCTGCGTTTTATGGGTCTTTCGCCCGAGCGTCTGGGGTTGCTGATTGCCCTCATGATTCGTTCCATCCCGGCGCTCGTGGACCGCTGGGGTGCCCTGCAGCGGGCGGCGGTGGCGCGTAACCTTCCGCGCCGCATGTATTGGCGCCTGCTGATTCCCTGGGTGGTGCAGGCGGTGGATTACGCGACGGCGACCGCTCGGGCTTTGCGGGCGCGTCGTGTGGACGAGCTGAAATAGGCGGATTGGGGCGGTGACGCACGGTAAACCCGCGCAGAGAGTAAGGGCGGGGTGAAGAGTCACCCCGCCCTTACGCTTTTACCGCGGGTTGAGTTCAGCCGCCTTTAGGGCGTCTCGACGACCACTGCCGCCGGGAGCTGCTCCCACCACAGGTACCAGTCGTGCTGGCCGTAGAGCGCCTCCACGAGCTTGTCGAAGCCGCGGTAGACGCGCACCGGCATTGCCGAGGAGACCATCGTGTGCTCGACCGCCAGAATCTCGGTGTCGCGGCGGGTGGTCACGGGAACCGGCGTGTAGAACTCGATGAATTCGGCCGCGATGACCGCCGGGTAGGCGTCGTCGCGTTCCAGCCAGTAGCGGGCGATGGCCAGCATGGTTTCGGGGGCGGGGCTGACGTCCCAGCCGCCGAAGGGGAAGTACGCGAAGACGTCGGAAGCAACCTGAACCGGCATGTCCACGATGAGAAGTTCGGAGGCCCGCTCGATATCGGTGGCCTTGACCTTCTCATTGAGGACCCCGGCGGTCAGCTCGAAGGGGTATTCCGCGTCCAGCGGTGCGTTGAGGTCTTCCTCGCTGAGCTCACCGTGTTCCATGAGGTGCCGGTAGACGTTCAGGTAGGTGGTCTCGTTGAGGCTCCGGAAAGCCTCGTGCGCGGCCCGCTCCACGCCAACCTGTCGCAGGTGTTCGTGCTGGGCCACGAGGAGCCCAACCGCGTACTGCTGAATCGTGTCGGCAGTAATCTCCCCGACGGGTGTTGAGGTGCGTATGGATACGTTGTTCTCAATGGTCCCGAGCAGGGTGGAGTCAAGGGCAACCACGATGGGGGTTATTCCCTTATTCTTGCCCTCGTAGAGGTGTTCGAGGTATCGCCGGTTGAGTTCGGCTCGTGGGGCGCCGTGGCGGATTCGCTCGTGGGGGTAGGGATACAGGGCGACGAAGCGCTCGTAGAGCTCTGCCATGGTGTTCTCCGATGTTTGGTTACCCCAAGTTTAGCGCTTATTTCCGGGGAAAAAAGGGGGTTTTTAGTGCCCCGGAGCACCCCTCCGAATCGCGCGTTTTTTTCGTTTGATGAGCTGCTATCGGTGAGGTCCAAACGGGTCTAAACGTTCGTTGTATTGGGCGGTTTCGGCGAACAAATCTTCCGAAAAAAGTTTGGAATTTTTTGGTCAGCTGCTGAGACGAAAGGGCGGGTCGTGCTCCCCCATCGCGGGGGCCTACCGAGCGGGACTGAGCCGGCGCCCGGTTGGGCCGTCCGACCCCGTGCCCGCGTTCGTTCCCGAGCGCTCGCAAATTTCGCACACAGCGCCTCCCGCCCTCGAGCGCATCTTCCCTGGAATGATACCCAACGTCAGGTGCGGGCGATAAGCTTCCCGATCCTCCCGGCTAGCCCGTCATATTTACGTATTTACGCGCTCTTATGGCGTTTCTCTGGTGGTATTTGACAGGGTGCCGTACAGTAGGGGTACCAGCTATCTATACCTCGGTTTGTATAGCCGGTAGCGTCAATTGATCGAGTCGTAACCAACGGAGGTTCTCGTGACGAATAGCTACTATAAAGAGATGATTCGCCTGGCAGACAGCATCGCTGATAAGGCGCATGAGGGGCAGACGGACCGCAACGGCTGGCCTTACATCTCTCACCCTCGTCGTGTTGCCCTGGGGGCACGCAAGCTCGTTTCTGAGATGGCATCCTCGACCTCTCCCGACACTTCCCTGGAGGAGCTGAAGGCTGAGGTACAGATTGTCGCCCTGCTGCATGACACGGTGGAAGATACCGGAGTGTCGCTGCCCTACCTGGCTCGCTACTTCTCCCCTCAGATTGTGGACGCCGTCGAGGCGCTGACCCGCCGCCCCGGTGAGTCGCGCGTTTCGTACCTGGGACGCGTGCGCGCCAACGATTTGGCCCGCCTGGTGAAGCGCGCCGACATCATGGACAACCTGGACCCGCACCGTCTGGCAAAGCTGGACGAGCCGACCCGCTCCTGCCTGCACATCAAGTACGAGCACTCGCTGGAGCTTCTGGGCCTGAACGAGTAACCTGTCTAGCCGCGGCGAATAGCATCTCAGATGCATAACAAAGCCGCCCGGTGTGTGGATACTGTATCCACGCACCGGGCGGCTTCTAAATTATCTGTTGAATTAGTTCAGATGGGAGACTGCGTAATCGGCCTCTTCCTCAGTGAATCCTTCAACCGAAGAAGTCAGCTGAGAACGAATTGCCTCGGGAGACATGCTCATCGTCTTCTGGTAGCTCTTAGCCTTCTCCAGGGCATTTGCGTTCCAGTCAGCCTTCACGTTGTCCACAGCGTACTGGGCCGCCTCGGGGCTGAACTTCTCAAATTCGCTGGTGAGCTGGTTATAGATACCCTGCTTAGACATGTGCATGGTGCGAGAGTACGATTCAGCCTTCTTCAAAGCAGACTTATATTCGGTGGGAACGTTGTTATCGTTCTGCTTCGTGTTGGGTTCTGCCGCGCCTGCAGAGGAAGATTCACCGCCAGATTCCTGAGAAGCTTCAGCAACGACAGAAGAATCGGCAGCCGCCGAAGATGAAGAAGCGCTCGTAGACTTGCTGGAGCCACCACCCATCACCGAAGCGCAACCACCAAGAAGAACAAGAATAACGAGAGTGATGAACCACCAACGGAGGTAGAAGGGCTTCTTCTTAACGTAGACAGAACCGTCAGCGGCGATAATCTTTTGTGCCATGATTTCCTTTCGGCGTCCTCAAGCGGCCGTTGCATGAGGAGCCTAGTATGACGTGAGTGTATGATCCACAAGGAATCATACTTGGACCCCCCCCCCAGTCAAATTGTCCTAATTATCAATAAAAAATCTATCCTTGTTGTCACCGCATAATCCTCAGCCTACAAAACATAGCGCTAGGTCTTTGCCCTAATTTTTAACAACATAAAAACACCCGCCGGGTGCGGAGAGTCTATACTCTCCGCACCCGGCGGGTGTCTATTCAGCGTCTAGGAGCTTAGATGTTGAAGCCCAGCGCGCGCATCATATCGCGGCCGTCCTCAGTAATACGCTCCGGGCCCCACGGCGGCATCCAAACCCAGTTCACACGCCAAGAATCAACCAGGTTCTCCAGGTTGCTCTGAACCTGCTCCTCAATAACCTCCTGCAGCGGGCACGCCGCGGTGGTCAGAGTCAGGTCCAGAATGAGGGTTCCGTCCTCGTCCCAGCGCAGACCGTAGAGCAGACCAAGGTCAACAATATTGACGCCGAGCTCCGGGTCAATGACCTCCTTGAGGGCTTCCTCAATTTCTTCCTGAGGAACACGAACCTGCACAGTCTCAGTCATAGTTCTATCTTTCTATCAGAATCCGATAAGGAGAAGAAGCTTACTTCTTACCCACGTAAGAAACGTAGCCCTCTTCTTCCAGGCGGTCAGCCAGCTCGGGGCCGCCCTGGTCAACCATCTTGCCGTCCACGAACACGTGCACGAACTGCGGCTTGATGTAGCGCAGAATGCGGGTGTAGTGGGTAATTAGCATGACGCCCATGTCGTTAGCCTCGTGAGCGCGGTTCACGCCCTCGGACACGATCTTCAGAGCGTCGACGTCCAGGCCGGAGTCGGTCTCGTCGAGAATGGCGAACTTGGGCTTGAGCAGCTCGAGCTGCAGAATCTCGTGGCGCTTCTTCTCACCACCGGAGAAGCCCTCGTTCACGTTACGGGAGATGAAGTCGGGATCAATCTCCAGGTTCTTCATGGCTTCCTTAACGTCCTTGGTCCAGGTACGCAGGGAGGGAGCCTTGCCGTCCACTGCGGTCTTTGCGGAGCGCAGGAAGTTCGACATGGTCACGCCGGGAATCTCAACCGGGTACTGCATTGCGAGGAAGAGGCCGGCGCGGGCACGCTCGTCAACGCTCATCTCGGTGATGTCCTGGCCGTCCAGCAGAATCTGGCCGGAATCAACCTGGTACTTGGGGTGGCCGGCGATGGTCGAAGCCAGGGTGGACTTACCGGAACCGTTGGGGCCCATGATGGCGTGAATCTCGCCCGAGTTGATGGTCAGGTTAACGCCCTTGAGGATGGGCTTGGTGGTTTCGTCATCGAGGATGACCGAGACGTGAAGGTCCTTGATTTCAAGAGTAGACATTATTTCTCCTGGTAAAGCTTAGTTGTTGCTGAGTGCGAGCTCTGCCTCAAGGGCCTCGGTGAGCTGCTCTTCAAGTTCGGGAACGCGAATCTGCTGAATGACCTCGTTCAGGAAGCCGCGCACCACCAGACGGCGGGCCTCAGCCTCCGGAATACCGCGAGCCTGCAGGTACCACAGGTGCTGCTCATCGAGCTGGCCGGTGGTGGATGCGTGACCGGCGCCCTCAATCAGGCCGGTCTCAATCTCCAGGTTCGGCACGGAGTCGGCGCGGGGGCCAACTTCCAGCAGCAGGTTACGGTTCAGCTCGTAGGTGTCGGTGCCTTCAGCGTCCTTACCAATCAGAACGTCGCCAACCCACACCGAGTGTGCACCCTTACCCTGCAGCGCGCCCTTGTATGTCACGCGGGACTTGCAGTTGGGCACGGAGTGGTCCACGAACAGGCGGGACTCAATGTGCTGGCCGGCATCCACGAAGTACAGGCCGTACATTTCGGTCTCGGCGCCGGGGGCGGTGAACTTGGTCGAGGGGGTCACGCGCACCAGGTCGCCACCGAGGGAAACCACCACGTGCTTGAAGCGGGAGTTGCGGCCCAGCTTAGCGTACTGTGCGGAGGTGTGGATGGCGTCGTCAGCCCACTGCTGGACGGACACGACGTTCAGCTCAGCCTCGTCGTCCACCACGAACTCGATGTTCTGTGCGAGCACGGTGGAGCCGGTGTGGCGGATGACCACGACGGCCTTCGAGAAGGGCTTAGCCTCAATCACGATGTGCTGGGCGGCGGGCTCGTTGCCGGTGCCGTCGATATCAATCTCAACGTGCTCGGACAGCTCGGCCTCGGCGGGGATGGTCACCACGGTTGCCTCGGAGAAGCTGGACCAGGCGTTAGCCGCCACGCGATCCTCGGGAACACCGGCGGAGCCGATGCGCTCGTCCTCGCGGGAGACGGTCTCAACCTTGACCTGCTCGGGTGCGGTCACCTTCGGTGCCGGTGCGGTGCCGGTCAGCTTCTCCAGGTGCAGGCCACCCAGACGCTTCAGCGGGGTGAAGCGCCAATCCTCTTCACGGCCGGTCAGCGGAGCGAAGTCCTCCACGTTGTAGGAGGTCTTACGCTCGGCGCGGGATGCCTCCAGCACCTTCTGGATGTTGTTCGGGTTGGAGCCCTGGTGGTGTGCCTCGGTGGCACGGTACAGGGTGTCATCGTGGGCGAACTCGGTGGCGAGCTTCTCGCCCTCCTGGTCCATACCGGGGATGATCGGGGAGTGGTAACCCAGAGTTTCTTCGTTGGTCGGCATTAGCCCACAGATCCTTCCATCTGAAGTTCGATCAGGCGGTTCAGTTCGAGTGCGTACTCCATCGGCAGCTCGCGGGCAATAGGCTCAACGAAGCCGCGAACGATCATCGCCATTGCTTCTTCTTCGCTCAGGCCACGCTGCATCAGGTAGAACAGCTGGTCTTCAGAGACGCGGGAAACCGTCGCCTCGTGACCCATGGTCACATCGTCCTCGCGGACATCCACGTAGGGGTAGGTGTCGGAGCGGGAGATGGTGTCCACCAGCAGTGCGTCACAGACCACGGAGGACTTGGAGTGCTTAGCACCCTCACGAACCTGAACCAGGCCACGGTATGCGCTGCGGCCACCGTTACGTGCCACGGACTTCGACACGATGGTCGAGGAGGTGTTCGGTGCAATGTGAACCATCTTCGAACCGGTGTCCTGGTGCTGACCCTCGCCAGCGAACGCGATGGACAGGGTCTCACCCTTGGCGTGCTCGCCAACCATGTAGACGGCGGGGTACTTCTGGGTGACCTTCGAACCGATGTTGCCGTCCACCCATTCCATGGTGGCACCCTCGTGCGCAACCGCACGCTTGGTCACCAGGTTGTAGACGTTGTTCGACCAGTTCTGAATCGTGGTGTAGCGAACGCGGGCGTTCTTCTTCAGCACAATCTCAACCACTGCGGAGTGCAGGGAGTCGGACTTGTAGATGGGGGCGGTGCAGCCCTCAATGTAGTGAACGTAGGAGTCTTCGTCCGCAATAATCAGGGTGCGTTCGAACTGGCCCATGTTCTCAGTGTTAATGCGGAAGTACGCCTGCAGCGGGATCTCAACGTGAACTCCCGGGGGAACGTACACGAAGGAGCCACCGGACCATACGGCGGTATTCAGTGCGGAGAACTTGTTGTCACCAATCGGGATGATGGAGCCGAAGTATTCCTTGAACAGTTCGGGGTATTCGCGCAGACCGGTGTCGGTGTCGACAAAGATCACGCCCTGCTTCTCCAGGTCCTCACGGATCTGGTGGTACACGACCTCGGACTCGTACTGTGCAGCCACACCCGCGACGAGGGAGTTACGCTCCGCCTCGGGAATGCCCAGGCGCTCGTAGGTGGTGCGAATATCCTCGGGCAGTTCGTCCCAAGAAGCCGCCTGGCCCTCGGTCGAACGCACGAAGTACTTGATGTTGTCGAAGTCGATTTCGGAAAGATCCGCACCCCAGGTGGGCATGGGCTTACGCTCGAAGAACTTCAGCGCCTTCAGACGCATGTCCAGCATCCACTGGGGTTCGTTCTTCTTCGCGGAGATGTCACGCACGACGTCCTCGTCCAGGCCGCGCTTTGCTACCTGGCCTGCTTCGTCGGAGTCTGCCCAACCGTACTCGTAGTTACCAATGCCCTCGAGTTCGGGGTTCATCTCCAGGATCTCTGAAATGACGGTATCGTTGGCGTTCTGCCCAACTTTCTCAGTCATTACGGCCTTTCTTCGATGGTTATTACATTCTCTCCGCCACCTGCCGGATGCAGGCGCGGTAGTCCTTGGGGTTCGAGCCGCCGGCTAGACGCTCGGCTTCTCAGCCGGCGTGCCGTCATCGGGCTCGGTCGGCGTGGCTGGTTTCGTCGACTTCGCGTTCTCCGCCACGGTCTCTCGGTTCAGCGGCACGTGCGTGGTGCACACGTGCGCGCCCGAGGCCATCGTGGAGAGCCTGCGAACATCAACGCCCAGAAGATCAGAAATAATCCCGGTCTCCTGCTCACAGAAGACCTGGAAGTCTTCGGCCAGGTCGCGAACCGGGCAGTGGCCCTGGCACAGCTGGATACTCGCGAGGAAGTGCTCCGGCACGCTACGACCCACGGGAGGTTCGGTCACCTGCGCGGTGGCCACGAAACCGTCCCTGCTCATGGCCTCGGCGAGCGCCTTAGCTCGGGCGGCCACGTTGTCTCCGGCGGCTTCCACCACCGGGCGGTAGCGCGCCTCCATCTCGGCCGCGCGGGCGGAGGCGAAGGCCTCCAGCGCCCCGTCGCCGACGGTATCGCGTAGCATCTGCAGGGCGTTACGCGCGATGAGCAGGTAGTCGTTGCCGAGCCGCTCGTGCCCCTGCGGGGCAATCACATAGCGGCGGGCCGGGCGTCCGGCACCCGCGCCGTGCTTCTTAATGGGGGCGACCTCGATCATGTTGCTTGATTCGAGGGCGTCCAGATGGCGGCGGACCGCGGCGGGGGTCAGGCTGAGCAGCTCCCCCAGGCTTGCAGCGGATACCGGTCCGTGGTTAAGAACGCCGCGGAGCACGCGGTCCCGGGTGCGTTCCTCAGCCTCGGCCTTACGCTTGGATGTGCGTGCCGCGGAGGACTTTTTGGTGGAAGCACTACAAGAGCCCGACGCTGCACCTCGGGTGCTGCCTCGGGTCTGTGCCTCACGCTCGGAGGAGCGCTGAGATGTCTTGTTCACGGAATACACAAATAAAGTATGTCCTAATTGTTTTTTCTTTGGCTAGTTAGGTCTTCCTACTTGCTGACTTTTTTACCCGAAGCTGAATGTTAATCGTCTTAAAAATGTGTTGAGCACGTGAGGTAGTGCATAGAATATAGGGGTATATCACGCGAATAAATCGAAAGTTATGCCCATGGAGACCACCACCGCACGCGCGGACCGCTCAGAGGAGGCAGCCTCCTCCCCCACGGCGCGCAGGCTCACCGTCGCCGAAGAACCGGCGCTGAGCGTCAAGGACCTCATTAAAGAGTTCAAGCCCTCCCGAGCGTTCCGCAATAAGCACCCCGAACGACTCACCGCAAGCGGCTACTACCGCGCCGTCAACCGGGTGAATTTGCGTGTCTTCCCCGGCGAAGTGGTGGTTCTTCTCGGCGCGAACGGCGCAGGTAAGACTACGACCCTCGCCTGCGCCCAGGGCCTGCTCAAGCCCACCCGCGGTACCGTGCGCCTGCTCGGCGAGAACCCCCTCCTGGCAGACCCCGAGCTGCGCGCCAAGGTCGGCATCATGCTTCAGGACGGCGGCCTGCCCAACGCCATGCACCCCATCCCGCTGCTCGAGCACATCGCAAGCATGTACACCGACCCCTACCCGGTTGAAGAGCTCGCGCACCGCCTGGGTATCGACGCGTTCAACGGCACCACGATTCGGCGACTCTCGGGCGGTCAGAAGCAGCGCGTGGCGCTCGCGGCGGCCCTCATCGGCAAGCCGGACGTGCTCTTCCTCGACGAGCCCTCCGCGGGCCTGGACCCGCAATCGCGCAACGTCGTATTCGAAATTATTCGCGAACAGCGCGAGCGCGGCGTGGCCATCGTGCTCACCACGCACCTGATTGACGACGCACAGAAGCTTGCCGATTACGTGTACATCATCGAGGACGGCGCCACCGTGCAGGAGGGCACCGTTCCCGAGCTGATCGCTAACGACGGCACGAACCGCCTGCGCTACACCCTGGATGCTCCCACCCCCAGCCGCGAGGAGCTGCTCCCGGCGCACCTGCGGGCCGGTGTGAAACTCATCGAGACGGTCCCCTACGTTCCCGCCTCGGAGGAGCACCCGGCCGTGACCGGTGAGTACGAGCTCGTCGGTCCCCTGCGCGCGGAGCACCTGGCGGCCTTCACCGCGGCGCTGGCCGAACGCTACCTCATGCCAATTTCTCTCAAGATGGAACCGAAGACCCTCGAGGACGTCTTCCTCGATATTTCAGGACGTGATATTCGATGAGCCCCACCGCTTCTACCGACCGCGAGCAGAGCACGAGCGCTGCGGCGGACACCTCCGCCCGGGGCGTCGCCATCGACGAGGACGAGGAGTACATCCCGCCCCGCGCGAACTACCCGCTCGTGCGCGTGATTGAGCAGGGTCGTTACGAGACGATGGCGATGCTCCGCAACGGCGAGCAGCTGATGCTGAACATCATCTTCCCCGTCATGGCGCTTCTGGGCCTGCGCTTTACGGGCCTAATTGATGACTACGCACACTCGGTGGGGGTTTCGCGTATGGATGCGGCGGTCCCCGGCGTGCTGGCCCTCTGCGTCATCTCCACGGCGCTGTCGGGCCAGGGCATCGCAACGGGCTTCGACCGCCGCTACGGCGTGCTTCGCTTTCTGGCGACCACTCCCCTGGGCCGCAACGGCCTGATTCTGGGCAAGTGCATCGCCGTAGTGGTCGTACTGATTATCCAGTTCGTGCTCGTGGGCGTGGTCGGGTACGGCCTGGGTTGGCGTCCGGACGCCATCGCCCTCTCGCGAGCCTTCCTCACCCTGCTACTGGGTGCGGCGGCCTTTACGGCGCTGGGTCTGCTGATTGCCGGTACGGTGCGCGCGGAGGCGACCCTCGCGATTGTGAACATCGCCTGGGTGGTTCTGGCCGGCGCGGGCGGCGTGCTGTTCCCGCTCAGTTCCTTCCCCGATTGGTACGGCGCGATCGTGTCCTGGTTCCCCTCGGCGGCTCTGGGCGAGGCCCTGCGCGGCAACTTCATTCACCACCAGTGGATGGCGGACCCGCACTGGGTTCTGACGGTTTGGACCGTCATTCTCGGCCTGATTGCCTCGCGCAAGTTCAAGTGGTCCGACTAGCCTGACTGCGCCCCTTCGACCTGCGCTTCATGGCTGGTGCTTCACGACCGGTACTTCACCCGATGCCCCGCGGCTTTCGAATAATTCGAAAGCCGCGGGGCATCGCCGTATCCGGGTGCGGCTGTCAACAAGAGCTGCGAGCAAGAGTCCGCAAGCGGGTAGGGGGCAAGCCGTGAAACAGGCGCGGGGCAGATGGGGAGTTTCAGAGGCACCCGCGCAGCCAAACCCGATAGCCGGCGTTCGGGGTTAAAAAGAAAGCCCCCTCCTGCCGAACCACGAGTCCAACCACCACAGTTGGACTCCATCACGTTCATGTTCGGAGGAGGGGCTTTAATCACCGAGGGGCGGACCGACCCAACCACTGTCTCGGTCCGCAACCTTCCCGCTCAACCTTAACATGAGCTTTACCGCCCCTCAAAATCTCTTATAGCTGAAGGAAGCCCGCGCCGCACCGATTCCGTGCCGATTCGGCACCGCCTCAACGGTGCGCTCACCCGGCGCTCTCAGGCGGGCGGCGTTCCACCCTGTGAATGTACACACCCTCACATCAGATAGTGCGGCGGAGTGAACTATCCTTGTTAAACGAAAAGGACGCAACCAGCCTCCGGGGCACCCGCCGGAACGCACCGCGCGGAATAAACACCCCCGGGGTACCGTTACGCCCCATGGACAGGGCGTCAGCACCTAGCCGCTGGCGCATCCACTCACCCTTGCGAAAGGACACCCACGTGGCAGAAAACCTCCAGTGGACAGAAACCGATCAGCGAGCCGTTGACACCGCCCGCATCCTTGCCGCCGACGCCGTGGAGAAGGTCGGCTCCGGCCACCCCGGCACCGCGATGAGCCTGGCCCCGGTCGCCTACCTGCTGTTCCAGAAGGTCATGAACCAGGACCCGGCCGACGACCGCTGGGAAGGCCGCGACCGCTTTATCCTCTCCCCCGGCCACACCTCCCTGACCCTGTACACCCAGCTGTTCCTCGGCGGCTACGGCCTCGAGATGAAGGACCTGGAGGAGCTACGCACCTGGGGTGCCCTCACCCCCGGCCACCCCGAGTACAAGCACACCAAGGGTGTTGAAATCACCACCGGTCCGCTCGGCCAGGGCCTGGCCTCCGCCGTTGGTTTCGCCTACGCACAGCGTCGTATGCGCGGCATGTTCGACCCCGAGGCTGCCCCGGGCACCTCCCCCTTCGACCACCACATCTACGTCATCGCCTCCGAGGGTGACGTGCAGGAGGGCGTGACCGCCGAAGCCAGCGCGCTCGCGGGCCACCAGGAGCTCGGCAACCTGATTGTCGTCTGGGACCGCAACCACATCTCCATTGAGGAAGACACCGACGTCGCCTTCACCGAGGACGTGGCCAAGCGCTACGAGTCCTACGGCTGGGACGTTCAGCGCGTGGATTGGACCCGCACCGGCGAGTACGTCGAGGACGTCGCCGAGCTGTACACCGCCATCGAGCGCGCGAAGGCCGTCACCGACAAGCCCTCGTTCATCGAGCTGCGCACCATCATCGGCTACCCCGCACCGCACAAGCAGAACACCGGCGCCGTGCACGGCTCCAAGCTCGGTGTCGAGGAAGTTGCCGCCACCAAGGAGGTGCTCGGCTTCGACCCCGCCAAGAGCTTCTTTATCGAGGAGAACGTCCTGGCGCACACCCGTCAGCTGCGCGAGCGCGGTGCCGCAGCTCACAAGGCCTGGGACGAAAAGTTCGAGGCCTGGGCCAAGGCCAATCCCGAGCGCGCCGCACTGTACAACCGCCTGGTCGCGGGCGAGCTGCCCGCCGACTACAAGGCCGCCTTCCCCGTGTTCGAGGCCGGCACCTCCGTGGCAACCCGCGCGGCATCCGGCACCGTCATTAACGCTATCGCCGAGACCTTCCCCGAGCTGTGGGGCGGCTCCGCCGACCTCGCCGGTTCGAACCTGACCACCATCAAGGGTGCGGATTCCTTCAACCCGGTATCGCGCAGCACCGAAGACTGGACCGGCAACCCCTACGGTCGCGTGCTGCACTTCGGTATTCGCGAGCAGGCCGCCGCAGCGATCGTGAACGGCATCGTGCTCTCCTCGCCGACCCGCGCGTTCTCGGGCACCTTCTTCGTGTTCTCCGACTACCAGCGTCCGGCGGTTCGCCTCTCGGCTCTGATGGGCGTTCCCTCGCTGTACGTGTGGACCCACGACTCCATCGGTGTGGGCGAGGATGGCCCGACCCACCAGCCCATCGAGCACCTCTCCTCTCTGCGCGCTATCCCCGGCTTCGACGTGGTTCGCCCCGCGGACGCTAACGAAACCGCTATCGCATGGCGCACCATCCTGGAGAAGACGGATCGCCCCGCGGGCCTCGTGCTCTCCCGCCAGAACCTGCCCGTCTGGGCTCGTGAGGATGTACACCCCGACGCCGAGGGCGAGAAGTTCGCCTCCGCAGAGGGCACCGCACGCGGCGGCTACATCATGGCTGACACCGAGGGCACCCCGGACGTCATCCTGATCGCCACCGGTTCCGAGGTTGAGCTGGCCGTCCAGGCTCGCGCAACCCTCGCCGAGCAGGGCATCGCGGCTCGCGTGGTTTCCATGCCTTCGCGCGAGTGGTTCGCTGAGCAGAGCGAGGAGTACCGCGAGTCGGTTCTGCCCTCCTCCGTGGCAGCGCGTGTCTCCGTCGAGGCTGGCCTGGCCATGAGCTGGTACGACCTGCTCGGCACCGCTGGCCGCGCCGTGTCCATCGAGCACTTCGGTGCATCCGCCGATGCGAAGACCCTGTACCGCGAGTTCGGCGTGACCGCCGAGGCCGTCGTGGAGGCCGCTAAGGAATCCATCGCCGCCGCCAAGTAAGCGATACTCGTACCTCCGGAACGCAACGGTTCCGGGAGGCTCGACGCGAACAATCCGGGCGCCCCGCTACGAGGGGCGCCCGGGCCCGCTATCGCGTCCCTCCAATACTTTTTCATTTCCTCATTCAAGAATCGAAGGTTTTATCCATGTCTGAGTCCACTCAGAAGCTTTCCGACGCCGGTGTCTCCATCTGGCTTGACGACCTCTCCCGCGAGCGCCTGACCAGCGGCAACCTCGCCGAGCTCATCAAGACCCACAACGTGGTCGGCGTGACCACCAACCCCACCATCTTCGCTGGCGCGCTCTCCAAGGGTGCCGCATACGCCGAGCAGATGCGTGAGCTGGCCGCCGCCGGTGCCGACGTCGAGGAAGCCGTCTTCGCCGCAACCTGCGACGACGTGCGCAACGCCTGCGACGTGTTCGAACCCATCTACAAGTCCTCCAACGGTTTTGACGGCCGCGTCTCCATCGAGGTTGACCCCCGCCTGGCACGCGACGCCGAGGGCACCGCAAAGATGGCGCGTGAGCTCTACGAGCGCGTGGGCCGCGAAAACGTCATGATCAAGATCCCCGCAACCAAGGAAGGTCTGCGCCCCATCGCTGAGACCCTGGCTGCAGGCATCAGCGTGAACGTGACCCTGATTTTCTCCCTGACCCGCTACCGCGAGGTCATCAACGCCTACATGCTCGGCCTGGAGCAGGCGCTGGAGAACGGCAAGGACCTGTCCACCATCCACTCGGTCGCGTCCTTCTTCGTCTCCCGCGTGGACACCGAGGTTGACGGCCGCCTGGAGGCTATCGGCGGCGACGCCCTTGAGCTCAAGGGCAAGGCCGGTCTGGCCAACGCACGCCTCGCCTACGAGGTCTTCGAGGAAATGTTCTCCACCGAGCGCTGGGCTCGCCTGCAGGCACACGGCGCGAACGTGCAGCGTCCGCTGTGGGCCTCCACCGGCGTGAAGGACCCCTCGCTGCCCGATACCCTCTACGTGACCGGCCTGGTGGCACCGAACACCGTGAACACTATGCCCGAGGCAACTCTGAACGCCGTTGCCGACCACGGCGAGATTACCGGCAACACCATCGTTCCGAACTACTCCGAGTCGAACAAGGTTCTGGACGCCATCGCCGAGCGCGGCATCTCCTACACCGAGGTCGTCGAGAAGCTCGAGACCGAGGGCCTGTCCAAGTTCGATGTCTCCTGGGAAGAGCTGCTACAGACCGTCCGCGAGGCACTCGACAACGCTCGCTAAGACGTTGGTCGTCTCCTTCGTGAGGCGGCCGGATGCACTCCCCTAATCCGCCGGGTTCCGCCGTGGGATCCGACGGATTAGGGCGGCCCCCAGCTGACGAACCCAAAACGGTACAATACTGGGTACACACCTTCCACGATGCGGCATCGCCTCCGCGCGATATGGTACGAACCGCGCGCCGCACGAACCAACCAAGGCAATCAAAGGAATATATTGTGACTAACGGTCATGAAGCGAACCCCCTCAGGGATACTCGCGACCGCCGCATTACCCGCATTGCGGGGCCGTCCGCGCTCGTCTTCTTTGGCGTAACCGGTGACCTGGCCCGCAAGAAGCTGCTTCCGGCAGTGTATGACCTCATGAACCGCGGTTTGCTCCCCCCGAGCTTCGGCCTCGTCGGCTTCGGCCGCCGCCCCTGGAGCAATGACGACTTCCGCGCTTACGTGCGTGAATCTGTTGAGGCAAACGCCCGTACCCCCTTCCGTGAGGATGTGTGGAACCAGTTCCAGCAGGGCATGCGATTTGTTGAAGGTGCCTTCGACGACGACGCATCCTATGAACAGCTCAAGAGCACCCTCGCCGAACTCGATGAGCGTGGCGCCCACGGCAACCACGCCTTCTACCTGTCGATTCCCCCGAAGGCATTCGAGCAGGTTCTCACCAAGCTCGCTGAACACGACCTCGCATCCCGCGATGCCGACACCGTCAACCCCGTCGACGGTTGGCGCCGCGTGGTCATCGAGAAGCCCTTCGGTCACGACCTGAAGAGCGCGCGCGAGCTGAACTCCATCGTGGAGGCGGTCTTCCCGCCCGACGCCGTGTTCCGCATCGACCACTACCTGGGTAAGGAAACCGTTCAGAACATTCTGGCGATGCGTTTCTCCAACCAGATGTTCGAGCCGCTCTGGAACTCCCACTACGTGGACCACGTGCAGATCACGATGGCCGAGGACATCGGCATCGGCTCCCGCGCAGGCTACTACGACGGCGTGGGTGCGGCCCGCGACGTCATTCAGAACCACCTGCTGCAGCTGCTCGCCCTCACCGCAATGGAAGAGCCCCTCAGCCTGGACGCCAAGCACCTGCGCGCCGAAAAGGCGAAGGTCCTCGAGGCCGTGCGCATCGACGACCTGCCGAACTCTTTCGCGGTCGGACAGTACTCCGCAGGCTACCAGGGCGGCGAGCACGTCAACGGCTTCTTCGACGAGAAGGACATTCCCGCCGATTCCCGCACCGAAACCTTCGCCGCGCTGAAGCTCTCCATCGCCAACCGCCGCTGGGAAGGCACCCCCTTCTACCTGCGCGCCGGCAAGCGTCTGGGCCGTCGAGTCACCGAGATTGCCGTGATTTTCAAGAAGCCCGCACGCTCGCTCTTTGGTGAAATCGAGAACGCGCATGTCGGTCAGAACGCCATCGTGATTCGCGTGCAGCCCGACGAGGGCATGACCATTCGCTTCTCCGCGAAGGTTCCCGGCACCCAGATGGAAATCCGCGACGTGAACATGGACTTCGGCTACGGCCACTCCTTCACCGAGGAATCCCCCGAGGCCTACGAACGCCTCATCCTGGACGTGCTGCTCGGTGAGCCGCCGCTGTTCCCCCGCCACGAAGAGGTCGAGCTCTCCTGGAAGATTCTCGATCCCTTCGAAGAGTACTGGGAAGAACACCACATTAAGCCCGAACCCTACGAGTCCGGTTCGTGGGGTCCGCGTTCGGCAGACGAAATGCTCGAACGCGACAACCGCGCTTGGAGGCGCCCGTGATTTCGCATCTGCACCACACCACCGTTTCCGCCATCAACAAGGAACTGAGCCAGCTGCGCGCCAACAACGGCAGCCTCAGCAGCGGACGTGTGCTCACCCTCGTTGTGCTCGCCGAGAAGGGCCACTCCCGCGAAGCAATGCACGCGGCGATTCGCACCTCCCACGAGCATCCGAGCCGCATCATCGTGCACATCTCGCACGACCCGCTCGACCCCGACCAGCTGGACGCCGAAATCCACCTCGGCGGCGACACCGGCGCATCCGAGATGATTGTTCTGCGCGGCTGGGGTAGCGCATCCCGCCCGACCGAAGCACTAATCTCCGGTCTGCTGCTGCCGGACTCCCCCATCGTGGTCTGGTGGCCGCACTCGGTGCCCGAGAACCCCGCCAAGGATTCGATTGGTCGCATCGCCCAGCGCCGCATCACCGATTCTGCGCGTGCGGCGGACCCGAAGGCCACCCTGACTCACCTGGCCGAGGTGTACCGCGCCGGCGACACCGACCTGGCTTGGACCCGCCTCACCCTGTGGCGTACTCAGCTGGCCGCGCTCCTGGAGCAGATGCCCGCCTCCCCCGTGCGCCGTGTAGTCGTGTGGGGTTCGGGCAAGTCTCCGTCCGTGGTTCTGCTCGGTACCTGGCTCGGTTGGATGCTCAACGCACCCGTGCACCTGGCCACCATCGGTGCGGCAAACCGCGGCCTGTACCGCGTCAGCATTGAGCGCGAGGACGGTTCGGTGACCATGTTCCGCCCCGGCGTGTCCGTGGCGACCATTTCCACCCCGTACGCTCCGGATCAGCAGATTGCCCTGCCGGTACGCACCCTGGCGGAGTGCATCTCTGAGGAGCTGCGCCGCCTCGACCCGGACGACACTTACGGCGACGTGCTGAAGCAGGCGCTGCGCACCGTCACCCTCGTGGACGACACCTGCCAGCCCGAAGACACTCTAAACCTCGAAGAATACCCGGAGGTGTTCGATGCCTAAGATTCAGAACATGGGTTCCTCCACCCCCGTCCTGGTGGCGCACCCGACCCGCGAGGCCCTCGCCGCGGATGCGGTGACCCGCATTCTCGACATCATTGAGCACGTGCTCTCTGAGCGCACGATTGCCCATATTTCGCTGACCGGCGGCACGATGGGTATCGCCACTTTGAAGGCGTGGGCTGAGAACGAGCGCGTGAAGGATATCGACTGGTCGCGCGTGCATTTCTGGTTCTCGGACGAGCGTTTCGTGCCCGAGCGTAGCCCCGAACGTAATGACGGTCAGGCTATTGAGGCGCTACTCGCTCCCCTGCTGTCGCACGGCCTGGTTGTGGGCAATGTACACCGCATGGGTCCATCCGATATTTTCACCGGCCTGGAAGCAGCCGCTGAGCACTACGCCTTTGAGATGCGTGATTACGCCGGTTCTGCACCGGCTGTGAGCGTGCAGATGCCCGAGGGCGCAACCGAATTGCCGCTGGCTGGCGGTCACGGTGGCGGCGCAGGTCACGAACACGGCGGCTCCGGCGGCTGTGGTTGTGGTGGCGGCGGTTGTGGTTCTTCCGCACCCGAGCAGTCCCTCGAAGAGACCACTCTCGAAGACTTTGACGCTGCCGCTGAGGCTGCCGAGTCCGCCGGTGGTTGCGGATGCGGCGGCGGCGGTTGCTGCGGTGGTGGCGGTGGCCAGTGGCCCGCACCGGTCTTCGACATCACCCTGCTGGGCATGGGCCCGGACGGCCACATCGCTTCCCTGTTCCCGGGCCGTAAGCAGGTTCTGCTGGGTACCGGCCTGCCGGAGGATCCGGTTGAGGGCGGTAAGGCCGTGACCGTGATGGTTTCTGACTCGCCGAAGCCCCCGGCTGAGCGCGTGTCGGTGACCCTGCCGATTATCAATAACTCCCGCAACGTCTTCTTCCTCATCACCGGTGAGGATAAGCAGGATGCGACCAGCCGCCTACTGGCTGGCGCGAAGCTGGACGCTGAGGACCTGAACGCGGAGCTGCTGCTGGAAACCCCGGCGGTGGGTGCGCGCGGTAAGAAGCAGACCCTGATTTTTGCAACTGAGGAGTCGCTGGCTCCCGAGAACCGCCCGTAAGGTTCGGTTCTGGTTCGGTTCTGAACTGCATCAACAAAAGGGTGGAGCCCGGATAGGTGACTATCCGGGGCTCCACCCTTTTCTATGCCGCGCGCTACTGCTCAGGGGCGGCAGGATTCTGCGGCTCCTGTTCCTGGGCTTCCTCTGCTTCGCTCTCGAAGCCCACGTAAAGTGCCGCCAGCGAGGGAACCGTCGCCTCCAGCACCTGCTGCGCCTCCTCTGCGGTCGGGGCGAGCTTCGCGCCGGTCAGACGCAGGTACTCGCGCACCGTCATGGGCTGCGCCCAGTCGAAGTGCTCACGCACGGCGGTGATGTTCGCGCCGGACTGCAACACGTTAATGCCGCGGGCAAGACCGATGTCCGTCACCTTCACGATGGCGTCAGTCTCCTCCGGGATGTCGTACGGGTCGCGGTTCTGCAGGTCCACGATAAACGGCAACACGCCACGGCTCTCAGCGCGCAAGGTGAACTTGGTGTGCACCTGGCTCACCTCGTGCACCTCACCCACGCCCACGGCGGGCACCAGCATGAAGCCCGCCTGCAGGTCGTTCACCGCGTCCAGGGTGTGTGCCTCCCCGAAACCGGAGTACAGCTGCACCACCGGCACGAGGTAGCACACCTCCGCCTTGAGCGCCTTGCGTGCCTCAATGTCGATGTACTCCCAGGCGCCGCCGGTACCGTCCGTAATGTCACCGGAGTGGTGCGCGTAAATGGCGCCCTGGCTGTTCTTAGCGGTCTGCGACCAGTAGCTGATCTTGTCCATGTAGTTGCCTTCGGCATCGAACATCATCAGCGACAGGTCAATGTCCACGCCCTCATCCCAGAAGCAGAAGAGGCGAATCACGCCGGTGGGCGGCAGGTGCACCGTGGAGGTGTTGTAGCGGCCCATGCCGTCCAGGGAGGGGCGGGCGCTGCGGGTGTTCAGCGGCATGATCGTATCGCCCACCTGCTCGGGCAGGTAGATGCTGGTCTCGGCAAGGCGGCCGGACAGACCAATCTCAACCAGGCGTTCCAGCAGGTCAAGCACCGCTGGGCTGTACTCGCGCGCCGGAATCATGGTGGCGATGCCGGTCTTGGACAGGTTCATGCGCTGCGGGGCGGCAGGCTCAGCCTTCCGAGCGGACGCCGCGCGGCGCTCCTCACGCTGGCTCGTAGAGGGGTCGGAACCGACCGGGATAGAACGCATCGGGTTCTCCGGCCCGGAATTATCCCCGAAGAACGAGCCCAGCGGATTCGGAATGCCCGCGTTCTGCATGATGTTCTGAACCCTGGCGACGCCCTCCGGGTTGCGGCGCGCGTAGTCGGCGAGCTCCCGGTCCTCCTGCACCGCCACGGGGTTGGCGGGGCGTTCCTTCGGCGGATTCGCGAGCGCGTTACGCTGCAGGGTCACCAGGTTGCGAATCTGCACCAGGATGGGCGCGGAAACGCGCGGCGCCACGGCGGCGAACGCGTCAAAGATGATCTGCTGGCCGGGGCTCGGTGCGGTATCGATGCCGTAGCGGGGCGCTTCGAAAGCATCCAGGGCGCGCACCAGCTGGCGTGCAAACACGCCGGGGCGGGTCGAGAGCAGACGTGCCACGTTCTGCGCATCCCGAGTTGCGTAGGCGCGGTCTACCAGCGACTCGAAGCTGTACACCTCGCCGCGGTACAGGTCGTCAGCCCAGCGGCTCAGCGCGGTCAGCGACGGGTAGTCGCCGGGGTGAATCGCCTTGACGAGGCGCTTGTACATTTCGGCGCCGGGCGCACTGTCGTAGCGGGCGCCAACTGGGTCAGCCTCCAGCACCCGGTTGAGCAGGTGTGCGATGCGGGTGCGTTCGCTGCGGCGCAGCTTCAGGCGCGGTGCGATGCTCAGGCTCAGGTCCCCCACCGTGCCATTGAAACGCAGGCGCGAGTAGGCGGCGGCGAGGGCGAGCGCCTCCTTCATGGTGCGCAGGTGCGCGGCGTCTTCGGGGTGCAGGCAGGCGGCGATGAACACGCGGTTTTCGCGGCTGGTGTTCTCCGGTCGAGCTGCCGGCAGAGCGTCATGCTGGGCGAGGAAACGGCGCAGCGCCACAAGGTCGCGCTGGTCGGTCTGGTTGTACGCCTGCTGCTGACCGAGTAGCTGCTGGTAGAGTGCACCCGCCATAATTAGGGCGTTCTGCACGCCGCTGACCATCTGCAGGGGTCGGCGATTGCGTTCCATGCTCGTGAAGTTGGCGCGGCTCATCGGCTGCTGCCACTCGTAGGGCACGTAGTTCTCGGGCAGACCGCCAACGATGCGCTCGGTGCCGTCCGGGTTGTAGTACGGGTTGGAGAGGTAGTGCATGATCTGCTCGGTGTAGCGCTGCTCTTCGGGGAGCGCCAGGGCGCGCAGATCAAAGTCGCGGCTGAACACGCGGCCGGGACGGTACCCGTACTCGTAGGACCAGATGGTCAAGAACAGGGCAAATTCGTTGGCGCTGACCTTCAGCGCCTGGGCGAGGGATTCCTCGCTGAGGGTCAGGCCGCAATTGCTCAGGGCGGACACTCGCCCCAGGTCGGTGTCGAATACGCCGGCCTGGTGCCGCTCATTAATGCTCGAGTAGTTCGAGCGGTAGTAGGGGTCGTACAGGTCGGTGAAGACGTACACGCCGTAGCGGCGCATCAGGATGAGGCGCACGAGGGGGCTGAGACCCTCGGGGGCTTCACCCTGAAGGTAGGCGGACTCGTTGAGGTAGGGTGATTCCTGCAGGTAGGGGGATGCGTCGTAGGGGGTAGTCACGGGTCGTCCTTTCCGTTGGTCTCACCCGACTGTCACCGTCGGTGGTGTGCGGCTATGTTCTTATCGTAGCGGCGTGGGCGCGGGTTGTCGCTGGGTTTGGTCATCGGTGACCTGTGGGGTAAATATTCGCGGGGAGCAGCCGACCGTTACGTATCGCGGAGCCGGGGCGGTGTTTATCCGCCGAGTGCTTGTCCATCAGCCGCTTATCTGTCGGTCGCTTATCCTGCCGGCCGCGCGGGAACGGGGGTTAAAAGAAAAATGGCGGGAAGCTAAGAATCCGACAAATATAAGAAAAAGATATTTCAGAAAGTAGGACTCTTCATGATCCGCCATTACCTATAGAGTACTCCCGCCCCGTGACGGCGGTCAAACCGTTTCGTCACGGGGCGGTGAGTGGGGTTGGGTGCACGAGGGTCCGTGCACGAGGTTGGGTACACGGGGTTGCGCGCATAGGAGCGCAGTACGGGGTGCTCCCCTATGACTCCCCTGCCGTGAACTACCCTTCAGCGCCAGCCGGTGAGGTGCCTCCACCCGAGGTGTTCCCGCCCAGCAGGGCGAGCGCGGCTTCGCGGGCGACAAGCGCCTCCTCCGTCACGCGCGGGGTCACCGCAGCCAGGGCACGCAGGCTCTTCGCCAGCACCGTGGAGCCCTTCATTTTCGGCTCCAGGACGGCGGGGATCTCAACCGGCGTGCCGTACAGTTCGGCAAGCTCCACCGCCAGGCGCACATAATCGCCGCCCTTCGTCAGCCCACCAACCATCGGCAACAGCAGGCGCAGAACCTGCAGCACACGCCAACCCGCCAGCGGACTAATAGCCGACACCTCACGCAGGGTCGCCACCAGGCGGTTCGGAAGGACTATCCCGTCCTCCAGAGCCCACTTCAGGGTCTCCGCGAAGGTGGATGCGTCCAGCAGGCCCGCCTCAAAGAGTGCCGCAATGGCCTCTGCCGCCGCCAGACGGTACTCAGGGTTCTTCGCGCTCGCCACATAGCCGAGCAGGGCGCAGGAGGGGGCGCCTACCTGCACGGTGGACTCCCTCAGCGCGCGCATGAGTACGGGAACGGGGGTGACGGTCTTCTCCTCAATGCACTCCGAAGCGGCAAACAGGAAGTATGCAGAGAGCAGGTCCGGGTTATTCTGAAGCAGCCAGGACGCCCATTCGGTAAGCGCCGTCATGAAGTCGCCCTGCCAGCCGTACGATTCAGAAGCATTCGGCAAAAAGGTGAAGGGAATGAACGCGGTGTTCAGCACCTCGTAGGCGATGGCCTCCTCGGGGCTCATGCCAGCGGTTGCGTGGCTCAGCGCCTCGCGCGCCTCATCCACGGTATCCACGATATCGCTCTCGACCTGCCACATCGGTTCATGACGAACAAAGTCGGCGGCAACAAATTTTCCGGTGGGTTCTCCCGCTTGGCTAGCTTTACGGTATTCCTCAACCTTGCTGTCATTAAGGCCGGAATAGTAGAGGCTCCAGGGGATATCCAGGGCAGAAACAGTGCGATAAGTCCAGTCGCTGTAGGTAAGCTGACGGGCGGGTAGTGGTGCGCTCAGCAGACGCACCGTGCGTCCTTCCGTGTGGTACTCTCCCCCGGCGGCGACGGCACGCATCTGTTCCCGGAAAATCTCGTGGAGGTCACGGTAACCCTTCAACGGCTTGTAGTCAGCATTCCAGAGATGGTGTTTATTCTGAATAGTCAGACGTATCATCTCTTCCTTGCTCAGGAGCGCGTTACTCGGGCGAGTTCGTGCAACCATCTCACTACGGTCGGAATACTGCAGGAGCGGCGTGAGCTCGGGTAGCTCCCATGACTCGTATCCCGCGGCCTCGGCGTTAGCTTTCAATACTGCGCGGAGAACAGGCATGTACGCAACGTTGTTGTAGTAATATTCGCTGGAAATCTTGCGCAGGGTACGAAGCTGTTGCTGTTCCGCCGGTGCCAGCTTGTCGGTCGCGGCAAAGTGGTAAAGACGCGCCAGGTTCTCACCAGTAGCGCGGGGGCTCTTCTCCCCCGCCACACGGCCGGAGGTGGTGTTCGATTCCTCGATCAGCAGGGCGCAGAACTCGTCCAGATCCGCAATGGGGGTGAACGGCTCATGGCGCGGGGTACCGGGCAACAGCACCGGCGGCACCTCTACGGAGGCGCCCGCCGCCTCCGCCTCTTCCGCCTGGGGTAGACGATCTTCGGGTAGGCAGGCTTCCGCGGCACCGCGCAACTCCAGGGGTAGCACCTCGTAGGCTTCGAGGACGCGGTCAGCAACATAGTTGGCGAGCGCCAGCTGCTCGGCGGTTTGCGCCTTCTTGCGCTTGGCTTTGCTCACGCCAGCGTACTGGGTGGCAATGAGCTTGAGCAGGCGCAGGGCGCCGCGCTGAATCTTCTTTTCGGTGCGGTAGAGGTTCGCGCCGAGTGCGTCGATGAGCTGTTCCAGGTCGAGCTGCTCGAGGGGCTGTAGGTCGGGGGTCTTCTGCAGGGCGGCGGGTGCGCAGGCTTTGAGCACGTTCTGCAACATGGTCTGAGCGAATCCGACGGAGGCGCTGGGCTCTGCGGTGAGGACAGCCATGAGCTGTGCGAAGCGGGCCCGGTTTTCTGCGTCGGTGGGTTGCAGGTCGGTGTAGACGGAGTGGAACGCAGCCGAGTTGAAGGCGCTGAAATCGCTGGTCAGGCCACGTAGCAGGGCGTCCAGGATTTCGTCGCGAATGTCGAAGTATTCGCCCATGAGGCGGCAGAGTTCCGCGCTTTCGCCCATGTAGTTGCCGTAGCCCTTGAAGAGCACCCCTTCGGTGCGGAAGACAGCCCAAAACTCCTGGTCGAGCAGGGTCATGTCACGGGTGAAGAAGGTCTTGAGCTGGGCGTGATTACTGGCGCTGCCCTTCTTCACGCAGGGTAGGGCCTCGTGCAGGAAAAGGACCAGGTATTCGGGGGCATCGCAGCTCAGGTTACGGGCACGAAGCAGCATGTAGCAGGTTTCCCAGATCTTCTTCGAGCGCGCCCAAGAGTTCGGCAGGCCCTCAATGAAACGCAGAATCCACTCGTCGGGGCGTTCGGTGGCGCCGAGCAGGAACGCGTTAATCAGCTGCTGGTCGGGTTTACCTTCCCAGAGTAGGGTGCGCATGGCGCGACCGGCGGAACGGTGGTATTCCCACGGGTCGCCGTCGGGGGTGCGCACGAGCGCCCCGGCAACGTAGGCGGCGAGCGGGGTGCGGTTAATGTGGTCGCTACCGATGACGCTCTTGGGGGTGAGGGTTCGGGCGAGGGAGGCACGCTCCTCCTCAGTGGCGCCGCTGATGACGGCGTGGTATTCCTGCACGTCAGTTGATTCTGCCGCGATGAGGGCTTTGAGGGCGGCGCGGCGCTCTTCGAGGGTGCGCTCACCTGCGCTGTGCTCGTTAGGGTTATGCGGCTGGGCGGTATCAGTCATTGGTACCTGCTTTCGGAGTTGATGGTGAATGGTTGTGACAAGTTAGAGGGACGGGGCGGTTAGCCCTGCACCTGGTTGAGGATATTCCGGGCGTACCGAGCCTTCTGCGAAGAGCCGGTCAGCGTACCCAACCAGGCACGCAGCGGCTCATCCACGAGCTGTGCACGGGTGGCAGGGTCAAGAGTCGCCAACGCCTGGCTGAAGGCGCCCAGCAGCTTACCGAGCGAGTTCGCCCCGGTATCCAGGTGCGGTATGAGGCGTGCGAAGAAGCGCACCGCCGCCCGCGCATCCAGCTGGGCAAAGTCGGTGAGGGCGAGCGCCCAACGGTTCAGCATCGCCAGCGGCACAAAGTCCACGAAGCCTGCCGTGGCGTCCTCAAGGCTGAGCTGATCGTCCAGCACGCGGTGCATGATTTCCACGGCGAGGGAACGAATTTCGACGCGCTGCTCCGAGAAGCCCGCGGCAAACACGAAGGCGCAGGCGGGACCCCACGCGCCGGGGTGCGCCGCCAAAGCTAGGTAGAGTTCGCGGTCGAAGGCGGAGTGGTCCAAGGTGTACCAATTGCTACCGGCGCAGTAGTATGCCAGCGGTTCTACCCGCGAGGGGTAGAGCAGGGCGTACTGTCCTTCTTCGTCGTGGTGGGCGGTGGCGAGGCCGCGGAAAGCGTTCAGCTCGGGGGTGGAAGCACCGTGCGCCACTCCGTTCAGCTGAAGGCCCCAGCTTTTTTCCCGCTGGGATACCGTGATGGATTCCAGGTAGGGGTTGACGCGCCCGGTGGCGAGGGTGCCGTCGAGTGCGGAGCGGAGCACACGAATCTGGGTAGGAGCAGAGCGCGGGGCCTCCTCCTCAGTGTTCTTCACGTATTGCTCTTCGAGGCTTTCAAGCAGGGTCAGCGCCTCAGCTCGGCGGCTCTGGGCGTTCTGTCGCTGCTCGTCGGTAGCGTATGGAGGCAGCACCTCCGGCACGCGCACACGCAGTAGCGCCGCCGTGAAATCCTGGCGCAGGATGGTGGCTCCATCAGCCAGGTTCTTGGCGTACCGGCGCACCAGGGTATCCGGATGCACCCACCCGCCGAACAGCTCAGGGGTAGCAAGCGGCGTGTAGCTCTGCCTGCTCTGCAGCACGCCGAGGGAATCCTTGGATCCGGTGCTGAAGAACGCGGCGTGGCGGGAGTACATGGTGTGCAGGTTCGGCACCGTACCGGGGTCTTCCTTCGGGGTCATCTCCGACGCCTTCGGGCGCTCACGCAGCTTCCCGGCGGCGGCAAGAACCGTCATGTGCGCGCGCATGTCGAACCACTCCAAACCCCAGTGGTTCAGCTTTTTCAGGCAGATAGGAACAAGCTGTTCGAGCAGGTTTGGGCTCTGCGCGGTGCCGTCGGCGCTGAGCAGGTAGGCGGTGAGCAGTTCCAGTTCCAGCTCGCATCCGGCGTGCGTTTCGGGAAGTTCCGCTTCATCGAGCGTATCGGGGGTGGCGCAGGGCGCAACCTGATGGTGCAGGAGCGCACGGGCACGTTCTTGCACGTCAGATGCGGTAACGGGGCGCACGGGGGTGTCCCAGTACCGGTGGATTGCGGCGCGGGAGGCGGCGAGCGCCTCCGCGGCGGCGGCCTCAAGGTCAGCAGCTTCAGTCAGGGCGGTGCTTTCCTCCCCGTTCCCCCGGCTATTCCCCGGCTCGCCTTCCCTGCCGTGAGCCTCGTCGAGGAGCGGCGAGCCCTCTTCCTGAATCTGCGCCACAACCAGCGGATCGAGCTGGGAACGGTAATCGCAGTAGAGTTCGCGGGCGCGTTCGGCGAACACGATAGCGTCGGCGCTCGCATCGTCTGCGGCGCCCGCCTGCACCCATTCTTCGAGGTGTGTGAGGGCGGCTGCCTGCACCTGCGCGTGGGTGTGGCTGAGCGCCATGACGACCGCGTCTTCGCAGGCGGCAGCGTCGAGGGTTCCCGCCCGGTACAGCGCCTGGAGCATGGTCAGGATTTTGAGTGCGTTTGCTTTGGTTCCGGCGCATACGGCGGGTGCCGCGTAGGCGAATGCGGTAGCATCCAGCGCCTGCGGGTTTTTGGTCCAGAGGCGGTGAATATGCTGCACGCCGAGGGTCACACTCGGGCCGATGGGCGAGGAGAAAAGCGTCAGAAATTCGCTCTGACGTGCCGCGATTTCTTCGGCGGTGAGTTTGAGTCCGGTGACCAGGCGTGAGAACCAGCCGACCCGGTACGCCGGGAAGTCGCTCATGAGGGAGCTCAGGAGCGCGTCAATGAGGCGGTCGCGGCTGATCAGCCCGGTTTCGGTGGCTTCGATGAGGGCGCAGGACCAGCCGGGGTTGTTGTCCTTCTGTCCAGGCTTGTAGGAGTCGCGCTGGGTGAGGGAGATGTCCCGGTTGCCTTCGACGGCAAGCATACCCCAGATGAGTTCTTCACGGAGCTGTTCGTCCTCGCGCAGCAGCGGAAGAATCAGGTCGGACTCACAGTTGATGAGGGCGGTGTAGTAGTCCTCGTCGTGCTCAAGGACCGCGCCGTCGTAGAGTTCGGCAAGCCGCATGGAGGCAGCGCCCGAGAACCAGCCCGTCTGAATGTAGATTTTCACGCGGTCCTGCGTGACGGTTCCGGGCTTATTTTTGCCGAGCTGGGAGCCGTAGGGGGTGGTGGTGATGTCGAAGTACTGCCAGCGGCGGTAAATCTGCTCGAGGGTGCCGCCGACCGCCAGAATGTTGGCGAGGTTGCGGTTGAAGTGCATGATGTCGCTCCAGGTTTTCTGTTGCCTGCGGAGCGGGTGGATGACTTCACCGGGGAGCGGCTCGGTGATGACCCCTTCGGGGAAGGTGTGCGTTTCGGGGCGTTTGCTCATGGTGGTCTTTCGGGAGGAAGCTGAGGCGAGCTTTTGGGGCGTCGTCTTTTAGTGCGGTGCGTGCTGTGTCTAGCCGGTGGCGTGTTCGCGGTAGAGAATACTGACCGCCAGCGCGTGCTTGCAGGGGCCGCGCGTGCCGCGGTACTTCAACCACCAGGGGCAGGAGCAGAGGTACCCCTCCACGGCGTACGGGTCGGCGGGCAGCACCACGGTGTACGTGTTCTCACCGCTGCGCACACTGTACTCGCCGGTGCCGTGCTCCCCCGCCCCGATCCGCTCAATAGCGCCGGAGTCGGCAAGCTTTTTCGCGCCGACCAGGCGCGGGTGCATGGCGGTCAGCGCCTCCGGATGCACCGGCAGCGGGCGGTGGAAATACTCGCCGGCATGCGCGTCAAAACCAACTTGACCGGAGGAAGCCAGCAGGGCGAGCGCGTCACGGGTTGCCGCCTCGTCCAGGCCTGCGCGGGCAGACATGACGGGCACGTCAATGCGCGGCTCGAAGGAGAGCAGCACGCTGAGCATGTCAGCGTTCTGGGCGGTGTTCGGGTTAGACAGCGCCTGCAGCACGGACCCCTCGCCGGAGAACCCGCGTGACTTTTCGGGGCTCAAACCGATGCTCAGGCGTGCGCCGGGCAGGTGCGCCACCCACACGCTGGGCACGGGCGCGTTACCGGCGGTCACGGGCTCACTGTACGCGTCCAGGCTCTGAATGTGGCGGATGAGCGGCTCAAGCACGCGCAGACGCTCAGGGCCCGCCACGCATACGGATCCGGCGGTGGCGCGGGTGGCGAGCCGCAGGGAACGCACGGCACGGGTTGCCCACAGGACCGCCTTGGTGCTGGAGTTACGCGGCAGGGAGTGGATGAAGGTTCGGGCGGCGGCAGCGTCCAGGCTGTGCACCGGGCTCATGCGGGATGAGAGCATCTGCGTTTCTGCAAAGCCCTTGAGCCAGCGGATGGGCAGCGGCACTTTTTCTTCCATGACGGAGCCGTCAAGGGTGGTGGTGAGCAGCCCGTCGTCGCCGACGTTCAGGTGGATGGGCTCCCCCGCCCGGAGGGAGGCGAGCGCGGCACGCAGGGGCGGGTTGACGTCTACATTGGTGACGCCTACGGCGCTGTGGCTGGCGTCGAGTGCGCTGGAGTCAACGTCGAGGCGCGCATACACTCCGCAGCAGGCGCTGAAGGATTCGAAGCGTAGGCCTTCGGCGGTGCTGGTGACGACGGGGTCTGCGGCGCGTAGGGCTCCGGCGAGGGAGCTGGGCGGCACGTAGAAGCGGGTGCGGGCGACCCTGGCGACGACCAATAGTGCGGTGGCGTAGACGTCTGCTCGTTCGAGGAACCCGGAGAAGAAATACGGGTGGGAGGCGGCACCTTCGGGGGTGCTGCCGCCGCTGGTGGCGAGGCTGAGCGCGCGGGAGTCGGCGCCGTCGATGAGGGCTGACGGAGCGGTGTACGTGTAGTCGAGGGTGTAGGCGCTCATGGCTTCTTTGCCTTTCGTATGTGGTGTATACGTCCTATCATGCCGTAAAGATTCACGCCCCGCTACCGCTTTCGTCATTGCCGTTTGGTGCATAAAAAATCCCCGACATTCTCGGTTGAGAAGTGCCGGGGAGAAGCTCTATTGGCTCACCCTCGGTGGGGTGGGCGTGGGCTCTGATGAGAGGCTCTGACTAGACCACAATCTGGCCGTTGAAGCGCAGGGCCAGGCCGTACAGGACCACTGCGATAACCCAGATGACGATTACGGTCACGGTCAGGCGAATCAGGTTCTTCGACGCCATACCGGAGGAGTTCAGGGAGTTGGTCATACCGCCACCGAACATGTCGGAGAGGCCGCCGCCCTGACCGCGGTTGAGCAGCACGAGCAGCACTGCAATCACGCTGGTGATGGCAATAATGACCATGAGTACGTTCATGATGACGTCCATGGGGACCTTCCTGTAGTCATTCTTCGGGCGGGGTCTGCGGCTTTCGCATTGCAGACAGACGGTTTAACTATACGCTACCGTCGCCGTTCGGTCACGTTGATTAGGTTTTTAGGCGGCGCGGTTGGTGCGGCGCTGGTACTCGCTGGGGGTCAGCTGCAGGGCCGCTGGCCGGTCGGTGAGCACGCGCTGGGCGGTGAGCTCATCGCCTTCGGTGTCGTAGGCGCGCACGTACCCGCCGTCGATGAGGTAGTAGGTGAACTGCTGCGCGGCCGCCCAGTAGGCGCCTCCTCCGGCGTAGAAGCCCTGGTCAACCCAGTCGCGCAGGGTGAGGGTCACGGGGATTTCGGGAGAGGAGGTGCGGCTGTAGAGCCGGTCGAGGAACTCGTCGCGTCGGCTTTCGAAGTACTGGTATTCGGGTGAGGGCTCCCTGTACTCTTCGCCGCCCGCGTAGCCGAGGTTGCCGCCGTCATTGCCGGGTAGGCGCGGGGCGCTGACCCTGCGGTTGCGGATGTAGAGGAAGAGCATCGTGCCGATGAGGCCTGCGATGATGAGGGAGAATCCGAAGCTGAACATGCCGTTAAGTGTACGGGGTGAACCGTGCGGCGGGCACGTTCCGGGCGGGTTTTGCGGCGAGGGGCGAACGGGTCCCGGCGTATCGCCCACCGGCCGCGCATCGCCGGTTAGCGGGACTCCCCTTAGCCCAACTCCCCCGCCACTTTGCTGCCGAAGCTCACGGACTTACGGAGGTGCACCCGTGAAGAAGCGCGGTTAAGTTAAAAGGCGCGGCGCCCGGTCGGGTGGGTACCCGGCCGAGCGCCGTAACACTATGAAACGCCGTGATGCGTCGAAGCTTTATGCGTCGAAGCGTGCGATTGCTGCGAACTCTTCAGCCTGCAGGGATGCACCGCCGACGAGCACACCGTCCACGTCTTCCTTACCCATGATGGAGGGTGCGGAGGAGGACTTGACGGAGCCGCCGTAGAGAACGCGGACCTTCTCTGCAACGTCTGCGGAGTAGAGCTTAGCGATTTCCGCGCGGATAGCTGCGGACATTTCCTGAGCGTCCTCTGCGGTTGCGACCTTGCCGGTGCCGATTGCCCAGACCGGCTCATAGGCGACGACCAGGGTCTCTGCCTGCTCTGCGGTCAGACCAGCGATGGAGCCGCGCAGCTGCTCGAGGGTGTACTCGACGTGGGTGCCTGCCTCGCGGACCTCGAGGGGCTCACCGACGCAGAGGACGGGGGTCAGGCCGTGCTTGTATGCTGCCTGGACCTTTGCTGCGCACAGCTCGTCGCTTTCGTGGTGGTAGGTGCGGCGCTCGGAGTGGCCGACGAGCACGAAGGTTGCGCCGAGCTTGGAGAGGAATGCGCCGGAGATTTCGCCGGTGTATGCGCCGGAGTCGTGGACGGAGAGGTCCTGGCCGCCGTAGAGGATGTCCAGCTTGTCGCCCTCGACGAGGGTCTGCACGGAGCGGATGTCGGTGAAGGGCGGGAAGACGGCAACTTCGGTTGCGGAGAAGTCAAAGTTTGCGTCGTCGAGGGTCCATGCGAGCTTCTGGACGAGGGTGACTGCCTCTGCGTGGTTGAGGTTCATCTTCCAGTTGCCTGCGATGAGGGGCTTACGCGACATAGTTCGCTCCTTAGCTGTCCCGCGCGGTATGCCGTGCGGGGTTGTTGTTCGGAATTTTCCTTTTCCATTTTAGAGGGTTGGCGGCATATTTTCACCGGTTCCGCACCTTTTTATGCTTTGCATTGACTATTCTCACCCCGCGCTCGCTGATCGCGTGGAACCCCGAATACGAAGTACCGGCAAGGCGGAGCTTAGGGGCTCTACCCTGCCGGTACTCTGCCGGTGGTGTTTGTCTACGGTGTGTTAGTAGCCACCTCGGAGAAGGTACGACGTGTAGCAGAAGAAGACAATCGTCAGAACAATCACAAGAAGCGCGGTAGCGCGCGCACTTATGGCGAGGGAACGCTTCCAGGGCAGTTTTCGGGTAGCGATCTTCTCAACGATGAGCGCCGCAAGAGCACAGTAGGTGAAGCAGACGCACAGCAAAACAACAAACGAAATGATGAGAGTAGCCGTTGCTATCGAGGAAGATTCCCAATAGGCGTAGTACATCCAGAGGTAAGGAGAACCTGCGATGAAGTAGGCCATGAATCCACCGATGGGAAGGCAGATGAGCGAGTACAGGCCCATACGCTTAGGCTCTGCGGGTGCGTTCTGGGTCGCTACTGTTTCGCTGGGAACTGCGGAGGCGGCGCCAGCTACGGCGGGCTCACGTCCGGGGCTCTGGAGGGTGGTTGCGGTAGGTACTGCGCTGGCTTCTACCGCGGTGCTTTCTGCGGCATTGTTCTGCACGGTATTTTCCTGTACAGCATTGCTCTGCGCAGTATTCTCCGGCAAGGGGCTACCCTGCACGGCGCTCCCCTGTGCGGGTACGCCGGGGTTCTGGGGCGGCTGTTCCATATGTCTCCTTGTTGTGGTTGGTGTGGTGTGGTTACTGGTGATGTCGTGCGGCTACCGAGAAGGTGGATTCTTATACCTCTAGCCCTTCGAGGGAGAATCCCGGAGGGTATAGCGGCGTGGCGTCCTTATCGTCTTCCACGAGCACCCAACGGCCACGCAGGTGTTCCGCGCAGAGGAAAGCGTACTCTTCCTCACCGGTCTTCAAGAACTTATCGATGGGTAGCTTCTCCCCCGTTTGGGGCACGTAGAAGACGGCCTCATCGCGAATACGTCGTCTTGCTTGGTATCTCAATACCTGCCGACCATTCTTACTGCGGTCATTAATACCGGCGGTGGTAACCTGCAGACGGTACACATCCTGGTTGGCAATAAGCCAGCCGCGGTTTTCTCGGTAGAGCCGAAGAAGCTCAGGGGAAATAATCTCTTCCGGATTGATCACTTCAGAGAGCGGTTTGGTATCTCCGGTGTAGTAGAAATAGTTCAGGGCGGCATAAAAGTACGCCTGAAAAATATAGAAACCACCGCGGTTATACTCATTCATTCCCGGCTGCAGAACGGGGTACGGCACATTCTGGGCGGCGTGCTCTTCGGTGGCGGGCACGTACCTGCCGTTGCGTTCGTAGGCGGTGTACACCATAAACCCGGCTGCGCTTCCACGGTCTACGTAACCAGCATCAAACTTCTCTTCAGGTTCTAGAGCGATTAGTGCCCTATCTCGCTTGAGAAGACGAACTTCTTGCTTTTCCTCATTGGTGGCGAGGATACCGGTCTGACGACCGACAAAGAGAGCACCGAGGGTGCCCACGCCTGCTACAGCGAGGGCACGACGAGAAAAACGAAGCTTCCGCGGTTCCTGCTGATGAGCGAGTAGCTGACCAGAAGATACCGGCGGAGCTTCCGGGGAGGAACCCAGCGTTCCGTTCGTCTCCTGTTCCTTGCGTTGGGGTCCCATGGTTATGCCTCCTTTTCGGGGATGAAGTGGATGTCCCATCCGGGATCGAGGAAACGGGAGCGCAGGGTGCCGTGGATTGCTCCGTCGCGGAGGAGTCCGCGTGTGTCGAATTCGGTGATGGGTTGTAGCTGCCCGGTGTCCTTGCGGAAGACTTTTGCTTCGGGGAGGATGTCGAATTTGACGTTCCAGTCGAAGATTTTTTGTTCTTCGTTATGGATGCGCGGCTGCGCCTCAAGGATATGCATGGTCAGGATTTGTTGGTTGGGGGTGATGACCCAGCCTTTTCCGTCGTCAAAGATATCTTGAATGGCGGGGAAGAATATTTCTTGGGCGGTCATTGCATATTCGAGGCGTCGCGAATCGGATGCCAAAAGCATATAGTTTTGGCATTGATAATAGTAGATATTATAGAATTCCAAATCAGCGGACGTTAGAAATTTAGTAAACGTATAGCTGTAATCTGGCGGCGGCGCAGAATATGCAGGGTGCTGCTGGTCTGCTGGGGTGTAAATTCCGATCATGTCCGTATCGACAAGATGGTATGCTCCCCTATAGTCTTCTTGGTTGAAGAATTTTTTAGTCCACTCCGGATCGACAGTCATTTCCTCCCCTTCCTAAAATATATCTCTCATTACCTAACGCTAATTTGAATTCATGAATCTATTTTGCATATTTTCACCCTTGAAAATCTCACCTGCCGCATCCCGGGGGTTTACACAAAAAATAATTCAATTGTTAAGAGTTAAAATATTCACTGAATCAGCTCAAGAAAAACACTCATTATTCATATAACAAATGAGATTATTAAACGAATAAATACCTTTAGCGAATAAAAATCTGACGTACCTGAGTTAGATGCTTGAGCCGCATCGTGAGAGCCTCAGCGCTCTCATCTTTAAAAGGTACGGGAACGGCATGAGCCTGAAAGGTAACCATGTATTTAGCTTCCGGAAGTTGAAGTTGATGTGACGGTGAACGAGCATCCTCGCTCACACTCGTTGCATGTGTGTTCCCTCTCGGTGACAGTGAGAATCACACACTCCTCAAGGTAACACACGCGCACTCTGCACACGAACTCAGTAGGACGGATTCCGCCCCCCTAGCCAACCGCGAAGAGCCCACCTCAAAAGTCCAGCACGAAACCCCCTCCGGCGCGGTACCGAAAGTACCGCGCCGGAGGGGGCCCAGGGACGCTATAGATTGCCAAAGCCCTTCGGGTAGATCGGCTCGTAGGTGTTACGGTTGCTGTAGCCGTCGCGGTCCACCACAATCACCCACTGCCCGCGCAGATGCTCCACAGCCAGCGAGAAACGCCCCAGGTACCTCAAATATTTGTTGACATCCTGCTTCTCACCCGTCTCAGTCACGTAAAACGCCAGGTCCGTAGCCTTAGTCGTGTACAGGGTGCTCACCAGAATATTTCGGCTCGTATTTTTAGCCTTTTCACCCGCAACAAGATCGTCAACAACGTTGGCGCTCAGCACATTCTTGTCAGCCGAAATAACCCACCCGCGCTTCTCCCTGTACAGGCGAAGAATTTCGGGATGTAGCACCTTTTCGGGGTCTGTGACCTTGGAAAGAGGCTCCGTGTCGCCCGTGTGGTAGAAGTAATTCATTGACGCAAAGAAGTACGCCAAAAACGCGTACAAGCCGGCGCGGTCGTAGTTATCCATTCCGGGCTGCTGAATCGGGTACGGCACGTTTTGCGCCGCCTGCGCCTCGGTGGCAGGAATGAAGCGGCCCTTACGCTCAAACGCCGTGTAGACGAGCGGCCCGGAGGAAGGCCCCAAGGTACGGAGCTCATCGTACTTCTCCGTGGGTTCCAGGCGCACAAATTCCTGGTCACGCTTCTTATCGGCTTGGGAATCCGAGCTCATCGTATTGAGCAGGTTGACGCCCCAGCCAAAAGCCACCGCGACGAGGGCGGCGCCGGCGAACACGCCAGCCCGTATAAACTTGGCGCGAGAAATCATAGCCCTCATGTACGCACGTTGCTCGTTGTATCCGGGTCCGCCGTATCCGGGTCCACCAAAGTTATTCGTCATGTTGCTCTCCCCTCCCCTAGCTCAAACTATTTTCTGGGATGAACTGAACGGGCCTCCACTCATTCGTGAATTGTGTGTGGAGAGTCCCGTGTATCGCGCCGTCACGAATCAGGCCGCGCGTATCAAAATCGGTGATGGGATACACCTGATTTGTGTCCTTGCGGTACACCTGAACTTCGGGAAGAATATCGAACCGCACATTCCATTCCACAATTTTTAGCGTCTCGTCAATGAGGCGCGGCTGCCCCTCCAAAAGGTTCATGGTCAGAATCTGGGGGTTGGGAGTAATGACCCAGCCCTTACCTTCTTCGTAGAGGTCCTGAATGGTGGGGAAGAACATTTCTTCGCTGATATTGTCCATCTTCAGAACCGCAGGTTCCGAGGCGAGAATCATGTAGTTTTGGCAGGCGTAGTAGTAGCCCAGGTAGGGGCGCAGGTTCCTCGCCGCATAGTGCCTCGGCCTGTACCTCACCCCCGGTGCCGGCGCCGAGTAGGCGGGGTGGTCCCGGTTTGCGGGCGTGTAGGGTCCAATCACGCCATCGGCAACATAGGGGTAGGTTCCGGTGTAGTCTTTTTCGTCAAAGAGCGCTTGAGCGTCTACGGTCATTCTTTCTCCTTTGGAATCTATATTCATGAGTTGCCAAGTTCACGAACTGCCGAGGTGGTTCCGGGCTGCTCGCGGACGGCTAGGTTCAACAGCCGGGCGCCTTCACCCGTCCGTGTTCGCTTGTCTATATTTGTTTGTCTGTATTTGCTTGTCTGTAGAGGTGCGTGCACTTATCGCTCCCCCAGTGGCAACCATGCGGATGCGTTCTGCGATACCGCCCGGTGAGCGGCGGGAACCTCTACAATTCCAGTCTAGTAAAGCCACCTCTAGGCATCCCTGTCACAGGCGGCGAATCCAGGGAACCCACAGCATATAGCCAGGAAACAGCCCCACACCCTGCCCGCACAAGGTGGAGCGGGCGTGCAGAAACCCCCACATATCCGTTTTAGTATCTTATTTTATGAAAACCGGGAGGATATAGAGGCATCAAATCATCTTGATTGTTAAGCAAAACCCATCGCCCCTTCAAGTTTTCTAGATATGAACTAAAAAAACTACTTTCAAAGGTCTCATAGTGATCAAGAGGAATCTTTTCCCCCGTCTCTGGAATAAAGAAATACGCTGCCCGGTGAAGAAAATATTCTACACTACAATAAAAAATATTCCGCTTGGTGTACTCAAACCTCTCATCTGGGAAAAAAGAAGCAGAATTAATAGATACCTCATTAAATATATCATCATCACAGATAAGCCATCCGCGCTTTTCTTGGTAGAACCGGAGGATTTCAGGTTCAATAACATCCTCTGGCTTCACTATCTTAGAAAGAGGCTCAGTGTCTCCCGTGAGGTAAAAATATTTCAGAGACGCATAATAGTAAGCAATAAAAGTATATAATCCAGACCTGGTGTACTTATTCATACCCGGATGCAATACAGGATAGGGTACATTCTGTGCCGCGTGTTCTTCCGTTGCAGGAATATACCGCCCGCTACGCTCATACGCCGTGTAAATGAGCAATCTACTAGATTTCCCAAGGTCCTTTTGATAGTCGTATTGTTGCTTCGGCTCCATGTCAATATATCTTTGGTGCTGCAACCGTCGACGTGCCTCCCGTCGCTCCTCGTCCGTTCCCAGCAAGCCAGCACGATACCCAGCGGAGACGAGCAACCCAGCACCCAGAACGCCTACGCCCACTCTGCCTAAAAAGACGCGGCGGCTAACCGGGCGGTTCTTCCGAGGTTCAGGCTGATAATTGAGCTGGGAATATGGTTCGGAATACGAGGTGGGATATGGGTTAGGACCGCTGTTGATACTCATGATGTCTTCTCCTCTGACGCATTGTTGGTACCTTCTGGGATAAAACTGATTGTTGACCCTTTGTCTTTGACACTCACCGTTCTCATCGTGCCGTGTATTGATCCCTCACGAATCAGGCTTCGCGTATCAAATTTAGCGATGGGATGCAGTTCTCCGGTATCTTTTCGATATACCTTCGCGTCAGGATGAATATCAAATCGCACCTTCCACTCGGTCACCTCTTGTTCCGAATTCGTGATGCGCGGCCGACCCTCGAGAACGTGCAGGTTGAGAATCCTAGTATCAGGTGTAACTACCCATGCTTTACCCTCTTCGAAGAGATCTTGAATAGCCGGGAAAAAGATTTCATCCTCACTCAGATCGTCTCCTAAGCCTCGTGTATCAGAGGTCAAAAGAATGTAATTCTGACAGGAGTAATAATAGATATAATGGAAAAGCTCCCGCACAAAGCTAGTTACTGGTTGCTGCCAATAATCGTAATCCGGGATAGGCGCAGAATATGCTGGATGATCCTGATTGGCCGGAATATACTCGCCAGTTAAACGAGTGGTTGCTAACGAATACTCTCCAGCGAAATCATCCATATATACAAATGATTTAAGTAGTTCTTCGCTGTCTATCATTGTCTTCTTCCTTACACTCATCTTTGGATGTATAACAAAACCCACTGTAGGTGGGGCTCAATAGGGACACTGGCAGCCGCTTGCGTCTCCTAACTGAAGTTATTATGAACCCGGTCTTAGGATTCACCGGTATGAGGGACATCTGCGGGGTACATCGGTGTCCTATCCTTGTCATTATTCAACAAGGTCCACCTGCCATTCAGGTGCTCAGCTTCCAGCCTCTCCCCTCTGTCGTCCCTTGGCTTCCTCCCCAGAGGACTCCGATAATCGTAAAGAGATAATTTTTCACCGATGCTCGGAATATAGAAATAGCCTGTATAGGATTCTTTAGATACCCCCAGCCAGCACCATATAATGTGCCGGCCATTCCGCTCCGATATTGATAGACGATCCGAACTACTCGTTGGGAAATAAATCCACGCCTTGCACACGTCCTGTTCCGATATAACCCATCCGCGCTTCTCTCGGTACAGGCGAAGCATTGTTTCAGGAAGGACAGCCGCCGGCTCAACAACCTTCGACAGAGGCTCAGTATCTCCCGTGTAATAGAAGTAGTTGAGGGCTGCACAAAAATACCCCATGAAGGTCATAAAACCCTGCAGACTATATTCGTACATCTCCGGTTGAGGTACAGGGTAAGGCACGTTCTGCGCGGGATGTTCCTCAGTCGCGGGTACGAACTCGCCGCGGCTTTCGTAGGCGGTGTACTCAAGAGGAACATCCTTATACAGATAAGACTTATCGATTGCCCCCACGAATTCTTGATTCGGTTCAAGAGCAGCCAAAGCCCGATCTTTTTGAGCCTGCCGTTCTCTCTCCTCAGCTTCCTGCTTCTTTTTACGATCCTCTTCCAGCTCCTCCGGCGTCTTAATCAAGCCCGTGCACCGGCTAATAACCGCAGCCGTCAGAACACCCACACCGGCATATCCCAGGGTTCGCCGGGAAAAACGCTTTTTCTTCTCCGGGCTCTGCCCAGGGTTTTGCACGGGGTTCCGCTCAGGAGCCTGGCTGGTTGAATTGCCGTCATTGTTCGTGGTCATTCGTGTTCCTCCACGGCTTTCGTAAATACCGCGATGTATTTTCTGGAGTTGCGGTCCCCCACCGGGTGCAACAGACGTCGTCCCATGAACGGCGGGGAACCCTACATTCCCAGTCTATTAAAGTCGGTTCCACACGCCTCCGATACAAGCCGCAAACCCAAGGAATCCACAGCAAATAGCCAGGAAACAGCACCGCCCCTCCCCACAAAAGATAGACCGGGGACGCAGAAACCCCCGCCGGAACGGTACCGAAATACCGCCCTGACAGAGGTCTCACGCTAAAACTCTGCGCTCAAATCACGCAGTCAGGCTAGGCCACCCGGATTAGGCGCCCAGTGCCTCCAGACCGGGCAGGGTCTTACCCTCAATGTACTCGAGGGAAGCGCCGCCACCGGTGGAGATGTGGCCGAACTGCTCGTCCTTGAAGCCCAGGTTACGGACTGCCGAAGCGGAGTCGCCGCCGCCGATGATGGAGAACGCATCAGACTCGACGATAGCCTCGGCCACCGCGCGGGTACCCTCAGCGAACGGAGCAATCTCGAACACGCCCACGGGGCCGTTCCAGAAGATGGTCTTTGCGCCCTTAATCTTCTCAGCGAAAATCTCGCGGGTCTTGGGGCCAATGTCCAGGCCCTCAGCCTCTGCGCCGAGCTTGCCGCCGGTCAGGTCCTCAATGGGGCGAACCTCGGTGTTAGCGTCTGCGGAGAAGTCGTCAGCCCAGACCACGTCCACTGCGGTAACAATCTCGGTACCCTTCTCGGGGGCTTCCTTCAGGTAGCGCAGAACGTTCTCAACCTGGTCCTTCTCGAGCAGGGACTTGCCCACCTCGTAGCCGTGTGCGTAGGCGAAGGTGTAACCCATGCCGCCACCGATCAGAATGGTGTCAGCCTTACCAATCAGGTTGTCAATCACGGCAAGCTTATCGGAAACCTTAGCGCCGCCCATGACCACGACGAAGGGACGCTCGGGATCGTTCAGGGTCTTAGCCAGAACGTCAACTTCCTTCTTCACCAGGTCACCCAGGTATGCGGGCAGACGCTTAGCAACGTCGTACACGGAAGCGTGCTTACGGTGAACCGCACCGAATGCGTCGTTCACGTATGCACCGTTCTCGCCGGTCAGTGCGACCAGCTCGTCAGCGAATTCGCCGCGCTCTGCGTCGTCCTTGGAGGTCTCGCGGGCGTCGTAGCGGACGTTCTCGAGAACCAGGACCTCGCCGTCAGCCAGGGCTGCTGCCTTAGCCTTGGCGTCCTCGCCGACCAGGTCGGTGGCGACCTTCACGGGCACGGAGGCGAGCTCGGCCAGGCGTGCTGCCGCCGGTGCGATGGAGTACTGGGGGTCGACCTTGCCCTTGGGGCGACCCAGGTGTGCGGTGACGATGACGCGTGCGCCAGCCTTGGCAAGCTTCTCAATCACGGGCAGGGATGCGCGGACGCGGCCGTCGTCGGTGACGACGCCGTCCTTCAGGGGTACGTTCAGGTCGGAGCGAACGAGGACGTGGCGGCCTGCGACGCCTTCTTCGAGCAGTTCGGACAGTGCCTTAGCCATGGGATTTCCTCCTGGTTAGGTGGGTTTATATACCGTTTCAATCATACCGAAGAATAGGGGTTTTGACAGCCTAAAAAATAAGCTTTTATAAGGTGTTTCTCCGCAGAATACCGCGGATTTTCACCCTTTCTATCCCCTACTCCCTTACGGTATTTCTGACTCAAAATGAGCGATAGAAAATAGTATGTTTATACATCATTAAGGGTTTCATTCAAGACCCCTGCAAAAGAGCCTTGGTACAGCAAACCCCGACTCCCCCGCGTAAAGCGGTGGTGCCGGGGTTCACTATATGCGTTAGTCACGCTCTATGACGCTTAGCTATGCGTCGAAGCCCAGAAGGCTTAGAGGGAAGCCACAACCTTGTTGGTGAACTTCACGAGGCGGGAAACGTAGCCGTACTCGTTGTCGTACCAAGCGATAACCTTCACCTGGTCACCGATCACCTTGGTCAGCGGTGCGTCGAAGACGGTGGAGATGGGCTCACCCTCGATGTCCTTGGACACGATGGGATCCTCGTTGTACTTGATGATGCCCTTCAGGGGGCCCTCAGCTGCTGCCTTGACTGCTGCGTTGACTTCCTCAACGGTGACCTCGCGCTCAGCGGTGAAGGTCAGGTCGGTGATGGAGCCGGTGATGGTGGGAACGCGGACTGCGAAGCCGTCCAGCTTACCCTTCAGCTCGGGCAGAACCAGGCCAACAGCTGCTGCTGCACCGGTGGAGGTGGGGACCATGTTCACGGCTGCTGCGCGTGCACGGCGCAGGTCGCGGTGGGGTGCATCCTGCAGACGCTGGTCAGCGGTGTATGCGTGGATGGTGGTCATCAGACCCTGCTTGATGCCGAATGCGTCGTTCAGGACCTTAGCCATCGGAGCGAGGCAGTTGGTGGTGCAGGAAGCGTTGGAGACGATGTGGTGGTTAGCTGCATCGTACTGGTCGTCGTTCACGCCCATAACGAAGGTGCCGTCGATGTTCTTACCGGGAGCGGAGAGGATAACCTTCTTAGCGCCGGCCTCGAGGTGTGCCTTTGCCTTGGTGCCGTCGGTGAAGAAACCGGTGGACTCGAGGACTACGTCAACGCCCAGGTCCTTCCAGGGGAGGTTCTGGGGGTCGCGCTCGGCGAGGATCTTGATTTCCTTGCCGTCAACAACCAGTGCGCCTTCCTTGACCTCGACCTCTGCGCCGAAGCGACCCATGATGGAGTCGTACTTGAGCAGGTGTGCCAGGGTCTCAACATCGGTGAGGTCGTTGATTGCGACGATCTCGAAGCCGACGCCCTCGGTCTGAGCTGCGCGGAAGAAGGTGCGGCCGATGCGGCCGAAGCCGTTGATTGCTACGCGTACAGTCACTGGAGTATCTCCTTGTCAGTGCGTTGGGTGGCGACCCGCCCAATTCGATGCCTTGTGGGCATTATGCTTACCGAATTATTCCGAGCTCTGTGGTGCCCGGCGCGTTCCGCCGTTGTTGGTAATAATCCTACCCTAGTTTGTGTGTGTTTTGGTGTGCTCATTCGAGAATTTTTTGTGAGTTACCCCATAAAATAGGCGAAAAACCCTTTGTTTTCTGTTGGTTTACGTGGTGTTCACCCCGAGAAAATGTTGCGATATGGTCTAAATAACAATAAATACACACGATGCCCATTCGCAGAAAAACCCCGCCGTATCAAGGCACGATGAGAGGGTACAAACCACCCTTTCAACCGCTAATACACGACCATCGCAACCGCTCCCAACCCCGAATGGGCCGAAAGCACCGGGGGCAGAGAACTCACCAAAAACTCGGGTATGTTTAGCGCCACAGAACCCTCACCCGAGGCAGAACCGGTGGACGCACCCGCGGAATGACTCAGCGAGCCCTCCCCCAGCAGACGTTGCACCCGCTCATACAGCTGCACCGCCTGCGCCGCATTACCCACGTGATGCACCGCGACCACCTCGCCGGGCGTATCGCTGCCCGGGACCGCATCCGTTGAAGCGTCGAGAGCGGCGGCATGACGGTGCTCGCGGCAGGCCTGCACCGTCAGTTCCACGAACCGATCCAGGGCGCGCGCGGCCGTGCGGGGCCGTTCCACGTAGGTGAGCTTCCCCTGGGAAATCGTGCCGATGGGCTTAATCTGAAACATCTGCCCCACCATCGCCAGCGCCGGGGAAACGCGACCCCCGCGGCGCAGCGCATCCAGGGTGGGGATGTAAAAGTACAGGGTCGCGCGCTCACACACCCGCCGCACACACTCCACGACCCGCTCGGGGTTCGGGCCCTCCTCTAGCAGATCAAGGGCGCGAAGCACCGCATACCCGTAGGCGCCGGCCACCGTGCGGCTATCCACCACGCTCACACCCTCGGCGCCCAGGCGGCTCAGGCGCGCGCCGGTACGCGCGGACTCCACCGTGCCCGAGAGCTCGCCGGAGAGGTGAACCGACACCACGTGCGTAAAGCCGCGCGATGCCAGCTCGTCGTACACGTCAGCAAACGCGCCAGGAGCCGGGCCGGAAGTGCTCACGGTCTGCCCCATGACATGCGCCAGCATAATGGCTTCGTCCACCTCGGCGGCGCCGAGGCCCTGCAAGCTACGGTCCTCCGCACCGGGGGTGCGAATCGTAACGGGCATGGGCACCACGACAAAGTTCCCGCGAGCACTCAGCCGCTCCACCAGCTCCGGATGCAGTGCCGCGGCGCTATCGGTGACCACGGCAATGCGATCCTTTGCGTTGTTCTCGTGCCCCATATTCCGGCCCTTCTTCCGGTTCGTCAGCGAATGATTCAGCGACGAAGCCTCTCCTAGCGTTTCCTGAACATTATGGCACTCATCACTACCGCAGTACAGCAAAGCCCCGCCGTGCCTTTCGGAACGTTCCGCAGAACGAACCGAAGCCACAGCGGGGCTTGTACTTTATCTAAGAAACTTAGATCACGATGTTCACGAGCTTAGGCGCACGCACAATCACCTTACGGATCTCGGCGTCACCCAGCGCACGCTGAACGGCGGCATCGGCCAGGGCCAGCTCCTGAAGCTCCTGCTCGGAAATATCCTTCGCAACCTCCAGGCGAGCCTTCACCTTGCCCTTAATCTGAACGATAGCGGTGACGGTGTCATCCACCAGCAGGGCCGGGTCAACCTCGGGGAAGCCAGCGGTCAGAACCGGGGTGTCGTGACCGAGCACGTGCCACATGTCCTCGGCAGTGTACGGTGCGTACAGCGAGAGCAGGATGGCGATGGTCTCGGCGGCCTTGCGGACGGCCGGGTCAGCCGCACCAGCACCGGAATCAATAGCCTTGCGGGTAGCGTTGACGAGCTCCATGGTCTTCGCAACAACCACGTTGAACTTGCCGCCCTCAATCAGGCCCTGCACCTCGTGCACGGTGCGTGCAATCAGCTTCTGCAGCTCCAGGTCACCGGCGGTTGCGTCCACGCCGGGTTCGCTGGTGACGTCCTGAGCCACGCGCCATGCGCGAGCCAGGAACTTCTGCGAGCCGGCGGGGGAAACGTCGGCCCAGTCCACGTCATCCTCGGGCGGGGACGCGAAAATCATGGTGGTGCGGATTGCATCCACACCGAACTTATCGAGCTGCTCGCCCAGGTTCACGCCGTTACCCAGCGACTTGGACATAGCCTTGCCGCCGTTGAGCACCTGGCCCTGGTTCATGAGCGCCTTGAAGGGCTCATCGTGCTGAATCAGACCCAGGTCGCGAACAACCTTGGTGAAGAAACGCGCGTACAGCAGGTGCAGAATTGCGTGCTCCACGCCACCCACGTACATGTCGACGGCACCCCACTCGCGCATGGCCTGCGGGTCGAAGGGAGCCTGATCGTCATGCGGGGAAACGTAACGCAGGAAGTACCAGGAGGAGTCCACGAAGGTGTCCATGGTGTCCGAGTCGCGGCGAGCCTGCTTGCCGCACTTCGGGCAGGGCACGATAGCCCAGTCATCGGCGGCGGCCAGGGGCGACTGGCCCTTGGGGGCCAGCTGCTCGCCACGCAGGTTATCGGGCAGCAGAACCGGCAGCTGATCCTCGGGAACCAGCACCTCGCCGCAGTCCTCACAGTGAATCACGGGGATGGGGGTACCCCAGAAGCGCTGGCGGGAGAGCAGCCAGTCGCGCAGACGGTAGATAACCTTGCCCTCACCGGTGCCGGCGGCCTCCACCAGCTCGATGGCCTTAGCGATGGCCTCGGCCTTGGGCAGGCCGGTCAGCTCGCCGGAGTTCACGAGCACGCCGTCACCGGCGGTAGCAACACCGCTGGTGGCCGGATCCTCGGCGCCCTCAACATCCAGAACCTTCACAACGGGCAGGTCAAACTTCAGGGCGAAGTCCAGGTCGCGCTGGTCGTGCGCGGGCACGGCCATAATCGCACCGGTACCGTAGTCGGCCAGCACGTAGTCGGAGGCCCACACGGGCAGCTTTGCGCCGGTCAGCGGGTTGATCGCGTAGCGGCCGGTGAACACGCCGGTCTTCTCACGCTCGGAGGACTGACGATCGATATCGCTCAGCGCCTTGATGTCTTCGCGGTACTGCTCCAGGGCAGCCTTCTGCTCGGGGGCCACAATCTGCTCGGCGAACGCCGCATCCGCAGCAACCACGATGAAGGTTGCGCCGTACAGGGTGTCCGGGCGGGTAGTGAACACGGTGAAGGATTCGGCGGCCTGGTCCTCGGTGGCCTCAATCTCGAAGCGTACCTCGGCACCCTCGGAGCGGCCAATCCAGTTGCGCTGCATGAGCAGCACGCGGTCGGGCCACTTGCCCTCCAGCTGCTCCATGTCGTCCAGCAGCTGCTGGGCGTAGTCGGTGATCTTGAAGTACCACTGGTTCAGGGCCTTCTTGGTCACGGTGGTGCCGCAGCGCTCGCAGGCACCGTTGACGACCTGCTCGTTAGCGAGCACGGTCTGGTCCTTGGGGCACCAGTTGACCATGGAGTCCTTGCGGTACGCCAGACCCTTCTTATAGAACTGCTCGAAGAACCACTGGGTCCACTTATAGTACTCGGGGTCCGAGGTGTGCAGACGGCGGCTCCAGTCAGCGGCAATGGCGTAACGCTTGAACGACTCGGCCTGGGTGTCGATGTTCTTGTACGTCCACTCCTTGGGGTGAGTGTCGTTCTTAATGGCTGCGTTCTCTGCCGGCAGGCCGAAGGAGTCCCAGCCAATCGGGTGCAGAACATCGTAGCCGCACTGCTTGAAGTAGCGGGCGTTCATGTCACCAATGGCGAATGCCTCCGCGTGACCCATGTGAAGGTCACCGGAGGGGTACGGGAACATATCCAGCACATACTTGCGGCCCTTGGGGGCGTCACCGGTGGGCTGGAAAACCTTCGTTTCGTCCCAGTAGGGGCGCCACTTGGCTTCCATAGCGCGGAAGTCGTACGCATTCTCGGTGCGTTCGGTCTCTACCTGAGCAGACACAGCGATTCCTTAAATAAAGACAGGTTGATAAAAACTTAACCCTCCAAGTGTAACGCGAAAGCGGCGACGGGATGGATCCGAGCCCGCGCTGATTAGTCTGTGGACGAGCCGAGGATGCGCGAGGGGCCCGGCGCACACCGCCCTCCAGAGGCTTTTCAGGCTTCTCCCCTAAAATTAGGGGTGGGACCCTGCCCTCCCCGCACCCGACCCCGCGAAAGGTACCCATGACCTCCACCGTTACCCCGGACTCCCCCAACGCCTCGGTTCTCGAGGGCGTACCCGGCCCGCTCATTCCCGGCACCGGTCACGAGGCGCGCATCGGCGCGGATGCGCAGGCGGTCACGACCCGCTACTGGCAGTACGGCGAGGGCATGGGCTCCGGAAGCTTCCCCGAGGGGTGCTACCCCGTGCTACTCATTCACGGTTTCCGCGGCGACCACCACGGCCTCGAAATCATCGCGAACTACCTGCTGAAGCTCATTCCGAACGTCAGCATCATCAGCCCCGACCTGCCCGGCTTCGGCCGCTCCGGTGACCTGCCCGAAAGCGCCCCGGGTGAGGACAGCATCGACGCGTACGTGGCCTGGTTGCAGGATTTTGTGGAGCGCACCAACCCGCTCGGGCTACCGCTACACGTGGTCGGTCACTCCTTCGGTTCCATCCTCACCAGCGCCTTCGCGGCGGCGCACCCTGCCTCGCTCGCGCTGCTCTCACTCATCAACCCCATCAGCGAACCCGCCCTCGAGGGCAGCCAGCGCGTCGCCTCGCGCTTGGCCTCGCTCTACTACCGCGCCGGCGCGGCACTCCCCGAAAAAATCGGCTACCCGCTGCTGCGCTCGCAGTTGATTACCCGCGCCTCCAGCGAAGTCATGATGCGCACCAAAGATAGGGCGATGCGCCGCTTCATCAACGGTCAGCACGCCGCCTACTTCGGCTCCTTCGGCTCCCGCCGCGGAGTGCTCAGCGCCTACGAGGCGTCCATTACGCACACCGCCGCCGAATACGCCGCCGCCATCCGGGTGCCGGTGCAGATGCTCGTCGCCGAAGACGACGACCTGGGCACCCCCGAAACGGCCCGCGCCATGTACGCGACGCTGACCTCCCGCAGTCTGCGCAGCCCCTCGACTGGCGCCCGCGAGCGCCTGGACATGATTCCCGAAGTCGGGCACCTCATCCACTACGAAACCCCGCACCTGGCCGCGGAACTCATCGCCGATTTCGCCGCCGACCGCTAAGGGAACGAGAAGTAAGGAACCAACATGAAACTCATGGTTGACGCCCGATACACCCGTATCGGCTTCCACGACGGCATCAGCCGCTACACCGCCTCCCTGCTGGGCGCGCTCAAAACCCTCATCGACACCGGTGACGAAGCCGCCGCCGACCTCGACCTGACCATGATTATTAGCGACGAGCGTCAGCTGGACATGCTGCCGGATTTGCCGCACGTGAAGATCTGCTCTCCCACCGGCCCGCTCGAACCGACCGCCGCCCTGCAGTTGAACAAGTACGCGCCGGACGTAGTGTTCTCCCCCATGCAAACCATCGGCTCCACCGGACGCAAGTTCAAGCTGATTCTCACCCTGCACGACCTGATCTATTACTCGCACCCGACCCCGCCCGGGTTCCTGCCCGCACCGGTGCGCGTGGGCTGGCGACTCTTCCACAAGACCTACACCCCGCAGCGCTTCCTGCTCAACCACGGCGACGCGGTCGTGACGGTTTCTGAGTCGACCGCCTCGCTGATTCGTGAGCACGAGCTGACCACCAAGCCGCTGTTCGTGGTGCCCAACGCCCCGCAGCCCGGCAGCGTGGTCTCGCGCCAGACCGCCCTGGAACGCGCCACCACCCGCGAAGAGCAGCCCGTCAAGCACCTGGTGTACATGGGTTCGTTCATGCCGTACAAGAACGTAGAAACCCTGCTGCTGGCGATGCGTTCCCTGCCGGATTACCGCCTGCACCTGCTGTCGAAGATGCCGCCGCAGCGCCTGGTGCAGCTCACCGACGAGCGCCTTATCGGTGAGAACGTGGAGGTGCACAACGGCGTGAGCGATGAGGAGTACCAGCAGCTGCTCCGCCAGGCGCACGCCCTGGTGACTGCCTCCCGCGAGGAGGGTTACGGTCTGCCCGTGGTCGAGGCTCAGGCTGCCGGTTGCCCCGCTGTGATTAGTGACATCCTGATTTTCCGTGAGATTGCGCCGCACGCCGTGTTCGCACCGGTGGACGGTGCCCCGGAGGCGCACACCGCCGACTGGGTCAAGGCAATCCGCTCGCTGGAGGACCCCGCCGTTCGCGAGCGCATCATCATTGATGGCCTGTCGGATGTGCGCCGCTACTCCTGGCGCGACTCGGCGCTCAAGCTGCTGAAGGTCGTGCGCGGGCTCTAAAGCGTGCGCGGTTTATACAGCGCGGCGCTAAATTACGGTGTTAGACGCAGAAATGTCGCCGCACTCCCCCGAAACTCGGGAGGTGGCGGCGGCATTCTCATATTTGGTTTGTGGTTGCCGGGTGACCCGTGCCCTAATACGGGGGCGGCGAGGCTACACCTTCCGGAAGCGCCCTCAGGGTGCCCGAGCTCTGCGAGGGCGGGTTCCCTGCGTAGGCGCGGAGGAAGTGTGTAGCGAACCGCCCCGAAATCAAATCACGGAAACCCGCTAGACCGCGGTGAAGCTACCGGTGCGGGCCTCTTCCTTCGCCACGAGATCGTTGACGTGGGTGTAGGCGTAAATAATCTTCGCGTCATCCAGCTCAGCGAAACGCGCCAGGTAGCGGCAGACCGCACCGCGCTGGGCCATCGTCATGGCCGAAAGCAGTTCGGGATTGGGGTGGGTGATACCGTTGCTACGCTCGGGAGCGGAATCGCCGAATCCGGGTTCGTAATCGTATGCCGGGCTCATCGTCGAAAGCCTTTCGTCAGGGCGTCGCTACAGTGCAAACGCCACGCGGAGTAACACGGCGAATAGGTTCGCAGCGATAACCGGATGCCTCTTCGCGGTGGTGGTTGTGATACCTCTAAAGTACCCAAGAGCCAATCAATGTTCAAGAACCGCTAGGGAACAACCTCATAATGGACACGTCCGCGGTTGTCAGGCGGAAATCAGGGGGCATCAGAGAGGCAGGTAACCGCCGGTTTTTCCCCACCGTTTGAGTCCACCGTTAGAAGCTTAAAAAGAAATGCCGCCGCACTCGTCAAGAGTGCAACAGCATTTCCTAAAGCTCTAATTATGCAGGCTACGCCACGCTTGCGCAGAGGCCGCGCTCGCCTCATCGTCAACTCCCCCGATGACGCTCTCTCGCGCCAGAGTGCGATCAATCTTCGTCACCATGAACCGCTGGAACCGACGCTGAGTCGCAGGAGACAGCACCACCACGAGCAGCACCTCCACCGCGAACAGAATCGCCAACAAAGCGAGGCCGCCGCCGGGCGAATCCACCTGCTCACGCAGGTACCGGGCCGCAGCCACCGCCCACTCAAAACCCGCGGAGTCCAGGACCGGCACATCCAGACCGGCCTGCGCCGAAACGTGCAGAAGCGACGCCGCATTCAGTAGCAGCACAAACAGCGCGGTCAACCCCGCATACAGGCCGTAGTGCACCGCACGCGCAACCCTTTTAGCTCGGGCAAAGGCACGGTTGAGCTCGGCGCCGATATCGTTCACGCCCTCCAGCAGGTGCGTGTCGGCCGGTAGAACGTGCGGCAGCAAACGGCGCGACAGCATGAGCGGAACCGGTGAGCTGGCGTCAAAATACTGCATGTGGCTACTCACCGAAGGCCCCGGCAGGGTCGCGAAGGTAACCTTCACATCGGTCAGCTGTGTGATGTTCGAACGCCCGATGCTATCGCCGCGCGCCGCAATCTCACAGTGATCCGCCACGTTCATCTCGTGCAGCGAGGGCGCATAGGCGCGCACGAACAGGTGACAGCAGCTGCGCACCGATACGACTATCGCCAGCATCACGACGCACCAGAACGCCACGCCCAATGCGGTGGGCGCAGGAACCCTCGCTTCACCGCTCAGGTAGGCAAGCACCAGCATGAGGGAGGTAAACATCATGAATACCCCGTGCACAAAGAGTGTCGGGATAAGCCACTTAATCAGGGAACGTGTGCCGTAGACATTCCAGACGGTAGAGCCCACCCCCGTCTCCTGCGCAATGCGGCCCCGGCCCTTCAGCGCCGAGAGCACGGCGAAGACAACCGTGGCCGCGCCCAGCGTCAACGGAATCAGCATCATGTGGCGCAGCAGGGAGGCGTAGGGGCCAACCAGAAGCAGGGCCTCCTGAACCCAGGCGAACCCGGCTACCGCTCCGAGGGCCAGCAGGGTCAGGCGGTTGCGGAACCCGCCGGAGCTATCGATCGGAGCGGGAATGTCGTTGCGGTCACTGGCGATGATACTGATCGGCACCACACCGTTACCCAGCCCGTAGAAGAAACGCAGGGGTTTCTTTCCGGCCTTCGCACGGCGACGCAGCAGCTCATACCCCAGGTACCCGCCCTGCGAATGGGCAATAATACCCGGGGCATCACTACGGGCCACCAGCAGATCCAGCTGACGGTCCAAACGCGCGTAGATGCGCTCCAAATCCCGAGACTCAGGGCTGGTCGCCGTCTGAATCAGCTGCGTGGGAATCGCCTTCACCAGCGCCCACAGCTCGCGGGCACGGCGAGCCAAAACCCAACCCAAAATACCCAGGCTGAGCACGGCCACCAGCGCCGTCAGCAGACCGCGGCTCGTGCTCAGGGAAGCAACAAAGGCGTCGCGCATCGTCACGATTGTCACCACCGCCAGCACAAGCCAACCGGCCACGTTCACAAAACGCGCTATCGACCGGAGCAGCTGCCCGGCGCGATCGGTCCAGGTTCGGCCCGGACGCTCGTAGTAGAGACAGAACATGAGGAAAAGCGGCAGCACCGAGACCAGCCAGGGCAGGTGATCTCTTAGGGGACGATAGTGCTTCGGGCGCCAGAACCCCTCCTGAAGGAGGATGCTGCGACGCACCACCGAACGCTCCGGACGTTCCGGACGGCTCGAATGCGAGGCGCTGAGGCGCTCCTGCAGGCGTCGTTCCTGAGCGCGCAGCCCCTCCGAGATACGCGCCTGCAACGACGAGGCGCTCGGCTCGTCGACGGCTTCCCGGTCCTCCGGGGACTCGGGTACTTCGGTAGATTCGGAAACTTCGAGAGTTTCGGGGGTTTCTGGAGCCTCGGGGGCCTGCACGTACTCCAGCGTGAGCGCGTAGCTCAGCTCGCGGTGCTCGCTATGCGAGGTCACCTCCCCCGATGGCGGCTGAGTATCGCCGTCGGGGATGAGCGTGATGCTCCCCCGGGTCGCCTCCTCGGGGCTGTCCGCGGCATCGGAACCGGTATCGGGTGCGGTCGCGCTCGCCATCGTGGCCAGCGTCTTCAGGCTGTGCGCCACCGGCTTACCGAAGTAGTCCAGGGTCTCACCGAAATTCTGGTACCCGATGCCGTGAATCAGCAGAACCGCGGCGTCGTGCCGGCGACCCGTACTGTGCAGGGTGCTCTCGGGGTGCCGGGAAGCATACCCCAGCAGGGTCCGCTGCTCGTCCGAGGGCAGGGAACTGCCCTTCACCAATTGGCGATCCACGACGCCCCCTTTCTGCACTGTACCTCTGCGTTTTCTGCAGATAAATCCGCAAGACTGTGGGTTTTAAAGCACGTCCAAGCCATCGCAACGCACCTGAACGGGCCGCTCCCCCACGGTTTTCTTGAGGGCGGCCATCGTGGCGCGCGTGGCGCGTAACTCGTGCGTCACCTGCTGGGCAATACCGTAGGAGAAGAAGATCAGGGCGCGCCAATCCCCGCGCACCGGGGATTCCTCCGGATCATTCTCCAGGGTTTCGGACCAGGCGAGATAGCCGTGTTCCAGCGGAACCGGACCGACCACCCGCGATTGCTCGCGCACAGACTCGGGCAGGGCCGAAGAACCCAGGAAGATTTCCATAAAGGAGCGCACGTCAGCCTCCGCGCCGGTTACCGCGGCCGTGCGCACCGCCGGAGGCAAGCCCGTCTGGGAACGCTCCTCCAGCTCCTCACGAGCGAACCAGGCCGGATCCCAGCGGATGAGGGCCTGCTCCACGGGCGAGGGTGAGGCGGTCGTCACCACGGTCCCCTCCAGCGCCGCCGGACGCACCAGGGCCGCCGCGTTAAGCCAACGACGCAGGGCGGCCTCGGGGGCGCGCAGAGAATCGAAGTAAAGCATCTTATCGGCGTCCAGAAGCAGGGCCGCCGCGTAACCGCCGAAAGCCACGGGCTCAGCCCCGGGAGTCGCCACGACCAGGGCCGGTTCCGGGCCAACCGTCGCGCGCACGTGGTCGCCCGAGGAGGAAATCACCGGGACGTTCGGGAAGGCGCGGCCCAGCTCCTCGGCCGTGCGCATCGCCCCCACCGTCGAGGAACGCCAGCGGTTAAACCCACATTCGGGGCACCTCCACTGCTGGGCCAGATGGCCGCACCACGCACAGGAGGGCACCGATGAACCGGAAGCCAGCGAAAGCGGGCCGCTGCACACGGTGCATCGGGCTGGCATGCGGCACCGCGCGCACGAGAACGAGGGCACGTAACCGCTGCGGGCCACCTGCACGAGCACCGGGCCTCGGGACAGGGCGCGGCGGGCGTGCTCGAAGGCCAGGTGCGGGATGCGCGCCACGGCAGCCAGCGGGTCGCGAGCCAGCTCGTACTCCGAACCGGTCGAGAAGATGCGCGGCGAATACTCACGCACGAGCGAGCGAGGAGCCCGCAGGTAGGTGGCCCAGCGGGTGCGTACCAGGCGTGCCGCCTCGCTACTCATCGTGAACCCTGCGAAGAGCGCCGCGGCGTTCTCCGCTGAGGCGCGCAACAGTAGCACGTCGCGGGCGTGGCAATAGGGGGCGCGCTGTTCGAGCAGCGACGAGTCGCCGTCGTCCCAGCAGACGACCAGGCCCAGGTTAGCGACCGGGGCGTAGGCGGCCGCGCGGGTTCCGATGACGACGGGCACGCGTCCCAGGCGGGCCTTGAGGAACCCGTGGTAGCGCGCGTGCGGGCCCGAATCGGCACTCAGGCGTGCGTAGGAATCGGCGGGAAGCACCCGCGCGAGGGCGCTCTCCAGCAGGTCGAGGCTCTTGGCGGTGGGAACCACCGCGATGGCGCCCCGCCCGGAGGTTGCCGCGGTGGCCAGGGCCGCGGCGAGCACATCGGCCCAGGTGTGTTCCAGGTGGCCGGGAAGCACGGTCATGACGGCGCGGCTCGCGACGCCGGCGGCCACGTCCTCGATGAATTCGGGGCCGTTTTCGTAATCGGAGAAGACCGCGGCGGCATCGGGTGCGTCCTCCAGCGGGGCGGGAGGCTCAAGGGTGAAGGGCGCGGGTGCGCCGGGGGTAGCGAGCCAGGCGTAGGGGTCGGTCTCAGTACTATTTCCGCCGGTCAAAGAGTTTTTAGCCAATCCACCCTCAGCCTGAACCTGAGATTCGCAACCCTCACCTTCAATCGAAGGGTTACCGGCAGATTCGCCCTCAACCGGAGCTTGAGGGCCCACCTGGGAAGGCTCGTAACCCGGCAGGAACGGAGCGTACTTCTTATCCAGGGCGGCCACGCGCGGAGGAACCGCCAGGCGCAACACGTTCGCCACCGTGGAGGCGTAGCGATCGGCCAGCGCTTCCGCCACGCTGAAAATCTCGGGCGCCACCACCGGCACACGCGAGAGCACCCCCTTGAGCGGGGCAAGCGAGGACCGCGTCCAATCGGTCGTGGCCGCGCGCTCCTCAATGTAGCCGGTCATCTCGTGGCCGTTGAACAGCACACGCACGCGGGCGCCGGGCACCGCATCCTCACTCAGCTCGGCGGGCACACGGTAATCAAACGTGCGGTCCACCTGCGGCAGGGTGCTATCCACGCGCACACGCGCCACAGGGTTCGGCACGCCGCTCGCCTCCAACTCGGCGGCAACATTCACCGGCTCCGGGGCAGCCGGAATCAGGGCATCACGAAGAGCAGGAAATCCCTGCAACAGGTCAAGCTGTTGCAGGGATTCCTGCTGAGCACCCGCGGGTACCTTCGGTTCATCAGAACGGTTCTGACTCACGCGCGCTATCGTGCTCTCGTTCGCTGAATTCGTTCTAGGAGGAGGACACTGCCGAGCGCAGTGCATCCACGCGGTTGAGGCGCTCCCAGGTGAACTCCGGCTCGGTGCGGCCGAAGTGACCGTGAGCCGCGGTCTTGCGGTAGATGGGGCGGCGCAGGTCCAAATCGTTAATGATGGCCAGCGGGCGCAGGTCAAAGACCTCGCGCACGGCGCGCTCAATCTTTAGCGGGTCAACCTTCTCGGTGCCGAAGGTCTCGATATACAGGCCAACGGGTGCTGCCTGGCCGATGGCGTACGCCACCTGAACCTCGGCGCGATCGGCGAGGCCGGCGCCCACGATGTTCTTGGCGACCCAGCGCATAGCGTAGGCTGCGGAACGGTCCACCTTCGAGGGGTCCTTACCGGAGAACGCACCGCCACCGTGGCGTGCGGAACCGCCGTAGGTGTCAACGATGATCTTGCGGCCGGTCAGGCCAGCGTCACCGACGGGGCCACCCTGCACGAAGCGACCGGCGGGGTTGACGATGAACTTGGTGTTGGAGGAATCCAGGTCCACGGAGCTGAGCACGGGGGCAATCACATGCTTCTCAATGTCGGCACGCAGGTCGGCCAGATCGTAGCTGGCGGTGTGCTGGCTCGAAACAACCACGGTATCAACGGATACGGGCACGTTGTTCGAGTCGTAGCCGAGGGTCACCTGGGTCTTGCCGTCGGGGCGCAGATCGGTCAGTAGGCCGTCCTTGCGCACCTTGGTCAGGCGCTCGGAGAGGCGGTGTGCCAGCCAGATGGGGGCGGGCATCAGCACGTTGGTCTCGTTCGATGCGTAACCGAACATGATGCCCTGGTCGCCCGCGCCCTGGCGGTCGTAATCGTCGGCGGCGATGCCCTGACGAACTTCGAGGGACTCGTACACGCCGGCGTTAATGTCCGGGGACTGCTCGCCGATGGAGACGGAGACGCCGCAGAACTCGCCGTCGAAACCGCGGGTCGAGGAATCGTAACCGATATCGAGGATGGTCTCACGCACGATGGAGGGAATCTCGACGTAGCTGGAGGTGGTCACCTCACCGGCGACGTGCACCTGGCCGGTGGTCACCATGGTCTCCACAGCAACGTTCGCTGCGGGATCCTGGGCGATTATGCCGTCCAGGATTGCGTCGGAAATCTGGTCACAAATTTTGTCGGGATGGCCTTCAGTCACCGATTCGCTGGTGAATAGGCGTAGATGGTTATTACTCACGGTTTCCACTCTACTGGTTGAGGGCACGCAAAGGTAGCGCGCTCGTAATGATGACGGTTTCCTTCAATTATGACACGTTTATGACGGCCGGTTACGGGCCCCATTCGCGGGTTCACGCACCGGTCCTCGCACGCCGGTCACGCGCAGCCCGCACGCAAGGGGCCCACCGGCGGGACCCAATCGGTGCGTTACGCCAGCGCCGCCATAATCTTCTGCGCAAGCGCCGGGCCGATGCCGGGCACCTGTGTCAGCTCTTCCTCGGTGGCCTGCTTAATCTGCGCCACCGAACCAAAATGCTTCACGAGCGCGGCGCGCTTAACCTCGCCCAGTCCGGGTATCTCGTCCAGGGCGGAGGCGACCATGGCCTTGCCTCGCTTGGAGCGGTGGAAGGTGATGGCGAAGCGGTGCGCCTCATCGCGGATGCGCTGCACCAGGTACAGCGCCTCCGAGGTGCGCGGGAGCACGACCGGGTAGTCGTCATCCGGCAGCCACAGCTCCTCCAGGCGCTTGGCGATTCCGGCCACGTACACATCGGTAATACCCAAATCGCTCAGGGCGGCGGATGCGGCGGCCACCTGGGGCGGACCGCCGTCCACGAGCACGAGGTTCGGCGGGTAGGCAAAGGTCTGCGGCTCGGGGGTGGAGGCGTCAATCTCCCCGGAGCGCGCGGGCGCCTCGGCGCGCTCGGCCTGCTGGGCCAGGTGCCGCTTGAAACGGCGGGTGATGACGTCGTACATGCTGGCGGTATCGTCGCGGGCGGCGTCCCCGGTGATGCTGTAGGTGCGGTAGGCCTTCTTGGCGGGCATGCCGTCTTCGAAGACCACCATGGAGGCGACCACGTTCGTACCCTGCACGTGCGAAATGTCGTAACATTCGATGCGCAGCAGCGGGTCGGGAAGCTCAAGGGCCGTCTGCAGCTCCACGAGGGAGGCGCTGCGGGTGGTGAGGTCGCCGGCGCGCCGGCTCTTGTGCAGGGTGAGGGCCTGGCGGGCGTTTTCGGTGACGGTCTTCATGAGTTCGGCCTTGTCGCCTCGCTGCGGAACGGCGATTTCCACGGGGCCGCCACGCACTTCCGAAAGCCAGGATGCCAGCTGTTCCTTGTTCTCGGGCTCCACCGGCACGAGCACGGAGCGCGGAATATCGTAGCTGTTCAGGCTTTCGGTGCCGCTACCCTTCTGGGCGGCCAGACTGACCGCGATATCGCTGTACACGCGGGTGAGCAGCTGCTCGATGAGCTGCGCGTCGGTGCTGTCGTCCACCTTTTCCACGATCCAGCCGCGCTGGCCTCGGATTCGGCCGCCGCGCACGAAGAACACCTGAACGGATGCCTCGAGGTCGTCCTCGACGTAGGCGAAGAGGTCGGCATCCACGGTCGAGCCGAGCACCACGGCGTTTCGCTCGAAGGCCTTGGTGAGTGCCGCAATGTCGTCGCGGAGCACCGCGGCGCGTTCAAAGTCCATCTGGGCGGCGGCTTCCTTCATCTCCTTGGTCAGCAGCTCGATGTACTTCTCGGCGCCTCCACCCATGAAGCGGGTCAGGCCGCGGGCCAGTTCGCGGTGGTCTTCGGCGCTGATTTTGCCCACGCAGGGCGCCGAGCATTTGTCGATGTAGCCGAGCAGGCAGGGGCGTCCGCTGTTCTTGGCACGCTGGAACACGCCGTTCGTGCAGGTGCGCACCGGGAAGACGGTCAGCAGGGCGTCCAGGGTTTCGCGGATGGCCCACACCTGCGAGTACGGGCCGAAGTAGCGCACGCCCTTGCGGCGCTCACCGCGGGTGACCATAGCGCGCGGGTACACGTCGTTGACGGTCACGGCCAGGTACGGGTAGGACTTATCGTCGCGGAAGGCGATATTGAAGCGCGGCGCGTACTCCTTGATCCAGGTGTACTCCAGGTGCAGGGACTCCATCTCGCTGGCCACCACGGTCCACTCGACGCTGGCGGCGGTGTGCACCATCGCGTAGGTTTTGGGTCGTAGCGTCTCGGGCGAGGCGAAGTAGCTATTGAGGCGGTTGCGCAGATTCTTGGCCTTGCCCACGTAGATGACGCGCCCGTCGGCGTCACGGAACCGGTAGACGCCCGGGTCGGTGGGAATTTCTCCGGGGGCGGGGCGGTAGCTGGAGGGCTCTGCCATGGGTGCTTTCTCCTCGGGCGCGGGCGGACATACGACAAACCGCGCATCCTACGCCTACCCCGCGTGCGGGCCCATGCGTGGATGCGCGGTTAAAGTCTACGCGGTGCGCGCCGGAAGAAGGCTTAGCCGGCGTCGCGTGCGGCTGAGGGCGAAACGTTGTACTCGTTCTTTCGCGCCTGGCCGGACAGCTGGGCGATCTCATCCATGATCGTGTCGGTGGTGGCGCGGCGCTGCTTGCCGCTCATCTTCTCGCCGGTCTTCTCAAAGTAGAGCGGCTTGCCCACGCGAATCGTGAAGCGGCGCGGGTAAATCATGTTCGAGCCGGGCTTCTGCAGGCGGTCGGTGCCAATCAGGCCGACGGGCACGACGGGTGCACCGGTCATGTGTGCCAGCCAGGCCACGCCAATCTTGCCGCGGTAGAGGTAGCCGTCGCGGGAGCGGGTGCCCTCGGGGTAGATACCGAAGACCTTGCCTTCGTTCAGCTTCTCCAGGGCGATATCGAGGGCCTTGAGCGACTCGGAGCGGTCGGCGCGGTTGACGGGAATGATGTCCACGGCCTCGAAGAAGGCCTTCATCATCTTGCCGCGCGGGCCGGGGGTGTTCACGTATTCGGCCTTGGCGAGGAACGCCACGCGGCGGGGCATCATGGCGGAAATAATGATGGAGTCCAGGAAGGAGAGGTGGTTGGAGGCGACAATCACCGGGCCGGTGGCGGGGAAGTTCTCGAGACCGGTCACGCGGGCGCGGAAAACGGTGCGCAGAATTCCGGTGACTGCTTTCTGGGATGCCTGATAAATCTTCATGTGAACTCCTGGAGGCTGTACCGACGGTGGACGACGGGCCGGCGGTGGGGTGCGCGGTGCAGAGGGAGGCTACTCCCCCGCTGCGCGTATGTACCGTGTTAGATAAGGGGCGCTGGCGTCCGCTACCGATTTCATTATTCCATACCCCGGGCCGCTCGTAGCTCCGTTCCTCCCGGGTTTATCGGGGGCCGGTCGAACGGGGTTCAGGAGGGTTCCTTCGGCGGCGCTTTGCGGCGGGTGCATCGGGCTTTTGCGGGAATAATGCGTTTACCGCCGGTTGATATTTAAGGTTGCGGCATATAAGCCTTTCCTTTGTTTTTGCCACGAAGTGAATTTTGGTAGGGTAGACACGAGGAACAACAACGGAATGTACGGGCGCTGTCGCCCCGGGAGTATCCTCCCCGAATGACCTCGGCGTCACATTGAGACACCTCGTCACCAAAGTTTTATAAATGCGCATTTAATATGCAAAAATAGGGTAAGGGTGGGCTGTCGCACCTCCCTCTCCGGACGATTCGCTACCCAGTGAGCCGCCCTCCAGCGGATGTGCGTCGGTCCCATTCGAACCGCAAATCCACGCACACTGGAGACATATCACTATGGCTACAAAACCCGTCTCGCGTGCTGAGGCAGCTAAGATTGCCCGCCGCACAGACACGGTCGGTGCCTATGCCGGTAAGGGCTGGGTACAGGCTGTTGCGTTTGTGATGCTCCTGGGCTTCACCATCATGGCAGTCCTCGCAATGCGCACTTACGCACTCTCCATGCCGATGCCCGACAAGATTGTCGGCAACGACGGCAAAGTAATCGCAACCCAGGAACAGATCCTGCACGGTCAGGAACTCTTCCAGGCACGCGGCCTGCAGCAGTACGGAACCGTCCTCGGCCACGGTGCCTACCTCGGCCCCGACTACACTGCAGAGTACCTGCGCCTAACCACCGATGCCGCCATCAAGGAGTATCGTGAGCAGGGCAAGCAGGACCCCCGCGAACTCGTCAAGAACGAGTGGCGCAAGGAGAACAAGTACGATGAGCAGACCAAGACCCTGACCTGGTCCGCTGGTGAGACCAAGGGCTTCCAGCTCATGCTCAAGCACTACAGCGACACCCTGATGAAGGGCGACACCTCGCAGGGCCTGTTCCCCGACGCCATTAAGAACGACGAAGAACTGCACGACCTCGTCGCCTTCTTCGGCTGGACCGCATGGGCCTCGGCAGCAGATCGCCCCGATCAGCCCTACTCCTACACCAACAACTGGCCCTCCGAGCCGAACGTTGACAACAAGCCCACCGCAGACCTCATGGTCTGGTCGGCCCTGTCCCTGATTACCCTCATCGGTGGTACGGGTCTGATGTTCGCCATCTACGGCCGCTGGTCCCGTTCCATCGGTTGGCACGCTGAAGAGGCACCCGTCCTCGACTTCCGCCAGCCCGACGAAGTTCGCCTGACCCCCTCGCAGAAGGCAGCCTGCCTGCTCTTCGCAACCATCCTGGTGCTCTTCCTCCTGCAGGCTCTGGTGGGTGCGCTCACCGAGCACTACCGTGAAGAACTCACCGGCTTCTTCGGAATCGATATGGGCCAGCTGCTGCCCTACACGGTATCCCGAACCTGGCACCTGCAGCTCTCCCTCTTCTGGACCGCAGGCGCGTTCCTGGCGGGCGGTATCTTCATCGCCCCGCTGATTACCCGCCGCGAACCCAAGAAGCAGGGTCTGCTGACCTACGTCCTCATCGGTGCCGTGGTCTTCGTGGTGCTCGGCTCGCTGCTGAACGAATGGTTCTCGCAGAAGGGTCTGGTCCCCACCAACTCCATCTTCTCGCAGCAGTGGGAGTTCCTGGACCTGCCGCGATTCTTCCAGATTCTGCTCATCGTGGGCATGTTCATCTGGATTGTGATCGTCGCACGAACCCTCACCGCCCGCCTGAAGGGCTCTAAGAAGACCTCCCTGCCGTGGCTGTTCCTGTTCTCGGGCCTGGCCATCCCCATGTTCTACGCGGTCGGCCTGCTCGCAGGTCAGCGTACCCACGTGACCGTCGCCGAATTCTGGCGCTTCTGGGTGGTTCACCTCTGGGTGGAGGACTTCCTCGAGCTGTTCACCACCGTGATGGTGGCGTACATCTTCGTGCTGCTCGGCGTTGTCCGCGAGCGCATCGCTATCTCCATCATCATGATGGACGCCGTGCTCTACTCCGTCGGTGGCGTGGTCGGTACCCTGCACCACACCTACTTCGTCGGTACCCCCTCCGAGCAGATGGCATTCGGTGCGTTCTTCTCCGCAGCTGAGGTTATCCCGCTGACCTTCCTGACCGTTGAGGCATGGGGCTTCATGCAGCTGGGTGCTCGCCAGTACTCCAACCGCACCAAGCCTTTCCCGCACCGTTGGGCCGTGATGTTCCTGATCGCCGTGGGCTTCTGGAACTTCCTCGGCGCTGGTGTGTTCGGCTTCCTGATTAACCTGCCGATCGTGTCCTACTTCGAAATCGGTACCGCACTGACCGCAAACCACGCACACGCCTCCATGATGGGTGTGTACGGTATGCTCGCAATCGCGTTCGCGGTCTTCGGTCTGCGCTACCTGGTTCCCGAGAACAAGTGGCCTGAAAAGGGCCTGAAGTTCTCCTTCTGGACCCTGAACATCGGTCTGCTGTGGATGTCCTTCATCTCGCTGCTGCCGCTGGGTATCGCTCAGCTGTACAAGTCCGTTGGTGAAGGCTACTACGAGGCTCGTTCCTTCGCGTTCATCCACGACGGCGCTTCCGCCGTGATGGGTTGGATGCGTATGCCCGGTGACGTCATCTTCCTGGTCGGCATCTTCCCGCTGATCAAGCTGGCTTGGCTGGGTATCAAGGAGATCTTCTCCAAGAACTCCAAGGAGACCGTCCTCGAGCTGCCCGAGCCCCCGCTGTACGAGGTGGTTGACGACGCTCGTATCGCCGAGTTCGCCGGTGCCAAGGCTGCTGAGGAGCTGCCCGAGCAGACCAGCCCCTACCGTAGCGATCGTCGAGGCTAACCATGCCTGAGCAGATTGCTGGAGTATCTTTCTTCGTGTGGCTGGCCTGCGTGTACGCGCTCGGCCTGGTCGCCGTGGGGTGGTGCTTCGATATTCTCGCTAAGCGCACCAGCCAGCGTGTCGTGGCGGCGCGAACCTTCGGGTTCACCTACCACGAAGAGAGCGATGCGTGGCTCTGCCCCGAAGACCAGTGGCTGTGGGCCACGGCCTTCGACTCGGACAACCGCGTTATGCGCTACCGCGCTAAGCCCAGCGTGTGCAACACCTGCCCGATTAAGGACAGCTGCACCGTCTCGGCAAATGGCCGCGAACTCACCCGCGAGGTGGACGAGTGGCCCTACTCCGAGTCGGGACGATTCCACCGCGGCCTGGCCGTGGCGGTCTCCCTGCTGGGCGTTGTGGTCATGATTGGTGCGGCCATCGTGTGGCACTCTCCCCTGGAGCTTCTGGTGGAGGCAGCCGCAGTGGTGGTCGTCCTATCGCTGACCTACCCGCTGGCGATTAAGCTCATGCGTTCCCCCGCCAACTTCGAGGGCGACCCGAAGCATATTCACGCATCCACCGCCGAAGAGTCGATGAACGTGAAGATGGATCGCTTCGCCGCGAAGTGGGGTGGCGTCTCGAACGAGCGTAAGCGCCGTACCGAGCAGGCCCGCAAGCAGATGATTGCGGATGCATCCCTGCCGGTTCGCACCTCGGTCCTCGACCCGGATCGCCCCGCCTGGAGCGGTACCGGTGCCTCGGTTAAGCGACTGCACAAGACCACGAACGAGGTCTTGCAGGAGCAGAACCTGGCCGAAGTTGAGGCCGCCGAGAAGCTGGCGAAGAAGTAGCAATGCTGATGGTCCCTCCGTCCCGGCGTTCCCCCGCCGGGGCGGAGGCCCATTGCGCATCACCCCCTGAACCTCCCCACCGGAAGGACCGCCGCGAGCACCACGTGCCGCTGACAAACTTTCCGAACACACCCTCCCGTCGAGTCTGTACGAGGCGCAGTCGACGGGTGCACATGCCCCGAATGAACCATCCCGAATAGATGTGAAGGAAACCCATGGATCCCGTCACCCTGGCAACAATCCTCATCCCAGTTGCCGTTATTGTTCTTTTTATTCTGATTCGTATGTTCCGCGTGATCCCCGAATATGAACGCGGTATCTCCTTCCGTTTCGGCCACCTGCGTTCCGAGCTGAAGCCCGGCCTGAACGTGGTCTTCCCCCTCGTCGACTCCCTGCAGCGCGTTGACATGCGTGTTATCACCCTGACCATTCCCCCGCAGGAAGTCATCACCAAGGACAACGTTCCCGCCCGCGTGAACGCCGTTGTCCTCTTCCGTGTGACCAACGCCAAGAACGCGGTGCTTGAGGTCGAGAACTACCCGATCGCCACCAGCCAGATCGCCCAGACCACCCTGCGTTCCCTGCTGGGTCGTGTTGACCTGGACACCCTGCTCGCACACCGCGAGGACCTGAACGAGGACCTGCGCTCCATCATCGGCTCCCGCACCGAGCACTGGGGCATCCAGGTTGAGCTCGTCGAAATTAAGGACGTTGAGATTCCCGAGGCCATGCAGCGCGCCATGGCCCGTGAGGCTGAGGCCGAGCGTGAGCGTCGCGCAAAGATCATTTCGGCACGCGGTGAGCTTGAGGCTTCGAGCGAGCTGAAGGAAGCATCCGACATTCTGAGCCAGTCCCCCGCTTCCCTGCAGCTGCGTTACCTGCAGACCCTGCTGGAGCTGGGCGCCGACCAGAACTCGACCGTGGTCTTCCCGCTGCCCATGGACGTGATCGGCCCCCTCGTGGGTGCGCTCAAGGGCGAAAGCAAGTAGGCTCCTCCCCCTAAGCTAAAAACCGAATAGTACGTAGGCCCCGAGCAGATAGCTGCTCGGGGCCTACGCTTTAACGGCGGCCGGCCCGCGGGGCTCCTCCCCCGATCCGCTAACCGCCGCCGTCCATGCCGTAGCATGGAACCAGAAGGCCCCCGCCGGCTGGGTCTTCAGAACCTACCACCGACAGATGAGGGCGGTCGCATGCTTCACCACCTCCGCGAGACTCTTGGACGTATTCCCGCGCCTCGCCGCTACGGGCGCATCATGGCGCTACTCCTCGCCTCCCTGGGCGGCGCGGTGGACGTCTTCTCGCACATGCGCTACGAGGCCCTCGTCGCCACGCAGACCGGTAACTTTATTCTGCTCATCGCCGATCTGCATCGCGATACTCCCCATGCGGTGCACCTGCGCTGGTTCTCCGTCATCTTCTTCAGCTGCGGATACCTGGGAGGGCATCTTATCCATGATCTGCTGGGGCAGCGGGCCCGGATGCGGCACTGGCGCATTGGCACGCTCCTGCCGTTCCTGCTGGTGTGCTTCGCGGTACCCTTTACGGACAGAACGCTGAGCAATAGCTTTCAGGTGGGCGCGCTGGCCTTCACGGTCGGCCTGATGATCCACGCCCTCGCGGACACGCGCATTGGCGAAAATCCCTTCTCGCTCTTCATGACCAGCGGCAATTGGCGCAAAATGCTCAGCGCCTGGTACGCCGCCGGCTCCCTGTACCTTCCGCTGAGAACCCCCGACGGAGCTACAAAAGATGAGGCGAAGGCACGACGCCGCGCGGCTCTACTCAAAGCGCTCGACTACTCGCTCGTGGTCATCTCCTTTATAGCCGGAGTGCTTCTCATGGCCCTTGTGCACCGGTGGGTCGGCGTATTCTCCATCTGGCTGGCCGCGCTGGTGGCCGGCACTGCGTTCTGCTTCGGCTACCAGGCGGAGAAGAAGGAGAGTCGAGAGGGGCAGAGCGCATAAACTTTTGCTCCGACTGCGGCTATAGACGGCGGCAGATCAGAAAACAGAACAGCAAAATATCCCGTGCAGATGAGAGTATCTGCACGGGATATTTCTATGCGGAATTTATACACGAAATGCTTTCACACGGAGCCCCGAAACCCGGGAGGAAAGCATTTGGCCCGCCGGGGGGGGTTGGATGAGGTGGTTGCGGCGGGCCAAACTGGTCGGTTACACGCTGTAGAGGTGCGGGCGCGGCAGGTACATCAGCCAGTTGGGTGAGGGCCGGAATCCTGCCGCAAACGGTTTTCACCGACGCCTTAAGCATAACCGGCACAACCACCGAACCGTCGGTAGCTTGAGTGAAGCATCAATCACCCATCTCACGCCATGCCGGGGCGGTATTCAGCCCAAAAATCGGCGCCTATCATCTAGCGCAGCGCCCGGCAAACTAACGCAATGCTCGGTGCGCCTGGTCAAAGAACTCACGCTCGTACACGCACGCCGACAGGTACGCCCGCGCCGCGCGCACACGCTGAGCCGGTGAAGCCGTCTCAAACGCACGCTCCACCTCCGCGAGGCTACGCGCCACCTCCGCGGCGAACTCTTCGCCACCGTACATGCTCAACCACTCCGCGTACGGGTGGTCCGCATGATTCTGCGAGGAAAGCACAGCGCCCACCTCTTCGTACAGCCAGTAGCAGGGCAAGATAGCGGCGGCACCGACCACGTAATCATCACCGGCAGCGGAGGCACGCAGGAAATTCGTGTACCCCATCGTAATCGGTGAGGGCCCACCCAGACGCGCACGGTTCGCCAGCCAGCCCTCGTGCAGCTGCGATTCGGCGGCAATCGCCTCATGCGCACCGGCGGCCCAGTGCACCTGCGCCTCAGCGGTGTCAGCACGCGCCGAGAGAGTCGCGAGCGCACGCGAATAATCCCGCAGGTAGAGGGCGTCCTGGTCCAGGTAGAAGGCGAACAGGTCCTCGTCGAGGGTTCCGTCACCGAGGGCACGCACGAAGGGCAGGTCCAGGATCTGGTGCCAGGTTTCGCCACCGGCTGCCCAGAGGGCGGCGGTCCAGGGACCGGCGGGCTTTACGACGGCTTCACCGGCGGGTACGGGGCTGACCGGCAGCAGACGCTCCGGGCTGGTGCCGTCCAGAGTATTGCCCTCAGAGTCGGTGGTGGCGAGCAGGTGATGCCACGGGTACGCGGAGGCGGCAGCCTCCAGACGGCGGGCACGGGCGGCGTGGTCCACCGGGCCGTGGCCCTCACCGGAGCCGACCTGCAGACCGGCACCTGCGGCAATGGATTCGTGGAGCCAGCGGGTGCTCCACTGCAGGGCGCGGTGGGTGTCTTCGCTGGTCAGAACGCTCTGCTCTGCGGTGTACTCTGCGGCTTCAGTGTGTTCTGCGGCTTCGGTGTGCTGGAGCAGCTCCACGCCCAGGCGGGTTGCCAGCGAGGAGGACAGGGAGCATCCGGTGCCGTGCGTATTACGGCTGTCCAGGCGCGGGGTGCGCACGTGAGCGCAGGTGCCGTCCGGGAAGACCGCGGTGTTACCGGCGTCCTGACCACACAGGTGGCCGCCCTTCACAATCACGGTAGTTCCGGTCGCCGCAGCAAGGTTCGCCGCCTGCTCGTGCGCCTCATCGAAAGTCTGAGCGGGCTCCTTCTCACAGAGCACGGCGAGCTCCGGAATGTTCGGGGTAATCACATTCACGAGCGGCACGAGATCGCGCAGCGCCTGCTCCGCTTCCGCCTGCAGCAGGCGGTCACCGCTCGAAGCAATCATGACCGGGTCGAGCACAACCACGGGCACGGGGTGCTCGCTCAGCCAGGTGCGGACCGTACGGATCGTGTCCGCGTCGCCGAGCATGCCGATTTTCACGGCGTCAACCGTGACATCATCAAAAACGGCGGCAAGCTGCGCGGTCAAAAATTCCAGGGGCGGGGTGAATACTTCACGAACCCCGCACGTGTTTTGGGCGACCAGTGAGGTGGTCACGCACATGCCGTAACCGCCGGATGCGGCAATGGACTTGAGATCCGCCTGGATACCTGCACCGCCGGAGGGGTCGGTTCCCGCAATGGAGAGAACCCTCGGCACCCGAGCTGTCTGGGGTGCCCGGGGGGTTCCGGAGGCGCTCGCGCCGGGTGCAGGGCTGGTGGTGGGTGCGCACGCGGGCGCAGTAGGCTGCTCTGCCATCATCGATAATCCCTTCGCTAGTTCGAACTAGAGCAGGTTCAATGGGTGATTCTCTCAGCCTTGAGTGTTCTTACGCCGTTTCGTGCGCCCACTATGCCTTAGCTCTTCGCTGTGCCGTAGCCCTTCGTTGGGCGGTCAGTTTGGCAGGTTAGCGGGTCGCGGGCGTCTCAAGGCACCCCATATCGCTCTGCCAGGTTATCACAACGATTCTCAGTAGCTGAAAGTTTTGCGAGTGACAAGTGAATCTCTCCGAAATTTTCGTTTGAGTCTTGCGTTGTTGCAAGGGCTCCCCGCCGCCGATTTCAGCGCACCCTTGTACGGAAACCATCCGTTAAACGAGTGGTGCCCGGCACCGCTTCACGCAGTGCCGGGCACTATCAGCTGGACATATCGCCGGGCGTATCCTCCGGACTTAGGTCATAGCTTAGGTCAGGGCGAAAATCTCCGCCGGGGAGCCCTCCGCAATGATCCTGCCCTCGTGCAGCAGGACCGCGCGGTCAGCCAGGGAGGCGATACGCGCATCGTGCGAAATGATCAGCACCGCACGGTTCGCCAGCACAGCACGCAGGGACTCGGTTGCGTCCGCAAGCTCCAGCTGGGTGGTGGACTCGTCCAGAATCACGGCGTGCGGGTCGGCGAGCACAATACGTGCCAGCGCCAGCTGCTGAATCTGGTCGCGGGTCAGAGGCGAATCCGCGCCACTGACAACGGTGTCCATGCCCTGCGGTAGGTCGCGCCACCAGCGGGCGCCGACAGCGTCCAGGGCTTCACCCATCTGCTCGACGGTTGCATCCGACACGACCACCGTGAAGTTATCGGCGAGGGTGCCGAAGAAGACGTGAGCCTCCTGGGTGCAGACCAGCAGTCGGGGGCGGCCATCGGCGGCGGCATCGGTCGGGAAGTCGCCGTGACCGACCGGGCGACCCATCACGGTGATGGTGCCTTCCAGGGCGGTCAGCGAACCACCAATCAGGCGAGCCATAGTCGTTTTACCCGAACCGGAACGACCCACCAGGGCGAGCGCCTCACCGCGGCGAATCTTCAGGTTGATGCCTTCCAGAACAAGGGCGTCGGGCGAGTAGCCGTAGGAGACGTCGGTACACTCAATGGCGTACTCCGGGTCCTTCACGGCTTCATCCGACACCTTGGAGAAGGCCTCGGCCCGGTGCTGTGCGCGCTCCTCACGCTGCTTCTTCGCCAGGGAGACCACACCAAACACGCGGCCCATGTTCACGAGCATGATGCGCAGGCTGCTGACGTGGTGGTTCAGCATGTCGGCGAGGGTTCGCAGACTGAAAACCATGACCGAGGCGGTCGCCACGGCACCCCAGCTTGCCCAGCCGATAGCCACGCAGGCGGCACCCCAGAGCATGCACAGAATCGTGGGAATCCATGCGTTGATGGCATCCACGGTGAAGTACAGCTGGCGGATGCGCACCATGCCCAGCTGCGCGGCGAACTGGCGCTTGTTCTCACCGGCGAAGGCGTCCTCGCGGGCGGTGTGAACGCCCAGCTCACGGATCGTGGAGGTGCCGCGAATGTTCTCGGTCAGCACGCTGTTGAGGTCGCTCACGCGCTCCTGGGCGGTCTGGTTGCGTGCCGCCATGAGCGGCAGCATCTTCGACATGATGAGGGCAAGACCGGCAATCATGGGCAGCATAATCAGACCCATTGCGGGGCTCACAAACGCCAGGGAGATCGTGGAAACCAGGAAGTACAGGACCACGTAGATTGCACCGAGAAGGTCTGTGCTGACAGCGTTTGCTGCCGAGGACAGGTCGTCGGTCACGCGGGTGAGCAGGTCGCCGCTGCCGGCTTCTTCCACTGTGCGTGCGTCCAGGTCGAGGGTGCCGTCGAGGGTGTCCTGGTTGGCGTCGCGAGTGACGAGCGCACCCAGTCGGGCCGCACTGTACGAGGAGACCATAAGGGTTATCGCCTGCACGATGAACGCCGCCAGAATAATCAGAATCGGCTGCCACGGGTAGCTGGCGAACTTACCCGCCACCACGTCGTCCACGGTGGCACCAATCTGCAGGGGCACCACAGCACCCATGAGGGTGCTGACCATGTAGATGACGAAGGTGTAGAGGGCTCGCCCCTTATGCGCTGCGAGGTAGTTCCACATGCGGCGTGCCACGTAGGCGGGGCTTTCGATGGGGAGCTGCTTTGCCATGCTAGTTCACCTCCTGATTCTGAGTGGTTGCGGGGTTTTCTGCCTGAGCGACGGGGTAGCCGTCGCGTTCCATGCGGCGGGTCGTCTCCGCGGTCGTGGAGACAACGTAGACCTGCTCCATATCCTGCAGCAGGCCGGGGTAGCCGACGGGCAGGCGGTCGCTACCGACCTGGGTTTCCATCGCATCGTAGATGTAGCGCTGGCTGGGTTCGTCCACGGAGTTCAGCGGCTCGGTCAGAATCAGCACCTGCGCGTCCTGTGCGAGTGCGCGGGCGAGTGCCAGACGCTGACGCTGACCACCGGAGAGGTTCGCACCTTCGCTGGTGATGCGTGCGGCGAAGTAGTCTTCGGGGTTGCGTCCGCCCAGTCGGTAGGCGATTTCGCGGGAGTCGGTAATCTTCAGCAGCTCCTCATCTTTTGCCTGTGCCAGCTCCTCGTCGGGGTTCGGCACGGTGCCCAGGCGCAGGTGCTCCTGCAGGGTTCCGGCGAAAATCATGGGGTTCGGTTCGCTCAGCAGCACGCGGCGGCCGGAGGCGTCCTTGAGGTCCTCTCCCCCGCGTCGCAGGGTGCGGGCAAGCGCCTCGGCGTAATCTTGCGCGGTGAGGTTGTAGTCGCGCGGGTTGACGTACACGATGCGCGGGTTGCTTGCACCGGCGGGGGCGACGGGTACGGGCACCTCGAGGGTGCTAGCCTCGACTGCCTGTTCGGCGCGTGCCAGCTGCGCCATTTCTTCGTCGGTGCGCGGGCTCTTCAGCACGCCCTGGAGCACGCCCGCGTGACCTTCGAGGCGGGCGACCTTGGCGAGCGCAATTTTGGCGTAGCGCCATTCCGTCAGGAAGTTCTGGGTAATCCAGATGGGGCCACCCATCATCGCGATAATGGAGGCGACGGTCACCAGGGACGCGGCGGGCGTGTCGGATACCCAGCGGCCGTTTTCGACGTGGCCGGTGAGGGCGAATCCGATGCCGAGCAGGGTCACGGCACCGCCGAGTAGCGCGCGGATGAGGAACATCCAGCGGTGCGTCTTTTCGTAGCGCATGTAGCTGTCGAAGACTTCGTCGGTGCCGCGGTGGTAGCGTTCACGCATCTGTTCTTCGGCGCCGAGGCCGGCGATGGTGCGCAGACCGGTGGCGATGTCGGAGGCGCGTGAGGAGGCTTCGCCGTCCTTCTCGCGGTATTCGCCAATCTTGGATTCGAGGAAGGACGAGTACCAGGCGATGACGCCGACCACGATGAGCGTACCAATGAGGGTGACAATCGCGGTGACGGGGTTGATCAGCCAGAGCTGCACGGCACCGAGGGTCGCGATAATCATGGCGTTAACGAACAGCGGTAGGGAGAAGTAGACGTTGGTAACACGTCGTACGTCTTTGTTCATGACGGTGACTGCTTCGCCCGCATCAACGGTTGTGTGGGTGCGTCCCATGAGTCGGTTGATGTAGACGCGCCAGTCGCGGCCGAGTTCTGCGCTGAGGGTCATGGAGGTGCCCCATCCGAAGAACTCGTTGATCACGATGAAGGTGATGGCTGCGACGACCACCCAGAACATGGGCCAGGCGTCGGGGGCTTTTCCGGCGATGTGCTGGTTAATGAATTGGCCCACCATGACGGGAATCAGGATTGCGCCGATACCCGCGGTAGTTTCTCCGAGGACGGGGATTGCCCAGCGGTGCCAGGGGTATTTGTGTCCGGGTGCGGTGACTCGCAGGGCGAGGCGCTTTTTGAGGGCTTCCTCTTCTGCCTTGCGCTGTTCGCTAGCGGTTACTTCCTGTGCAGATTTTGTCTGCGCGGCTTTTTCCTGCGTGGTTTTGTTATGCATGGATTCTTCATGCGCGGCTTCATCACGCGCAGCGTCTTCTTGTGCCTTGTCAGCGTTGTATTCAGTCATTCAACGTCTCTCCTTTCTCCTACCCTATTCCTTTATCAATGTGGCACGCAACACTATTTGCATAATAGATGGGCGTGTCGTCATTTATGCAACGTATTTTGGGGCATGCATCAGCCGCTCAATATGCACCGGCGTCAATCGGCGAATTCTGCATCTGCGCGGCAATCTAAGCGGCATGGAGGTCCATGCCTTCGAAAAAGTCTGAGCGCTGGATTCTGCATCACTGCATTTAAAGCGCTTTGTTCTACACTACACGAATTTTGGGAATTCCCGCGTTAGCGCGGCACCGCGCCTCCCGAACGCCCTATAAACGCCCCGCGAAGGAACCGCGAACCGCCCTGCAAAGATGCAGCGAACACCCCGCAAGCACTCCGCGAAGGTCCTGCGAACCTCAATTGTTCCCTCGTAACGATAACGCCCCCGCGCCCGCGCTATTCCCGATAGACTGGAATCCTCATGAGTATTTTGAATTTTCTTTCTCCCTCGCTGGGTGAGAATCCCGGCGACTACAATCGACGCGATTTTAAGAGCAACCCCCTCACCGCCGAAGAAATCTATGAGGCGTTCACCGAGTGGATTTCGACCCGCGGCATGACCCTGTACCCCGCCCAGGACGAGGCCGTCCTGAGCATCGCCGCCGGCCATAACGTGGTGTTGGCAACCCCGACCGGTTCGGGTAAGTCCACTGTGGCTGTTGCCGCGCACTTCACGGGCCTGGCGACCGGTCAGCGCTCCTACTACACCGCCCCCATTAAGGCGCTGGTGTCTGAGAAGTTCTTCGACCTGATCAATATTTTTGGTGCCGAGAACGTGGGCATGATTACCGGCGACTCCGCCATCAACACGGAGGCGCCCATTATCTGCTGCACCGCGGAGATTCTCGCCAATATTGCCCTGCGCGAGGGTAAGGATGCGGACCTCTGCCAGGTCATTATGGACGAGTTCCACTTCTACTCTGACCCGCAGCGCGGTTGGGCGTGGCAGCTTCCCCTGCTGGAGCTTCCGCAGGCGCAGTTCCTGCTGATGAGCGCGACCCTGGGCGACACGACCCGCTTCCAGGAGGAAATGACGGCGCTGACCGGTCGCGAGAGCGACCTGGTGGCTCATTCCGAGCGCCCCATCCCCCTGCACTTCTACTACTCCACCACCCCGGTTCAGGAGACGGTGCAGGAGCTCGTGCAGACCAAGCAGACCCCGGTCTACATCGTGCACTTCTCGCAAAAGGCGGCCCTTGAGCAGGCGAACGCCCTGCTCTCGGTGGCCATCGCGTCGAAGGAGGAGAAGGAACGCATCGCCGAGCTCATCGCAAAGTTCCGCTTCGGCCCGGGCTTCGGCAAGGCTCTCAACAAGCTGGTCCGCGCCGGCATCGGTATTCACCACGCCGGCATGCTGCCCAAGTACCGCCGCCTCGTCGAGCAGCTGGCCCAGGAGGGTCTGCTCAAGGTTATCTGCGGTACCGATACCCTGGGCGTGGGCATTAACGTGCCCATCCGTACCGTACTGATTACGGCGCTGTCGAAGTTCGACGGTGCCCGTAGCCGCCGTCTGCGTGCCCGCGAGTTCCACCAGATTGCCGGACGCGCGGGACGCGCGGGCTTCGATACCGCCGGTACCGTGGTGGTTCAGGCGCCCGAGCACGATATTGAGAACGCGCGCCTGCTGGCGAAGGCTCAGGCGAAGTTCGGTGACGACACCAAGCGCATTAACCAGTCGCTGTCCTCCAAGCGTAAGAAGGCGCCGGAGGGCTTCGTTGGCTGGTCTGAAAAGACGTTTGATCAGCTGGTAGAAGCCGCCCCGGAGCCGCTGACCTCCTCCTTCGACATCACCCACGCGATGCTGCTGAACCTGATGCACCGCCCGGAGAACCCGGTCATCGCCGCCTACCGCATCATTCAGAACAACCACGAGAGCCCCGCGCGCCGCCGCGAGCTGCTGCGCAAGGCAATCGGCATCTACAAGGAGCTGCTGACCGGCGGCGTGATTGAGCGAACCAACACCCCGGACGAGCACGGCTCCTACCTGCGCCTAACCGAGGACCTGCAGGATAACTTTGCCCTCAACCAGCCGCTGTCCGCGTTTGCGGTCGCCGCACTGGAACTGCTCGACCCCGAATCGCCCAGCTACGCGCTGGACGCGCTCTCCCTCATCGAGGCGACCTTGGATTCGCCGAACCAGGTGCTGTACGCACAGGAACGCAAGGCGAAGAACGAGCTGTCGGCGCAGTTGAAGGCGGACGGTGTGGACTACACCGAACGCATGAACGAGCTGGACAAGGTCACCTACCCGCAGCCCCTGGCGGAGCTCATTGATCAGGCGTACACGACCTACAAGCAGTCCGCGCCGTGGGTTGCTCGTTTTGAGCCGCGCCCCAAGTCGATTGTGCGTGACATGTACGAACGCGCGATGGGTTTCAACGACTTCGTGCAGTACTACTCGCTGGAACGTGCCGAGGGTGTACTTCTGCGTTACCTCTCTGACGCGTACAAGGCGCTGCGCCACACCATCCCCGATTCTGCCGTGACCAACGAGCTCGACGACATCATCGAGTGGCTCGGCGAGCTGGTGCGCCAGACCGACTCCTCCCTGGTGGACGAATGGGAGAAGCTGGCCGCCGGCGAAGACACCGCGACCATTGCAGCCGAGCACGCCTCCATCGAGGAGGAAGAGCCTCCCGCCGTGACGAAGAACCTGCGCGCCTTCCGCGTGATGGTGCGCAACGCCCTCTTCCGCCGTGTGGAGCTCTTCGCTGACGAGCGTGACCGCGCCCTGGGTGCCCTGGACGAGTGGTGCGGCTGGGACGCCGACCGCTGGGCCGACGCCATGGACGACTACTTCGACGTCTACGACGACATCTACACGGACGCCGATGCGCGCTCGCCTCGCCTGGTCAGCATGGACGAGGATACCGCGGCTCACCCCGGCGTGTGGAAGGTTCAGCAGAGCTTTGCCGACCCCGAAGATAACTTTGACTTCGGTATTCGCGCAGAGGTAGACCTGGCCGCTTCCGATGAGGCGGGCTACCCGGTGCTGAAGATTCTGAGCGTTGGCGAGTTCTAGGGGCCCCTCCGGATCTCCCCTCAAGTGGGCTAGAATACAGAGTATCTATCTATTTATTTGAAAGAAGGTTCACCGTTGACCGTTTCTTCGCTTCCCAAGGTTGAGTACCGCAAGGGTTCGGTCGTCAAGCACGACGGCTACGAGATTACCGACCACTGGTTCCAGGTTCCCCTGACCCACGGTCTGATTTTCTCCAAGGGCAAGGACGCCGCTCTCTCCTCCCGTTTCGCGGACCAGACCATCACCGTGTTCGCCCGCGAGGTAGTGAACACCAGCGAGACCCTGACCGTCCCGGCTGATAAGCGCCCCTACATCGTGTACCTGCAGGGTGGCCCCGGCTTCGGTTCCCCGAAGACCGGCTCCATCGGCGGCTGGATTGCCGAGCTGGCTAAGACCCACCGCGTGATTCTGCTGGATCAGCGCGGTACCGGCCTCTCCTCTCCCCTGTCCGCTCGCACCATCACCGCTGTGGGCGACCCGCAGGTTCAGGCTGAGTACACTGAGCTGTTCCGCGCCGATTCCATCATCGCCGACGCGGAGGCTATCCGCGAGGTACTGCTGGCTGACCGCGCCGATAAGCGCTGGTCCACCATTGGCCAGTCCTTCGGTGGCTTCCTGACCCTCTCGTACCTGTCCTTCGCACCGCAGTCGCTGCGTGACTGCCGCATCACCGCAGGCCTGGCGCCGATTCGTACCTCGGTGGACAACGTCTACCAGCACACCTTCGACCGCATGAAGGAACGTGTTGAGGAGTACTACAGCTGGTTCCCCGAGGACGCTGAGCTCGCTACCCGCATTGCTGAGCACCTGCGCACCCACAAGGAGTACCTGCCCACCGGTGAGCGTCTGACCGATCACCGCTTCCAGATGGCCGGTCACTTCCTGGGTGGCCGCTGGCGCGAGCGCGGTCTGCACTACTTCCTCGAGAACGCATTCGCCGAGGGTAACGACCACCTCTCCGATCAGTTCCTGACCGCTATGGGTGCTGAGGTGACCTTCCAGGCGAACCCGCTGTACGCCCTGATGCACGAGACCATTTACGCTGACGGCCCCTCCGACGGCGTTCTGCCCGGCATCCCCGGCTACACCATCTCCCCCTCGCCCGCTCCGACCAACTGGTCTGCTGCTCGCGTGGCGGCTTCCCGTCCCGAGTTCGCACCGGATGCGGACCGTCTGCTCTTCACCGGCGAGCACATCTTCCCCTGGTACTACGAGGAGGATCCCTCGCTGCGTCCGCTGGCCGAGGTGGCGAATATCCTGGCCGAGAAGAAGGACTGGGGTCGCCTGTACGACCACGAGCAGCTGCACAAGAACGAGGTTCCCGTTGTGGCCGCCGCCTACAACCCGGACGTGTACGTGGACTTCGAGCACTCCATGGAGACCGCCCGCTGGGTCGGCAACACCCACGTGTGGACCTCGAAGACCCACCACCACGACGGCTTCGGTTCCGACTCGCTGACCATTCTGGGCCATCTGAAGAACATGCTGGCTGAGGTTCACAACCAGTAATTCTTCGCTGAATATATCTTTGATATAGCTAAAGCCCCTCACCCCGGTTGATCCGGTGTGAGGGGCTTTAGCGTGGGCGCTTGGCCCGAGCCGCGAGCGTCCCGGCGGCTCAGGCGTTACGGCCGCCCGACGCTACTTCGAGGAGGAAGCGTGCGCATCCTGTGCGGTGCGGGCACGCAGCACCAGGGCGTGGTACTCGTCTTCCTTCTCGATGAGCTCGTCACGCAGCTTCTGCGGGATGGCCTTGAGCTTCTCGGTTTCTTTCTGCCAGCGGGCGGTGATGTCCGCACGCTCGGCGGCGGGTGCATCCTCGGGCAGGGCCAGGTACTTCTCGGAGAGCGCCTGCACGCGCTGAATGGTCTGCAGTGCGCGGCCCTTGGGGCTGAGCAGCGAGGCAAGCACGGTAATAATCAGGACGCCCACGATGACCATCAGCGACATTTCGGTGCTGATTTCGACCACGTGCACGGACTCGCCGTGGTTAATGAACGGCAGGTTGTTCTCGTGCATCGCGTGCAGGATGAGCTTCACGCCGATGAACGCGAGGATGGCTGCCAGGCCGTAGGAGAGGTAGACGAGGCGGTCCAGCAGGCCGTCAATCAGGAAGTACAGCTGGCGCAGGCCCATGAGGGAGAACGCGGTCGCAGTGAACACAATGTAGACGGACTGGGTGAGGCCGAAGATCGCGGGAATCGAGTCGAGCGCGAAGAGCAGGTCGGAGCCCGCGATTGCGACCATGACGAGCATCATGGGGGTCATGACGCGCTTGCCGTTTTCGATGGTGAAGAGCTTGTCGCCGTCGAAGTGGTCGCTGGTCTTCAGGTACTTCTTGGCGAGGCGAACCATGATGTTGTCTGCCTCGTCGTCGCCGTCGCCCTCGGTGAGTTCGTCCTTGAGCAGGTTACCCGCGGTCATGAGCAGAACCAGGCCGAAGATGTAGAACACCCAGGCGAAGGAGTTAATGATTGCCGCGCCGGCGAAGATGAAGGTGCCGCGCGCCAGGATCGCGAAGACGATACCGAAGAGCAGGACCTTCTGCTGATTCTCACGGGCGACGCGGAAGGTGCCCATAATGATCATGAAGACGAAGAGGTTATCGACCGAGAGCGCTTCTTCGGTGATGTAGCCTGCGTAGAATTCGGTGGCGGCGGAGGAGCCGTTCGTCACGAAGATATACAGACCGAACAACACGGCGATGCCGATGTAGATACTCGACCAAATGGCCGCTTCCTTGACGGTGGGTTCGTGCGCCTTACGGACGTGAACGAAGAAATCGAAGGCCAGCAGGCCAGCGATGATGAGAATAGTAACCAACCATTGCAACCCGGTAACTTCCATGGGGAGCCTTTCTTGTGGTGTGCGTACAGGACCACAAGTCTCTCCCGCCGATCTGAATGGAGGTCGGCTCGACTCCCCGGTTAGGCGCCTTCGGCTAACGTGCTGACGATGAGTCGATTGGTGGGATACTCCCTTGCTCGGTGAACGATTATACAGCAGGTTGAGGTTTTCGCGCAGGAGCCCCTCCGGAGGATTTTTCAAGAGCGAAGCACGCCGAAACACCGCATCCGGCAGGGCTGACCTGTCGGATGCGGCGTTCTGCATGATGAATACGCGCTTGTCAGTTAGTGCTGTCTAGCTGGCGCCGCTATGAGTTGGCGCTGTCTAGTTGGCAACGGTGAAGCGGCGGCCCGCGTGCTTGGGCTCTTCCGCCTCATCAATCAGGGCGACAGCAAAGTCCTCGGCGCTAATGAACTCGCCTGCGGGGGTGTCCAGTGCGGTGTTGTACTTGCCGGTGCGCTCACCCGGTGCGATTTCGAACGCCGGGGAGAGCATGGTCCAGTTCAGGCCCTCGGATGCGCGGTACTCGTCGAGAATCTGGGCGAATGCCTTCGCCTCGGGCTTGTAATCTTCCGGGAAGCCTTCACCGTCCACGAAGCGGTTGCCGTTGCCGTCCTCGAGGGAGCCGGCGCCGCCAACAACCAGCAGGCGACCGGTGGGTGCCGCCGCGATCAGTGCGCGGTGTGCGTCGATGACCGGCCGTGCGGAGGTGCCGCGACCGCCCGGGACGGCAACAATGGTGACGTCGTGATTGTTGACGATGTCGACCAGTGCCGTGGTGTCTGCAAGGTCGATGCTGTGGGCGGTAGCGCCTTCGGGCGCCTTACCGGAGCGGGTGTAGGCGTCGACCCGATGGCCGCGGGAGATTGCTTCTGCTGCGGTGCGTGCGCCGACCATGCCGGTTGCGCCGATGATTGCGATGTTCATGAGGGCTTCCTATCGGAGTGGTTTCTATCGTTTCTCTTGCGGTGTTCCGCGTGATGGTTTTATAGTATCTATTAGAAACCGGGTACCTCAAGGTAACTATTTAGAGCTTTGAGAAAATATTTAAAAATATTTTTACGCCCTTACCATCTCCCCTAAAACAGCAAAACAGCCCCTCAGCAGATTGAAAAGACCGCAGCTATGACCACCACGCTCACCTCCCCCACACGCGAAACCACAGGCACACGAGAAACCATAGAAGCCGCCCGCACCCCGCAGGACGACCTGCCCGCCAATATTCTCGCCCACGCTTGCCCCTCCCGCACCGTGATGCGCCACCTCACCGACCGGTGGACCCCGCTCATCGTTGCGGCGTTCTCCGAACAACCCGTCGCCCGCTTCGGTGAGCTCAAGGCGATGATTCAGGGCGTCTCCCCCAAGGTCCTGACCCAGACCCTGCGCTCCATGGAACGCGACGGCCTGGTGGAACGCCGCGTCACGGCATCCATTCCGCCGCGCGTGGACTACGAACTGACCGCGCTCGGTACGACCCTCATTGAGCCGATGACCGCCCTGCGCCACTGGGCGCAGGACAATATGCAGGCGGTGCTCGAAGCCCGCGAGCGATATGACGCCGCCGCACTAGAGAACGGCGACATATAAAAGGCACAGCCTAAAAAGGCGCGGCATAAAAAGACACAGTGTAGAGCGGCGCATAGTAGACCAGCACACACAGATCACACCGCGCAGACCAGCACGCGCAGTAAGCCCACATAAAGGTAGCCCTCCCGTGAACTATTACGGGGAGGGCTACTTTTCATTCAATTAGGAGACAATGTTGAAGGTCGGCGGAGTGAAAGCAATCGCGTTCACCTGCTTGTTCGTATCCACCGTGCCGTTCTCCTGAATCGTCGGGACGGTAATAACCACCTCGAACTGGTACATGCCTTCCATGAGCGTATTGCCACGCAACGCAAAACGCGCGGAGATGCCGGTCGCCTTATCATTCACGCTCGACGCGAAGGGAATGACCTGGCCCTGAACGGTCTGAGTCTTGCCGTTGCGGGTCATGACGGTTGCCTTGCCGGTCGGGTCAGTGGTAAAGATCTGGCGGTCAATGATTTCACCCTCGGGCGAGAAGAAGTAAATGTCCATGGACGGGTGCAGGTGCGTGGTGCCGGTCGTCGCCTCCAACGCGGAGACGTTGTAGGTCATCACGAACTCACCGCAGTTCAAGTTGAGGTCGCCCTCGGGGCCGTGAGTCGCCTCGTACACGGACATGAGGCGGATCGTTGCGGGATTCGGTGAGGTTGCATTCTCCATGGACCACCACGCCTGACCGGTCTCCGGCGCAGTCACGGGCTTGTTCTTGGTGCGCGACTGCAGGGCGCCACTGGCGGGATTGGTAATCATCCAGCCACCGACCTGGGTGAAGTCCGGACCATGTACCGTCTTGCAATCATCAGCCGAAGCAGCGAATGCGGGTACCGTCGTGGATGCGGCAATAGCGGGCACAGCCCAAAGCGCGCCGCGGGTGAGGTTGCGGCGGGTAACGGAACGAGCTCCCGTGGTGTGTGCATCTGAAGAGCTATTAGAAATAGTCACAGTTTTTTCTTTATCGTTCGGAAGCATCAAGGTGTTATTTGACACGTAAAACACCTTGATAGTGTACAGCATGTATCTGCACTCAGTAGAACTTCATGAACAATGAGTTACCTCATGGCGAAAAACCCACGTCGGCCCCTAAACGCCGGGCTTAGAACACCTGGTTTAGGCGTGACCCGCCTCCTTCATGAGGCGCAGCTCCTTCTTCAGGTCGGCCAGCTCGTCGCGCAGACGCGCGGCCAGCTCAAATTGCAGGTTCTCCGCGGCCAGGCGCATCTGCTCGTTCATTTCCTCGATGAGGTCCAGCAGGTCCTCGGCGGGGGCGGCGGCCAGGCCGTCGGCGCGAACGCGCGCCTCCGCACGGGCGAGAAGCTCCTCCGACTCCGGGGTGCTCGTGGCAATCTTCGACGAGGTCGCAGAACCGGTCTTCGCACCCGCACTCACCGTGCGGGCACCCTTCTTACCGCTCTTACGCAGCTGCAGAAGCTCGCGGGTGTCCTCTTCCTCGCGGGCGAGAACATCCGTAATATCGGCAATCTTCTTCCGCAGAGGCTGCGGGTCAATGCCGTGCTCACGGTTGTACGCCTGCTGAATCTCGCGGCGGCGGTTCGTCTCATCAATCGCCACGCGCATAGAATCCGTAATCTTATCGGCGTACATGTGCACCTGACCGGACACATTACGCGCCGCACGACCAATCGTCTGAATCAGCGACGTGGTCGAACGTAGGAAGCCTTCCTTATCGGCATCCAGAATCGCAACCAGGGACACCTCGGGCAGGTCCAGGCCCTCACGCAGCAGGTTAATACCGACCAGCACATCAAAAGTACCCAGGCGCAGCTCACGCAAAAGCTCCACACGGCGCAACGTATCAACGTCAGAGTGCAGGTACTGCACCTTCACGCCGTGCTGTAGCAGGTACTCCGTCAAATCCTCCGCCATGCGCTTGGTGAGGGTCGTGACCAGCACACGCTCATCACGCTCAACGCGCACGCGAATCTCTTCAAGCAAATCATCAATCTGCCCCTTGGTCGGCTTGACCACAATCTCCGGGTCAATCAGGCCGGTCGGGCGAATAATCTGCTCCACATAACCATCAGCCTGCGACAGCTCATACTTACCGGGGGTCGCCGAAAGGTAAATCGTCTGACCGATACGCTCCAGGAACTCCTCCCACTTCAGCGGGCGGTTATCCATCGCCGACGGCAGGCGGAAACCGTGCTCCACCAGGGTGCGCTTACGGGACATATCGCCCTCATACATGGCACCAATCTGCGGAACCGTCACATGCGACTCGTCAATAATCAGCAGGAAATCGTCCGGGAAATAATCCAGCAGACAGTTCGGGGCGCTGCCGGGGGCACGACCATCAATATGACGCGAGTAGTTCTCAATGCCGTTGCAGAAGCCCATCTGCTCCATCATTTCCAGGTCGTAGGTGGTGCGCATACGCAGACGCTGCGCCTCCAGCAGCTTGCCCTGGGATTCGAGGGTCTGCAGGCGCTCGCGCAGCTCGTCCTCAATGGAGGTAATGGCCTTCGCCATACGCTCGGCACCGGCAACGTAGTGGCTTGCGGGGAAGACGTACATTTCTTCTTCCTCGCGAATTACCTCGCCGGTCAGCGGGTGCAGGGTGTAAATCGCCTCAATCTCATCACCGAAGAACTCAATGCGGATTGCGTTCTCCTCGTACATGGGGATGATTTCGACGGTATCGCCGCGCACACGGAACGTGCCGCGGTGAAAGTCCATATCGTTACGCGCGTACTGCATCGCCACGAACCGGCGCAGTAGCTCGTCGCGGTCAACCGCCTCACCACGACGCAGAGTCACCATCTGCTCAACGTACTCCTCGGGCGTGCCCAGACCATAAATGCAGGACACGGTCGCAACCACCACCACGTCGCGGCGAGTCAGCAGGGAGTTCGTCGCCGAGTGGCGCAGACGCTCCACCTCCTCATTGATGGAGGAGTCCTTCTCAATGAAGGTATCGGTCTGCGGCACGTACGCCTCGGGCTGGTAGTAGTCGTAGTACGAGACGAAGTACTCCACCGCATTATTCGGTAGCAGCTCGCGCAGCTCATTCGCCAGCTGCGCCGCGAGAGTCTTATTCTGCACGAGCACCAGGGTCGGACGCTGCACCGCCTCAATCAGCCAGGCTGCGGTCGCGGACTTACCGGTACCGGTAGCGCCCATCAGCACAATGTCCTTCTCACCGTTCTGCACGCGCTCGGTGAGCTCGGCGATGGCCTTCGGCTGATCACCGGCAGGCTGGAAGGGGCTGACCACCTCAAAGGGGGCGACGATGCGGTTAATTTCGGGTGCGTAACTCATGTATCCATCCTAGGGGAAAGCCGCCCGATGCGCCCCAGGATTGGTCACCCTTTTCTACTGGCGCAATATAATCACGCGCAATGTACTCGCCACGATACCCTCTACCCACAGGTGGCTACGCGCCTGCGGGCACCTCGCGGGTAAGGATTTAGCGCACCTCCACGGTGGCTCCGGCGAGGCTCATCAGCGCCCGGTTCGTCAGCGGCAGGTAGCCGTTCAGGGTGCTCAGGATCAGCTGCATGGTGCGTTCTTCGTCTTCCACGCTCAGGCCCGCGGGAATACCCACCCCCGGGGTGTTAATGCGGTGCTTGTACAGGTCGATCACCGCGCATACGGTGCGGCCGGGGGCGCGCAAGACCGGAAGCATGCCGCTGTGGGTGAGGGTCCGCAGGCCTCCGGCGGAGGTCACCTCTGCCGTGCGTACATCGGGCAGGACGAAGCGTCCACCCACGAAGGGGCTCAGGGAGGCCGCGCCCGAAGGCTCAGGAACATCCAGCGAGGTTGGGAGGGGTTCTCCCGTTTTCGCGGTCACGGCCACGTAGCGCACCTGCCGGTCCATGGCGTTCAGGTAGTCCAGCTCGGCAAACTCCTCGATGCGGTAGTTCTCGGTGACCCCGGAGGCATCCACGGTGCGGCTGGTCAGCTCCTCGTCGTAGAAGCTGGCCATGCACACCTGCGGGGCGCCTCGCTCCACGCGGGCACGGCATCGGTAGTCGTCGTCGAGGAGCCAGAGGGACAGCTCGTAGCCGTCGGGGATATCGCGCACGCCGGAAGCGAGCAAAACATCGCTGCCGTCTAGGGAGAAAGGCTCCCACCCGATCGGTTCAAAGGCGTTGAGGGCACCGTTCAGGGCGGGGTTGCAGGAGCCGAGGCTCGAGGATTGTTCGGCCGGAGCAAACGCCTCGGTGGAGGGCATGGAAACGGTCAGGCCGCGCAGACGGCCGGCCATGCAGAGTTCGATGGCCATAAGCAGGTGCCCGGCCCCCTCACGGTTGAGCGCCGGAGTCTGGATGAGGTGCAGCACCCGCGAATTGTCGAGGCTGAGCTTCTCCCCCACCCCGCGGGCGGCGTTTGAGTAGCGGTTGTGCAGGCGCACGAGCTCGTCGAGAGGCAGCGTTCGGCCCACGGAGGCGAAGGCCTCGGCGATGGCCGCCACGTGCTGGGGGAAGAGGCGGCTGAGCCGGCCTAGCTGGCGGGCGAACTCGCCGGGGCGGCGGGTGAGCACGCCCAGGAGGGTGCCGAGGTTCTGCTGACGGTAGGCGTCGAGGAGCTGCGCGACGGTTGCCGGCTCAAGCTGGGCGGCAGCTCCCGCGCTCCCCTGCCGAGGGGTGAGGGTTGCCGCCCCTCCCATTGCGTTAGCGGGTTCCTCTACTCCATTGGGGATGATGCCCTGCTGCGCCACACTATCACGACCTCAGATATTGGATGAGTTTTCAGCACTCCCTCTACCTTATCAACAACGACGGGCAATTACTAGGGTTAGAGTAACTATTAACTAAGGTTTGGCTATCTTTTGGGTTTTGAGAGCTTTACACGGGCGCTCTAGTCCGGAAATCTAGGAGGAAATCTAAGCCCGGGAATCTAGGGGCCGGCAGCCTAGACCGGCAGATCCACCCACTGCGTGTCACCCCAGGTCACGCTCGCCGCACCGGAACTCAAGCTCACCACCAGCTCCTCCGCACGCGACAGCTCCTCAGCGCGGTCAAACACGCCCACCGAGATGACCGCGCCCTCCGCACCGTACTCGGTACCCAACACGTTCAGGCCCGCGGCGCGCATCTCGTTCTCCAGGCGGCCCGCCTCCGCGTGCGAGCTAGGAACCTCACCCACGCGCAGACGCTCACGCGAGTCGAACTGCGCCGAGTCCAGGGTCTGCACCACCGCATCAGTGTAGGCGCGCACCAGGCCACCGGCACCGAGCTTAATGCCGCCGAAGTAGCGCACGACCACGGCCACCACATCGGAGAGGTCGGTCGTGCCGTCTTCGCGGGTCTGGCGCGCCAGCAGCGCCTGCATCATCGGCACACCCGCGGTACCGGCGGGCTCGCCGTCATCGGAGGAACGCTGCACGTCGCGGTCGGCACCAATCACGAACGCCGAACACACGTGGCGGGCATCGTGGTAGGTCTTGCGCACCGACTCAATGTAGGCGCGCGCCTCCTCAACGGTGCTCACGCGCTTGATGTGACCAATAAATTCGCTACGCTTAATTTCGAGGAGGCTCTCATAGGGCTCATCGCCGCGCGGCACAAGGTAGCGGTTGGCGCGAGTTTCTTCCTGCATGTGTCCTCCTCTGATCAGTACCTATCTATTGTGGCACAGCCCGTCAGGAGCACCGTCCATGTCCCAGCCTTCTTCCCCCGCCTCCACTGCCCTGCGCCGTTACGCCCTCACCGGCGGTATCGGCAGCGGCAAGAGCACCATCGCCTCCCTCTTCGTTGAGCAGGGCGCATTCCTGGTGGATGCGGACGCTATCTCTCGCTCCCTCATGGAGCCCGGCGAGGCGGTGCTCGCCCGCACGGTCGCGGAGTTCGGTGAGCATCTGCTCGATGAGGGCGGCCGTCTCAACCGCCCCGCCCTGGCGCGTATCGTGTTCAATGATGAGCAGGCGCGCCTGCGTCTGAACGCGATTGTGCATCCGGCCATTCGTGAGCGTGCCGCGCAGCTGGTGGAGCAGGCGCAATCCGAACCCGGTTTTAGCGGCGTGGTACTGGAGGATATTCCTCTGCTCGTGGAGACCGGCGACCCGTCCGCTTTTGAGGGCGTGGTCGTGGTGCGCACTCCCCTGGCGACCCGCCTGCAGCGCCTCGTGTCTTCGCGCGGCATGAGTGAGGAGGATGCGCGCGCCCGCATCGCCGCGCAGGCCACCGATGAGCAGCGCGAGGCGGTCGCAACCTGGATCATTGATAATGGCGGCTCGCTGGAGGAAACCGCCGAGCAGGTGCGCGCCGTCTGGGAGCAGATGACCGCCGCCTAACGACTGCCCAACGACTCTTCCCCCAACACCAGCCTCGGGCCCACGCCCCAAACCGCGGCGCACCCTTCCAAGACTTCCCCAACCCGCGGCGCCCCCCAGCAAACAGGGCACCGGGAACGCAAAGAACCCCCTCACCTCCCAAACGGGAGATGAGGGGGTTCCCCTGCTCTAGGCACCCCACGTGGGGGTTACCTATCGGCTATTACGCCTGATGAGTGCTCATCTGAGCGGCAGATTAGTTGCCGGTCAGCTTCTTGCGGAGCTCAGCCAGTGCCTCATCCGATGCGAGGGTGCCTGCGGAAGCGGGCTCCTCGGAGGAGTAGGAGGTCGGTGCGGGCTCAGCTGCTGCGGGAGCTGCTGCTGCAGCCTCTGCGTCAGCCTCGAGAGCCTTAGCAACCTGAACCTTGTGAGCCTCGAAGCGAGCCTGTGCCTCTGCGTACTGTGCTTCCCAAGCCTCGCGCTGTGCGTCGAAGCCTTCCAGCCACTCGTTAGCCTCGGGGTCGAAGCCCTCGGGGTACTTGTAGTTGCCGGCCTCGTCGTACTCTGCGGCCATGCCGTACAGAGCCGGGTCAAACTCGGTAGCGTTGGGGTCAACGCCCTCGTTTGCCTGCTTGAGGGACAGGGAGATGCGGCGGCGGTCCATGTCGATGTCGATGATCTTGACGAAGACCTCTTCACCGACGGAGACGACCTGCTCAGCCAGGTCAACGTGGCGGGTTGCCAGCTCGGAGATGTGGACGAGGCCCTCGATGCCGTCCTCAACGCGCACGAATGCACCGAAGGGAACGAGCTTGGTGACCTTGCCGGGAACAATCTGGCCCAGAGCGTGGGTGCGGGCGAAGGCCTGCCACGGATCTTCCTGGGTTGCCTTGAGCGACAGGGAGACGCGCTCGCGATCCAGGTCCACCTCGAGAACCTCGACGGTGACGGGCTGGCCAACCTCGACAACCTCGGAGGGGTGGTCGATGTGCTTCCAGGACAGCTCGGAAACGTGAACCAGACCGTCTACGCCACCCAGGTCCACGAATGCACCGAAGTTGACGATGGAGGAGACAACGCCCTCGCGGACCTGACCCTTCTCCAGCTCGTTGAGGAAGGAGGAGCGGACTGCGGACTGGGTCTCTTCCAGGTATGCACGGCGAGACAGAACAACGTTGTTGCGGTTCTTGTCCAGCTCGATGATCTTAGCTTCGAGCTGCTGGCCGATGTAGGGAGCGAGGTCGCGGACACGGCGCATCTCGACGAGGGATGCGGGCAGGAAGCCGCGCAGACCGATGTCGAGGATGAGGCCGCCCTTGACAACCTCGATAACGGTGCCGGTGACGACGCCGTCGTTTTCCTTGATCTTCTCGATGTCGCCCCATGCACGCTCGTACTGTGCGCGCTTCTTGGAGAGGATCAGGCGACCTTCCTTGTCCTCCTTGGTGAGGACGAGTGCCTCAACCTCGGAGCCGAGCTCGACGACCTCGGAGGGGTCGATATCGTGCTTGATGGACAGCTCGCGGGAGGGGATGACGCCTTCGGTCTTGTAACCGATGTCGAGCAGAACCTCATCGTGGTCGATCTTGACGACCTGGCCGGAGACGAGATCGCCGTCGTTGAAGACCTTAATGGTCTTGTCGACAGCCTCGAGGAATGCCTGCTCGTCGCCGATGTCGTTGATTGCGACCTGAGGGATGTTGGTGCTCATGTAGTGAGGGCTCCAATTGGATTTCTAATAGGTCGACGCCGCCGGTTCACCGTTCAACACCCCCGAGTGGAGGCGCTAATCGGCTCACTGTTTCACCCCGGCGCGCACGGTATAGGACCGCTAACGCCTTTGAACGAGGTGAGGAAACGTCGAGCTGACGGATACTTACAATGTGTACCGCCGCCGAGGCGAAGACGCTTCAGCGGGTGTACGGAAGATATAACTCGTTTTTCCGGAAAGTTATTCCCATAAAACGGGTGCAAAAACCCGTACGTTGGTACACGCGATTAACAGTGTACGGGAATCCCGGGCGTGTCGTCAATGGATGCGCGCCCGGAATTCCCGTACTTATTTGCGGTTTTGGAGTTGTGGTTTGCGGAGGGGGGTTGCAGTGGGGTTTGCGGAGGGTACGGCGTTCGTCCTCGTTCCTCTCAGGTTGGGAAGGGCGGGGCGCCGCATATTTCCTCCGCGCCTACGCAGGGGCACCCGTCACCCGGACGCTCCGCCCCTCCTTGCTTCGCTGCGGAGAGCGTCCGGGCTGACACCCTGAGGGCGCATCCGGAAAACGCGGCCGCACCCGCTCGGTAACCCTTGCTATGCCCAGCGAGGAAAGGCGGTATCGTCCGAAGTGACATCAGGGTGCCCGAAGCGAAGCGAGGGCGGGTCCCCTGTAGGAACGAGGACGAATACCGCTTTCCGTGCGGAAACCCCAAAGAGGCAGTGAGCCTAGTGGCCCGCCTCCTGCCAGGACTTACCCCAGCCGACCTGCACATCCAGAGGAACACGCAGGGAGGCGGCACCGCTCATCTCCTCGACGAGTACGCGTTCGGCGGCTTCACGCTCACCGGTGGCGACTTCGAGGATGATTTCGTCGTGCACCTGCAGCAGCATGCGGGTCTTCAGGCCCTCTTCGCGCAGGCGGCGGTGAATGTTAATCATGGCGATCTTGATGATGTCCGCGGCGGTGCCCTGAATCGGGGCGTTGAGGGCGGCGCGTTCGGCGGCTTCTCGGCGTACACGGTTGGGCGAGTCCAGGTCGGGCAGCACGCGGCGGCGACCGAAAATGGTTTCGGTGTAGCCGTCCTGGTGTGCCTGCTTGAGCACGCCGCGCAGGAAGCGGCCCACGCGTCCGAATCGCTTGAAGTAGTTGGTGCGCAGTTCGCCTGCTTCGTCGGAGCTGATGTTCAGCTGCTTGGCGAGGCCGAAGCGGGACAGGCCGTACGCCAAACCGTAGGACATGGCCTTGACCTTGGAGCGCTGCTCGGGGGTGACGTCCTCGGGGGCTACGCCGAAGACTTCGGAACCGACGTAACGGTGCAGGTCCTCCCCCGCTTCGTAGGCTGCGATGAGCTTCTCGTCGGCGGCCAGGTGCACCATGATGCGCATTTCGATCTGCGAGTAGTCGGCGGTGAGCAGACCCTCGTACTCCACGCCGTCGATGGGCTCGGGAGCCACGATGAAGGCACCGCGGATGCGGCGGCCCTCCTCGGTGCGAATCGGGATGTTCTGCAGGTTCGGCGCGGTCGAGGAGAGTCGACCGGTGGATGCGGCGCCCTGCTGGAAGGTGGTGTGCACGCGTCCGTCCTCGGTGGCGGCCTTCTGCAGGCCCTCGACGGTCTGGGCGAGCTTGATGTTGTCGCGGTAGGCGATGAGCGCCCCCAGGAACGCTGCGCCATCGGATTCGGGCGAGATCTTGGAGAGCAGCTCGGTGACGGATTCGGCGTCGGTCGAGTAGCCGGACTTAATCTTGCGGGTGTGCGGCAGGCCGAGGGTCTCAAAGAGCACGGTCTGCAGCTGTTTGACGGAGGCGAGGTTCAGCGGCTCCTCACCGTCCTCGGTGGCGACCTCCCCGCCGATGATGGCTCGGGCGGATTCCTGCGCCTGGTTGGCGCGTGCCGAGAAGGTTTCGTGCAGCTCGGTCAGGAGCGCATCGGAGACGGCGATGCCGGCCTGCTCCATGTCTGCGAGCACGTACAGTAGCGGCAGCTCGATTTCTTCGTAGACCTTCAGCTGGCCGTGCTCTTCCATTTCGTAGTGCAGCAGGCGCGCAAGCTCGTGGATGATGCGGCTAATCTGCGTGAAGTAGCGCAGGTTCTCGACCGGTTCGGTTTCGCCGGGCAGGCTGAACAGGGAGGGTTCTTCGCGCGTCTCGGGCTGGAAGACCAGCTGCGCGTAGGGTTCCTTGGGAATCCACAGGTAGCGTTCGGCGAGGTCTTCCATGCGTTCGGAAAAGAGCTTGCGGGTTGCGGTGGGGATGAAGCCGCACATGTACGAGGACAGCGCGGGGTCCTCGACGGCGCCGGCCAGTTCGTAGCCGTAGGAGCGAAGAAGCTTGCGCTGAATCTTCAGGTCCATAACGATTTTGCGGGCGGCGGGGTCGGAGAGCCACGCGGCGAGGGCGGCGTCGAGTTCCGGGTCGATGGTGCGGGTATCGATCCAGAGGCTGGTGTTCTTGCTGGTGAGGAGCACGCCGAGCAGTTCGGGGTTTTCTTCGGCGGCGCGGATTTTGGTTTTGGTGACCTTGACGGCGGGTGCGTCGCCGATGGCGGGGCGCGCTACGGGCAGGTTGGTGACCGGGTAGAGGGTCACGGCGCCTTCGAGGCGTTCGGGTACGGCGATGGGCGCACCCTGTTCGTCACTACCGTAGTTTTCTTCGGCTGCGGCGGCGCAGAAGGCGCGGAATGCTGCGGCGTCTGCGTTTTTGGTGGGTGCGCTGGTGGCAATGGGTGCGTAGACGGGGCCGGTGGGTGCCTTCTTGGTGGCGCCCTCCTCCCCTGCTTCTGCGGCGGAACCTGCAGAGCCTGCGGAACCGGCGGCGCGCACGATGGGGCCGAGGGTGTCGGCGGCACGCTTGCGGATGGTGCGGAACTCTACCTCATCGAAGAAGGTGTTGAGTGCATCCAGGTCGGGGGTGAATGCGGTGTCTTCGAGGGTGACGTTCAGGTCGAGGTCGTTGACGAGCTGGTTGAGGCGGCGGTTGCGCACTACGTTGTCGATGTTTTCGCGTAGTGCCTCGCCCTTCTTGCCGCCAATCTTGTCGCGGTTGTCGAGCACACCCTGCAGGGAGCCATACTCGCCGAGCCACTTGGCGGCGAAGCCGGGACCCACACCGGGTACGCCGGGCAGGTTGTCGGCCTGCTCGCCGGTGAGGGCGGCCAGGTCGGGGTACATGTGCGGGGGCACCTTGGTCTTCTTTTCGATGGCGGCGGGGTCCATGCGCTGAATACCCTTGGAGGGGCCGGTGGTGACCGGGTAGAGCAGGGTGACCTCGTCGGTGACGAGCTGGAAGATGTCGCGGTCGCCCGAGAGGATGAGGACCTTGTATCCGGCTTCGGTGCCGCGGCGGGTCAGGGTGGCGACGATGTCGTCAGCCTCGTAGTTTTCGTAGGTGAGCGCGGGAATGTTCAGCGCGCCGAGCATCTTCTTGATGAGGTCGATCTGGCCGTCAAAGGCCTCGGGGATGGCGTTGCGGCCGCCCTTGTATTCACCGTATTCGGCGGTGCGGAAGGTGCCGCCGGGCAGGTCGAAGGCAACGGCGATGTGGCTGGGCTGGTTATCTTTGATGATGTTCAGCAGCGTGGAGAGGAAGGCGTGCACGGCCTCGGTGTGTTGGCCGTCGCTACGCACGAAAATGTGCTGGCCGGTCTTTTCGGCCATGGTGTAGATGCCGAAGAAGGAGCGTAGGGCCAGGGAGTGTCCGTCAATGAGCAGAAGGGTGTTATTCGCAGTAGTCACCCCTCTAGTGTATCGATTCCGGTCCCGCGGGTTTCGGTGCGGGTCGCCTCCGCTACACGAGGTGCCGGCGCCGTGCCATATGGCGGAATAGCAGGGTGCCGGGAAAGAGTTTTACCTCATATATAAATGCCCGTGAAGCGCGTTTGGCCAATTTTTCTCACAAATATTGTGCCCCAAGCCACTATATGAGGTGGATAATAATACAGTTTCCGGATAATATATAACCTTAATTATCGCCTCCAGCGTAGGAAACCCCACACCCCGTGTATTCATAGGCAGAGCTCTACCCAGAATTCACCGGCAGGATTCACCGGACCGTGAGGGCACCTCCCGCGCTCAACACACAACGAACCCTCATTTAGGAACCCATGAAGGTACTCAAAAAAATCCCCCTGATCCTGTGGATTGTCATCGCAATTGGCGCGGGTGTGCTCATCGGTCTCTTCACCCCCGGAATGATTAGCGGCATCAATGACGCAACCGGCGCGGCCATCCCCACCGACCTCATTGTGCAGCTCTTCGTCTCCTTCTCGACCGTATTCAGCGCATTCCTGAGCTTCGCGATTCCGCTGATTATTATCGGCTTCATCGTGCCCGGCATCGGTTCCCTCGCGCAGGGTGCAGGCAAGATGCTCGGCATCACCGTGGGCCTGTCGTACCTCTCCAGCATCCTTGCCGGCTTCCTGGCACTGACCAGCGCACTGCTGCTCTACCCCATCATCCTGAAGGGCCAGCAGCTCGCCTCCTTCGACAACCCCGAGAACGCGCTGTCCAAGGGTTACATTTCCTTCGAGCTGACCCCGATTATGGGCGTGCTGAGCGCACTGATTCTCTCCTTCATCCTGGGTCTGGGCATTACCGCACTGAAGACCCGTGCGATGCTGAACCTCTTCGAGGACTTCCAGGTCATCGTTGAGAAGATGCTCAGCTACGTGATTATCCCCCTGCTGCCCGTGCACATTTTGGGTGTGTTCGCAAACATGACCCTCGCCGGTCAGGTGGCAAAGATTCTCACGGTCTTCATCTTCGTCTTCCTCATGATTTTTGCTCTGCACTGGATTACCCTGACCCTGCAGTACTCGGTGGCTGGTGCAGTCTCTCACCGCAACCCCTTCAAGATGCTCAAGACCATGCTGCCCGCATACTTCACCGCAATCGGTACCCAGTCTTCGGCTGCGACCATCCCGGTGACCGTGCGTTCGGCAAAGAAGGCCGGCATCTCCCCCCGCGTGGTGGACTTCGCGATTCCGCTGTGCGCGACCATTCACCTCTCCGGCTCCATGATCACCATTACCTCCTGCTCGGTGGCAGTGCTGTTCATGACCGGCCAGCACCCCGACTTTGGTTCACTGATTCCCATGATTCTGGTGCTCGGCGTGATGATGGTTGCTGCTCCCGGTGTTCCCGGCGGCGGCGTGATGACCGCAATCGGTCTACTGCAGTCCATGCTCGGTTTTGATGAATCCATGATTGCCCTGATGATTGCTCTGTACCTGGCTCAGGATTCCTTGGGCACCGCGACCAACGTGACCGGTGACGCGACCATCGCAACCCTGACCGAGCACATTTCCAAGGCAAGCGGTACGAACCCCGATAAGGAAATCCGCGACGAGGACATCGAGAAGGCAGAGGCCATCTCCGCCTAGCCATACCCCGCTTGCATAACGTTTTCGGCCCCGTCTCCCCCGTTCGGGAGGCGGGGCCGACGCGTGCCTGCGGGCGCTCACGAAAAACCACCCGCCCGAAGCACCAAACGCCGAGGGGTACACTGGAGACCATGACTGAAAACAACACGCAGCACGCACCCGTCCGGGCGGCGGCACCCACCACCCTTACCGCTGAAGAAATCAAGGCACAGCTGACCGAAAGCGGAATTCCCGAACACCTGCACTCCTACTTCCCCCGCGGCATGGGCGAGCTTATCCCCGCCATGGGCATCAAGTTCAAGGAGCTGACCGCCGAACGCGCCGTCGCCACCATGCCGGTCGCCGGCAACACCCAGCCCATCGGCCTGCTGCACGGCGGCGCGAACGTTGTGCTCGCCGAGACCCTCGGTTCGCTCGCATCCGGCGTGCACGGCGGCGAAGACCTCGTGGCCGTGGGTGTTGACATCAACGCAACCCACGTGCGTCCGGCGGTATCCGGTGTGGTCACCGCGACCTGCACCGCCGTCAAGCTGGGACGTACGCTGTGCATCCACACCATCGACATTGTGGATGAGCGCGGCCGCACCACCTGCACCGCGCGCATCACGAACATGCTCATTCCCCGCCCCAAGGCCTAAGCTAACAAGGCCTAAGCTAAGGTAGAGGGAACGACCCCGACGAAAGGACGACCATGGCCCGCGAGCGCACCCCCTATTTCAAGCGCTACCCCAAGATTGTGCGCGCCAAGCGCATTATTCTGCCCATCGCCATCGGCGTGATGCTGGTGTGCCTGGTGACCGCGATTAACAACCCGGGATCCTTCTGGTGGCTCGGCGTCATGCTGGGCACCATTGGCATGCTCTGGGCAGGTTCGCCCACCGCGCGTCCGCTCAACGGCCCGCAGGATTCCGACGACGAGCTCAACCGTTACCTGCGCTAATCGCCCGCCGCGACTCATAAGCGCAATCCGTCATAGGCAACGCAAGCGCCCCGTCCCTCAGCTTCTTCGTAAGGGGCGGGGCGCTTGTTAATGCTTTGCGTGTGTGTCGGCAAATCCGAATGTTTGCCTATCTCTTTAGCCTGTCGTGCGTGCACTTTCGAGCTGGTTTCTCGTCGGTTGAGAAGTCTTCAAAAGCGCGGTCAAAGGGGTGCTGACACGTATTCGTGCCTGGTTATCTCGCACATCGCGAAAGTCGTACGCCGAATCGCTCTGCGATGAGTTGCGAGATGAGAACCGCTAAGCGGAGAGCTGCTTGATGATGGTGTCAGACACCTCGCGCATGGACAGTCGACGGTCCATGGAGGTCTTCTGAATCCAGCGGAATGCTTCCGGCTCGGTCAGGTTCATCTTGGTGATGAGCAGGGACTTGGCGCGGTCCACCAGCTTGCGGGTCTCGAACTGGTCGCGGATGGTGCCCACTTCCTTCTCGAGCGCACGAATCTGCTCGTAGCGGCTCATGGCCACCTCGATGGCCGGGATCAGGTCGTTGGGGGTGAAGGGCTTGACGACGTATGCCATAGCGCCCGCGTCCACGGCGCGGTCCACGAGTTCCTTCTGGCTGAAGGCAGTCAGCAGGACCACGGGGGCGATCTGTTCCTTCGCGATCTCCTCCGCAGCGGTGATGCCGTCCATGATCGGCATCTTCACGTCCATAAGAACCAGGTCGGGGCGGTGCTTCTGTGCGAGCTCGACGGCGGTCTTACCGTTATCGGTCTCGGCGACAACATCGAAACCCTGGTCCTTCAGAATTTCGACAATATCGAGGCGAATCAGTGCCTCGTCTTCTGCCACGACAACGGTGCGAGCCGGAGCCTGCTCCTCCGCCTGGTTCTGAGTGGTCAGCTCTGACATTACTCTATCTCCTTTATTAAATTTCAATCACCTCAAGTCTACAGGAGTAGACAAAAGTTCATCTACTACTGCCCGGGTTCTGCCGTGTGTTCTGTGGGCGTGACCTGTAGAGATGTAACACAACGTCCACATTTTGCACTAAATTGCATATTTTGTTTTATACTTCCAGTAGACCCTCATGGGACGGTCTGTGATATTCCCTCCGATGGCCAGAAGAGCGAGGCCGAAACCTGCGACAGCGACAGGCCTGCACACCTGCTCAAATGCACCCCACGCGGCCCATCTCACAGGTGTTCGCAGCCTTCCCCAGAAGGCCCTGACCTGCGATAACACCCGTCTGCGACAGGTACGCAAGTAATAAACCAAATATTTGTCCAGAAAGTCCCTCACCTGCACCCGGAGGTCGATAAACTGGAATGGATTATTCTCCTCGACTTCTCCGGCACTCGCATTTGACCGACCATACCCGCATACCCGGAGGGGACACATGTCAATCACCCGACAAACGCGAACCCTGTACTCCGACTTCGTTGAGTACAAGGAACTCGATCGCGCCACTCTATCATCGATTCACCCCGGAATCCTCGTCATCTTTGACTCCACCGCACTGGCCAGTCTCTACCAGTACCCCACTCGCACCAGCGACGAAATCATCCGTGCTTTCTCGCAGCTGCGCGGCCACGCATTCCTCCCCCACCAGGCACTCAAGGAATTCTGGGCGGCCCTCGACGGCGCCTCCCCCGTACCGGCGGCCGCCGATCGCGTTCGCTCCGCCCTCGCCTCCTTCAAAGAAACTCTCCCCGAAGAGAAGGGCTCGCCCTGGAGTGCCCTGCGCTCCGTCACCCACCAGCTGGACCACTCCATCGCCCAGATTATGAGGATTCTCGAGCCCACCACCGACACCGGTTCCATCAACGTGGCCCGCCGCGAAGATGACACGATTCTGCCGCGACTGAACCGCCTCTTCACCGGGCACGTGGGTGCGGCCCCCAGCCCGGAACGCTACAATCAGCAGCTCGCAGAGGCCGCGAAACAGGGCCACCCGCTTCTGCCCAGCGCCAATTTTGACGCCGATTTTGCGCTGTGGACCCAGTGCCTCGCCGAGGCTTCAACCCGGGTGAAGGGTACCGACTGCGTTTTCGTGACCGCCGGGGTGCGCGACCTGTGGCTGCGCAATAGCGCTGAGGTGCGCGCCGCGGCTGCCAGCGGCAAACCGATTCGTCAGCTCGCCAACCGCCAGCTGCTGCGCGAGTACGCGCAGGCCACCGACGGCGGCGTGTTCCGTATTTACACGGTGGAGGAAATCCTCAAGCTCGCTTCGCGCCAGTACGGTGTGACGGTCAGCAATGCCACCTACCATGCGGTACGCACCGAAGAACCCGTCGCCGTGTAAAGCCTCGGCATTGAGAATAATCAAACAACGCCACACCCACCACAGATAATCGCAAGAAGCCACATGTGTTCGCAACACATGTGGCTTCTCGGCGGAGTGGAGTATGAGGAGGTTAATCCAGCAGCGCGTCCACGAATGCTTCCGGGTCGAACGGTGCCAGGTCGTCCGGGCCCTCGCCCAGGCCGATGAGCTTGACGGGAACGCCCAGCTCCTCCTGAATGGCCACGACGATACCGCCCTTCGCGGTGCCGTCCAGCTTGGTCAGCACAATACCGGTCACGTCCACGATCTCGCCAAAGACCTTCGCCTGAATCATGCCGTTCTGGCCGGTCGTCGCGTCGATGACCAGGAGCACCTCGGTCACCGGGGCTTCCTTCTCAATCACACGCTTGATCTTACCGAGCTGGTCCATCAGGCCGGCCTTGTTCTGCAGGCGGCCCGCGGTATCCACGAGCACGGTGTCGACGCCTTCCTCCTTGCCGGTCTTAACCGCATCAAAGGCGACCGAAGCGGGGTCGGCGCCTTCCTTCTCGGAACGCACCGTCTTCACGCCCACGCGGTCACCCCAGGTGGTCAGCTGCTCCGAAGCGGCGGCGCGGAAGGTATCGGCGGCGCCCAGAATCAGGGACTGACCGTCCGCAACCATCACGCGGGCAATCTTACCGACGGTCGTGGTCTTACCCACGCCGTTCACGCCAACGACCAGCACCACGCCGGGGTTGCCGTCGCTACCGGAGGTCTTCAGCTCGCGGTCCATGTCGGGGCCGACAATCTTCACGAGCTCCTCGCGAAGCATCTTCTTCACGGCGGCGGGGTTGTTCGTGCCCTCGACGCGCACGCGCTTCTGCAGGGCCTCAACCAGGCGGGTGGTCGGCTCGGAACCCAGATCAGCCAGCAGCAGGGTCTCCTCAACCTCGTCCCACACGTCCTGGTCGATGCGGTCGCGAGACAGCAGGGAAAGCAGGCCCTGACCGAGCATGTTGTTCGAGCGGGCCAGGCGGGCACGCAGACGAACCAGGCGACCCGCGGAGGGGTCGGGCATCTCAATTTCAATGGAGCGAGGTGCCGAACTCTCAGCTTCCGGTGCCGACTCGCCGGAGGCGGCGGCCGCCTCCTGGCGCAAAGACTGCAGGTTCGCGGTCTTCTTGGGTCGGCGCAGAACGGCGAAAAGCACACCGGCAATCACCAGTACGCCCAGCACAATCGCACAGATTATCATCATCGTTTCATTCACACTACTAGCTTACCGGCTTGGGAGGTTTCGTCGGTCTAGTTGACGCGCGTGCCCGGCCCGGCCCGGAGTAGACTGGACACTATTGAAGTTTTCTAGCTGAGCGCAGCCGGTGTTTAGGGGTGGGGCCCCGCGGCTGCATCAGCCCACACACACGAGGATGCGCATGAGGAAACCTGCCATAACACCGCCCGTTTTTGACCCTCGCACGATTAACCCGAACCGCGTGCCGACCGGTCTGAAGGTTCTGATCGTTGCCTCGTTCATGATTGCGGTGGGTTTCGGCCTGGTCGCGCCGGTGCTGCCGAATTACGCGCAGAATTTTAACGCAACGGTCACTATGGCGACGATGGTGGTGTCTGCGCTGGCGATTACGCGTCTGCTGTTTGCGCCGACGGCAGGCAAGATTATTACCCGTTTCGGTGAACGTCCGGTGTACACGATTGGCATGCTGATTGTGTCCGTGACCTCGTTTATGATTGCCTTCGCCTGGGATTATTGGGTGCTGTTGGCCGCACGCGCGGTGGCCGGCATTGGCTCGGTCATGTTCACGGTCTCCGCGATGGGTCTGCTGGTGCGTCTCTCCCCTCCCCATATGCGCGGCCGTATTTCCGGTTATTACGCGACGGCGTTCCTGCTGGGCAACCTGCTGGGCCCGGTCATTGCGAGCGCCCTGGCTCCGTTTGGTCTGCGTGCGCCGTTTATCGTGTACGGTTTTTCGTTGCTGGTGGCGGGCCTGATTGTGTGGTTCTTGATGCCGTCGCAGGCGACCCTGGAGGCCGAGCGTGATGCGATTGCCGAGGCGGCGCGGCTGGCTGAGGGTAAGGGCACAGGGACTCTGCCCTCGGAGGCTCCCTCCCCCGCTTCTGACAGCGCCGAGCGCTCTGAGACTGAAGCTAATTCCCCCGCCGAGGCTATCCCTCCTGCCGAGGCCCAGGCTGACGCCTCCGACAAGGCCGCCCACCCCGAGGCCGCCTCGGGTAGGAGCAACCTGCCGGCGATGACGGTTCGTGACGCGTTGAAGTTCACGAATTACCGCTCCGCTCTGGTTTCGAATTGGGCGATTGGCTGGTCGGTGTTCGGCGTGCAGTCCTCGATTATTCCGCTGGCCGCGGCATATTTGGCGACCGGCGGCGACATGTCGAACGCCGTGGCGGGTACTCTGCTGGCCTCGTTGGCGATGGCGACGAACTCGCTGGGTAACGCGCTGACGCAGACGTTCTCGGGCCGTTTCTCGGACCGTTTCGGCCGCCGCGTCATGGCCTTCTCCGGTCTACTGCTTTCGGGCTCTGCGGTGACTTTCATGGGCTTCGCGCCTGTGGCCTGGGTGTTTGTCTCGTTGACGGCGTGCCTGGGTATTGGTGCGGCGTTTATGGGCCCGTCGATTCAGGCCGCGGTTTCTGATGTGATTGGCACCCGCCGCAGTGGCGGCCAGGTGTTGGCGGTGTACCAGATGTGCAGCGATTTCGGCATGATTCTGGGCCCGCTGGTGGCCGGTCTCATCGCGGATGCGTGGGGCTTCGTCCCGGCGTTTGTGTTGAGCGGCTTGCTGCTGGTGGCGGCGGCCTTCACGTGGGCTCCGTTCCAGAAGGCGCGTTGGCCGAAGGATATTGCGGACGCCGACTACACGGGCCGCTAAAAGCTCTCTAATAAGTAAAAAGCCGGTGCCCGGTCCCTGCTGTGTGGCAGGGACCGGGCACCGGCTTTATGTGTGCGAGAGGTGAGCTGGCAGCAACGCCCGACCCCAGGCCAACCTCTACACCCCAGCCCGAGGCGAGCTAACTGGAGAAGGTACCCACGTACCAGCCTCATATACCCAAGACTGCGGCGAGCTACCCCGAGAAGGTACCCACCTACCAATCCCTTCTATCCTCCACCCGAGGGGCAGGCGACCTAGAGGGCGTACCGGACACGCGAAGCGGGGGCTCCGTCCTCGAAGCGCCCCCAGGCGCTGAAGAGGGGGCACTCCCCCGCGAGCGGCGTCCGGTACAACCTCTCCAAACAACTAACCCACGGAAGCCTCACTCCCCCGCGAGCGACGTCCGGTACGCCATCTCAAACAACTAACCCACAGGCTAGCGGGTCACGGGCACCTGGGAGAATTCGCGCACGGTACCTTCGGGGTCGCCGGAGCGAACCAGCGCTTCACCGATGAGGATCGCATCCGCACCGGCACCGGCGTAGGCTCGCACATCCTCGATGCCGGCGACACCGGACTCGGCGACCTTAATCACCGAGTCGGGCAGGTGCGCTGCGAGGGATGCGTAGTGCTCGTTATTGACCTCGAGGGTCTTGAGGTTGCGCACGTTGATGCCCACAATCTTGGCGCCGATGCGCTGGGCGACCTCAATCTCTTCGGGGGTGTGGGTCTCGACCAGGGCGTTCATGCCGAGCGACTCGGTGAGTTCCAGGAACTCGCGCAGGGTCTTCTCGTTGAGGGCCGCGACGATGAGCAGCACCAGGTCGGCGCCGTGCGCGCGGGCCTCCCAAATCTGGTACTCGTCGACGGTGAAGTCCTTACGCAGCACGGGGATGTTCACGGCGGCGCGCACAGCGTCCAGGTCTGCGAGGGAGCCCTTGAAGCGGCGCTGTTCGGTGAGCACGGAGATTGCTGCGGCGCCACCCGCCTCGTAGTGTGCGGCGAGCGCGGCGGGGTCCGGAATCTCGCCGAGGGCTCCCTTGGAAGGTGAGGAGCGCTTCACCTCGGAGATAATACGTGCGGTCGAGCCGTTGCCGCTGCCGGGTACCTCACCGCGCAGGGAGGCGAGCGCGTCACGGGCGGGTGCGGCGGCGAGGGCTCGCTTCTTCATCTCCTCGAGGGGAACCTGCTGTACGCGGGCGGCGAGGTCTTCGCGGACGCCAACGATGATGTCGTCGAGAACGGTGCTCATGGTGTCTCCTTGGGTTACTGGGCGGCGTTGACGGCCGCGTCCGCGTCGAGGGGTGCCAGGCCGGATGCGGTCAGCACGGCGCGCAGCGGGGCGGCAGACTTGTTGACGGTTTCGAGGGCTTCGGAATCGGGGTTGGAGTCCATCACGAGGCCCGCACCGGCCTGAACGTAGGCGGTGCCTTCCTTGAGCACGGCGGTGCGGATGGCGATGGCCATGTCCATGTTGCCGGCGAAGTCGAAGTAGCCGCACACGCCGCCGTAGACGCCGCGGCGGGTGGGTTCGTATTCGTCGATGAGTTGCATCGCGCGAGGCTTGGGCGCGCCGGAGAGGGTACCGGCGGGGAACGCGACGCGCAGCACGTCGTAGGCGCTGAACTGCGGGTCGAGTTCGGCGCTGACGGCGGAGGAAATGTGCATAATGTGACTGAAACGCTCAATAATCATGAACTGATCGACGGACACGGTGCCGGGCTTGGCGATACGCGAGAGGTCGTTGCGTGCCAGGTCGACGAGCATGAGGTGCTCGGAGCGTTCCTTTTCGTCGGCGAGCAGTTCCTCGGCCAGGGCCACGTCCTCCTCGCGGGTTGCGCCGCGCGGGCGGGAGCCGGCGATGGGGTGGGTGCTGGCGATGCCGTGCTTGAGGGTAACGAGCGCCTCCGGAGAGGAACCGACAATGTGGAACGGGGTTCCCTCAGCGTCGTCAAAGTTGAAGAGGTACATGTACGGCGAGGGGTTGGACTGGCGCAGCACGCGGTACACGTCGAGGGGGCGGGCGTCGGTCTGCGCCTCGAAGCGGCGCGAGAGCACGAGCTGGAAGACGTCGCCGTCGATGATGTTCTTCTTGGAACGCGCGATGATGTCCTTGAAATCCTGGTCGCTCCAGGTGAGGGTGACGTCCTCGCGAACCTTGCGGTTGACCTCGTCCACGCCCGAGAGAATGGAGGTCGTGGTCGAGGCGCCGCGCTGCAGGCGACGGAGCATACTGTGCAGGCGCGCGACGGCATCGTCGTAGGCACCGTCGACGTTTTCGCTGGTGCCGTTGAAGTTAATGGCGTTGGCGACGAGCAGGACTGTGCCGTCCTGGTTGTCGTGAATGGCCATGTCGGAGACCATGTTGAGCGCGAACTCGGGCAGCTTCACGTCGTCGGCGGGCGGGTTGGGCAGGTTCTCCCAGTGGCGAACGACATCCCAGCCGAGGTATCCAACCAGGCCGGAGGTGAGCGGCGGCAGGGTGGGGTCGGGCTCGGTGTAAAGCATCTGCAGGGTCTTGGCGATGGCCTCCACGGGGTCGCCGTCGACGGGTGCGCCGGCGGGGGTGCGGCCCTGCCAGTGGACGGCGCCGTCAACGGTGGTGAGGGTCGAGCGGGAAGACGCGCCGATGAAGGAGTAGCGTGCCCACGAAGCAGACTCACCCTCGGAGGAAATCGTGGCGGATTCGAGCAGGAAGGTGCCGTGGGCTGCCTCGGCGGGCGCGCCCTGGTCGTCCTGAAGTACGAGGGAACGGTAGATGCCGATGGGGGTGAGCGAGTCGGCGAGGATTTTAATGTGGACGGGAATCACGCGGGTTCCGGCTGCACGGGCGCGGAATTCTTCGCGCGAGGGGGTGATGGTGCCCAAATCCTGCATTACTGTACTCCTTTGGGGTGGGGTGACGCCGGTGGTGCCGCGATGCGTCAGGGTGGGTGGCGGGTTCTGTGTTCAGTCTACCCGCGGGTGTTGATTCGTGTTGGCCCGCGGCAGGGACGATGCGGGCCGGCGCCTCCGCGCCTCAAGGGGTCCGGAGGCGCCAATCCGCGAACGCCGTGAAGCCGCCGAGGGCGGCCCCGCTACGGGGTAGACGTGCCGTTAGGCGAGGTTCTTGAGGGTTGCCGCGGTCTGCAGTGCGGCGGCAGTCGCCTCGTAGCCCTTGTCCTCGGTGGAGCCTTCCAGGCCTGCACGGTCCAGGGCCTGCTCCTCGTTATCGCAGGTGAGCACGCCGAAGCCGATGGGGCGGCCGGTCAGCACGGAAACGTCGGTCAGGCCGCCGGTTGCGCCCTGGCAGACGTACTCGAAGTGCGGGGTGCCGCCGCGAATCACCACGCCGAGCGCGACGATGGCGTCGAACTTATCGGCGAGGCGAGTTGCGGCGACGGGCAGCTCAAAGGTACCCGGAACGCGCACGAGGGTGGGTTCAAGGCCGGCGTCGCGGGCGGCGCGCTGCGCGCCGTCAATCAGGCCGTCCATGACTCGGGTGTGCCAGCTGGCCGCGATAATGGCGAGCTTAAAGCCCTTGTAGTCTTCGGGGTTGAGGGAGGTGTCTGCTGCGCCGACGCCGCTCATGGTGTTCTCCTTTTGGTGGGTTGACTTGAAATAGTGGGGTGTCTGTTTTCCGGGGCTCGCAGGGTCGCTGGCCCGCAGGGTTAGGCACGCTCAAGCAGGTGACGCATGCGCTCCCGCTTGGTGTGCAGGTAGTGGGCGTTCTCGACTCGGGCGGGAATCTCGTCCGGGATCAGCTCGGTCACGCGCAGGCCAAGGCCTTCGAGGGCCTCCTGCTTGGCGGGGTTATTGGTGACCAGACGCATTTCGTGCACGCCGAGCTCCTGCAGAATCAGCGCCGCCTGCGAGTAGTCGCGCATGTCGCCGTCCAGGCCGAGGGCCAGGTTCGCGTCGAGGGTGTCGAGCCCGGCATCCTGCAGGGCGTAGGCGCGGAGCTTGTTAACCAAGCCGATGCCGCGCCCCTCGTGGTTGCGCACGTAGACGAGGTACCCGCCGGTGCGGCCGATAATGCGCAGGCCGTTCTCCAGCTGGGGTCCGCAATCGCAACGGAAGGAGCCGAAGATATCGCCGGTCGCACACTCGGAGTGGATGCGCACGGCGGGCGCTCCCCCGCCCTCGTAGGGTACGGGGTTGCCGTCGCGGTCGAGGGCCCGGGCGCTGAGGTGCTCGGCGCCGTCCGCGAAACGCCAGGCGCGCAGACCGAAGAGGCCGTTCGGGGTGGGAACGGCAACCTCCTCGGTGCTTTCGACCAGCAGCGGGCTGGGGTTGGGCACCATGTCGAGGGGGCTGACGCGGTAGCTCTCCGCGAGACGCGCGGCCGTAGCGCGGGACTCGGCGCTCAGGCTCTCGGGGCCCGTCGCCTTCGCGGTCACCTGCTCGGCCGCGTTCATCGCGCCGCTCATGCGTTCTCCCCGGTCGGAGCGTTCTGTGCCACGTACTTGATGAGGTCCTCAATGGAAATCATGGGCAGGTTGTGCTCGGTTGCGAAGGCGCGCAGGGCATCGAAACGCATCATGGAGCCGTCGTCGTGCACGACCTCGGCGATGACGCCCACGCCGGATAGGCCCGCCGCGCGGGAGAGCTCCACGGCGGCCTCAGTGTGGCCGGGGCGCTGAGCCACGCCGCCGTCAACGGCGCGCAGCGGGAAGATGTGGCCGGGGCGGGTGATGTCCGCCGGACTGGAGGAGGCATCGGCAAGAATCTGCACGGTGCGTGCGCGATCCGCCGCGGAGATGCCGGTGCTCACGCCGGAGGCCGCATCGCAGGAGACGGTGTAGGCGGTGCCCTTGGGATCCTCGTTGTTGGTGACCATGGGCGGTAGCTTCATCTCGTCGGCGCGCTTGTTGCTCATGGGGGCGCACACCACGCCGGAGGTGTAGCGAATCATGAAGCCCATCAGCTCGGGGGTTGCGTGCTCGGCGGCGAAGATGATGTCGCCCTCGTTCTCGCGGTCCTCGTCGTCCACCACGACCACGGCGCGGCCGGCGGCGATGGCGTCCACCGCGGTCTGCACGCTGTCGAGCACGCTTGCGGCGTCGGCGCGGCGCGGCGCAACCTTCTCAGAAGCAGTCTGAGGCGCGCCGGCGAAGGCGGTCAGTCGCTGCACGTACTTGGCGAGCGCATCGGTCTCGAGGTTCACGCTGTCGCCGACCTTGAGCGTGCCGAGGTTGGTTGCCTTCAGGGTTTCGGGAATCAGGCCGACCTCAAACCACGCGGGGCTCTCACCGGGCTCAGAAACGGCGGTGACGGTCAGGGACACGCCGGAGACAGCGATGGAGCCCTTCTCCGCCAGCAGGGGTGCCAGCTCGGCGGGCAGGGTGAAGCGCAGGGTGCTCCATGCCTCGTGCGCGGTGACGGATGCGAGGGTACCGACCGCATCCACGTGACCCTGCACCACGTGCCCGTCGAAGCGGCCGCCGGCGGGCAGGCAACGCTCCAGGTTGACGGTATCGCCGGGGGTCAGGTCGCCGAGGTTGGTGCGGCGCAGAGTCTCACCCATGGTGTAGGCGCGGAACTGGCCGGACTGCAGACGGTCGAGGTCGATAGCGGTGAGGCATACACCGTTGACGGCGAGGGAGCCGCCGTGTTCGAGGTCGGCGACGATGTCACCGGCGTTGAGGGTCAGGTAGGCTGCGTCGCTGCCTTCGATGGGGGTGATGGATTCTACGGTGCCGAGGGCGCCAATAATTCCGGTAAACATGTGTTTTCCTTTTCTCGCCGTATCCGCCGGTTGTCGTCGTTGAGGGTGACGGGCGGCGATGGTTTGCTCTACGTATAACTATACGTATTTTTCGAATATTCCCTGTAGTCGGATGCGGGACGTGCCAGTATGCGAACCCGGTAGCGTTCAGTGAAGCTACCGACGCAGTTCTACCGGGCCCGATTTGCCCGGCACGTACGGGGGCTAATCCAGCCGCGGTTCGGGCGCGCGGCAGGCGTCCAGCTTCTGCAACACGCGCCGCTCCCCCGGATCCTTCGCGGTGCCGCGTGGTTCGGGCACCATGTGCGTCGCGGTGTCCTGGCCGAGCACGCGCACAGCCGGGAACATACCCAGGTCGTCCAGTTGCAGGCGCGGTGCCTGCGCGAGGGTGTCCACGAGCAGGCGGTACACGGCGCTTTTGCCGCGGCCCATGATGAGGGGCGCGCGGTACCAGACCATCTCGTCGATGAGGTCTTCACCGGCGAAGAGGCCGACCATGCCGGGGCCGCCCTCAATCATGAGGTGCCGCACACCGCGGTCGTAAAGCTCATCGAGCAGTTCGCGCGGGTCGTGGGTGAAAATCTGCAGGAAGTTCTGCGGGTCCGCCTCCACACCTTCGGGCGGGTTGAGGCCGCGAATCCGGTAGTTCTCCGTAATCTCGGTCTTGCCCATGACCACGCGCAGTGGCTGCTTCTCGAAGCGTTCCCCATTGGCGTCGCGCGCATCCAGGGTCGGGTCGTCCATGAGGGTGGTGCGGGTGCCAATCATGACGGCGTCGGCGCGGTGACGAATCAGGTGCCCGTCAATGCGCGCGGCGGGGCCGGTAATCCACTTGCTCGTGCCGTCAGCTGCCGCAATGAACCCGTCCAGGGTGGAGGCACTCTTGGCGGTCACGAAGGGTCGACGCTCGGCGGCGGCGATGAACCAGCGCTCGTTCAGCAGGTAGGAGGCGTTCGCGAACTCCTCCATGGCGTGCACGGTGACGCCCCGCGAGCGCAGGTAGGCGGCGCCTCCGGCGGCGTTTTCGGTGTCGTCGCTGTAGGCGTAGTAGAGTTCGCTGATGCCTGCCTCGGCGACGGCGTGGGAGCAGGGGCCGGTGCGTCCGGTGTGGTTGCAGGGCTCCAGGCTCACGTACATGCGGGCACCGGTGAGGTCGGTTCCCGCGGCACGGGCGGCGGCGAGCGCGTCGGCTTCGGCGTGCGGGGTACCGGCGCCTCGGTGGTAGCCCACGTGCAGCAGGTGTCCCTCACTGTCGGTGATGACGGCTCCGACGAGCGGGTTTGCGCCGCGAATACCCTGGCGGGCGGCGTCGAGGGCCAGGCTCATCGCCTCGTCGTGGCTGAGGGTCTGCTCGGGGCCCGGCAGGTTCAGGGTGCGGGCGGCGGGTACGCCGGTGAGGTGCCCGTACTCGGCGGCGGAGTAATCCAGGTCGTTGTGCGGAAGCGGCACAGTCGAGGGCGTGGTCGCGGGCAGGTAGCCCGTGTCTTCGGGAATGGGTCGCTCGTGCACGGCGGCGATGGGCTCAGGCAGGGTACCCGCCGGGCCCTGGGCCTCGTGCTGGCGGCTGATGGGGGTCATCTCGCTTACGCCTCTTTCTACGATGCTACGTTCTGCGAAGCTACATTCTGCGCGGTGTTGCTCTTGGTGGCGACCTCGCACTCCGCCACGGAGTCCGCGGAAGCCAGGTCTGCAACGTCCACGGTCACGTCCGGGAATTGGGTCTGCACGCGGGCCTTCTGCACCTCCAGGTTGCGGGTGCGCCACCAGACGAAGAAGCCGACCAGGGTGAAGCATCCGTAGAACACGTACATGAGGGAGGTCGCGTAGTAGCCGGCGCTCCACAGCAGCGGCACGCCAACCAGGTCGACGGCCACCCAGATGAGCCAGAATTCAACCCAACCGCGCGCCATGCCGTAGGTGGCGAGCAGGGAGCCGGTGAAAATCCAGGCGTCGGACCAGACCGGCTCGTAGGAGCCGAGGGCGCGGAAGACGGGGGTGAGCAGCAGGGTTCCGGCGACCATCGCGACGACGAGGCCGGCGCGTTCGGTGTTCGTTGCCCATTGCGGGATGACGGCGGCACCCGCGCTCGCGTTACCGCCGGATGCTCGGGTTGCGCGCCAACGGTACCAACCCCAGATGGACACGGCGATGAACATGACCTGGCGGCCCGCTTGGCCGAGCATGGTCACGGGGTGGGGGCTACCGATGAGGGTGCCCAGAAAGACGGTGAGGAGCAGCAGATTGCCGAGGATTCCAACGGGCCATGCCCATACTTTGCGTCGCATGCCGCCCAGCGCCGATGCCAGGCCGAATACGTTGCCGAGGACTTCGCGCACGAGGAGGGATTGATCCCCCACGTGGATCTGTGCGTCGAAGAGCCACCGCAGAATGTCCATGATTCTTTCCTCTCGTGTGTGGACGTATTCCGGATGCGCTGTGTGCGCATCTGCGGCGGCTCCGGGGAGAGGAACAGAACTCATCGATTCCGGGCGCATCACGGGGTGGATGCGCCGGCTCCGGTGTGTGGGCAAGATCTGCGGGCCCTTCGGGGTGCCACGACGAAACGCCGAACACGACCCCCACCGCGTTGTACCGCCGGTGGGGTCGCAGACACCTCCGTGAGGGGCGGGACCTGCCGTTTTCTGCTCGTGCTACCTTCCATCCAGACTGTACTGTCGGCACCGGATTTTCACCGGTTCGGCCGTCTGCCTGCTCGGGTGCTCGGTGGTTCGCCGCCGTAAATAGTCGGGCGGTGAACGCGAGTCTGCTCGATGCGGGCGAAACGGTTCGCGGGCTGTGACCGCCGGTTCGGAATTTCACCGACCCCGGAGCACGATGACGCTTCTGATTATGCCACAGCGCGGGCGGGGCGCATATTTTCTCGCCGCCGGAATAAATTACGTGACAAAATGACGTTTTTTGACGCTCCGTGACGATTGACCGCGCGCGACTCGAGGTTCTTTTAGACATCAGCGTCATGGAATTTATCACGATTTAATAACGGTGAAGAGCGTCAAACGGACCAAAGTTCCGGGAGTCTAGTTATGCAACCCCCAGAGGGTGTTGAACGACTATCAATAACGCGATGACTAGGAATTATAACAATAAGGTTAAATTATTGGTTGAAGGTTTACTTTAGGCGCGCTTTAAGGTTATTCTATCTACAGGAGCTCCCATCACCGATCATCCGGTTCCATGAGGGCATCGATTATTTTCGGACTCCTCCGAGCGTTTCCTGCAGGCTGTTGACTCCTGCCATTGTGGTCTTCACTCCGCACGGGAATGCTTCACCATCGGAAGGAGCGACCACTCCGATTCCTACCTGATGGAACCGGTATGGGAGCTTCTATAAATCTTCCGGACGGGCACCTCGCCCCGAAGGTCGCATACTCCCGTCTTCTCTGTCTACGCCTACCGTGGTGCGAGGCAGGGAACGCGGGGACCTTGCGGGATGGTTTATTCCCGCGCGCTCTGCATTGTCTTGTGGAGTGTGGTGTGTTTGGGTGGCGTATCTGCAGTGCCGGAGCGGATACGCCACCCGTTTTTAATCTGTAAAACCCCAGCCGTCCCAAACCCGAGGTGCATCAGGCACCGATGAGGGGGCACTCCCCCGCAAGCGTTGTCCGGTATGTTTTCTCTCAAGCCCTAGCCCGCGGAAGCCACACTCCCCCGCGCACCGGTATGCCATCTCTCCCCGCATTTAGCGCACGGAGCACCCACTTTCTTGGGGATAAATTTCTCGGGATAGATTTCTAGGGGATAAACCAAATGTTCCTAATGGTATCCGGGCCTCCCCAGAACATGTGGACCCACGCAGCGGAGGCCAGCACCCCGAGAAGGACCAGCCCCGGGCGATAGACGCGACTCTTGGGCAGATAGGAGGCCACCAGCAGGGAGAGGGTAAACATCGGCAGGATGATACGAGGCGTGGAGGTAATGGGGAGCCAGAAGATGAAGAGGTATCCGGCGTAGCAGGCCGTCCACAGCCACAGTGCGGGGTGTAGCAGGGAACGATTGCCCTTGAGCGAAATCCACCAGTAGAAGCCCAGGATGAGCGCCACGAAGAATAGCGCCACGATTTCCCAGGGAAGGGATCCGCCAAGGTATTCGTCCCATTGCTTGACCCACTGGATAAAGATGAGGTGTCCCTCTTCAGGCTTGCGACCGCTCCAGCCCAGCTCCGTCGCGAGGTACGCATCGGGGCGTCCGGTGCGGAGGGCGGCGTGCAGAGGGTGCACGAAGGCGAAGGAGCACACCACCAGGGCGCTCAGAAGCTGGCCGAGGCGGCCGCGGAACGCAGCCCACGCATCCGAGAGCGATAGCCGCAGGATGCCGCCGGTGCGGTCGCGGTAGTCGGCAACCGTGCACCAGAGCCACCACAGACCCACGAAGGCACCCAGCGGCACACCCACCGGCCGGGACAGGGCCGCGCAAAGGGCCACGGGAAGCAGCAGAAGGTAGCGGTTACGCACCACGCACCACGCGCACAGGGCCAGGAACAGGGTCGAGAGGGCTTCAGCGTAACCGGTGACAAAGATTGGGCTTGCGGGGCTCAGGGCGTACACGGCCAGGGCCCACAGCGCCAGGCGGTTGCGGGATTCATCCCCCGCCTGCGGGCGGGTGTCGAAGACGCCTCGGGCACTCCAGTTCAGGGAACCCACGAAAAGGCGGTAGAGCACGAGGGACAACGCGCAACCGGCAGCGAGGGTCACCAGGACCGACGCCAGGCGGTAGTCAATACCGAAAACATTGGATACCCCACCGCTGAGCACCGACTGCAGGGGCATGAACGCCCAGGTGTTGTGGTTTACCGTTCCGTCGGGAAGGAAGGGCAACTCCTGGGGGTAGCCGTGTTTATAGATACGCTCGTAGAAGAGGGCGTCCCAAATGTTCAGGTAAGACAGGTAGTCGAGGTTCCGGTTGACCTTGCTCATGGGATGCTGCAGGTCTCGGGAGAGGGAGAGCGCAAAGATGCCGAAGTGAACCGCGCAGGAAAGAATCCAGATCAGCAGCGCCGGGACCCAGGTGCGGTAGGCGGGCAGCCGACGAATAGGGCGAGCATCCGAGGAATCAGCCGTTGCAGGGAGGGTAGACCGAGCCGTCCCCGCACTCTTCGTCGAGACGCGGGGCTCGTCGGGGGTCAACGCTTGATCGCTGATGTTTGAGGTAGTGGAGGAGGGCGCGGCCCGGTTCAGATGTTTAGCCATACTGCTCTCGAGTGTATAGTCCGATGGGGTTTTGGGTACCCTGGTGCTGAAACTGCTATATGTGATGTGTTTTGGTGAATAACTTACCTATAGGATACCGGTAGGTTATGCCGTTGAGACATTGAACGCGGTATCCGCGGGAAATATGACGCAGACTGATTCGTGCGATTTCGACACGCGACGCTGAAGCTCTAAATGGCTGCCCGGGCAGATAAGAGACACCCCAGCCGCCCCTCCCAAAACGCAACGCTCCCCCGCTACACACGGTAGCTGAGGGAGCGTTACGTCTATCTGGAGCTAAAAGCCCCAGGATGCTTAGTTTTCGACCGAGCGGAATGCCACGACAGCGTTGTGGCCGCCGAAGCCGAAGGAGTTCGAGATGGCGACGATCTCACCGGCGGGCAGTTCGCGTGCCTCGGTGACAACGTTCAGGTCAATCTGCGGGTCCCTGTTGTCAAGGTTGATGGTGCAGGGCGCGGTGCGGTGGTGCAGCGCGAGAACGGTCAACACGGCCTCGAGAGCGCCAGCGCCACCGAGCAGGTGGCCGGTCATCGACTTCGTTGCGGAGACAGCAATGTCCTTGGTGTGCTCGCCGAAGGTTTCGTGGATTGCGGTTGCTTCGGGGAGGTCACCGGCGGGGGTGCTGGTCGCGTGGGCGTTAATATGCACCACGGTCTTGGGGTCGATGTTGCCGTCTTCGAGGGCTTCGCGCAGCGCGCGAGTTGCGCCGAGCGCTGCGGGGTCGGGCGCGGTGATGTGGTAGGAGTCTGCGGAGACGCCGGTACCGGCGAGCTCTGCGTAGACGCGTGCGCCGCGAGCCTTGGCGTGCTCTTCGGACTCGAGGATGAGGGCCGCTGCACCTTCACCCATGACGAAACCGTCGCGGTCGACGTCGTAGGGACGCGATGCCTTCTCGGGCTCATCGTTACGGGAGGAGAGCGCCTGCATCTTGGCGAATGCCGCCATGGGCAGCGGGTGGATGGCAGCTTCGGAGCCGCCAACGATAACCACGTCGGCCTTGCCGCTACGAATCATCTCGGCGCCAATCTGCATGGCCTCGGTGGAGGATGCGCAAGCCGAGACAACGGTCTGGGCTGCCGCGCGTGCCTTGAGGTTCATAGAAACCGCGGCTGCGTTGCCGTTGGGCATGAGCATCGGCACGGTCATGGGCAGGACGCGGCGGGGACCCTTTTCGCGGAGGGTATCCCAGGCGTCCAGGAGGGTCCACACACCGCCGATACCGGTACCGAAGGCGACACCGGTGCGAAGGGGATCGACTTCCTCGGCAGATTCAGCGTCGGGGCCGGAGAAACCTGCGTCTTCCCACGCCTCGCGAGCTGCGATGAGGGCGAGCTGTCCCGAAGGATCGAGGCGCTTGGCTTCGACCTTGGTGAGGCGGCCGGATTCGAGGGGTTCAACGGCAAGCTGACCGGCGATGTAGACCGGCAGGTCGTATTCCTGAACCCAGGGCTGATCAATCGTGGAGACACCGGAAACGCCCTTGGTGGCGTTTGCCCAGGTGGTGGGGACGTCGCCGCCGATGGGGGTGGTTGCGCCGAGGCCGGTCACCAGCACTTTTCGAGACATTGTGGCACTTTCTCTTGGGTGGTTTTGTGGGTGGTCTATCCGGTGGTGTGTGGATAAAAACCTGTGGTCCCCGGGAAGCTTCGGTGCGCGGGCACGTTCGCGGGGCCGGGAGTATGCAGTGGGGGTATGGTGATGCGGCGCGGACCGGTGAGAGCCCGCGCCGCGTCGGTCGCGTTACAGCTTAGGCTGCGTTTGCGATGAAGTCGACTGCGTCGCCAACGGTCTTGAGGTTCTTGACCTCTTCGTCGGGGATGGTAACTTCGAACTTCTCTTCGGCGTTCACGACGATGGTCATCATCGAGATGGAGTCGATGTCCAGGTCCTCGGTGAAGGACTTGTCCAGCTGAACGTCCTCAACCTCAACGCCGGTCTCTTCGTTAACGATCTCTGCCAGACCTGCGAGGATCTCTTCCTTGTTAGCCATTCAGGGGCTCCTTTTGTTATTTCGATGGTCGTCGCACCCACCGGACGGGGGTACGCGTGCATTACCGAGTTTATCGTGTATGCGCTGTGAACGCATGCGGCAACTCGGAGTGTGTGGGGATCCGCATGGATCCGGCTCGGGGCCGTTACGGAAGAACGACGACCTGAGCTGCGAAGGCAAGACCCGCGCCGAAGCCAATCTGCAGGGCGAACTTACCGGAAAGCTCCGGGTTTTCCTTGAGCAGTCGGTGAGCTGCCAGCGGCACGGATGCGGCGGAGGTGTTGCCGGCATCGACGATGTCGCGCGCAACGGCGACGGTGTCGGGAAGCTTGAGGGTCTTGACCATCTGGTCGATGATGCGGGCGTTAGCCTGGTGCGGGATGAGGGCACCGAGCTCGTCGGGGGTGATGCCGGCTTCTTCAAGGGCCTTCTTAGCGACCTTGGCCATCTCCCAGACGGCCCAGCGGAAGACGGAGGGTCCGTCCTGGCGCAGGGTGGGCCAAATCTTCTCGCCTTCCTGCACGGGGTTGGCAACGAAGTCGCGGTTGCGAATGTCGAGGAGGGAGTGGGTCATGCCGACGGTATGCCAGCGGGAGCCGTCCGAACCCCAGACGGTGGGGGCGATGCCGGGCTCGTCGGAGACGCCGACCACTGCGGCACCCGCGCCATCACCGAGCAGGAAGGAGATGGAGCGCTCGGTGTTATCGATGAAGTCCGACAGCTTTTCAACGCCGATCACGAGGACGTTCTTGGCGGTACCGGCGCGCACAAGTGCATCCGCCTGAGCGATGCCGTAGCAGAAGCCCGCGCAGGCTGCGGAGATGTCGTAGGCGGGGCACTTGGAGCCAATGGCATTAGCGACGATGGTGGCCAGGGAGGGAGTTGCGTAGGGGTGCGAAATGGTCGAGATGATGACCGCTTCGATATCTTCGCCGGATACGCCGGAGGACTGCAGGGCGTCCTTTGCGGCGCCGATGGCGAGGTCGGTGACGGACTGGTTCTCGCTGGCGCGGTGACGAGTAATGATGCCGGTGCGCTGGCGAATCCACTCGTCGGAGGAGTCGATGGCCTCGACGATGTCATCGTTGGGGACGATGACATCACCGCGGGCTGCGCCGTAACCGAGGATGCGGGAGTAGCGGTTGATCTCGTACTGCTTGAGGGTAGTCACGTATTCAATCCTTTATGCTGTTGCGGCTCGCAGGCTGCGGGCTGCTGTCTATGGGGTGAAGCTGAGTCGGTGCCCGTACTTAGGCCTTGAGAGCGTCGAGGTCCTCGGGGGTGTTGATGGCGGTGCCGGGGACGCCGCGCATGGCGCGCTTGGCCAGGCCGATGAGGGTGCCGGCGGGGGCCACCTCGATAATGCCCTCGATGTTACGGTCGAGCAGGGTTGCCATGCACAGGTCCCAGCGCACGGGGCTGGTGACCTGCGAAACCAGGGTCTGCACGAACTCTTCACCCGAGGTGACGACGGAGCCGTCACGGTTGGTCAGAAGCGGCGAGTTCGGGTCGGAGACCTTGAGGGAGTCCGCAAATTCCTTGAGTGCGGGGACGGCCGGTGCCATGGCCTCGGTGTGGAACGCGCCGGCCACCTTCAGGGGAATCACGCGAGTGCGGGCCGGCGGGTTGGCGGCAAATTCCTCGATGGCGGGAATGGGGCCTGCGGCAACAATCTGGCCGCCGCCGTTGGAGTTTGCGGCCACCAGGCCTACTGCGGCGATGGCTTCGCGAACGGTGTCTTCAACGCCGCCGAGGACTGCGGCCATGCCGGTCGGGGAGGCTGCGGCGGCCTCCGCCATACCGTTGGCGCGCACGCGCACGAAGCGCATGGCGTCTTCCTCGCTGAGCACGCCGGCCAGGGCGGCGGCGGTGATTTCACCGACGGAGTGTCCGGCGAAGACGAGCTCTTCACCCTCGAGATCTTTGAGTGCGAGGCGACCGGTCACGATACCCGCTGCCACGATGAGGGGCTGGGCAATGGCGGTGTCCTTGATGGTTTCTTCTTCGGCTTCGGTGCCGTAGTGAATCAGGTCGATACCTGCAGCCTCGGAGAGTCGTTCCAGGTGCTCGCGCACCCCTTCAATCTCAAGCCAGGGGCTCAGAAAGCCCTTCTTCTGGGATCCCTGACCGGGGCAAACGAGTGCGCGCATGCGGTGCGACCTTTCTGATTTTGGTACTCGTACGCGGCGCCGCAACGGGTGCGGCACCCTCGGATAATCTGTTACCTATGCTACCGCGTTCCACTGCCGTGCATAAAGTTTCAGCGCAAGTTGAACGGTGTATAGCTTAGAGCGAACGCGCCCCGCCCATATAGAGAGACGGCCTCGGGCGGCCCAACGACGCATTGCCAGGGCCCTCTCCCCCGTCGGTTAGGCCCGGGGGTGGGCACGAGCGTAGGTTTCGGCCAGGCGCCGCATCGACACGTGCGTATAAATCTGCGTTGTCGCAAGCGATGAGTGCCCCAGCAGCTCCTGCACCGAACGGATGTCGGCACCGCCATCGACCAGGTGGGTCGCCGCGGAATGACGCAGAACGTGCGCGCCGGAGGCCTGAGTGTTCTCCACGGTGCGCAGCAGGCGCGTCAGGTCCTCGCGAATCTGACGGGCATTGGCCCGCCCGCCGCGAGGCCCGATGAACAGCGCCGTCACCCCGCTCGAGCCCTCGGGAATCCACTGCGGGCGCCCCTTGGAAACCCAGCGGTTGAGGGCTTTGAGAGCCGGGGTTCCCAGCGGAACCACTCGTTCCTTGTTGCCCTTGCCCAGCACGCGCACCGTCTTATTCACGCGGTCGATGCTCTGCAGGTCCAGGCCGGTGAGTTCGGAGATGCGCATCCCGGAGGCGTAGAGAACCTCAACGACGGCTTCCAGGCGTAGCAGACGAGGGTTCCGGGGGTCTTCGGCCCGTTGCCGCTGAACGTTTTCGATGAGCTGGCTCATCTGGTCTCGGCTGAGCACAGGCGGCAGATGGCTCTCACGCTTGGGGGTGCTCATACCGCGCGTGGGGTTGGCCTGCACGAGCTCTTCCTCCTGCGCCCAGGAGAAGAAGGTTCGCAGGGTCGAGCCTCGACGGGCCACGGTCGAGCGGGCAGCACGGCGCAGGTGAAGCGAGCCGAACCATTCGCGAATGAGGGAGGCATCGATGCTGTCCACATGCCGCACGCCGCGACGAGCCACGTAGCCGAAGAACCCCTCCAGATCGGATACGTAGGATCGGATGGTCTCCTCGGAACGGTGCTTTTCGTAACGCAGAAAGCGTTCGAACCGCTCGATAACCGGGCGGAAGACCTCACCCGAGACGCCCAGGGCCGATTCACCGTTTGCCGATTCGCCGGAGGCCCGGCCCTCCGGTTCCTCCATCGGTCGGGTGTAGGCAACGGGAAGCGTGGTCGAGGGAGCATCCCGGCTCGTGTCGGACTGCACAGGATGCGCCGGCTGGTTCATAGCGTCTCCTCTCGACCTCTTGGGTAACTGCCGTAGTACCGGTGGACGGGTACCGATGCGCGCCTCCCAGGGGTGGCACGATGCGTCGGGGTGCAACGGCGGCACAAACCGGTTCTCCCCATTCTAAGCGTTGGCGTGCTCCACGGGCCTACACGAGACCTAAACCCCAGTTGGCGGTGAGGCAAGGTGCATCCCCGCGTTGAGGTGGAGCCGGGGTGGGCTCTCCCCGGCTGTCTTCTCATGCTCCCTTCTTCGGGCGCATCTTACGCCAGCCGGTGCCGTTGCTCTCGGCCAGGCCCAGCCGTTCCAGTTGAGCAAGATCCATCATGACCTCTCGAGCGCCCAGCCCCAGAGCGCTGGCGATATCGTCCACACCGCGGTAAGAACGCAAACCCAAATCGTCCCACACCCTTCCCTGCCGTTCCGTAAGGTCGTCAAGAACGGTGGAGGCCGCCGACTCCTCGGCGTCCCAGTCTCCGGCGTGCTCTGCGCCGAGCTCGTATCCCGCTGCGGCATCGTACTCCAACAGGTCGGCGGCCTCCGTCAAAATCTGGGCGAGCCCATCGCGCAACAGGCGGTTCGTGCCCACCGAGTTGGGAGAGTTAATCTGCCCGGGAACAGCCCAGAGGGGGCGACCTATCTCGAGGGCGTGGCGTGCGGTGTTGAGCGCCCCGGAGCGCCAACGGGCTTCAATCACGACCGTGTGCCTAGCCAGCCCCGCGATGAGGCGATTGCGTTCCAGAAAACGCCAGCGGGTCGGGGTGTTGCCAATGCTCACTTCGCTCATGATGAGCCCGCGCTCGACGATGTCTCTGAGCGTATCGCCATTCTGAGCGGGGTAGAGACGGTCCAGGCCTCCTGCCATGAATGCGACGGTGGGTAGCTCAGCGGTGCTGTGGGTGAGGGCCGCGCGATGAGCCGTGATGTCGATGCCCATCGCACCCCCGGAGATCACGAGGTACCCCCGGCGGGCGAGCTCAGCGGCCAGGTGCGTGGTCGCCTCGCTACCGTAGATGCTGGGGTCTCGCGAACCCACCAGGGCAGCACTCGGCAGGTTAGCGAGGTCGAGCAGGTGCCGTGAATCCCCCAGACACCACAGTCCGTAGGGTTGGGCCGGGCCCAGGTCGCGGAGCTGTTCGGGCCAGAGCGGGTCGGCGGGGGTAACGAGCCACGCGCCGAAGGTGGCGGCCATATGGGCCTCGGAGGCCAGGGTGCGTTCCATGCGGCGGTGCCAGCGCAGACGGCGGGTTGCGAGTTCCGCGTGGAAGGTATCGCGGTTCATCTGATGCTCTCCAGGGCGGTAGTAGTCGCACGTATTCGTCATGAGTCGGGGGCTCTTCTCGTCGCCCGCGACCCCGCGTAGAAAATCACCAATCTGCGGGTCCGGTTCGCCCAGCTCCCAGATCTCGGACGGCACCCTTTCGCCGGTGAGCAGGTAGTACACCGCGAGGGGCGTTCCCAGGCAGGCGAGCGCCTCAACCACGAGCTCATCGGCGGGTTCTGCGCAGCGCATCAGCTGGGCGGTGCAACAGCGCACGTATTCGCGGCACGCGGCGGCAAGCTCTTCGGGACTGAGGCCAGGATTGAAGAGCGGAGGTAGCCCGCCGGGTTCCTCGTTCGTTAAAACTCCGTCGAGTTTCTCAGCCCCGGATTTTTCCTCCCCTGCATCAGTCTTTTGAGGGTCGCCGATAGTCTCCTCCGCGCCCCGCTCCCCCGCGACCGCCGAAGGCTCAGGGACCGCCGAGGGCTCCGCATTTGCCGAAGGCTCAGCGTTCATCGAAGGGTCGGCCCTCAACGTACCGGAGTCTGCCGAATCTTCTTGCCCGTCCTGCGGGTCGGGCAGGTACACCGGGTTGAGGCACGCGGCGAGGTACCCCGGCTCGCGCGCGGCGCTATAGGGACTCGGCGAGGGCTCGTTCCCCAGGGAAAGGATGTGCCGGGCCCGCCAGCGGGTCAGGGCCCGCAGGTCAAAGTCTGCCTCTAGGGCAAACTCTCCCTGCACGTACCCTTGCCCCTTCGGTTTCGTTCCGGTCGCGGCGTGTGACGTCCCCTCTCGGGTGTTCCCCTTACTCCGCTTCGTACCGTGACGAGTGGCGGCTGAGCGGCGGTTTGTGGTTGAGGTCATTATCGTTCTCCCCTATCATCATTGATTTTCACGTCTTGAAAACCCTTGGTTAGCTTGCACCACGCGTTAGTGCAGCTGGCCCTGTTGGCGTAGGAACAGGGCCACGTCCAGGTGTTCCCGGCTCGGGTATGCGGCCCCTTCCAGGTCGGCCAGCGTCCAGGCGATGCGCAGCACCCGGTCGTAGCCGCGCGCCGTCAGGTTTCCCCGGTCGACAGCGGCGTTGAGCTCGCCGGTGAGTTTCGCGTCCAGGCGCAGCGGGCCGCGCAGAATCTTGCCGTTCATCTCCGCGTTCGTCTTCAGACCGTAGGGTTCTAATCGCTCGCGCTGAGCCTCACGGGCAGCCAGCACGCGCTTGCGAATCTGCGCCGAGCTCTCATTTATCTGACCTCCCACAAGCTCCGTGGACGAGACCTTCGGGACCGTCACGTTGACGTCGATGCGGTCCACGAGCGGCCCGGAAAGACGCCCGAAGTAGGCGCGTCGCTCCCGGGGCGCGCAGGTGCACTCGGTACCGAGCCCCACGTTCATGCCGCAGGGGCACGGGTTAGCGGCCAGAATCAGCTGAAAACGCGCGGGATACGTGGCGGATGCGGTGGAACGGTCCAGGGTTACGACCCCGGATTCGAGGGGCTGGCGCAGGGAGTCGAGGACCGTGCGTTTGAATTCGGGGGCCTCGTCGAGAAAGAGCACGCCGCGGTGTGCTTTAGAGACGCATCCGGGCCGAGGAATACCGCTGCCACCTCCCAAGATTGCCGGCGCGGATGCGCTGTGATGCGGGGCCTCGAAGGGAGGCTCACGTACCAGTTCGCTGAGCGCCTCACCCGCCGAACAGAGGGAGCGGATGGCGGTCACCTCCATCGCCGCATCGTCGTCCAGGGGCGGCAGGATGCTCGGCAACCGCTCGGCCAGCATCGTTTTGCCCGATCCGGGAGGGCCGGTGAGGAGCATGTGGTGTCCACCGGCTGCCGCGATTTCCAGGGCGAAGCGGCCCTGCGCTTGACCGGCTACGTCGCTCATGTCCGAAGGAATACCCGCGTTTTTCTTGGGGAGGGCTTTCTCCTCGGGGTTCGGGGCGGGCGGGTATGTTAGCTTCTGCGTCTGTGCGCCAAGAGCCGCGAACACCTCGGCCAGGCAGCGGAATCCGCTCACCTGTGCGCCGGGGATGAGGGCTGCCTCCTCCGCATTTTCGGCGGGGACGATCACCCTGCGGTGCCCGGCGGCAACCGCGGCCTTCACGGCGGGCAGGATGCCCGGAACCGGGCGAATCGTCCCGTCGAGGCCCAGCTCCCCCAGGAACACGCTGTCCCCGCTCGGGTGTAGCTTCTTCTCTGCCTGCAGCGCGGCCACCACGATGGCCAGGTCGAAGGCCGATCCGCGCTTAGGCAGGGTCGCCGGGGTCAGGTTGACGGTGAGCCGATGCTGGGTCAGGGTAATTCCGGTGTTCTTGGCTGCGGAGCGAACGCGCTCCTTGGATTCGTTGAGGGCGGTATCTGGCAGTCCCAGCAGCACGAAGCCTGGAAGTCCCTGCGAGATATCGGCCTCGACGTCCACGATGTGCCCGCTCAGCCCCACGAGGGCTACGGAGTAGGTGCGTGAGAAGCCCATTACGCCACCCCCTTCAGGTGTTCGAAGGTAAAGGTTTCGCAGGTTCCGGTCACCGCAATCGCGTCTATGCGAAAACGCGCGAAGTCCAGGCTCTCGCGCAGGCGGCACCAGAGAATCGCCAGTGAACGGGTGCGGCGCGTCTTGTCGCGGTCGATGGCGGCGAAGGGGTGCCCAAAGTCCTCGGTGCTTCGGGTTTTGACCTCGATAAAGACGAGCTCATCGTCGGGGTCGATTGCGACAATATCGATTTCGCCGCGAATCTGTTCGTGCTCCAGCCCGGCGGGCGGTCGCCAATTGCGGTCGACGATGCGGTAGCCGTTCGCCTCAAGGATGCGGCTGACCACCTCTTCGCCCCAGCGTCCGACGCCGTGAGCTCGGGGCAGGGCCCGCGTGACCGCGGCGGGGTTCTTCCGGGCGCGTCGCGCGCCTCTGCGGGGCGAGCCACCAGGTTCGTTCGTTCGGGGTGCCTGTGCGGTTGTCTGCGTTGCGATGCTCTGATGTTCGGGGGTCACGATTCCCTCCCACGGTAGATGATGGCTTGGTCGTGCTTCTACTGTGCCCAGGCGAACCGGGCCGAGGAATCGGAAAGAAAAAACTGTGGATAACCTCGGCCGCATCGCGGTCAGGGAGGTTATCCACAGCTTCTTATTTTGAAATTTTGGGGGTATTTTTTCAAAAACCGGTCGAGGGGAATGTCATATACACACCGGCTACCGGAACACTAGGCGCTGAAATCCGGCATCTCGGGGACCGTGAATTCCTGGTTGGGCAGGCGCTCCTCCACGTTCACATCGCGCACCGAGTAGGTGTGCACCTTCTTCACAAAGCGGTTGGAACGAAACACATCCCACACCCAGACATCGCTCATGAGCACCTCAAAGTAGAGGGTGCCGTCCTGCACGTGCGGGGTCACGTCCACCTGATTCGCCAGGTAGAAGCGCCGGTCGGTTTCCACCGCGTAGCTAAAGAGCGACATGACGTCCTTGTACTCGCGGTACAGCGCCATCTGGGCGTCCGTCTCGTAGTTTTCGAGGTCTTCTGCGCTCATTCTTCCTCCTGCAGTCATTCTCTGCTGCGCGTGCAACTCGGGTGTCTCTCAGCGGGTATCTCACCAGCATTGCGGGGTGCTCCAAGCAAGACTCAGGCCTCCTCAACGGCGCTCTCCCCTAGCGTTCGGGGCTCTTCTCCCCGAATACGCGGGCCCGCTGCGCGGCCGCTATCTGCTCGGCGGTGGCCGGTAGCGACCAGGACAGGCGGTGCATCGGGCTGGGGCCCTGCGCGCTGATTGCCTCACGGTGGGCGGCCGAGCCGTAGCCCTTGTTCTTCGCCCAGCCGTACCCCGGGTGAACCCCGTCGAGGGCCACCATCAGCTCGTCTCGCTCAACCTTCGCCACCACAGAGGCAGCCGCAATCGAGGCGCACTTGTAGTCGCCCTTGATGACCATGGTCACGGGCATAGCCGCGGGTTCCCCAACCCCTTCCCAGGCCTCGGTCAGCAGAGCGTCGTAGCGCGCCTGCGCCGGGTCCGGTGCCAGCGCGCTGAACAGGTCCTCCTGCGGAGGGGTGAACCAGTCGTGCTTACCATCGAGTAGGGCGGCATCGGCGCGGTAGCCTCGGCGTGCCAGAGCGGCCAGGGCCCGCTGGGCGGCGAGCCGCAACGACAGGGTCATGCCCAGCGCATCCACGTCCTGCGGGTCCACGTGGCCCACCTCGACGGCGCACCAGCGGCGAATCTCGGGGACCATGGATTCGCGGCGCGCAGGCGAGAGGGCCTTGGAGTCAATCAGCCCGCCCACCTCAAGGGTGGCGTCCGGGCTAAGAATTGCGACGCCCACGCTGACAGGGCCAGCCATGGAGCCGCGTCCCACCTCGTCGATACCCGCCACCGCGCGAGCCCCCACCTCGAAGAGCCGCTTCTCATGCTCCAGGTCGGCGGCGGGCTTTGGTGCCCGAGGCCTCGCGGCCTTGGATTTCTCCGCTTTTGCGGGTTCCTCGGCCTTTGCGCTCACCGTCACGGCCTCTCTCCTACTGTTCGGGGGTCGAGGTCGGGGAGGGAACCGAGGAGAACACAGAGCTCTCGTCGGTCAGCAGACCGAAGTGGTTCAGCGGCCAGGCCACCACGAAGACGTTACCCTGAACGTCATCCTTCGAGATGAAGGCGGTGCCGTCAGAGATGTGGTAGCGGGAATCCGCAGAGTTGCTGCGGTGGTCGCCCATCACGAAGTACTTGTCCTTGGGCACGGTCACCTTGAAGGCCAGCTCGGAGGGCTGGTTGCCCGGGTACAGGTAGGGCTCGTTAATCTCCACGCCATTGACCTTGATCTTGCCGGAGCCGTCGCTCTCCACCACGTCACCGGGGGTACCGATAACGCGCTTGACCAGGTAGTTCGAAGAGGTGTCGGGCAGAACACCCACGAAGGAGAGGCCTTCCTTAATGGGGTTGCTGCTCTTCTGGGTCGAAGGAATCCAGCCCTGCGAATCCTTGAACACGATGACGTCACCGCGCTTGGGCTCATTGAAATAGGAACCCGCCACGTTGATGAACACGCGGTCGTTGACCTGCAGGGTCTGCTCCATCGAACCGGAGGGGATGTAGAAACCGCGTAGCAGGAAGGTCTTAATCAGGAACGCAATAATCAGAGCGTAAAGAACCACGGTACCGCCCTCACGCACCTGAACCCAGGCCCACTCGCCCAGGCGGTCCTCCTCGCGGGCCTTAGCGAAGGTCAGCTCGGCCTGCTCGGCGCGCTTGGCCTTGCGGCGCTCCTTGGCGGTCATGGTCGAGGGGTCTTCGGGCTTCTCCTCGTCCTTCTCGGCGCTCTTATCGGCGGTGGTTGCGGCGCCCTCTTCTTCCGAGCCCTTGGTATCAGGTGCTTCCGCGGGCTGAGCGGATGCGCTCGCCGCCTCGGCAGCGGCGGGTCGAGCGTCGCCTACGTGGGATTCCTCGCCCTGTTCGGAGGAGGCCAGCTCGGCCTGTTCACGCTTCTTCTCTTCGGCCAGACGCGCGGCGTACTCCTCCATCTCACGGCGCTCGCGACGGGATTGGGGCTTATATCCCTCGGGATAGGGGCTGTTGTTCGCAGTCGTCTTGTCATCTGCCATGCTGAAGAGCCTTTCGTTTGAGAGACATGTAGGCCAACCTGAGTGAGGCGGTACCTAGCTATTGTAACGAGAGCACCCGTGCCGCCGCCTCTTTGACTCGTATAGCGAAGCCCCTCCGAGCCCTACAGCTCGCCGACAGCAGGGGCCGCGGGAGTGCTCCTCCGTTCGCCTCCCCCGCTTCTGGACAGCGCATCACCGTATTCGGGGTGCTCGCCCGGATACGCAAAAACCGCCCCACATTCCGCACGGGTGCGGATGGGAGCGGTTTGCAACAGAATTCTGAATCGATAAAGATTAGAACTCGCGCTTCTCGCGGATACGAGCAGCCTTACCGTGGCGGTCGCGCATGTAGTACAGCTTTGCACGACGGACGTCACCGCGGGTCACAACCTCGATCTTCTCGATGGAGGGAGAGTGAACGGGGAAGGTACGCTCAACACCAACGCCGAAGGAAACCTTGCGGACGGTGAAGGTCTCGCGAACGCCTGCACCCTGGCGGCCAACGACGAAGCCCTTGAAGACCTGGATACGGTGGTTCTTACCTTCAACGATCTTAACGTGAACGTTCAGGGTGTCACCGGGGCCGAAGGCGGGGACGTCGTCACGGAGGGACTTCTTGTCGAGGAAGTCAAGAGTCTGCATAGTTGTAGATCTCCAGAGCCATCTGCCGCAGGTCAAATAGACTCAGATTGCTCTGCCCCACAGGGGACAGAAAACTTCATGCTTCGGACAGGATTGGTGCCCGAAGGTTGACATCGTTGGTCGCTCTTCCCCCTGCGGCAGGGGCGTGCCCGATGTCAACACAATGCTCCATTATCCCAATGCACCCGCGTTTATGCAAGCATCCGGGGAGCACTTTTAGAAGGGGGGTTCGTCACTCTGAGCTCCCCCACCCTGCGCGCCCCCGCCCGGTGTTCCCGCAACCTGCACTCCAGCGCTCTGAGTCACCGTGCTCGGCAACTCGGCGTTCTGGGGCACATGCGATACCGCATCCGGCGCGCCCTGCGGCGTATTCGGCAGCGCGCCCAGCGGAGCGTCCTCGTGGAGCGCGCGCTTCTCCACGGTGCGAGCAAAGGAACTTGTGCCGTAGTTCAGGTCGTGGCCGATGCCCTGCGCGTCAATCTCCACGGTAGTTCCCTGCGTGCCGTCCTCGCGGTTCCAACGGTTGATGCGCTGGCGCCCGCTAATGACGAGCGGCTGCCCCTTCTGCACCGAGACGGCGATGTTCTGCGCCAGGCGGCGGTAGGCCTTAATGGTGTACCAATTGGTCGTGCCCTCCTTCCAGGTTCCGGTAGCGTCCTGCCAGCGCGGTGTGCTGGCCAGGCGGAAGTTCACGACGGGCACGCCGTTCGGCAGGGCCGCCAGGGTCGGGTTGGATGCGGTGAATCCGCGGATTACGATGGTGTCGCTCACGATATCTCCTATGATTTCTTGGGGCTAACCCCGGGCTAAAGCCTCTGCACCGGCTGGCCCGGACCGGTTGAGGGGCCTCCACTCGGGCTCCCGCCCAGGTTGGGTTGGGCCGGTTGATCAGCCTCGGTCCAGTTGGGCCGGCAGGTTACCCGGTCGGCTCTTCGGGTAGGTTTCTTCTACTGTGCCGCGTGCGCCGCCACCGGGTGCCCGCCCCTCGCGTATCTGTGGATAATTCACGGTCTTATCGCGCTATCATCCCGCCTGTGGACGAAATATTTGAACGTTTGGGGTAGTTTTTTCAAAAAACCGACGCGAGGAACCGTCATTGGAACGAATTATGACGCCATCCGCATCCTCGCTCCCCTCCTCGCAGAGGCGAGCTAATTCACGGCGAGCGAGTTACCTTTTACACCGCAAGCCCTCTATCCTTGATGGAGCGGCGACCCGCTGCTTTGACCAATACCTGACCGAGTACACCGTGCTACCCCCGGAGTTTCCGTGAGCAAAAAGCCCATGAACAGCAACGACCTGCCCACGCTGCAGGATCTTCAGCGGATTCAACGCAACCTACCCAGACTCCCCGAGTCCATGGACCCGCAGAAGAAGCGCCTCATCTACGGCCTGCTGGCCCTCCTGGCCATCATTCTGCTGATTGTCGGCATGATCTACGTGAGCAAGCACGGCGAGGGCGGCCTCTTCGGTGCGGAGTCTTCGACCTCCGCTACCGACGACGATGACGCCAACGTAGCAACCGAGACGCTCTCCGAGGTCAAGAACCCGTACAAGGCGGTTGATCCCGCCACCGCGCTCGCGCCGGATCTGGCCACCGCGAAGAGCGAGCTGGCCTCGCTGCAGGTGAAGGATTGGGCTCCCAAGACCGGTTACTCCCGCGATCAGTTCGGCCCCGCCTGGGATGACGTTGACGGCAACAAGTGCAATACCCGCGACGACATTCTGCGCCGCGACCTGACCAATATTCGTTTCAAGGTCAAGACCCACGCGTGCACCGTCATTACCGGCACGCTTGCAGACCCATACACCGGTAAGACCATCGAGTTCAAGCGCGGCAAGAAGACCTCCGCGGCCGTACAGATTGACCACGTGGTCGCCCTATCGAACGCATGGCAGACCGGCGCGCAGGACCTGAGCGCCGAGCAGCGCCGCCAGCTGGCAAACGACCCCGAGAACCTGCTCGCCGTGGACGGCCCGGCCAACCAGCAGAAGTCCGATGCGGATGCCTCCGAATGGTTGCCGAGCAACGCCTCCTACCGCTGCACCTACGTGGCTCGCCAGGTGCACGTGAAGGCCAAGTACAAGCTGTGGGTGACCGCCGACGAGAAGAAGGTCATGGAGCGCACCCTCAACTCGTGCAAGGACACGAACCCGACCAAGAAGTAACGCGCCCCGCATCTTTGCGGTAGCTCAAGGGTATAAAGAAAACCGCCCCGCACCCCCGTTGAAGGGTGCGGGGCGGTTTTCGTTACGGCGCCCCAGGAGGGAATCGAACCCCCGACCAAGAGATTAGAAGGCTCCTGCTCTATCCTCTGAGCTACTGGGGCCTTCCTCTAGGGTACACGAGTCCTGGCTGTTCCCCGCACGTTTGGACGCCCAGAGGAACCGTCGGGGCGGAACACTCGAGGGGTTAGCCCCGAGTAGAGCCGGTCAGCACCTCTCGCTCCTGCTTCTTTGCCTCGCGGCGGCGTGCACGGCGGCTCGATGCGCCGGGGAACAGCTGCCACCACAGGCGAATCGCGGTGCGGCGCACCTGCGTGGGGCGGAAGCTCACGTACACCATGCGGCGGGTTGCCGGGTCGAGGACCATGAGGTACACAATGTAGCCCAGGCAGACCACCGTTGCGATAAGTCGGCCCATATCCTGGTTGAAATCGCGCAGATAGGGCGAAACGTTCAGCTGGTCGCTCACGCCGTAGGCCATGAAGAACAGCGTAGTGATGAAGTACCACATGAGCTGAAAGTGCGAGCGCAGACCGGTCGCGGCAAGCATTGGGATAGCCCAGAGCAGGTACCACGGCTGAATCATGGGGCTACACAGGAGCATGAACAGGATGGCCAGGCCGGCGTGGCGCACGATGTTGCGGTCGCGTCCAACGAATGCCATTGCTACCGCTCCGAGCATACCGATGCCCTTGCCGACGGTCTCGATGAGTTTGCGAATGACCTCGAAGGTATCCCCCTGCGTGAAGAGGGATGCCGCGCCAATCACCAGGCCGAAGGGGGTGTACCAGATGTACTGGCCGCCGGTCGTGGAAAGCGCCTTGATCCAACCGAATTCCAGTCCGGTCACCCAGCCCATGAGCGCCATTTCGGCAAGCAGGAGCACACCGGAGAAAGCCCAAAACACGAACTTGCGCGGCCAGGAGGCGTTCTTGCCCGCCCAGAGCAGACCCACGAAGGGCAACACCACGAGGGCGAGCGGCTTGACGGCAACGCCGAGGGCTACGAAGGTCACGCCGAGCGGGCCGCCCCATCGGGTGTCGCGGTAGCGCTTGGCGTAGTAGAGGCCGCCGAGCATGAACATGGTCATGAGCGAGTCGTTGTGGCCGCTGGCGATGAACGATGCGATGAACAGCGGGTTCGGGCCGATCTGCCAGAGGGCGCGGACCTGGTTGAAGCCGTGTGCCTTGGCGAGTTTTGCCACGTAGAAGAGAATACCGATGACCGCGAGCACGGAGAGCAGGCGGAAGTAGAAGAGGGAGAGGTCGATATTCTCCCCTGCCAGGCGCACAATCCACTCTTCAAGCTTGAGGGAGACCGGACCATACGGGGGCGGGGATTCCGCCCACATGGGGTCCGCACCGTTCTGCATGAAGTTCGAGATTTCGGAGACTCCGTGCTTGTACGGGTTGAGGCCGTGCGCCATGACCATGCCCTGACCGTAGTAGGAGAACATATCGCGGCTGTAGATGGTGAAGGCGAAGATCTGCGGCAGGGACCAGCTGGTGATGACGGCAATCATCCAACGCATGGCGTTGGGTTCGTTCCAATCGCCCATCTTCTGGTAGATGCGCAGCCATTCACGGCACATAATCATGGCGCCGAGGGCCAGCAGGATAATGCCGGCGATGACCCATACGGCGTCAAACCTGATGGCGCGAATCAGGTCGTAGCGCCAAAAGTTGGAGCTATCCGAGAGCCATCCGACGGTGTAGGACCCCAGGGTGACCATGATTGAGCCGATGGTGCCAATGACGAGCGTTCGCAGACGGTGGTTATTGACGTAATCCAGCAGCCGGGGTGAGAGGGGTGCGTCGTGTGCTCTGGTGGCGGCGAGCCGGTGTGCGGGCTCTTTCAGTGAGCGCATTACTCCCTTTCTGTATGCGTCGTCTCTTTGGCTTTTATCATACCCGAGCGCTTCACCGGAGCCCGGCGGATTCGGGTGCGAGCGCGCGGTGTGGACACCGCCTCTGCACACACCTGAGCGTTCTTATACGTTCCGACTATGTTCCGACGCGCGGAGGGGCGGGCGGGCGCGAATGAGGGTAGAGTTGGAGTGTGAGTATTTCTAGTGAACGTATTGTATGGATTGACTGCGAGATGACCGGCCTCGACGTGGCCAATGACGCCCTGATTGAGGTGGGTGTTCTGGTCACTGATGCCGACCTCAACATTTTGGGTTCGGGCGTGGAGTTCGTCATTAAGCCCGGCGACGAGTCCCCCGCGGGTGCGGTGGAGAACATGAACGACTTTGTGCGTTCGATGCACGAGTCCTCGGGTCTGCTGGACGACCTCGAGAACGGCGTGTCGATGGATTACGCCCAGGAGCAGGTGCTCCGCTACGTGAAGAAGTATGTTCCTGTGGCGGGCAAGGCGCAGCTGGGTGGTAACTCGGTGGGCATGGATAAGCGCTTCCTGGAACGTTACATGCCGCAGGTGATGGACCATCTGCACTACCGCGTGATTGATGTGTCCACGATTAAGGAGCTGGCTTCGCGCTGGTACCCCGCCGCCCGTCACAGCGCCCCGGTGAAGACCGGTCACCACCGCGCGCTGGGCGATATTAAGGATTCGATTGACGAGCTGAAGTACTACCGTCGCGCAATTTTTGTGGAGCAGGGTCCGGATGCCGTGGCCGCCGCTAAGATTGCCCGCGAGGTTGAGGCGGAGCGCGCCGAGCTGGAGGCGAAGGCCGCCGAACCTGCCGAGCAGTAGCCGAGCGCTATGCAACGGCGCCTGAGCGCGATGTAGCTGTGCACCGAGGATGCGCGTCCTCCGGGCCCTCGAGGGTGTCCCGGGGGTGCGTCCGGCGCCACCAACCCCTATCTCAAACTGTAACGAGCATCACCCAATCTCAGCTTGGCAGGGTTCGTGAACTCATGTACAGTAGTATCCGTTGCACATCGCAAGGGAAACCAAGCGAAGCACATGGTGGTCGTAGCTCAGTTGGCAGAGCGCCTGGTTGTGGTCCAGGAGGTCGCGGGTTCAACCCCCGTCGATCACCCCGATGGAAAGGGTCGTTATGGTTATCCGTAACGGCCCTTTCGCTTTACCCTCACCTCGGTTTACCCGTACAAGGTTTACCGGAGCAAAACTTTTACACCAGCATTTTCAACCCTTCGAACGAGAACAGCATGCCCCGCGACTTCATGCGGCAGGCGCACCCGATAGGTTCCCGTTCAACACAAGCAAAGGATGATTCTGTGGCTATTCGCCCCATCGTTATTCACGGCAACCCCGTTCTGCACCGCCCCGCGGCACCCGTCACCGAGTTTAATGATGAGCTCAAGGAGCTCGTGGCTGACATGTACGAAACCATGGACGCATCCAACGGCGTGGGTCTGGCGGCACCGCAGATTGGTGTGGGCCTGCGCATCTTCACCTACAAGATGGAGAACGAGGACGGCGTTCCCCCGCGCGGCTGCATCATCAACCCGGTGCTGACCCTGGGCAAGATTTCTACCGCTGACCCGGACCCCTACGAGGAGGAAGAGGGCTGCCTCTCCTTCCCCGGTTACGGCTTCCCCCTCAAGCGCGCCGAGTGGGTCACGGTGAACGGTCTTGACGAGCACGGCAACCCCGTCCACTTCGAGGCGACCGGCTGGTTCGCACGCTGCATGCAGCACGAGACCGACCACCTGGACGGCAAGCTGTACGTGAACCGCCTGAACAAGAAGTGGACCAGCAAGATGAAGAAGGTCGTCAAGAAGGAAGGCTGGACCGTGGACGGCAACTCGTGGATGCCGGGCGTGGATCCCGATCCCTTCGGCCACTAATCGCGGGCTCCCCTAGAGCCTTCCCAAAGGTCGGGCGGGCCTCCCGCGAAGCTTTAAAGCGAAGACCGCGAACGCATTAGAAAATGCGTTCGCGGTCTTCGCTTACCATCTGCGGATGGTGACGTGAAAACGGGTCGTCCTATGAGCCGGGTTCTGTCTAAAACGCCGCCCGAAGGGGCGTTTCGAGGCAATCATCTATCTAGAACGTACGTTGCCGCACGTCTCAAGCAGCCTACCCGAATACGCACCCCGAGAACCGGGGATCGGGCACACTACCCTACCATGGCGCATCCTATTTGACCTTGCTCCGGATGGGGTTTACCTAGCCGGGCACGTCACCGCGCCCGCTGGTGGTCTCTTACACCACCCTTTCACCCTTACCGCGGCGAACCGCGGCGGTTTACTTTCTGTGGCACTGGCCTGCGGGTTACCCCGAGTGGATGTTATCCACCATCCTGTGCTGTGGAGCCCGGACTTTCCTCGAAGCATCCGAGTACCTCGCGATTGCCCGGACGGCCCGTTTTCACCCCACTCATTATACGCATACCTCTCGGGGCGGTTATTTACCGGGTTCGTCTCGCGGGTACGCTGGAATCTCGCGGATGCGCTGACAGCCTGCCAGGTACACTGGGTAGATGCTAATTCTTCTTCCCCCGTCTGAAGGTAAGACCCCCGCCCCGACGGGCAACGCCCCGGTTTCTTTTGCCGATCTCTCCTTTCCGGAGCTGACGGCCGAGCGTGAGAGCGTCCTGGAGGAGCTGACCGCGGTCAGCTCGGGCCCCGACGCCCTGGCGGAGCTCAAGGTGGGCGCATCCCTCGAAGCCGAGGTGGAGCGCAACACGCGTCTATTGTCCGAGCCGGCGCAGCCCGCGATTCGCACCTATACGGGCGTGCTGTTTGAGGCGCTGGATTACGCGAGCTTCTCCCCCGCCGAGCGCGATGCGGCGCACTGGTCGTTGCTGATTTCTTCTGCCCTGTGGGGTGTTCTGCGCCCCGAGGATGCGATTCCCGCCTACCGCCTGTCCATGGGCGTGAAGCTGGGTTCGATTGGTGCGCTGGCAAACTTCTGGAAGGGTGCGCTGGGCACCGCCCTGGAGGCAACCGCGAAGGACCAGCTGATTCTGGATTGCCGTTCTGCAGCCTACGCGAAGTCGTGGGTGACTCCCCCGTCGCAGACTCTGGCGGTTCGCGTGGAGCGTGTGGCGGCCGATGGTTCTCGCAAGGTTGTCTCACACATGGCGAAGCATTACCGCGGCCTCTTTGCTCGGTATCTGATTCAGTCGGGATTGGCGGCGCGCCCCCTGGATGGTTCCACGGCGGGTATCGCCGAATTCTTGGAGGCGGTCAGCGAGGACTGGGCGGTGGAGTGCGCTCTGCCCACGGCTCGTAAGGCGGGTGTCCTGACCCTCCTCGTGCACGAGGGGCAATAAATCCCAGCGGGCTTTATGTCGTGATTTTATCCGGGCGGTGCGATCGTGCTGCCCGGCTAAAAATTTAAATATTAAGAAATTTTTACCTTTAAAAGAGTCGCGGGAAATAACATTCTTTCTCCGTGATTTAGCATTTCCTCTCATCGACGCTTTCCTAATGCGCTCTACGGCAGAGGTATCACTCAGCGCACCGTTTTCTTTAACCATTCGATGTGTTTATAGTATTAATTAACCCCTCACCGAGAGGGATTGCATATTCACCTCGCGTTCTCTCGACTCAGCGCTATCGAAGCCCGGTACGTCCTGCACGCCGATAGGTCTCGCTCGGATTATGGCCGAGCTACAGGTCTAGCGGCGGTATAACAATTCATTCAGAAACACACCGATTGGACACGATATGTCTACCTCGTCATCTCGTCGCCTCTTCCTGAAGGGCACCGCCGCCCTCGGTATCGCCGGGGCGCTAGGAGCTGGCCAGCTCGCCCTGCAGGGTGCACAGGCCGCAACCCTGGACATTCAGAGCGTTCCTCTGGATTTGCAGGTCAATCAGGCAATGATTGATATCAGCGGATTTACCCTCTCCTACGAAGTTTCCGGTTTGCAACCGATCTTTGAAAACGGGCTATATACTCCCTATTTTGAAATCGGTAACTACACCGAGGATAAGGGATTTAAAGTATTCTATTTTATTTCCCTCGAGAAGAATCGTTTGGATACCGATAATGTGTACCGCCAGACGGTCATTCTTCCCACGGGTATGACGACCGGCCCGAAGGGAAAGTACGGTATTCGCCTTACCCTGCGCCCCTACAATAAGCAGTACACCATTCTGCGCACGATGGTTTCTGACGTTACCGTCAATACCGATTACGCGCGGACGCCTTTCATTATTGACCTGGAAGACGAAGATCCGTACTCCTACGACGTATACACCGTGTGCCAGCAGAAGATGATGCTCATCGACAAGAACCGCCGCATCTACCCTTACCGCGCGGCCACGCGCGGCGACCTTATGGATACGCTGTACCGCACGGTGGGTTCGCCCAAGGTAGTTCTCCCCGCAGTTTCGCCGTACCCGGATGTTTCGCCGAAGGACCCCCGGTACGCCGCCTACATCTGGGCCGTGCAGAAGGGACTGACGAGCGGCTGGTCCGACGGCAAGATGCATCCGGAGGCGGTGGCTCGCCGCACCACGATGGCCGCTTTCCTATATCGCTTCAACGAGGCGTACCCGGTCCTTACCGAAGGAACCCACCCCACTCCGGTGGTGCCTGCGGATATGCACCCCGGTTCTCCCTTCTTTAGGGAATCCGTGTGGTTGCATACGCGCGCGAATATCGACCCGAATTTCGCGTACAAGAGCGCGAATTTCTTCCCGGACCAGGAAGTCACCCGTGCGGAATGGGCGCGAGCTCTGATTATGCTGCACGCGGATACCCTGTGTGCCAATATGCGAGATTAAGGGCGGGTCGGGCCTCACCCGGCCTTTCCCTAATCTTTCTTCGCTAGATACCTAGTATTGCGATTGTTTATCAAACCCACCGCACGACGAGACTTATCAACTTTATATAGTTGATAATTTGGTTTTTATCGATTGTGCGGTGGGTTTTCTGCCCCGTTTGGAGCATGGAGCTTTGCCCGCGACTCAGTGTTTGTGCTTATCAGCACAATATTTAGGCATATTTTCCACCTCATGCACATAGTTTTTAAAGTTATACTTCAGCTTAAGATCAGCCTTCTGGTGTGAAACTTTTTCCAAGTCCACAACCGCCCCGATTACGGCAGGTCTTATCTATTTGCTACGGTGTTGATACGCACTTCCACACAATGCGTCACACCGATAAAACTGATTGGATACCAATGTCCTCACTTCAGAGCCATCCGCGTTTCGTATTCTCTAAGAATATGGTGAAGGGCGGTTGCGCCCTCACCCTTGCCGGCGCGATGCTCCTGCCTCTCTCCCCGGCCATGGCGGCCCCCACGGCGAATACCCCGGCAGTAGCCGGTGCCGTGCAGCAGGGAGAAGCACAGAACACGCAGCACCTGCAGGTCACCTCCGGCACCTTCGACATCCTCAAGGGCGGCACCATCACCGTTAACGGCTCCGGATTCTCCCCCGAGTTCGTGCACGATAAATCTTTCCGTCTTTACATCGTGCCCAAGGGTGAGAGCATCGCTTTCCCGCCGCATCACCCGCGCAGCTACCCCTACTACGCCCAGGACGTGCCCTCCACCGCCTTTGCTGCGGACGGCACCGTGAAGCTCACCGCATCGGTGGACGCCAACTTCTTTGAGGCAACAGGCTCCTCCTTCGACGTGGTGCTCGGCTACCGCGACTCCGACCAGGACGGTTGGATTCCGGCGGGCGAGACTCGCACCGAGTTGAAGGTTGCCGCCGTTCCCACGGTTTCGTCCCCGACCCTGAGCTACAGCGCTTCGACCGTGGATGCTTCGGCAAACACCTCGATCACCGTGAACGGCGCTGGATTCCAGGACATCTCCTACAACGGCAACGAGTCTCTGATTCTGGCCGTGCGCGCCGTTGACCCGGCCACCGGCAAGCCGACCGGCCCCGCGCTGGCCCAGTCCGAGGCAAAGTTCACCTACTACTCGGCCTTCTTCGGCCAGTACATGGGCTACGTTAACGGCCGCTTCAGCACGAACCTGAACATCCCCGCGGGCACCCTGAAGGCTGGCACTTCCTATGTGGTGCAGACCTTCGAGTACACCGTCCCGGAAGACAACGACCAGGCGAACGAGCAGGCCCTGAGCACCCAGGCATTCGTGCCGGTGACCGGCGTGAACGCCGTCCACGCAGACCCCTCGGTTACCCTGAGCACCGATTCGGTGGATCTGGGCTCTTCCACGACGGTTCGCGTGAAGGGCTCCCACCTCAATGTTCCGGCCGGTTCTTCGGTCCAGGTTCTCTTCTCCGCGGCCGAGGCTGACGGTCAGCCCACCGGCGACCCCATCCAGAAGGTTGTGCTCCCCGCCAACCGTGTGTCCCAGGGTGCCTTCGAGACTGCCCTGTCGATTGACGGAACCCAGCTCGAGGCCGATGGCCACTACGCGATCTTCGTGAACGTGGTATCGGCCAAGGGCGAGAGCAAGCGCGTCTCGGCCACCTACCTGAACCTGACCGGAACCTCGCCGCAGCAGAAGAACGGTTTTGCCGACGTTCCCTCCACCCACTCACTGTACAAGGCCGTGCAGTGGGCCAACGAGAAGAAGCTCCTGGACCCGCACGAGAAGACCTGGTTCGGGGCGAACGATAACGCGACCCGCGGCGACCTGACCGTTGCCCTGTACCGTCTGGCGGGTTCGCCGAAGGTCACCCTTCCCGCGACCAGCCCTTATAAGGACGTGAAGACCACCGACCCGAACTACTCTGCCTACATTTGGGCTCGTCAGAAGGGTATTACCTACGGTTGGGCCGACGGTAATTTCCACGCCGAGGCCGGTGTCTCGAACGCCACCGTGGCGGCCTTCCTGTACCGTTACGACGGCAAGAAGCGCGTGACCGTCACCCAGGCTCCGTACACGGACGTCAAGGTGGGTTCGGCGTTCTACCGCGAGATTACCTGGGCTAAGCAGCGTAATCTTCAGGTGTTCCCGGGCAGCAACTACTACCCCACGGCTCTGGCAAGCCGTGGCGAGCTGGCTGGGTTCCTGATGAACTACGCGGGCCGCTAAGGGCTGACAAGGCCTTCTTCTGCCGGGCGGATGCAGATGTTACCGAGAGGTGCGTCGCGCATCCGCCCGGCGGATTTTTGCGGGGGTGGAAGCCGTGCCGATCACCTGGCTCATCTCTCACCGTTGAGCCTATTTCCATAAAACCGCCCCGGCAGTATTCCAGCATGTCCAAGGCCTTTCAGCGGGTTGAGTTCGCATTTTGGGTCCTGCGGTTTTATGCTAGGTCTATTGCATATCCGTGCGCGTATTCCCCTTTTCCGGCGGGGAACACGCGGTAGCGCGGTACAAGAAACACACCGATACACCAACCACATCGAGGATTTATGTCCCGCAACGCGAAGCGTTCCGCTACGTCTAATTCTTCACCGAATCATCACGAGTCCGCGCAGGTTCTCAGCCCCGTCGATTCTACCGACGCATCCGCCGAGCAGCGGAAGAAGTCGACTTCCCGACGCCGCATTGAGCTGGGCGTGGGCGCGGTAATCCTTGCGGGTGTGCTGTACCTGCCGTTCTCTCCCCTTCTCTCGATGGCCGATCCCTCGCAGGCGAATACTCCGGCGGCAGATGCCACCGTCCCGACATCGGCCAGCCTTCATGCCTCCGCGGACGGTAGCCCCTCGCTAAGCCTCTCTTCCCCCGACACGAAGCTACACCGTCCGGTCATTGCCTCGCCCGATTACCAGCCCGCTTTCGAGGATGTACCCGAGGGTTCTGCCTACTACGATGGTGTGCGCTGGGCCGTGCGCGCGCAGGTGATGGACCCCGATTCCGAGACTCTCTTCGGCGCGGATAATACGGTGACACGAGACGAACTGATTCGCATCTTCTATCGTCTGGCGGGCTCGCCGTCCGTGACTCGGCCGGACCATTCCCCCTACGAGGATGTTGACGAGTCTGACCCGAATTACGACGCCTACCTGTGGGCGCGCGAACAGCAGATTACGAGCGGCTGGAATGATGGCAAGTTCCACCCGGAGGCACCCCTGTCAAACGCCTCGACCGTCGCCCTGTTGCACCGTGCTGACGGCTCCTCGAAGATTCAGCTGACGGGCACCTCACCGTTTAGTGATGTGACTTCCTCGACCCCCTTCTATCGCCAGATTGTGTGGGCGTCTCGCCGCGGCGTGTCTACCGTGTCCGAGGGCGACGCGTTCGCTCCAACGGAGCACACGTCGAAGGCACGCGTGGCGATGATGCTGTACCTGTACTTCCGCACGCTGTAGCCGATGGCCCACGGGGTCTTAGAGGTTGAAATAAAGGGAAACATTCAACTCATCATTGAGCGGGTCTGTGATTTCCGGTTGAGGGTTTGGTAGGGTGAAATCATCCCCGAAACCGACGGGGACAACCAACCAACCCATCGCACCCGCGTCCCCATACGCGCGGGGGTGCCTCACCGTTTTCGGTGCGGTATTCCGCAATGTTGCGCGCCGCTTCCCGCGGTACCGCACACCGCGGTGCGAGACACAATAGAACCGATAGGGATAATGATGTCTTCTCTGCCGAACTCTAAGGCCCCTTCTTCTTTTGCCCGTGCAGCACAAGGATGCGGTTCGCTGGTTCTCGCCGGTGCCATGGTGTTTCCCATGAGCCCGGCGCTGGCTCAGAATGTGACTGCGGAAGCACCCGCGGCCGTTGCCGCCGGCTCCCTGCCGGCTGACCACACCCCGAAGGCCGGCGGTGACCAGAAGGCTGAGACCAACGCCTTCACCCCGCACTGGAGCTACAGTGCCCTTACCGATACGTCCAAGGACCAGGATCTTCACTTCAACGGCTGGGACTTCAACGGCGATATTAACTCCCCCAAGGGCGTGCAGATTCTTATTCGTGAGAAGGGTTCGAACACCCCCGTCCTGGCTATCAGCGACATTGTCGAGTACAACGACCCCGAGTATGCGTTCCGGTACCAGCACGGGTACCTCATCGGCAACGTTAAGATTCCCGCTAACACCCTGGATTCGGCGAAGCAGTACACCGTCGAAGTGTGGGGCAACAACGGCTACGAGGGCAGCGACAAGCTCGTCACTCCCGTCGTGGGTCAGGCCCCCGAGGGCCGCGGCACTCTGTTGGCCTGGCAGGATCTGAATTTCAAGGGTTCGGACGGCGTTCAGGCCGCCAACCTGCCCACGGCTCAGGACAACGACAAGAAGCCCGAGCCGGATCCCAAGCCAGTGGAGCAGACCACCACTTTTGAGGCGTCCGTTCTCGACGGCTACAAGTACGATGGCGTGAACCCCTTCCTCATCACGACCGAGGGCGGCACCGTTCACGTGAAGGGTTCGGGCTACACCAAGGAGTGGCGTGCCCAGCACGGCACCGTGGCGCTGTACATTGCCCCCGCAAAATACGCGCCCTCCGGCTACAGGATTCCGACCTCGGATATGTTGCGTTTTGTGGAGGGGCAGGACTTTACCATTGCCGATGACGGCACCTTCGAGGCTGATCTGAAGGTTGAGGCGTACAAGCTTGCCGCCTACTACTTCATTGACGACGACATTTTCCATGATCCGACCGGCGGCACGAAATACGACGTCCGCTACAATATTCACGTAGTTGCTGAGCAGAAGGGCCAGAAGCCGCTGACCGCCCAGGAGCTGTGGACCAGCAAGAACGTAGTGAGCACTCGGGTGCTGAACACTCTGGGCGAGAAGCCGGAGCCGTTCGTGCCGCGCCTGAGCTACAACGCTGTGGCTGACTCTGCAAAGGCACAGGTTTTGCACGTTGGCGGTCAGGGGTTCAACGGCGATATCCACTCCGTTAAGGGCGTCCAGTTCGTGGTTCGTGAGAAGGGCTCGAACACCCCGGTTCTGGCAACCAGCGACATTATCGAGTTTGACCACCCCACCCAGGCTTCGGCTTACCGTGACGGCAACCTGAACGGTACCGTGAATCTTCCGGCAAACACCCTGGATGCTTCGAAGAAGTACGTGATTGAGGTCTGGGCTAACGACGGTTACAGCGAGAACGGCGAGCTGCTCGCGCCGGTTGTGGGCAAGTCCACCGAGGGTCGCGGCACCCTGCTCGCATGGCAGGACCTGGACCTGAACGGCACGAACGGTTATAGGGACGCCAACCTGCCCAAGGCCCAGGACAACGATAAGAAGCCTGACCCGGCACCGCAGCCGACCCCCAAGCCCGAGCCGAAGCCTCAGCCGACCCCGCAGCCCGACCAGAACCAGCATCAGAAGGCCACCCGCGGCGAGCTCACGGCTGCCCTCTACGTGCAGGCGGGTACCCCCGAGGTGAAGCTCCCCGAGACTTCCCCGTGGCCGGATGTGAAGACCACCGACCCGAACTTCCCCGCCTACGTGTGGGCCCGTCAGAAGGGCATCACCTTCGGCTGGTCGGACGGCAAGTTCCACGCTGACGCCGGCGTTTCGAACGCAACCGTTGCGGCCTTCACCTACCGCGCGGCGGGTTCGCCTGCGGTAACGGGAACCTCCTCCTACAAGGACGTGACCCCCGGTTCGGCCTTCTACCGTGAGATTCTGTGGGCTCAGCAGAACAAGGTGGTGCTGAACGCTAACGGCACTTTTGATGCTCAGCACATGGTGACCAAGGCTGAGCTGGCCACCCTGATCGCGGCATACCAGGCTCGCTAAGCGTCGCATCGGTGCGCTCGCGTCTCCCCTCGGGTTTTACCTTGAGGGCGCGTGCGGCGCATCGGATAGCTCGCTGGTTCCCCGTGCTCCCGAATGGTTTTCTGTTCGGGAGCACGGGGTTTTCTGTGCCCGTTTTCTGTACCCGTTGTTTGAACCATTTTTCTGCGCTCTTTTAAGTGCTTGCAGGGTCGTTGAGGCACAAAATTTCAGGACTTTTACTCGTCCCTTGAGCGTTCTCGGGACTTCTCATTGAGGGTTTGGTAGGGTGAGAATATCCCCGAAACCGACGGGGATACTCAACCACTTTCTCCTTGGGCCAGCGCAGATTCGACGGAAATTTCTCACCCCCATTTAGAACCTGCATCGGCGCAATGGACATGACCGATAAGGAATGTTTATGTCCGCTCTTCCGAACTCTAAGTCTTCTTTCCTCCGTGCGGCGCAGGGATGCGGCGCATTGGCGCTGGCCGGCGCGATGGTTCTGCCAATGTCTCCAGCGCTTGCCCAGAACGCTACTGCAGATACGACTGCAACTGCAGCGGCTAGTTCTCAGTCGGGTGATCGCGTCCGTGAGAACCCTGTTGCCACTTCTGATGAGTTCACTCCCCACTTGGGCTACCACTCGTTGAAGAACACTGATGAGGACCAGGTTCTGGAATTCTCGGGTTGGGGTTTCGGCGGCGAGATTAACTCCCCGAAGGGTGTTCAGGTTGTTGTGCGAGAGGTGGGTTTGAACGCCTCGGTTCTGGTGGTTAGCGACATCATTGAATATAACCACAAGGAGCTGGCTTTCGCTTACCAGGACGGCTACATCCACGGTACGGTGAAGATTCCGGCGAACACCCTGGATAAGTCAAAGGATTATGTTATCGAGGTGTGGGGTAACAACGGCTACGAGGGCGACGAGTTTATTACCCCCGTCGTGGGTCAGGCGCCCGAGAGTCGCGGTACCCTGCTGGCTACCCAGGAGCTGGACTTCGATGGCTCTGACGGCACGACGGCTGCGGATATTCCGGGTAAGACCCCGCAGAAAGCTACGTTCAAGTTTTCGTACGACAACAAGGAACAGCTGCTGTACACCTCCGAGGGCGGCACCATCCACGTGAAGGGTTGGGGCTACACCAAGGAGTGGCGTGAGAAGCATGGCAAGGTAGTGGTTTACATTGTTGCTTCTCAGGGTGTTCCTGACGGCGCTGATGTTCTGCCCGCCAATGATGTTCTACTCCGTTTTGAGGAGGGCAAGGACTTCACCATTGCTGAAAACGGCGTCTTGGACGCTCAGCTGACGGTCAAGCCCGATGCGTTGCAGAGCTACTACAAGCCTCGCGCTCCTTTCCTCGGCATTCCGCGTTACGAGAAGCGTTACGAGGTGAGTTACGAGATTGGTATGTTTACCGAGATGCAGGGTGAGCCCCAGCTGGCTGTGGAGGACCTGCAGGCTGGTAAGAACGTGCTGTATCGTACTGTGCTGGACACTCAGGCGTTCCGCTCCAGCGCGTTTGCCCCCAAGGTGGAGTACAAGGCTCTGGGTGACACCGCCGCTGATCAGAGCATTTACTTTTTGGGTACCGGCTTCTACGGTAAGTTTGCCTCCTCCGGGGGTGTTCAGTATGTGATTCGTGAGAAGGGTTCGAACACCCCGGTTCTGGCGACGAGTGACATCTTTTGGTATAACCGCTATCACCATTTTTCTGAGTTCGAGAACGGCGAGGTACGCGGCGTCGTGAAGGTGCCGGCGAGTACTCTGGACCCGGCGAAGAAGTACGTCGTGGAGGTTTGGAGTAACGACGGCTATAAGAACGGCGAGTTTGCCGGCCCTGTGGTGGGCAAGGCGCCCGAGGGCCGCAGTACCCTACTGGCTTCTCAAGACCTGAACTTCAAGGGATCTGACGCTACTGAGGGTAAGCAGCCCAGCCTGACCGATGAGCAGCGCAAGGAGCGCGCTACCCGCGGCGAGCTGACAGCGGCTTTGTACGCTCAGGCTGGTAGTCCCAAGGTGGACCTCCCCGAGACCTCTCCCTGGCCGGATGTGAAGACCACCGACCCGAACTATGCCGCCTACATTTGGGCTCGCCAGAAGGGCATTACCTTCGGCTGGGCTGACGGTAAGTTCCATGCGGATGCCGGAATTTCGAACGCTACCGTTGCGGCATTCACCTACCGTGCCGCTGGATCCCCCACCGCGCAGTACTGGTCCCCGTACACCGATGTGGCCCCGGGTTCTGCGTTCTTCCGTGAGATTGCGTGGGCTGGGCAGAACAAGGTTGCACTGAGTACCAGCGGCACGTTCAACCCCAAGCACATGGTGACTCGCGGTGAGCTGGAGGTTCTGATGATGGCTTTCTAGGCTCGCTCAGCGTAGCCGCCTGAATGACCCCGTGCTCCCGAATGGTTTTCTGTTCGGGAGCACGGGGTTCAGCTTTTATCAGCTAACTGCTGTGTGAGATTTCCAAGAACCTTCAAGTATCCCTTGAGTGTTTCCTGACAATCGTTCAACGCTTTGATAGGGTGAGGATATCCCCGAAACCGAGGGGGATTTTCAACCACTTTTCTCATAGGGCACGCGCAGATTCGACGGTAGATTCCCGGCCTGCAGCTAAGCTCGCACAGCCCCGGAGAAATGACCCTAAGGATGTCTCATGTCCTCGCTTCCGGACTCTAAGTCTTCATTCTTCCACGCGGCTCGGAACTGCAGCGCGCTCGTACTGGCGAGCGCAATGGTCCTGCCGATGACCCCGGTGCTGGCCCAGGACGCTGCACCCACCGCAAACGCGCCCGTTGCTAACGCACCGGCTGCCAATACCCCTGCAACTCAGGATGTCGCGGATGAGCCGTCTTTCACCGTTACGTATGAGGATTACTACTACCAGGACGGCCGCGACTACATCGGGCAAGAGGGCGACGGCCTGTACACCGGTGAGGACAGTAAAATTACGGTTCTGGGCACCGGCTTCACCAAGGAGTGGCGCAAGCAGCACGGCAAGGTAGTCATCTATATCGCACCCGAGGAGAACGTCCCCTATAACGCTCTGCAGATTACCGACACTCTTCTGCGGTTCGAAGAGGGCAAGGACTTCACCATTGACGATGACGGCACCTTTGTCACCCCGCTGAAGGTTGAGGCTAATACTTTGCCGAGTTACTACACCCTCACGGAGTATTTCCCGGATATGACCCTGGACAAGGTGCGTTACGAGGTTGGCATCCTTGCCGAGCCCGAGGGCCAGCCGCAGTCAACCGTTCAGGATATCTGGGCTCGCAAGAACGTTGTGACGCATCACGGTCTGAGCACCAATGATTATCACTCCGATACCTTCGCACCTAAGTTGAAATACGATGCTCTGAAGGACCCCACGAAGGATCAGGAACTGCTGATTCAGGGGCAGGGCTTCGTGGGGAATAACATCCCCGGCGCCGAGGGCATGATGTACGTCATCCGCGAGAAGGGTACGGGTTCCCCCGTCCTGGTCATGAGCGAGATGAAGCATTACATCCACGGCGATGATGAGTACGAGAGGAGCCTGGAGGGAGGCTTCGCATTCGTGAACCTCAAGATTCCCGCGAACACGCTGGATCCGTCCAAGCAGTACGTCATTGAGGCGTGGAGCGACTACGGCTATGTCAGCCAGACGGATAAGACCCTCATCACCCCGATTGTGGGTTTGGCCCCGGAGCACCGCGGCGTTCTTTTGGCACACCAGGACTTGAAGTTTGAGGGCGTCCCGCGTTTCACGAACGCATACGTTCCCGTAGAGGAACGCATGTACTTCTCGACGTCGCTGAACGACGAGGAACAGAAGCAGCCTGCCACCCGCGGTGAGCTGGCTTCCGCCCTTTATGAGATGAAGGGCAGCCCCAAGGTGGACCTTCCTGCAGTCTCCCCGTGGCCGGATGTGAAGACGGACGATCCGAACTACGCCGCCTACATTTGGGCTCGTGAAAAGGGCGTTACTTTCGGCGGACCTGACGGAAAATTCCACGCGGAGGACGGTCTCACGAATGCAACCGTTGCCGCAATGATTTACCGTGCGTCTGGTTCACCGGAAGTATCAGGTGTTTCGTCATTCCCGGATGTTACGCCGGATTCCGCATTCTATCGTGAGATTCTGTGGGCTACCCAGCAGAATGTTATTACTCCCGAGACCGGCATGTTTGAACCGAACCATGCTGTGACCCGCATTGAGTTGGAGTGGATGTTGTTTTATTACCGGCATCGTGTGCTGAACCCTATCACTACCGGCCTGTATCGCATTGCTAACTAAGTAGGCCAGGTAACTAAGTAGGCCTGGCCGGTTCTAGCCCGGGTACCTCGTCACAACAGACGGGGTGCCCGGGCTCTTACGCGCTGAGGGAATCCGCGCGGGTTCTTCTAGAGTTCTCGCCCCTAGAATTCTCGCCCTAGAGTTCCCACGCGGGGGCTGCGGCGGTGCTTGCCGAGTGCGCGTCCTGACCGGTTGCCACGCCGGTGGAGACGGTGAAGTCCCACGGGTCACTGTTGAGTGCAGACAGCTTCGTTTCGATGGTGAAACCGCGCTCAGCGAGCAGGGCACACAGGCGGTTTGCCGCCGAACGCAACCACAGCGATTCGCTGGCGGCGTGGGAGCAGTCAATCAGGGCGATGTTGCTGCCGTCAACTCGTGCTGTTTCGCGGAATTCGCTGGCGGGGTGGTGGCGCAGGTCGGCGGTAATGTACACCTGCGCGTCGGTGGCGCGCACAGCGTCGAAGAGAGAGTCACCAGCACCACCGCAGAGGGCGACGCGGCGGATCGGCTGGTCGGCGCGTCCGGCGATGCGCAGGCCACCGGCGGTTGCGGGCAGTGCCGCTGCGAGGCGTTCTGCAAGCTCCTTGAGGGTGATTTCTTCGGGCAGAGTGCCGAGGCGGCCGGTGCCTACCGCGTGTTCCTGCCCGTCGAGCACCTGGGTTTGCGCTTCGGTGAGCGGTTCACGGTCGATGAGGCCGATGGCGTCACAGAGCGCCTCGTTCACGCCCTCGACGGCGGCATCGGCGTTAGTGTGGGCGCCGAGCAGGCCGCATCCACCCTCGATGAGGGTGTGGAGGACCTCACCCTTGTAGGTGCTGTCGGGGATGAACTTTGCGCCGCGCAGCAGTAGCGGGTGGTGGGTGATGAGCAGCTGGACACCTTCGGCTACGGCTTCCTCGGCGGTGGCGGCGAGCGCGTCCACGGCGAAGAGCACGGTGCGTACGGGGGCGGCGGCGCGACCCGCGACGAGACCGGAGGCGTCCCAGCCGGCGGCAAGCTGCGGCGGGAAGAGCGTATGGAAGGCGTCGACGACGTCTGCGAGGGTGGGGGTTGCGAGTTCTTCAGTCATACCTCTATTGTGGCAGGTGGCGCGGCGAGGCATGTGGCGGTTTACGCCAAAGCCTGCAGTAGCGCAGGAATATTATGCGGCTCGGCGGTGTTCTTCAGATAGTGTGGTTTTATAGTTCAAGGAGAGATTATGGCTGAAATTGTTCTTGCCGGTGGATGCTTCTGGTGCCTGGACGCCGTCTATCGCCAGTTCCGCGGCGTTGAGTCCAGCGTGTGCGGCTACACGGGCGGCGATACTCCCGACCCTGATTATCGTTCGGTGTGTTCGGGTGCGACCGGGCATCAGGAGGCGCTGAAGCTCAGCTTTGACCCGCAGGTCATTGACCTGGATACGGTGCTGGATATTTTCTTCACGAGCCACGATCCGACCAGCTGGGATCGTCAGGGTGCGGATACCGGTTCGCAGTACCGTTCGGTGCTTTTCTACGCGGATGAGCAGCAGCGTGAGGCGTTTGAGCGTGCGGTGGCGCGTGCTCAGCAGCTGTACTCCTCCCCCATTGTTACGCAGATTAAGCCCCTGAGCGTGTTCTATGAGGCTGAGGATTATCACCAGAACTACTATGCGCTCAATCCGGCGCAGGGGTATTGCACATTTGTGGTGAGCCCCAAGGTGGCCAAGGCTCGCCGCGCTTTCTCGCAGCTGCTCCGTTAGAACGGTTTTGTGACGGACGGTGAGTGGGATGAACGGGTAGCCCGGGTATGATGATTACAGTAGCTCACTCAGCTCTGATGAATTCTACCGAGAGGCTATGATGAACAGCCCTTTCCCTGTTTCTTCCATTGTGACCCGTCGCGCCGCCCTGCTGGCCGCCGGTGCTGGTGCCGCCGTGACGCTGAGCGCCTGTGCCCAGTCCGTGCATCCGCTGTCGAAGTCTTCCGAGTCGGCTTCTGAATCCGCCTCGGCAAGTGAGTCCGCGTCTTCCAGCGCATCGGCCTCTGCTTCTTCTAGCGCCTCGGCCTCTTCCAGCGCTTCTGCGTCTTCGAACAAGTCCTACAAGGGCCCCTTGAAGTTCGATAACTACGAGAAGAACGGCACCTACGTTCCGGCCACCGAAACCGAAAAGGCCAAGAACGTGCCGAAGCCCCTCCCCCCGGAGCACATGAATGATCGGAGCCCCGAGGGAATCTACGAGTTTACGGGCTTCTGGCTGGCTTCCATCAACTACCTGATGCTCACCGGCGATTCTGAGCCGCTCAAGAAGGCTGATCCCGCCGATGTGTACGTTAAGCAGTTTAACGAGTACGTTCAGCTGTACCAGGACTACGATGGTTGGGCTTACGGTGCCGATACCCTGATGGAGATGAGCCTTTTGGCGGATCTTCCCCGTCAGAGCACCAAGAACCCCAACCAGTACACGTGGAGTGCCAACCTCACCTTCAACCAGGATTTGAAGGCTCACGTAGACGGTTCTGCTCCCCACAAGATTGCCAAGAGCGAGGGCGGCCGCACGTATGTTGGTGTGGAGTATAAGAATGGTGTCTGGGTAATGCTCACCGGTCACGAGGATGAGGCTTCCGCATCGGCTTCTTCGGCATCGGCATAACTTCCTCTCTCCCCTCCCCCGTACGCACTATTGTGGTTGTGTGCGGGGGACTTTGTGTTTTCGGGATTTCGTGTTTAAGCGCCTGTCCGGCGGCGTATTTCATACATGACGCACGATGACGGGGCCTTCAGCAAGGACAGGTATGATAGGAGCGGTGGCTCACTCAACTTCCGATAATCTACAAACTTCGAAAGGCTACGATGACCGGCCCTTCTTCCGCCCCCGTTACCCGACGCACCGCGCTATTTATCACCGGCGCTACGGCTACCGTCGCGCTGAGCGCCTGCGCTCCGAAGGTACGCCCCCTAGCTGATTCCTCTGCCTCGGGCTCGTCTTCTTCGTCTCCGTCGGCGGCTTCCTCGTCTAGTGCGTCTGCTTCTTCGAAGGCATCCGCTTCGGCTTCTTCGGGTAAGTCCTACAAGGGTCCCCTGAAGTTCGATAACTACGAGAAGAACGGCACCTACGTTCCGGCCACCGAAACCGAAAAGGCCAAGAACGTGCCGAAGCCCCTCCCCCCGAGCAACATGCACGACCCGTCGGTCGATGGTATCTACTCTTTCCTCGGCTACTGGATTTCGTCGATTAATTATTTGTTGCTTACCGGCGACTCCGAACCGCTGAGCAAGTCCGATCAGGATTATGTGGAGATTTTCCAGCGTTTCTCCACCATGTACCAGGACAAGTCCGGTTGGATGTACGGTTCTGATGCTCCGATGGGCATCTCGCTTTCCACCGATACTCCTACCCAGAAGTCCTCGGGCTCTAACCCGCGATACCGTTGGAATGGTCGTTTGCTTCTCGATCAGAATCTGAAGATTTATCTGCAGGGTAGGGGCTCCAACACCGCCTTTACCGCGGAGAGCCACGACATCTACATCGATATGACCTACAGGTCTGGCGGCTGGACCGTTATCACCAAAGATACGAGCGACGACGACAGCGGTAGCTCCGGAAGCTCCAGCAGTTCCCCCTCCCCCAGTTCCAAGAGCCCGAAGAGCGGCAGTGGGAAGAGCGGCGGACTCAACGTCTAGTCAGCCTCCCGACGGTGCACCTCTATCGGCGGATGCTTTAGCGCCTAGTGTGCGAGCATCCGCCGCATTTTTTGCACTATCGGATCTTCATATTGGGTTGAGAACCAGCCTGCGATATTCTGGTTTTAACTGTTCATGCACGTACATTACTCAGAAAGATTCTTATGTCTACTCTGTACACCCGCCGTACCGCGCTAACTGCGTTGGGTATGGGGGCCGCTACCCTGCTGGCCGCTTGCTCTTCTAACTCTTCCGAGTCGTCTTCCTCGCCGAGTGCGACTACCGCATCTTCGAGCGCAAGCACGACTCCTTCCGCCTCCGTCGCTCCCGCTCCGGAGGCGACGACCACCGTTGAGCCCGGACCCAGCCTGAAGGGCGAGGTCGTTCTGGCCGATTACTCCTCGACCGGTACCTTTGAGGCCGGTACGAAGGAGCACAAGGCTCAGAACGTTCCGGTTCCCCTGGAGCCCGCGAAGCTGCGTGAGAACAGCGTTGAGGGCCTGCACGCGTTCATTGCGTACTGGCAGGCCACCCTGAACTACCTGTTGCTCACCGGCGACGGTGCCCGCTTCACGAACATTGACCACACGGGTGACTACACCACGGTGGCCGAGCTATTCCAGAGCATGTACGCCTCTGATAGCGGCTGGGTGGTTGGTTCGGAGCGCCCTCTGGTCTTCTCACTGACCGCGGATCGCCCCACGAAGGACACTCGCACCGGTTACTACACCTGGGCTACCGAGATGACGATTGATACCGCCGAGGGTGCTGGCGTGTACAGCAAGACCAACGACCGCACCCAGACCCTGGCTGATGTGTTCAAGTACCAGGGTAAGCCGGTGGCCGGCCAGGTTGTGGCTCATTACCAGGACGGCACCTGGCGTATGGTGCGCCGTACTCCCGGTACCGCTTCGCCTTCGCCGGCTGCTTCGGTGAGCCCGAGCGCTTCTGCGGAGGCTACTACCGCTTCTGCTGAGGCCTCGGCGCAGTAGATTCAACAGGCGCAGTAAAGTTTCTACGCCCTATACCGCTGAGAAGCCACATGTGTTTCGAGAAGCCACCATGTTTGTTGCTTTTCGAAACACATGTGGCTTCTCGCTTTTAGTCTTTGAGAGGCTCACGGCGGCACCGCAAAGCCAGAGAGTTCTAACGAATACAGATATAAACAAAGAAGCCCTTCATCCGAAGATGAAGAGCTTCTTTCCTAGTGGTGACCCCAACCGGATTTGAACCGGTGTTGCCGCCGTGAGAGGGCGGAGTACTAGGCCGCTATACGATGGGGCCGTGAGATTTACATCTCTTTTATCAGGTCTCCCTGACAACACATACTACTATACAGAGATTCTATGAAACGACCAAATCGAAATTAAGTGAAATGTCACACATTATCCAATGTTGGTTTCTGCCGTCACAACAGATATTGCCGACCGCTTCCCCAACCCGCATCAGCGCCCCCATACAGATGCGCCCCGCACACTCGGTACGGGGCGCATCCGGAAGGACCGATAAGAACCGGTCAGATACCGTTACAGGCTAGGACTTACGGCGACGCAGCACCACCAGGGTGGCGCCGGCAATCAGGACGAAAGCGCCCACGGCAGCCAGGCTCAGAACGCTCTGTGCGCCGGTCTTAGCCAGCGAACCGCTCTGGGTCGAGGACTTCGTCGCGGAGGCATTTACCTGAGCGTTAGAGCCCTTTGACTGAGAGGAGGACTGAGACGAGGAAGAAGAGTTCGAGGCCGGCTGCGACGAAGAGCTCTTCTTCGCGGGAGTCTTCACGGTGGAACCCATCTGCTCCTGTGCGGCAGGGGCGTTCGAGTCAGCAGTCTTGGACTGAGCGTTATCCTGCTGCTGGGCGGCAGGCGACTCTGCAGGCTGGCTCGGCTTGCTCGAGTCATCCGAGGTGGCGCGGTTATCAGCCTTATCCGCGTCTTCCTGAACGTCGTTAACAATCAGCGCACGAGCCGAATCGTAGTCGCGATTCATGGCAACGTCGGAACCGGCAGTCACGGTGCCGAGCAGGTAGCCCTGGCCGTACTTCAAGGTGTTTGCCGGTACGCGCAGGGTGCCGCTGAAGGAGTACTTACCGGTCTTCTCGTTGTACACGAAGTCGCTGGCCGGAATAACCGTGGAGATCTTCTGGATGTTCTGCAGCTCGCTGTCGGTCAGCTTGTCGTTGCCGGGAAGCCACTCGCCGTCCTTAACCAGGAAGAGGCGAATACCCTCGGCCGGGGGCTTATCAAAATCAGCGCCGGTGACGTGGAAGGTGTAGGGGCGAGTGATGTCAATCGTGCCCTCCGCGAAGTTCAGGGTGGGGCCGATAATCACGGGCAGCGCTTCCTTCGGGTAACCCTGGAAGGCCAGCTTGGAAGGAACAATCGTTGCGGGCGAGGTGAATTCGCCGTCGGCAAGCTCGATGTGGAACTTCATGATGGAGTTCGGCTTGAGAACCTCGCGGGTGGAGGGGATGGTCTTGCCATCGCGGCCAACCCGAGCCTTGGACATGTAGTTGTCGGTGGTCGAACCGTCGCCGGTCTTCGGGTCGAGAACGTAAGGCACGGAGGCGGTTGCACCCTCAATGTCCTGCTTGTCCACGGCCACAACGGAGCCGTCGTCGGCGAGGGTCAGGTCGTTAGCCTTGCCGCCGTTCATCTCGACCTCGCCAATCACGCGGTCGGTCTTGGCATCAAAGATGGCAATCTTACCGGTGCCGAAATCGGAGACGTACACGAGGTCGCGCTCTTCATCGTTGACCATGGCCAGGGCCTGGGTGCCGAACTTGACGAACTTCTTGAACGCACCGGTCTTCAGGTCGTACACCGAGATGCCGGAGTTAACGCCCTTCACACCCTGAGAGGATACGTAGATTTCATTCTGGGAGTGATCGATGGACACATCGGAGGGGCGAACCTCAACCGAAGAGTCCTCGCCCCGGGTCTGGATGACCTGCTCGGTCTTCAGGGTCTTGGTGTTAATCACGAAGAGCTTGCCGCTGGTGCGCTCGGGCACATACAGCTTGTCGCCGTCGATAGCCACGTTCATGCCGATGTAGCGGGTGCCGCCGTCGGGTGCACCCTGCAGCTGAATCTTGGTGACCTCGAAGGTTTTCATGTCGATAGCCGAGACGTAGTAGCGGCCGGTCACGAACACCTTGCCCGATGCGTTATCCACGCGAACCTCGCGGGGGTGCTCAATCCAGTTCGGATCGGCCTGGGACATGCCGTGACTGGTCCAGATCTGCTCCATGGTCTCCTGGTCGAACACGGAGAGGGAGTTGTCGGTCGTGTTGGTGACCCACACGGTACCGTTGGCATCATCGACGGTAATACCGTACGCAGAAACGTAGCCGAACTGGCCGTTTGCGTCATATTCGAAGGGAAGGACCGCTACTTCTTCAATCTTCATGGTGTCTGCATCGACACGCGCGATGGTGGAGGCCAGGTTGCTACTGCCACCCACGCCAACCATCCAGATCTTGTGGTGCGCCTGCGAGTAGGCCACCTGGTACTGACCGGGCAGGCCCTGAGTAATCTGGGCGGTGGATGCGGAGACATCCACGACGCGGCTTTCAGTGCTTTCTGCGTCGGAGGAGGAAGCGGACTGGGTCGTGGTCGGTTGCGCGGTGTTCTGCGCTGCGAAGGAGGCAGGAATCATGGACGCGCCGGAAATGGCGAGCGCGAGGGAGCCAGCAACGATACCCTTCAGCGCCTTACCCGAAGGAGGAGTGAGGTTCAATGTGTGTCCTTGTAGAGATGTAACGGAAGTACTCCACTGCCGCGTCGAGGTGCTAACGAGACACCTCGTGAGCGTGCGGTGACACGCTCAACGACAGCGGGAGCAGAAGCGCAAGTAATGCATAAATTTACCTACCCTCTTATCCTCAGTGTTTTCCCAGGAAAATACAAGCTATGTCGAGGGTGTGTTCAATATTTTTGGGCGCATCCCGCGAATTTACCTTGAGCATCACGTGAACGTTGAACCCTTAGAGGGAGATTTACCTTCCCCGGGAGGCAAAAACCCTGGTCAGCCTGATATTCATTAGCTCTTATATTTACACATTAATGTAAAAATTTGCTTCACCCGGTACATTATTCCGATGCACTATTCTTCCCTCAACGACATCACTTTTCCGTTCGTGCGAACGCACCCAATAGCACGCAAAAGGCGGGCCCCTCCCCCGCCGCAATCTCGACGATTGCGGCGGGGCCGGGAGCCCGCCTCACGCAGCAGCTCGGAACGGTCGCTAACCGCTGCTATTCACCGCCTCCTTATGGCAAGTCGGCGGTTACAGCTTAGGCCTTGCGACGGCGAACCAGGATGGCTGCGCCACCCAGCAGGGCAACCGAACCCACGGCCAGCAGGCCGGCCACGCCGTTCGCACCGGTGCTGGCCAGAGCACCCTTCGAGGAGCCACCCTCGCGCTGAGCCTGCGAGGAACCGGAAAGGTCGGCCTTCACGCCATCCTTGGAGGGGTTCAGCTCGTCCCGAGAACCGCTCTTGCTATCGGTCTTTGCATCGGACTTCGCAGTATCCTTCGCGTCGGTGACCGAATCGGCCGACTGCGAGGGAGCGGGGGTCGAAGAGTTGTCCTTCTTAGCGTCCTCAGACTTCGGGTCAGTCGGCTTCGACTCATCGGCCTTCACACCGGTCACCGTCGGGTAGCCCGCGAACTGCAGGGCGGTCGGGGTGAGGGTCACGGGAGCCACGCTCTCGTCGGTGTCCTTCAGACCAACCTTGAACTTCAGAATCGAGTTGGCCTTCAGCTGCTGAACCGATGCGGGCACGTCGTTACCCTGGCGATCCTTGCCGGGCAGGGTGGTGTACTCGCTGGCGGTGCTAATCTCTCCGGTGGTGCCGTTGAGCACGTAGGGCAGGGTGACCTTATCGTCGCGGTCCTTCTTGTCGAGGACCAGCACGGAGCCGTCCTTGAGCAGGGTCACGTCGTTCGCGGCGGCGCCGTTCATCTCGACCTCGCCAATCACCTCGTCGGCGCGGCCATCGAAGACCGCCACCTTACCGGTGCCGAAGTCGGTCACGTACACCAGGTCGCTATCCTCATCGTGCTCCAGGGCGAGCGCCTGGGTGCCGAACTTGACGAACTTCTTGAACTCGCCGGTGCGCAGGTCGTACACGGAAATACCGGAATTGACGCCCTTCACGCCCTGGGAGGAGACGTAGATTTCGCCCAGGGAACGGTCCACTGCAACGTCGGAGGGGCGAACCTCAACCGTGGAGTCCTCACCCTGAGTCTGGATGGTCTTCTCAACCTTGAAGGTCTTGGCGTCCACGACGAAGAGCTTACCGCCGGTACGCTCGGGAACGTACAGCTTGCCGCCGTCCAGGAACAGGTTCATGCTGATGTAGCGGGTGCCATTATCAGGCGCGCCCTCGAGCTGAATCTTTTCAACCTGCTTGGTCTTCAGGTCGATTGCGGAGACGAAGAAGCGGCCGGTCACGAACGCTTTACCGGACTCGTGGTCGACGAGCACAGAACGGGGGTGCTCAATCCAGTTCGGGTCGCCCTCCTTCACGCCCTCGTTGGTCCAGATGAGCTTGAGGGTCTGCTGATCGTACACTGCCACGGAGTTGTCGGTGGTGTTGGTGACCCAGACGGTGCCGTCCACGTCATCGACGGTCACGCCGTACGCAGAGGTGTAGCCGTACTGGCCCTTGTCGTTCTGCTTGACGGGCAGCTCGGCGAAGGCCTCGGTCTGCAGGGTGTCTGCATCCACGCGTGCCAGGGAGGAAGCAAGATTGCCTCGCGCACCCACGGTGGGCACGAAGAGCTTGTGGTTCTTCTTGGAGTAGCCAACCTGGAACTGACCGGGCAGGCCCTGAATGATATTTGCGACGCTACCGGATGCATCCACGGTGCGGTGTGCCTCGGTGGAGGGGGTGGTGGTGTCGGTTGCCTTGGTGGTCTTGGTGGCGGTTGCCGGGTAGCCCTGGAACTCGCGGGTTTCGGGGGTGACCTGCTTGACCTCGGAGTTGTCGCCCGCGGTTGCGGTGACCTTGAACTTCAGGATGGAGTTCGCCTGAATCTCGGAGGTCTTGGCGGGAACCTCGTTGCCCTGCTTGTCCTTAGAAGGCTTGCTGGTGACCTTGTCCGAGGTGCTGACGGTGCCGGTGGTGCCATCGAGCACGTAGGGCACGGTTGCGGTTGCGCCAGCCTGCTTGTCCACAGCGACCACGGAGCCGTTGGGCAGCACAACCAGGTCGTTTGCCTTGCCGCCGTTCATGGCGACCTCGGCGATCAGCTTGTCTGCTGCGCCGCCGTCAATCACGCCGACCTTGCCGGTGCCAAAGTCAGAGACATACACCAGGTCGTTCGCCTCGTCGTTGTCCAGTGCGAGTGCCTGGGTGCCGACCGGGATGAACTTCTTGAACTCGTGGGTGGTCGCATCGTAGATGGACACGCCGGAGTTCACACCCTTCACGCCCTGGGAGGAGACGTAGATTTCGTTCTGGGAGTGGTCAATCGCGATGTCGGAGGGGCGAACCTCACCCTCAGCGTTACCCTTGGTGTCGAAGGTGCTTTCCACCTTGAAGGTCTTGGTGTCGACGACGAAAATCTTACCGCCGGTACGCTCGGGAACGTACAGCTTACCTCCGTCAACCAGGATGTTCATGCTGATGTAGCGGGTGCCGCCGTCGGGTGCGCCCTCGAGCTGGATCTTCTCAACCTGCTTGGTCTTCAGGTCGATAGCGGAGACGAAGAAGCGGCCGGTGACGAACGCCTTACCGGACTCGTGGTCGACGAGCACAGAACGGGGGTGCTCAATCCAGTTCGGATCGGTCTCTGCAATACCGGCGGTGGTCCAGGTCTGCTGCAGGGTTTCCTGGTCATACACGGAAATGGAGTTGTCGGTGGTGTTGGTGACCCATACGGTGCCGTCCACGTCGTCAACGGTGATGCCGTAGGCCGCATCGTACTGGTAGCCCTTGTCGTTCTTGACGATAGGCAGCTCGGCGACGGCCTCAATCTTCAGGGAGTTCGCGTCAATGCGGGCGATGGTGGAGACGTGCTTGTCGCGGTCCGCGGTGCCCGCAACCCAAATCTTGTTGGTCTTCTTGGAGTAAGCGACCTGGAACTGACCGGGCAGGCCCTGGGTAATCTTCGCCATGGCCTTGTCTGCAATGGTGCGAGCGTCGCTGCTCTGGCTTGCCGCCGGGGCGGGGTCCGCAGCGAACGATGCGGGGATGGTGGCAACGCCCGAGATTGCCAGTGCCAGCGAGCCAACGGCGAGGCCCTTGAATACCTTGCTCGATGCGAGGTTCATATGTATGTCCTTTATCGTGTGGGTGGCGTGTGAAGGGGTGCCTCTCCCCTGTTTGAGGGGCGGTGAGGCGCCGTGTTTTTCTGCCTTATGCGGCGGGTGTTTCGTGCACCCACAAGGAGTGAACTAGCCTTCACACAGTATTAAGTAAGGCAATCATTAATTTACCTTCTAGGTAATACTTACTTAGCTCCTAGGTTTTTGCAAGATTTCAGGTATATATGACGCAAAAATTTCACGTGCCAGGCACAGCCTGTCGCTAAACCCGCACAACAAAACCCCCGCCTCCAGCAAAAGCCAGAAGACGGGGGTTTCACGCTACCCAGCGCGCAACGCCAGGGATAGCTAAAAATTAGGAGACATACGAGAAATCGGGGAACAGCAAGTTCTGCAGCTTGTAGCGGCGAATGAAGCGAGCCAGCTCCGCGCGGGTCGTCGGGGCGGTCGGCTTGAACTCACCCGAAGAGTCCAGCACGATATCGTTCGCGCCAGCCCACGCAACGTAACGGTGCAGCGGACCCGCACCCAGCACATCGCGGAAACGGGAGCCCAAGGCATCCTCCAGCTCGGAGAGCTGCACCTCGGTGTTGTACTGGTACAGCACCGCCGCCAGCTCCTCGTGCGAGATCGGGGCAGTCGGGTCGATGCGCTCGCCGCTAGCGATCGGTTCAGCAATCTTGCGGTCGCGCGCCCAGTGCAGGGCGTTCGCGGCGGGGCGGTCTACCGCATCCGCGTAGGGTGCGACTTCCGAGTTCTCGCTCACGCCGGGACGACCCGCCGCACGGTTGAGCAGGGCGATGACCTCTTCGCGGGTGACGGCGCGGTCCGGCTCGAAGGCGCCGGTCTGCGGGTTGGGCAGCAGCCACTTCTTCTGGTTGGCCACGCGAATGTCGTCGGCGTAGGGGTGGTTGCCGGGCACGTCTTCAAAGGAGGTCTTCAGGATCTTGGTTTCGACCACGGGGATGCGTGCGGCGACCTGGTGGGCGATTTCCTGCCCCCAGGGGTCGGTGCAGATATCCAGCTGCAGGGCGTGGTCCACACCCTCGGGCTGAATGAGTTCGATGGGGAACTGGTCGCTACCACTGAAGGTGTCTTCGTCACCGTTGAATTCGGGGGTGAGCGGCCAGGAGCGCAGGGTTTCGAAGGAGTTGTCGCGCACGTAGCCGTGGCGCACGGTCAGGGTGGTGCCTTCGGTGAGGAGTTCGCGCAGGCCGTGCGCGGTGTAGCTGACGGTCATTCCGTCTTCGGTGATGGTGGCGCGCTGGATGGTGAGGCGCGGACCCTTGGTCTCCTCGGCGGCGGCCGGGGACTCGGCGGTCTTGGGGGCTTCATCTGCGTTTGCAGCCTGGGCCTGCAGTGCGAGGGCGCCTGCTGCGGTGGCGGCGGAGGCACCCTTCAGGAAGAATCGTCGTGAGAGTCGATTGTTGAGGAAAGGCATGATTGTCCTATTCACTTGTCGTTTGAGTTGAGTGAGCTACGGGTGGCAGGAGGCGCGGCAATAGCGTGTGCGGTGAGTGAGGCCGATACGCGATTCCCTGTTGAGCGTGAGTGAGACGCGGAGGGTGAGTGCCGGGCGGATGCGCAGTGAGTGAGACCGGCGTGGTTCCTGACCCAGCTATCAAGAATACCTTAAGGTTCGAGTTTATTCGAGGGTTTGGCGAATTATGTGACGCTAGGGGGCGTGAGAATCATCAACCCGCCTCCCCGATTCAACCCGCAAGCCCCGAATCAATCTACAGCCCCTCAAAAGTGAATCGCGTTACAAATAGCACCGGTTTGGTGTGTTTTTGGCATGTCTCTAGGCTCGAGAGTTATAGTTATTACAACCTTATCACCGTTGCGGTACCACTCAACGGCGAGCTAACACACCCATCCCAAAGGAGCTTTCGTGGATAAGGCACTTATCTTCTTCGCCAAGTCGCGTTACGCCGACCTCTTCGGCGTGGCACTGGTTATTGCCATCGCTATCGGGTCTGGATACCTGAACACCAACCTCGCCAAGTACGTTGACTGGGGCCCGATGACGAGCCTCATCCCCCTCGGCGTTATTTCAGTGATTAACGTGGGCATTTCAATGATGTCCACCCGCCTGACCGGCCGCCTCTCGAACATCGGTAACGTGCTCGGCATTATTAACACGGCGCTGTCTGGAACGATTGATTACATTCTGGGTAACAAGGCAGCGATCATCACCTACCCGGTGACTTTTATCGTGTACACCTTCGCGATTCGCAGGTGGCAGAACTCCGAGCGTGGCAAGGCCATGGAACCGCCGACCGGCGCGAAGGGTCGGCTGATTATCGCCGGCATTGTGGCGGGTTCGTTCGCGTTCTCACTGCTTGCGAACTATATTGGCTACGGCGGCAAGACCTCGTTCCTGTTCTGGATTACGACCGTTGTGTTTGGCCTCTCCCTGTCAGCAAACATTCTGAACGCGTTGAAGCTGACGATGCAGTGGCAGTTCTGGGCCCTGTACAACACCGTGCAGTGCGTGAAGGCACTGACTCAGGGTAACTTCGCGAATGTCGGCAAGTACATTTTCTACATCATCAACAGCGTGGCGGCGTTCCTGCTGTGGACCCGCAACGGCACCGCGGCCAAGGAGGCGGCGGTGGCGTAAGGGGTGGGTCCCTTAGCGTTCTAGTGCTGACCTTTCTACTCGCTAACACATGAGGAGGCCCCTCGACCTGTAGCTTAATGCTGCGGGTCGAGGGGCCTTACCTATGCCCCGCGAGTGCGGGGAATACGTTGAGCATCTTTCATTATTGCCCTTGATATAGGACTCATCCCCGCTACTGCGGGGAACATCTGGACGCAGCCCAAGACTTTGAGGCCGCCCAAGGCTCATCCCCGCTCGCGCGGGGAACATTCCGAAGCCGCCGTACCAGTCATGCCAAACATCGGCTCATCCCCGCTCTCACAGGGAACATTCGTTCATATCCTTCATCTTATCGTCCCACTTCGGCTCATCCCCGCTACTGCGGAGAACACAAAACGACACCGCACGCACGCTTCGTCCCTCAGACTCATCCCCGCTCGCACGGGGAGCATCAGGGTCACAAGGCAGACGGAAGCCCCGACGCCGGCTCATCCCCGCTCGCGCGGGGACTATACGCGGTTTGAAATCACCAGGTGGTCGTGCAAGGGCTCATCCCCGCTCGCGCGGGGAACATTCCTCCAAGCTTGCGAGAAAGAACGGGAACGGCGGCTCATCCCCGCTCGCGCGGGGAACATTCCTTGGGTTTGTGGTTTGTCCGGCTGTTTGCCGGCTCATCCCCGCTCGCGCGGGGAACATATGTTCAGGGTGTGCGGGCAGGTCGGTAACTTAGGCTCATCCCCGCTCGCGCGGGGAACATGTGGGCGCCTGAGTCGGCTACCGTGGAGGCGCCGGCTCATCCCCGCTCGCGCGGGGAACATTGCCGACGGACGCAAGACTAACGCCGTGCTGTAGGCTCATCCCCGCTCGCGCGGGGAACATCCTGGGCCGGTAACACCTCTGGAAATGCTTTCCGGCTCATCCCCGCTCGCGCGGGGAACATGTGCGTGATTTTGGACACTATCGACCCGTTGGCGGCTCATCCCCGCTCGCGCGGGGAACATTGTCGGCTGGGCGCGCGTGCTGACGGGTCGCTAGGCTCATCCCCGCTCGCGCGGGGAACATTCCTGCGCGGCTAAGATAGCAAGCTCCCTCTTCGGCTCATCCCCGCTCGCGCGGGGAACATTCGACGGAATTTCTTCGGTATTCCGCTGGTTGCGGCTCATCCCCGCTCGCGCGGGGAACATCGGAAAACGGAGCCGATAACGTCGATAGTGCCCGGCTCATCCCCGCTCGCGCGGGGAACATTCGTGGGTCAGGGCGCATGATGGAGAGAGGAGCGGCTCATCCCCGCTCGCGCGGGGAACATCCATTGGGGAGCTGGTACAGGACCTTTTCAGGCGGCTCATCCCCGCTCGCGCGGGGAACATCCGCGATGGCTGTGATGCTCATCTGATTTTTCCGGCTCATCCCCGCTCGCGCGGGGAACATTAATCCAGGCCCGTGCAATGGAGCTGCCATTGCACGGCTCATCCCCGCTCGCGCGGGGAACATCCCCTAACTCAAAAATATAGTTAGGGGCTGTGCGGCTCATCCCCGCTCGCGCGGGGAACATGTGAGCGCCGGTATTGAGTTGTACACTGTCGCCGGCTCATCCCCGCTCGCGCGGGGAACATCTGGAGCAGAAGCGTGTCCCCGCGACGCGTGGCGGCTCATCCCCGCTCGCGCGGGGAACATGCGTGGACTGGAACCGGTACACGGTGGCAGAGCGGCTCATCCCCGCTCGCGCGGGGAACATCTTGAGAGCTTGATAATCTGTCGAGTCATACGCGGCTCATCCCCGCTCGCGCGGGGAACATTTCGGTTTGGGGTAAGGTTTCCGACTTACTGTCGGCTCATCCCCGCTCGCGCGGGGAACATGCTATTCCATTCATTAAAGAAGATCTCAAGCTCGGCTCATCCCCGCTCGCGCGGGGAACATTTAGCCCTACCTTGTAGTACCAGCCCCTAAAGTCGGCTCATCCCCGCTCGCGCGGGGAACATGGCCATGGGCCTGGTTCAGGTTATCGGTTCGACGGCTCATCCCCGCTCGCGCGGGGAACATGTATCCGCCCCAACCAAGACCCGACCGCACCATGGCTCATCCCCGCTCGCGCGGGGAACATAAGTTCAATTTCTGGCCCTCCAGCAGCAATTGCGGCTCATCCCCGCTCGCGCGGGGAACATTCGGTGATTCTGTGCGTGAGATTGGTAAGTGGCGGCTCATCCCCGCTCGCGCGGGGAACATCACGACCGTGGAGCCGTTCCGTTCGTCGATTTCGGCTCATCCCCGCTCGCGCGGGGAACATGAAGACCGGGGGCTCTACGAGGCGCTGGAGGGCGGCTCATCCCCGCTCGCGCGGGGAACATCCACCCAGCGCGCCGGTCGCCGCCTCCGCTTCCGGCTCATCCCCGCTCGCGCGGGGAACATCTTCATGGCTTCCAGGCGTTCCGGGCGGCACTCGGCTCATCCCCGCTCGCGCGGGGAACATCCCAGAAGCTCCGCGGCAGCATCCTGCTGCGCCGGCTCATCCCCGCTCGCGCGGGGAACATACGGCTAACATACAGTACAATAGACACGTAACAGGCTCATCCCCGCTCGCGCGGGGAACATCCTTATTGACCTTGAACCGAATAGCTAGAGCCCGGCTCATCCCCGCTCGCGCGGGGAACATGCGGCCCAGGGTTGAGAATGTCACGCCGCTGACGGCTCATCCCCGCTCGCGCGGGGAACATCGGGCATAAACACCGACAGATTCTAGCTTTTCCGGCTCATCCCCGCTCGCGCGGGGAACATTTGAACACCCCTGGCCCTACTGCCCTTGCAGACGGCTCATCCCCGCTCGCGCGGGGAACATACTTGCTGACATGGGGGTTTATCCCCTACATCAGCAAAATAGAATCACTTTGAAGCCAGAGCCCCATCCAGGATACACGATAAACAGCCACTCCTAACCCCGACGAGCACGGCGATACCTACTCGCCTTACTCCACCCAGATTTCGGTACCGTTTTACGAGCTACCGGACGATAAATCAGCTTCACACCCTCAAAATCGACAGGCTCCCAATCCGCATTATTCACTCGAAACTCAAGCCGCTGCTCATTATCCGCCGGAAACACCATAGTCGCCCGACCAGTACCACCCGACTCCAGCACACGCGCCCACAACTTCTCACGAATCCTGGCGCTCACACGTCCCACAAACACCCCAGGATTAATCTCCAAAAGCCACTTCGTCAAATCACCACGAAGACTTACCGGACAAGCGGACAACACAATCACAATCATGACTCATCCCCAGAAAAGTTCGCACGCGCCGCAGTGCCTCCCGTGTATTCATCCCACAAAAGCATCTCAGTACTATCAAGCATCTCCTCGGGAACCTCCTCAGCCAGCAAAAGCCGCTGAATATCCCGCACAACCCGCTCCATCACCTTCTCAGAACGAATACGGTCACGCACCGCCCTACGCGTCACAGACCCAATATCCATGCCCTCCGTATAGCCAGCAACCACCTCGAACGCAGCAGGAATCGTAACCTCCGCCTTATACAAATCAGCAACGTCATACACAAAAGAAGAAGCATGACCCGTATGCACAAAACCCAGCCCAGGAGCACACCCCAAAGACACAATCGCCGCATGAACAATCCCATACAACGCAGCATGAGCAGCCGACAACGCCTGATTAATCGGCGACCCATCACCAAAATTATTCGGATCATACTCACGACGCTCCCACGGAACACCAGTCCGCTCAGACCACTGCCTATAAACAGAACGCACCCTCGCCCCTTCCCTACCACGCAGCTGCTGCATCGTCAGCTCGCTCGTATCCTCACCAGGAAAACGCCACTGATACATCATGCGCGCCACAGCCAAACGGCTCCGCGTATTCGACACCAACTTCGCCTGAGCAATCAACAGACGCGAAGAACGCGCCACAGACTTACCGCTCGCATAATAACGAACACCCTGCTCGCCAACCCACACCACCGTAGTACCGCACTCCCCCAACAAAGCCATCGCCTGATGAGTAATACGAGTACCCGGCCCCAACAGCAAAGCGCTCAAGCTCGCGGCAGGACAATGAACCACGCCCTCTTCCTTCACAAACGTCACCGCGCTATCTGCACGGGAAATCGTCGCATGCTCCACATACACAAAACTCAAACGGTCAGAACTGCGAAACAGCTCAGACGAGCTCGGAGGAACAGCCCCCTGCATGATCTTCTCCTATGAACATCAACGTGCCACCATCGGCACAAAATATGAGTGAATAAAGAAGGGCGGGGAACCATCACGCAGGACAGTCCCCCGCCCTTCACCCGCGTTACCTAGCGGGACAGGGGCGCCAAGGTCAGAAGGCCCATACCGTACGCCTTGCCCCTACCCATACCGGAGAGCAGAGACTTACGGAACAGCTCAACATCAGTGATGCGAAGAGCACCATCAAACTGAGCCTTACGGTGAGTCACCTTACCGACCTTACCTTCAGCATTACGACGAGCAAACGCAAGGTCCTGACGAGAAGAAACCATCGGGCATTCCTCAACATCCTGACCTTCAACCGCGGGAATTACTTCGAACCCCCACTGCGGAGCACGCTCACGAATCCACGCCTGCTGCTGCTCAGCCGTCACATGCGGGAACACCTCTCGCTTACCCGTCTGCTTATTCGTGTGACGCTTCACCGGGTTCGCGGCGAGACGGAAAGCCCACTCCTGGCCGTTCTCCAGCTTCGCCAGCAGGCGACCATAATGAGCGCTCTCACCAGGGCGAGTCTGCCAACCAGCCTGCTCCACAAGAGCCGAAAAATCAGGCTTCTCAGGACTCAACATATACAAAGTCGGCGCATGCTGAGACTCATCCAAACGCCACAGAATGCGACCCTCGGAATAGTCCGTATCCGGCGGCAAAGTCGCCATCACAGCAGCATGCATAGCCTGCGGGCTACGCAACAACTTCCACGCGCCACGACGCTGCGGATTAATCATGAAACGAGAAAAATACGTCACGCTTCCACCACCACATTCAAAAAATCAGGTTCGGCAGGGCTCTCGGAAGATTCTTCCTCGCTCAAGGAGGCTGTAGCGTGAAGCTTCCGCCCATGAGGGTTCTCCAATACCAGAGGCTCCACAGTGACCACCTCACGGGCAGCGTACTGACGGTACTCCGAGCTGAAGCTCACCGGAATATCCCGCACCAAATCGCCGCGCTCACCGGGCAACGCATCACGCAGGATACGCAACGCTACCGGGCTAGGAAAATCCTTACGACGATACTCAGGCACCTGCCATTCCAAGGAACGCAGAGCCTCCTCGGCGGGCTCCTCACGAATACCCAAAACAAGGTCGTAACCAGCCGGGCATGCGCGCCGCCCAAGATACAGAGGATATACGGGCTTCTTCAGCGCAGACTCGATAGTCTCCAACTGTTCACGTTCACCTTCCAGAGCCACCACAAAAAAAGCATCCGAAAGGTACATGCGGGTCGAAAGAGAAGCCGCACCATTCGGGTTCTTAGCCCAGTTCTTAGCGGTCTGATAGTCACGAATCAGGGTACCCGGGGCATCCGTACGAACCGCGAACTTCAACGAAGCCAAATCGTCAACCGGTTCGTTACGCGAGCGCCCCAGGGCTGCAGCGACCATTCCAATCACGCCAGACTTGCTCGGCTCATGACCAGCATCACGGCGACGGAAACGGCTCTGAGTACCCCATGACTGCAACGGCCCGCTCATCTTCAAGAGCAGGGTAGGCATTAGGACTCCTGAGAGGTGAGAGCAGTCAGCTGAGCCTCCAGGGAATCAAGCAGACCCTTCAGAGAAACAGACTCGCCCAGACCAGCCAGTTCTTCCTTGAGGTCGCCCAGAGCCAGAACATACGATGCGACCGGCTCATAACCATACGCTTCCTCAATGTTCTTAGCCTCAGATGCGAGCGCACGAGCAGCGGCCACACGGCGACCCTCAACCTCAGTAATAGCCTTCTCGAAGGCGTTCACATAGGAGATGGGGCGGTCGTCACGAACAGTCACGATAACCGCGTCAGGCAGGGTACGCGCAGCGAAAGAATTCTGCTTACCGGTAGGCATGGAGTTGATGAAGGAACGGACAAACGCCAGGGTTGCCTCGACGCTTGCAGAAGCATCACCCAGGTTAGTGTTCAGTGCATCCAGGTTGATGTTGGCGTAGCGGTAGAAGGTGCTTGCCGCCATCTCAACGGTGCCAATCATGCCTGCGCCGGTAGCGTCATCAGAAGAACGAACGACGTCATCCACCGCGGTGTAGTAATCGAAATCGGGTTCAGAGCCGTGAACGCTCAGGGCGTGTGCTACCTGGCACGCGGCGTCAACATTGAAGTCAGCGGCTTCTGCCAGCATACGACCGAAGAGAGCAATATCAACACTGTGGTTGGTGTCGAGGATTTCCTTAACATCCTTAGCAACGAGCTTCTCGCCGTTAGCATCAATAATTGCCTGTGCCAGCTTATCAATCTGCTGGTTGCTCAGCAGAATCAAATAGCCAGAAACAGCACGGCCTGCTTCTTCGTCTTCCTTCTTCTTCGGCTTCTCCAGCTTAATCTTTGCCGCCTTGAATGCCTCAACGACAGCCTTCTCAGCCTGATCAGCATCAAATTCGGGTGCAAGATCCAGGATGCGCGCCACTACCTTGTCAGCAACCAGACGAGTACGTACGCCCAGCTTCGAGCGGTCAAGGTGCGATTCAAAATCGCGGCGAATAACGGACTTCCAAGCCTGGCTGGAAACACGCTGACGCTGAACGCCACCGAAGAAAGCGGACTTAGGGCTGCCGGTGTCGTCACGGTTAATGTTCGACGGGGGCAGGGTCTGCAGGGCGTGAATATCGACGAAAATAGTCATGATGTTTTCCTTCTTTCAGGAGTGATAGTTACTTAGTGGTTTTGTTCGCAACAGCGCGAACGGGGATAAGTCCGTAGGAGAAGTCGCGGTTCCAGCGGTACAGAACCTTCTGACGCGTCATGGGGTTCAGAAGATACATGTAGTCCACGGCGAATCGGCCGTAGTCAAAGGCAATACCTTCGGAACGGAGCAGAGTAATCAAGCTACGCAGGTAATGCTGGCGAGCATTCTCCGTCTGCGCGGTCAACAGAGAGTCAAGACGCTTCTTCATCGAAGAAGTAGTCTGGCTGACCAAACGGCCGACTGCCTGGCCGAAAGAAACACCCGCAACATGCATGGGCTGATTCTGTGACTGCTGATGCAGGGCAAAAAGAGTCAAAGCAGTGTATGCTGCGTTCTCCGCGTTACTCGGCTGGTCACCCTTGCCACGGTACTCTTCAGGGATACCTTCAGTACCGTCTTCCTTCTCCAGAACGAATCCCCAAAGCTCGGGATGAGCCAACGGCGACTCGCCCGTTCCACGGCGAAGCTTCGCCAGCTGTGCAGTAGCAGACGAAACGCCGCTACTCTTCTGGTGGTAAAGGCGCATCACCTTTGCAGCAATAAACTGCTGCAGGTCATTCTGCGCAGTACGGTCACTCATTCGTGTCCTCCTGAGGTGAGTGAGAGGTGGAGGCTTGATAAGCCAAAGGGATGATTTTACGCAGACGCGCATGGAGCTGTCGTTCTGCGTGAGCAACGCTGTAAAGAACTTCGTTTCCCGAAAGGTCCTTACCGAAGAAACCGAGCATCGCCTTGGGCCCTGCACTATCGATAAGGATGTTCGCTTCGTGCTGGATGGCGGTACGCACCAGACGCTGCCATTCTTCCTTCTTGGTGGAGATATCCTCTGTAGCTCCCTGGTCTGCAAGCCAGAGGCGGAAAGACTCTTCCATACGGTTAAGTACGGCTTCGGTAGCGTCTGCGCGGAATTCGTATTCCCTGCCTGCGGCACGCAACAAATTACCCGCAAACTGTCCCAGTGCAATTGCCGCGTCCATGGTTGCTTGAATATTTTCACGCACCATCTGCGAGGCGCTCACGCCTTCATCAGTCAGCAGAGAAAGCTCAATGGTCATCGAGTCAGAAATAATGTTCTCAATCACGGCACTCTGGTTGCCGTACTCAACGCCTACCAGCTGAACCTGCACCTCTGCATCAGTCGGGAAGTACCTTCCCGAACCCAGCTGACGAATCACAGGAGCAGGCTTATTCTGCTTCTCAGATTCCGGGGTAAGACGAGTCAGCAGAGCATCAGCGCCACGCCACAAGGTACGTTCAGCCGAATGAGCCTGAGGCATCCACACCTGTTCAGTCTTCGACGACTGATTCTTGCTGTAGCGATAACCTGTCAGAGGGTCAGTATAGGTATTACGGTCAAACCACTTGTCGCCATTAGCAACAAGAACCGAAGTTACGCGTTCGCCATCATGATGCAGACGGATACGACGTGACTGCCAGGTCAGAATCTCGCACATGCCGCTCGCAGGACCCGGCTCATCTTTATAAGCCGCAGCAGACCCTCCCGTATAGGCGCGGGGTGCAGCGGTATCAGGTTCAGCACGTTCCCATACCGGGAGGTCAAGAGCAAACGACTCATCATCAGTCAGCTGCTCATAGTCGAGGCTGTACAGCAGGGTTTCCATCATGTTGGCACCGTGAACAATCACCTTACCGGTGGTGCCGTACCAGCCAACGCCCAGAGGGTAGCCCTTACCGCCCTTAACACGGGGGTCACCCACTGCGCCAGATTTAATACCGGAATAGTCCCAGGCTTGAATCGTCAGCAGGTAGCGTGCTGCCTCGGCAAAGCTCAGAGAGTCCAAGGTCTTTTCAGCACGAACCGAGAAGTACTCGCTCTCCGAGTCCAAAAGCAAGCGGCTAACGGGTTTGGTGTCTCCCTTAGCCGTGTGCAAATCATGCACCTGCATAAAGGGGCGGTCACCGCCTACCAGCCAGAAACGGTCCTTGAAAATTTCAAGGTATCCCAGAACAGCAGTCAGGTTATTAGCGTCGGACTCACGCATCTGGCGAGTCCAAGGAGCCGCACCATCAAAAGTCTTAACGCCTTCGCTAAGAAAAGTGGCGCGCGCAAAGATAATGAGCGCAACACCCAAGATTGCAACATCGGTTAGCGGATTATCCGTTTGAATTCGGTCAATCTCATACACCCGTTTGAAGAAATCATGGAGTGACAGCTCAGCAACCTCGCCCGTTTTCAGTCGAACCGGGATCCATGCTTCATCAACAAGATTGAAGCGGGGTTCTTCCAAGCTAGCCATTCTCACTCCTTTCATCATCGAAATCAGCTCACTGTCGAGTGACGAATGAGCAGTCATAAAAATGGTTTCTAGTCCACAATGGGAGTGGACCATTAATTTAGCCTTGTCAGGGGGCTCTTGGTGGGCCTCCAGTGGCTTGATAATTCCACTATAGGAGCACCAAGAAGGTTAAGTCAAGTAAATCTACCAATTTATTAATACCTTTGATATTTTTAAGGTGTAGAGTGAAACCAGACGCAATGGAAGCAGAATCCCCGCTCACGCAGGGACCACATCAACCAATTTTATAAATACTGGCTCATCCCCGTCTGCTTCGGGGAACATACGCCTCGCACCGCAACGAGGCACGCACTAGTCTACCGTCTAAGGAGAATCATGGCACCCACCCCTGAGCATCTTTCAACACCTGAAACGGCATCATTCTGGGCAAAAACAGGAGACAAGGAATCCCCCACGCGCGGCCTCTCCCTCGTTCAGCACATGTTCGATGCAGGCTCTGTAGCCGCACGGCTCTGGGATACATGGCTCGCACCCGGTCTGCAAAAACGATTCAGCGAACATCTCCACCTTTCTATGCAAGATACACGCGCACTCGTATGCTGGCTCGCCGCCACCCACGACATGGGCAAAGCAACCCCCGAATTCTCCGGACAGCTCGATGCACGACGCGACGAAAACCTCGCGGTGTACCGTCAGCGTATCGAGCAGCAGGACTTTGAGTTCCCCGAAGATCTCGTAACCCCCGTTAGCGGCTTACGATGCCCCCACAGCAAGTACAGCCAGAGCATCCTCATTCACCTGCTCACCAGCAATATTGAGGGAATACCGCGCGAAGTTGCTGAAACTCTCGCAAGCATTTCCGGCGCGCACCACGGCACACCCGCAGAATATCTCGCTAGTTCAGCAGACCTAAGCAACGTCATTTTGGAGCGTCTCTCCCCCAAATGGCATGCCACCTGGCAGGAACTCTACGACATCACTCTGGAACGTTTTGGCGCATCCTCAGCATTGCAGCAGTTAGCACACCACGGACAGACCATCCCCGTCTCCGTGCAGTTCTGCATTACCGGTTTCGTCATCATGTCAGACTGGATTGCATCAAACCCTGATTTCTTCCCCATGGGAACCTTCGGCTCAGCCGAACAGGAACAGCGAGCGCGCATCGGTTGGCAGGCGCTCGGGCTTGAACAACGCTGGATTGCCGCGCTGGACACTAACCCCGGCACCCCTGCAGCTGACCTCTACGCATCCCGCTTTGGGTGGAGCAACCCAATCCTACGCCCCATGCAGGAAGTCGTAGTCGAAGCGGCACGCTCCATGCAAAGCGGCGGCATGATGTGCATCGAAGCGCCCATGGGTCAAGGTAAAACTGAAGCTGGCCTCATCGCTGCAGAGTTCCTTGCGCAGGCGACCGGTCGCACCGGAGTAGCCTTCGCGGCACCAACCCAGGCGACTTCTAATGCTCTCTTTGACCGTGTTATCGAATGGGTGAAATACCAGACAAACAATGTGGCGCAAGAACATGGCGGACCTCTTGAGCCGCACACCATGTTCCTGGGGCACTCCAAAAACCGGTTCAACAAGTCCTATGAGGCGCTCTCTAAGGCAGATATTTTCGATGAGTCTTCTGCCTCTAAACAAGAAAACAATCGAAAAACGCTGCGTCCCGGAACGTCTCTTGCTCGGCACAGCTGGCTCAGCGGCACCAAGAAGGGGCTCCTCTCCAGCTTCGTTGTGTGCACCATCGACCAAGTTCTCATGACCGCTCTGCAAGCACGGCATGTGATGCTCCGGCACCTCGGTCTTGCGTCTAAGGTCATCATCATTGATGAGGTTCACGCCTACGACGCATACATGAACCAATACCTTTCCAGTGCGCTCTACTGGCTGGGTCAGGTGAATGCGCCCGTCATTCTCATGTCGGCAACCCTGCCGTCAGCTACTCGTGATGATCTTATGGAAAGCTATGCCAAGGGCCTAAAGGTTGGAGCAGACCCGCACAAGGTAACTGATTCTGTTTCTGCACCGAAGAATAATGACATGATGGCTCGAATGATGGCTAATCTTACGAAGACTCAAGCACCTTCAGCACCTGCGGTGACTGAAAATTCTCCTCTTGATTTGGATTACCCCGTCATCCACACGCTCACCGCCGAGGACAACGGAACTCCCAAGAAATGGAAGGTTGAACAGCCCGTAGAGCAAACCGAAATCGAACTGAAGCTCATTGACGACAGCCCCGAAAGCGTCCTGAACGTACTCGAATCGCTCGCTAACGACCACGGATGCGCCGCAGTCATCTGCAACACCGTTGGACGAGCCCAGGAGATGCACGCATTCCTGAGTGAACAGTTCGGTGAAGAGCACGTAATCCTCACGCACTCTCGCTTTACCGCCACACACCGCGCCGAACAAGAAGAAATTCTTGTCTCCAAGCTCGGCAAGAAGGCACACTACAGCAAAGCTGACGGGGAGGATTCCTCGCGCCCGCACCGCCTCATTGTGGTGGGTACGCAGGTCATCGAACAGTCGCTTGACCTGGACTTTGACGTAATGGTTACCGACTTCGCGCCGGTCGACTTGGTACTTCAGCGCATGGGACGTCTACACCGTCACGATAGCCGCAGCAGTTCAGAACGCACCCCCGCATACCGCAAGCCGGTGTGCTACGTACGAGGAGTTGAAACGTTCGGTTCACGCAATGAGGCACCCGACTTCCCGCGTGGATCCAAGGCAGTCTACGAGCCGATGATTCTGTTCAGCAGCTACGCGCAGCTACTCCCCCACTTCGACGGTGAACCTATTCGAATTCCTGCGGACATCAGTCCACTGGTGCAGAAGACCTATCAGAAGAATGGGTCTAGTGAAATTCCGGAAGCTTGGTCAAATGATTACGAGCATGCCAAACGGGACTATCAGCAGAATCAAGACCACGCAGAGCGACGAGCTAAAGGCTATCTGCTCTGTGTACCCGGGAGTGAACAGTACACCATGGCGAAATGCATGAAGAGCCTTCTCCACTCCAACGACCGGCGATTCTCTGACGAGCAAATCGGCGAGGCAAAGGTCCGCGACACCGACGCATCCCTGGAAGTTATCGCAATCGTTGTGGAACGGAACCAACCGGGCAATCCCAAGAGCGCGATTAAAAGCTACCGGCTTTTGCCTTCCATCAACGGCACAGACGAGGCTGAATCTCTCCGCTTTGACGCTTCAGCCGATAACCCGCCGACTTACTGGCAGAGCATGCAACTTGCGGCTTCGTCGATTCGACTCCCCTACCAATACTCAGATGCACCCAACCACCGCATCGAGGGCGGAAAGCTCCGCTTCGATGCCGCACTCGACCAGCTGGAAAAGGAACGCATCGAAAACTGGCAGAAGTCATTCATGCTGGAGGGGCAGCTCATCTTGCCCTTCGAAGAGGTCGAAGCAGGCGTGTACTCATACAGGCTCTGCGATTACGAACTGGTGTACACCACCAAGCTAGGCCTGCAGAGCTTCAAGCTTGATAACGAAGACTAGCTAAGACAAACAAAGACCCCCGCCGGATCCTCTCGTGGAGCATCCGGCGGGGGCCTTTGCATATAAAACTTTTCAGCGCGATTCACCCTACGCAGTTCACGCTGCGCGGTTTCGCAGCGTCAGGCGGCGGCTACTCAGATTCGCCGAGCATGCCTTCACGAGCCAACGCCGTCAAACGAGACACCGCACGGAAATACTTCTTCTGGTAACCACCGGCCAGCATCTCCGGGGTAAACACCTTGTCAAAAGGCACACCCGAAGAAACAATCGGCAGGTCCTTGTCATACAGGCGGTCAGCCAGCACCACAAAACGCAACGCCACCGACTGCTCAGTAATCGGCTGCACATCACGCCACGCAACACCCTGCAGACCGTCAATCAGCTGACGGTAACGCGAGGGGTGAACCTTCGCCAGATGCTCCACCAGGTCCGCGAAGTTATCGACGCCCACCGTCTTACCGGCGAACACCTCCTCAACCTTCGCGTCAAACTCGGCGTCTGCTACAGGCTCCGGTGCGGCGGGCAGGCCACGGTGACGGAAGTCCTCACCATCCACGCGGTGCACCTCAAACTGCGAGGACAGAACCTGAATCTCACGCTTAAAGTCCTCCGCCGCGAAGCGACCCTCACCCAGGGCACCCGGCAGAGTATTCGAAGTCGCCACAAGCTTCACGCCGGCATCGGCCAGCTCACGCATCAGGCGGGACATGAGCACCGTATCGCCCGGGTCGTCCAGCTCAAACTCGTCGATGCACACCAGCTTGTAGCCACTCAGCGCCTCAACCGTCTTGCGGAACGTCAACGCACCCACCAGGTTCGTGTACTCCACGAACGTGCCGAATGCCTTCGGGCCGTCCACGTAATGCCACAGCGAAGCCAGCAGGTGGGTCTTACCCACACCAAAACCGCCGTCAAGGTACAGGCCGGCCTTCGAGGTGTCCTTCTTCTTGCCGCCAAAGAGTCGACCAAAGAAGCCGCCGCCAGAGCCGCCGCCGTTAATCTTGTCGCCAAAATCCTTGAGCTTCTGCACCGCTTCAGCCTGCGAAGGCTGGTTCGGGTCGGGGATATAGGTGTCGAACGAAACCTCTCCAAAACGCTCTGACGGGCGGAAACCTGCCAGCAGCTCATCGGCAGACACGCGCGGGATGCGGTCGGTCAAATGTACGGTCGTGGTGGGCACAAAAACTCTTTTCTTCAGTGACGGCGATGTGACTTTCGTTTTAAGTGTAGTACTGCCTAACACCCCGCGTGAGCCGCATGAGTTGCCCGCCACATTATGAGTAAGGCGATGCGCCGAATGCAGTTGGCAGGTCTGAGAGGTCGAGGTTGCCTCGCCCCCTCCCCCAATACCCTCTGAACCAACACTTCTCTCAATCAACACACTCCGAAGACCTACTTGATAGCGAAAGTATTCCAATATCTACATCTAAACTTCACAAACTACAAAAGACTGCAAAAGATGGCAAACATCCTGTAAGGTGGTCTCGGGAGCCAAAGCGATGCACCGGTGCATCGACAGCATGGAATACCTAGCCAGAACACTTTCGAGGCACGTCGCCGTACCTACAGAAACATTCTCGACTAGCACATACACACCATCACCGACGATTGGAGCACCCAATGGGACCTGAATCCGTTTTGACCCGCCGCGCGCTGCTGAGCGGCGGCGCACTATTCAGCCTGACCGGCCTGCTTGCGGCATGCGGTCAGCAGGCCGCTAATGAGGCTGCAGGCTCGACTTCTTCCGCCACGCCGAGCGAGACAGCGGCGGCTACGGCATCCGACGCTACTTCTGCATCGGCTACTCCGAGCCCTGTCATTACCCGAGGCTACTCCGGTGGCTCGAAAGCCCCCGATGGCGAGTACCGCAAGGCGGACGGTTACGGCCCGGCCCAGAATGTCCCGAAGCCCCGCAACGAGCCTGCGCAGTACCCTGAAACCGAAGAGGGTCTCATTCACATGATGGAAGACTGGCTGGTTGCCCACAACTACGGTACACAAACCGGTGACTGTTCTTATGCCTATAAATATATTGCGCAAGAAACAGAAGAATATAAATCATACAAATATGTGGAATCTCTTTATAGTCGCGGAGGATGGATTATTGGAGGGCTGGAATCTTATCAGTCTGAAGGTTCTCTGATTTATGATAGCCAGAAGAAAGATTACCGAATGAAGTTTCGCATCCTGTGGTCAACAGTTACATATGTAAATCCTGATGGGCATCTCGAAATGGATGCTAATACGGATACGAAAAACGATTCTTTTTACTTTCTGTTTACGTATTCTAATGGATATTGGAAGATTGTAGATTCTGAAGATGTGGAGCAAAAATGAAATCCTTCATGAAGAATATTAAGAATATAAATATTATTCTGTACGCTTCTATTTTTGCAGTAAATATGACGTGTAGCGCTCCGATTGCAATGGCAGCTGAATGTACGAGTCAAAATTCTAATGGCCATTGCATTAAAGTACCTGGGGAGAATCCCCCATCGAAAGATAACCACACGAAGCGTTCCAGAACTACTGACCATTCTCGACAGGTAGACATTTCAGACGGTAATACTGCCTCCACGACTTCAGTGGAAGCATCGCGGCAGGCCTGGGATAAAGAACATCCTAAAACAGTTGACGGTATGGGGCAGGTCTACCATATGACCTCCCACGCCGCGCGCAGAGCGGGCGATGCTGAATGCTACTCCGAGGACCAGCGTCCGGGTAAACCCATACGCATCCTAGAACAACCCGCAATCGGCGAAGCTGCAAACTACAACCTAAAAACCGGGTTCTCAACATACTGCCAACCCAACGACACTAAAACCCTCACCCCCACCAACCCCAAAGAAACCCCCAAGGGACCCACTATCGAAGAAATGCTCCAAGAAATCGAGGACCAATTCGCTAACACCAATATCCAGGCCCCTGTTTTGAAGCAGTCCTACAACCTCGGCACCGGCCTCGGCGAAAACAACCCCAACGTCTACAAGAACCAAGCCGTCAACTTCTACGTCGACGCACCCA
>NZ_JVSP01000015.1 GCF_001061665.1 Rothia mucilaginosa | reverse complement strand
GCGAAGCAAGGAGGGGCGGAGCGTCCGGGTGACGGGTGCCCCTGCGTAGGCGCGAAGGAAATATGCGGCACCCGCGACGTATCCCAGCGCGGGAGGATGGTATCGCCCGTAGTGACATCAGGGTGTCCGAAGCGAAGCGAGGACGGGTTCCCTGTAGGAACGAGGGCGAATACCGTCTCCCTCTGGGCTGTCTGCAAGTGGTTGCCGGAGGTGCCGCACCTTCCTGAAGCGACATCAGGGTGCCCGAAGCGAAGCGAGGGCGGGTGCCCCTGTAGGAGCGAAGGAAGAGTACAAGCGCCTCCCTGCCCACGTCCAAAGCAGAGCAAACTAGCCCCAGAGGAACTGAATCGTACCCGCCGCAATAGATGCACCGTAAGCAACCGCAATGATGACGGCGGCGGCAATACTCACGTGCACGTCACGGCGCGAATAGGACGGCACACGAGCCCAGGTACGTTCGCCTGCGCCGAAGCCGCGCGCCTCCATGGTGATGGCGAGGCGAGAGCCGCGGCGGATGGCCTGCACGAGTAGGGCGAAGCTTTGCCCGCCGAAGGTTTGGGCTCGTCCAATGAGGGATTGGCCTGCGCCGAGTCCGCGGGCGCGTCGTGCCTGGCCGAGGGCGTTCCACTCGGCGAAGAGGATGCCGACCAGGCGCAGCGCGGCGATGGTGGCGAGCACGAATCGTGCCGGCAGTTTGAAGGTCTGCGCGAGGGAGTCGCCGAGGTCGGTCGGATCGGTGGTGAGCACGAACGCGAGGGTGGGCAGGACCATGGCGAGGGAACGGATCATCATGGCTGCGCCGACGGCTGCGGAGCCGGTGGTGATGGTGTTGAAGCCGAGGTTGAGGATCACGTCGCCGGTTTTGGCGCTGAGCATGGCGACGGACCAGCCGGTGGTGATTACGGCGATGAGGATGGGCCAGAATCGGGCGAGGACGTTGACGGGCCGGAACCCGACGAGGATGAACCCGAGCAGTTCGAGGGCGAAGAGGATTCCGGAGGTCAGCGGGTCGCGCACGATGAGCGCGGCGATGATGAGGGCGAAGGAGACGATGAGCTTGACGCCGGCGTTGAGGCTGCTGAAGTAGCTGGTTCGGTCGATGGTGCCGAAGAAGTCGGTGTTCATGCGTTCTCCTTTCCGTTGGTTGTCTGGGGTTCGGAGGCTTCGAGCGCTTCGAGGGTGATGGATTTGCCGCCGAGCGCCGCGGTGTAGTCTTCGTCGTGGGTAATGGAGATGACGGCGGTCCCGTCGGCAAGGAGTTCGCGGATGAGGTCGACGAGTTCGGCCCAGGTGCGGGCGTCCTGCCCGAAGGTGGGCTCATCGAGAATGAGTATTCTCGGTGCGGTGGCGAGCGCGGAGGCGACCGAGAGTCGTCGTTTTTCGCCGCCGGAGAGGGTAAAGGGGTTGGCGTCGAGCAGGTGGTTGAGGCGCAGGCGGGCCGCCAGGTCGTCGGTGCGAGCGGCGAGCTCGTCTTCGTCGAGGGGAACGCGGTTGAGCGCGGCGAGTCGGCGGGGGCCGAGCTCGAGTTCTTCGCGTACGGTTCCGCGGATGAACTGGTATTCGGGTTCTTGGAAGACGTAGCCGATGCGGCTGAGCATTTGGGCGGGGGTCCAGGAGGGCACGTCCCAGTGGGCGCGCTGGCTATTCTGGCCGCTGTCCCGGCCGGCGCCGTGGTCGCGGAGCGTGTCGGTGGCGGCGAGGGTGCCGTCGGGGGCGGTGAGCAGACCCGCGAAGGTGAGCGCGAGGGTTGATTTGCCGGCGCCGTTGGGGCCGAGCACGCTGAGGTGTTCGCCGGCGCGCAGGGTGAGGTTGATGCCGCCGCGCAGCACGGGCAGGTCGACGGGTACGGGCGCGGGGGTGTCGCCGAGGCGTTTGATGGTGCGTCGGCGGGCGCGTCGCTGCTTGGGGGTGGGTTGCGCGCGGGTAATGCTGAGGTTTTCGGCGCGGAGAAGCACCTCGCCGGTTGCAGTATCGCCGCCCGCCGCCTCGCCGATAGCGTTCTGCGGTGCACGTGGCACGTAGTCGGGCACCCACACGCCGGCGTCGATGAGATCCCGACGGGCTTCGGCGAGCACGGTTCCGGGCGCGCCGTCGTGGGTGATGGTTCCGCCCGCGCCGAGCACGATAATGCGGTCCATGTACGGCGCCCAGATGCTCACGCGGTGTTCCACGACGAGCAGGGTCGCACCGGTCGCCTCCGCGGCAGCGAGGATGCTGTCGCGCACCTCCCGCACGCCGGCGGGGTCGAGGTTGGCGGTGGGTTCGTCGAGAATCATGGCGCCGGGGTGCATCGAGAGGATGCCTGCCAGGCCGAGGCGCTGCTTCTGTCCGCCGGACAGGGCGCTGCTGGGGTGGTCGAGGGGCAGGTGGCTGAGCCCGACCGCGGTGAGCGCCTCGGTGACGCGTCCCCAGATTTCCTCGCGGGGTACGCGCAGGTTTTCGGGGCCGAAGGCGGTGTCGTTCCCGATGGTGGCCATGACGATGGAGGATTCGGGGTCCTGCTGCATCATGCCCGCGGTGCCGCGCGCTTCTACGGGGTCTTGACCGTTGAGGGTGATGGTCCCGCCTGCGGAGAGGCCGTCGTCATCGTGGAGCACACCGGCGATGGCGTGCAGGAGCGTCGATTTGCCGGCGCCGGAGGTGCCCAGCAGCAGGACTTTTTCACCGGGGTTGATGGTGAGGTTGAGTCCGTTGATGACCGGTTCTGGGCGGCCGGGGTGGTGCCAGCTGAAGTTGTTGAGCTCGATGCGCGCCCCGCGCGGTGTTGCTTCCATAATGCTTTCTTAGCCTTCTGAGCGGCTGCTGTAGTGTGCCGAGTGGTGACTCGTGGTGAGTGATTAGCTGGTGGCTAGTGGCTGACGATTAGCGGCGGGTGTTGCCGGAAGCCAGCGAGGAGAGCACGCCGGTCTTGGCGAGGTTCTGCACGAGAATCCAGGCCAGGAAGCCCGCGATGACTGCGCCGGAGACGACCGAGCAGACCACGTAGGTGACGGCCTTGACGGGCTCCATGTCGGGGTAGTAAATCAGGATTTCGCTGCCACCCATGAACAGGCCGCTGAGAGCACCGGCCAGAACGGCGATGGCGGCGTTCCAGCGACGGTAGCCGAAGGCGGCGAAGACGATTTCAGCGCCGATACCCTGGATAATACCGGAGATCAGAATCTCGCCGCTCCACGCACCGCCGGTGAACAGCACCGAGATGAGCGCCGCAACGAGCTCGCAGAAGAGGGCAGCGCCGGGCTTGCGGATGAGCAGGCCGCCGAGGGTACCACCGAGCAGCCAGGCGCCGGCGATGAGCGGGCGCAGTTCGGGGGCCGCGACGAGCGCGGTCTTGGCGGCGGGGCTCACGGCGATATCCCAGATCCAGAAGATGATAGCGCAGGCCACGGCGATGACTGCGGCGATAACGATTTCGTTGACTCGCCAGCTTAGGCTGGAACGGGGCGCCGGACGCTTGGGCGCGGTGGTGTCGGTGGTGTGTGACATGCGGTTTTTCCTTCCGTCGTTGGAAGGGGAATGTCCTCGCCCTCTGCGTGGGCGAGGGCACCGAGAAGATTCGACTCCCTACACCGGTACTAACCGGATCAGGTTCGAGGGTCTGCTTAGCACTCTCAGCGCCTCGGTGGCGCTCCCCTGTCGTTTGGGGTTCCTTGTCCGTACCGTTGTGGTGCGGGTGGGAACCCAGGTTCGATTGTAGACTTGTCTGGATGTTCGTGCCAATTTGCCGCTTTTTGTTTCGTTCTTCTGCCCACATTACAGAATTGCACGGTGTACAATTTTGGGACGGAGCGGCTCCAAGGCGGCACGAACGCCTTAAACCCTATACGCTAGGGAGTGGCGCTCTTTTCTCACCCAACCCCGAAGGGGTTCGGGGGTGAGGCGCCGCATCATTAACACCAAAGGAGATACATATGAATCCCGTCGCAAAGCTTGCTCTCGCGGGCCTGAACATGGGCGCTGCTGCCCTGGTTGGTAAGGGCCTGGGCGCAGCCTGGACCAAGGCTACCGGTAACCAGCCTCCCGCCATTTCCCACGACTCCGAAGATACTCTGCGTCAGGTCATCCTCTGGACCGTCCTGACCTCCGTCGTGGGTGCCGTTGTCAGCTTCGGTATCGCCCGCGCGCAGCGTCGTTTCTTCAAGTAAAGACCATCCCTGAATGCTTCGTTCAGTGATGCGGGGCGGTGCGTACCTTCGCGGTGCGTACCGCCCGCGCTTTTCTAACGCGTACCAGCCTCCCGCAGTACCGGCCGATGCGACGCCGCTCGGCCATTTGAAAGCCCCTTCATGATGATTCGTTCCTCCCGCCAGCAGAAGCCTGCCCGTCCCGCCGTGGACCACGCTACGAGTCGCCGTTCGGTGACCGCGTGGGTCCTGTGGGATGTCGGTTCGTCGAGTTTCGACTCGATTATGATGACCTTCATCTTCACGGTCTACCTGACCAGCGGTTACTTCGGCACGCCCGAGCAGACCTCTTCGGCGCTGTCGCTGGGTCTGACGGTTGCGGGTTTCCTCATCGCGTTTCTCGCCCCGGTCACGGGCCAGCGCAACGACAGGTCGGGCCGCGGTATCTTCTGGCTGGGCGTGAACACGGTCCTGCTCGTGGCGTTTATGGCGGCCTGCTTCTTCGTCGCCCCCGACCCAGGCTACCTGTGGCTGGGTGTTTTCCTGGTGTCTGCCGCGAGTGTGTTTAGCGAGTTCGCGTACGTGAACTACAACGCGGTGCTGCCGCGCGTTTCGAACCCGAATAATATCGGTAAGATTTCGGGCACTGGCTGGGCCGCCGGTTACATTGGCGGCATCCTCGCTCTGGCCGTGGTGCTGTGGGGCTTCGTGCTGTCCCCCTCGTCCCTGGGCTTGAGCGAGGAGGGGGCTCTCAACATCCGCGCGGTGACCCTGTTCGCCGCGGCCTGGTGCCTCATCTTCTGCGTGCCGCTGCTGATTCGGATGCGCACCCGCGAGCGCTTCCTGCCGGAGGTGCTGCCCACCCGCGAGCTGCGTTTCCTGGAGCTGGGCATGGAGCGTCTCTCCCCGGCTCGTCAGGGTAGCCTGCTCGCCTCTTACAAGGCGCTGTGGCGCACCATTAAGCGGCTGAAGATGACGTCCCCGCAGACCCTGTGGTTCTTGATTGCTTCGGCGGTGTTCCGTGATGGTCTGTCCGGTATTTTTACGTTCGGCGGTATTCTTGCGGCGGGCACGTTCGGTTTCAGCACTTCCGAGGTGATTCTGTTCGGTATTGCCGGTAGCGCTGTCGCGGCGGCTGGCGCGATCCTGGGCGGCTACCTGGATGACTACCTGGGCCCGAAGGCAATTATTGTTATCTCGCTGGTCGGCATTATCTTGGCGGCTACCCCGCTGATGTTCTTCCCCGAACCGGGCGTGTTCTGGGTATGCGCCCTGCTGCTGTGCCTGTTTGTGGGTCCGGCGCAGTCGGCCTCCCGCACGTTCCTGGCTCGCCTGGCCGAGCCCGGCACCGAGGGTGAGCTGTTCGGACTGTACTCGACGACCGGCCGCGCCACGAGCTTCCTGGCGCCGATGCTTTTCGGCCTGTTCGTGAGTATTCTGGGCGCCCAGATTTGGGGTGTTGTCGGCATCCTCGTGGTTGTGGTTGCGGGTCTGCTGATGCTGCTTCCTGTGGAGGCTCCCGGGCCCCTGCGGGTGCGGGCAAGCCGCCGCGAGAAGGTGAAGTCTTAGCCGCGGACGGGGCCCACGCGGTGCTCACACGTTGAATCCTGCGGGTCAATTCCCGCGGTCAGATTCCGCGGTCCCTCAGCGGGTATAGCGAAGGGGCGGGCAGAGTTAATCTGCCCGCCCCTTCGCTATGCGCCATCGGCGCTAGGGTACGCTCATCGAGCTACTCGGTCACCACATCGTCGTCTGCCTCGGCAGCCGTCTCGGTGGAGCCTTCCGAGGTCACCTCGCGGTTTTCCTCCGCCTCGTCCAGGACCTCTTCGCTGCCGGTTATCTGAGCCCAGGTCGCGTCGTCAATCAGCGGATCGTCAATCACGCGGACCCACAGCATCGCTCCCTGCGCCAGGGCGCTGACGTTCTCGTCGTACGCCTCCGCAGGCAGACCCTCAAAGATCTCAGCCAGACGCGCAAACAGGTCATCGTACGAAATGTCGCCCTCAGCCTGCAGCCAGCACTCAGCCGCAAATTCAGACAGCTCGTTCAACGCGGTGTCCTGCAGCAGCAGGAACGGGCCGTTCTCGCCCACGCGCACCGCAGAGGTTCCCGGCGCGCGGTCAATCACAATCGTACCGTTCAGGTACACGCCCGGCAGGTGATCCTCAACCGTGTACTTCTCCAGGCTCTCAACCTCATCAGCGCCCGGCAGCTCACCACCATTCAGCAGATCCTGAACCAGCGGCAGGGTGTCCTCAACCTCCGAGTACACCAGGCGCCACACGCCGCCGCAACGCTCTACCAGCTTGGCCAGCGACACGACGCCCTCGGGGTGCTTCGCCAGGCCCGAGCTCTGCTCGCTCAGGAACACCAGCGCCTCGTGCAGCGGCACACGTTCCAGGCGCGGCTCCTTGGCCTGCTCGTCACGCGAAATCAGCACGATACGGGTCAGCTTGTAGCCGCGGTCCTCGGGGTCGACCACGTTCAGACCGGCCTCAACCGGGTTCTGCTGTTCCTTCGGTGCATTCGGGTCGACAATCACCGACAACGGCTTCGGGTAGGGGGTCACGAAACCTTCATCCGAGATGACGGCGGTCTCGTCCGTCAGGTACGCCAGCTTCGAGCCCAAGAAACGCGAGGCCGTGGTCTTGCCGCTACCCGAAACTCCCACCAGGGCCAGGGCGCGCTTCGACTCGGGGTCACCGATAACCGCCGAATGAAGCATCACGCCGCTACCCACCAGCTGCTCAATCATCGCAACGGTGATGCGGCTCGTCAGGTCCTGCAGGCCCTGCTCCACGCTATCCACGCGCAGCGTGCCAACCTTCATGAACGGGCCCATCAGGGGCTGGGCTATGTCCAGAATCGGGGTGTCAGATACGGGGTGCACCAGCAGCACCTGGTCGTGGTTCGAAACCGCCTCATACGCCTCGTCCGGGGTCTCAAAAAATTCGGGGTTCAGCGGCTCCCAGGCACGCTTAAAACCCTCGATAAAAGCCTCAGACTGGTCAATCAGGTAGACGGAAACCTCCGCGCCCGCCAGGCGCAGAACAACAGGAAGCAGATTCATAACAATCCTTCAAATGAGTGAGAGAATAGCCCCGCACGCGAGTGAACGCACGAGACGCCGGGCGTACGCCCATATGAGGAGGCGCGGGCGACCCAGCCATGCAGGCCGCCCGCGCCCCAACCCCGAACGGGAATAGACTACGACTCCGTCGGAATCATCGTCTGATGAAAATTCAAATAACTACGCGAAGCAGTCGGGCCACGCTGACCCTGGTAACGGTTACCGTACGCGCCCGAACCGTACGGGTGCTCGGTCGGGCTGCTCAGACGGAAGAAGCACAGCTGACCCACCTTAGAACCCGGCCACAGCATAATCGGCAGGGTGGCCATATTCGACAGTTCCAGCGTCACGTGGCCCGAAAAACCGGGGTCGATAAAACCGGCCGTCGAGTGGGTCAGCAGGCCCAGACGACCCAGCGAGGACTTACCCTCCAGGCGGGCGGCCACGTCATCGGGCAGGGTCACCTTCTCATACGTCGAGCCCAGCACGAACTCACCCGGATGCAGGATGAACGGCTCGTCGGGAGCCACCTCCACCAGACGCGTCAGGTCCTCCTGCGGCTGCGCGGGGTCGATATGCGGGTACTTGTGGTTATCGAACAGACGGAAGAAACGATCAATCCTCACGTCCACACTTGCAGGCTGAATCATCGACTCATCGTACGGATCAAGAACGATGCGTCCATCAGCAATCTCTTGACGAATATCGCGATCTGAAATAAGCACGTTTAAAGGATACCTGGCAGAGCCCGCAGACCGCAGGCTCGAGCCCGGCACGACCCGGGTGGTGCGTCACATTGGGCGGGGTGAAACATTTCACGAACCGGCACGGTACACGCTAGACTGGAGGGGATGCGGCTGTAGCTCAATGGTAGAGCGCACGCTTCCCAAGCCTGATACGCGGGTTCGATTCCCGTCAGCCGCTCTTCCAGAACCTCTCACTGAACGGTGAGGGGTTCTTCTTCTTGAACCATGACGGGAATCGCTTCCAGGCGGAAATACATTCCCTCGCGCGCTCGGGATTTCCGCCTTCCAGCCCGTCAGCCGCTCTCCTCAAGCCTTCTGCCCCACGGTAGGAGGCTTTTTATTTTGGGTTGAATGTGGTGGTTAGGCTCAGTTGGACGGGTCGAGGCGGTATGTTCCTTGCTCCTGCAGGAGCGAAGGAAGTGTATAGCGTGCCAAGCGCACACACCTCACAACGCTTGAAGGATGTTCAACTCACCACACAGTTGTGCTAACCTAACCACAGAAATTCAATGAGAGAATTGCTCAAAAACATCTACTCGACGAGGAATCGTAGACCCGCATGACCCGCGAAACGCACCCCTACACCACCCCCGCACGCCCCCTCGACCTGAACCTCTACCTCGTCACAGGCGACAACCCCCTCGAAACCGTCCGGGCCGCCCAACACGCCACCTGCATCCAAGTCAGGTCCAAACCCATCAGTGCGCGCGAGCTCTACCAGCTCACCGAGGCTATCGCCGGCATCATCCAGCCGCACCAGACCCTCCTCATCGACGACCGTGTAGACGTCGCCCTCGCGTTGCGTGCCCGCGGCGTGCGCGTTGACGGCGTGCACATCGGTCAAGACGACCTGCCCGTAGCCGACGCCCGCGCCCTCCTCGGCGCCGACGCAATCATCGGCCTGACCACCGGTACCCGGCAGCTCGTCGAAGAGTCCAACAAAATCGCGCACCTGATCGACTACATTGGCACCGGGCCGTTCCGACCCAGCCCCACCAAGCAGTCCAACCGCCCGCCCCTCGGCATTGATGGGCTCCGCGAACTTGCCGAACTGTCCGCCGTACCCACCGTAGCTATCGGCGACATCACCCCCGAAGACTGCCCCGCCATCCGCACCACCGGAGTTGCCGGAATCGCCATGGTCCGCGCCTTCGTCGACAACCCCGCGTTGCAGGCATAGCCATGACCATCACGATTATTGGCGGCGGAATCATTGGCCTCACAACCGCGTTTGAGCTCACCGAACGCGGCGAGAACGTGCACCTCGTCGACGCCGAAACCAGCGACTACGGCACCACCGACGACGGCACGGCGCTCTACCCCGCCGCCAGCCACTACGCCGGCGGCATGCTCGCACCCATCGCAGAAGTGCAATTCCAGCAGGACGCGCTCTTCCCGCTCATGACCGCCAGCGCCGACGCCTACCCCTCCCTCATGGGCAGGCTCAGCCGCGCCACCGACCTGCCCACCGGCTACGACACCACCGGCACGCTCATCATCGCAGCCGACCGTGCCGACGCCGAGCACCTGCAACGCACCCGCGTCTACTACCGGGACATGAACCGCCCCGCAGACCCCGTCACCCCCACGCAGGCACGCACCCTCGAACCGCTCCTGGCGCCGCGTATCGCCGGCGCCGTGAGCATCCCCAGTGACCATCAACTGCACCCGCGGCTCATGAGGCGCGCCCTCAAAGACGCCCTCACCCGCCGCGGCGTCACCTTCAGCGCCGAACGGGTCACCGACCCGGACGCGGGCGACATTATCTGCACCGGACTAGGGGCAACACTGCACGGGGACTACCCGCTACGCCCCGTCTACGGGGACATTCTGCGTCTGCGCGCCCCGCGGCCCATCCTCAAGCACGTGGTGCGCGGCTACGTGAACTCCCGCCCCGTCTACCTCATTCCCCGCCCCGACGGGGAGCTGTGCATCGGCGCAACCAGCCGCGAAGACCACCGCACGCTGCCCGCCATTGACGGCGTACACCAGCTGCTACGTGACGCGATCCGGCTCGTGCCCGCCGTTGAAGAGTGCGAGCTTCTGGAGGCGAACGTCGGTGCCCGCCCCGGAACCCCGGACGACCTGCCCATCTTCGGGCACCGCACCCGTGCTGACGGCACCCGCCAGCTCGTGTCCACGGGCTATTTCCGCCACGGTATTCTGCTTGCCGCGCTCGCCGGCAAGGTTGGTGCGGAGGTCGCCTGCGGGGCTGAGATTCCGCCCATCATGCAGGCGTGCGACCCGGCACGATTCACCCACTAAACACAGTCCCTGCCGGGTGCACCCCGGCGCCCTCACGAAAGGATTTCGCATGACCATCACCTACAACGGCGAGCCGCTAATCACGAATGCCCGCACCGTATTTGACCTTGTCCTGGACCAGTTTGGTACCGAAAATGGCGTGGCTGTGGCGCTCAACCGCAGTATCGTGCCGCGTTCCACGTGGCTGGATGTGCCGCTGAACGAGGGAGATAGGGTTGATGCCCTCACCGCCGTTCAGGGCGGCTAATTCTCCAGCCTGAACCGGAGAGATACCCACCGGCAAAAAAGAACAGATATTCTCGGTTTTTGTTCCCTAAACCGGGCGCACCGTAGCGCCCCGCACCAACCAGCCGCACCAACCAGCAAACCCCGTTATCTAGACGTTCCCACAGAGGAGAACTCATGAGCCTCACACCGCTCACCATCGGCGACCGCACCTTCACATCCCGCCTCATCATGGGCTCCGGAGGCGCAACCAGCATGGACCTGCTCGAGCAGGCGCTCATCGCATCCGGTACCGAAATGACGACCGTTGCCATGCGCCGTCACGCCGCAGGAACCCCCATTTTTCCGCTTCTGCAGAAGCTCAATATCGCGCCGCTGCCCAATACCGCAGGGTGCCGCACCGCAGCCGATGCGGTGATGACCGCGATGCTCGCCCGCGAGGCGCTGGGCACTTCCTGGGTGAAGGTCGAGATCATCCACGACGAAGACACCCTGCTACCGGACACCGTGGAGCTGTTGAACGCTTGCGAGCAGCTGGTCGCCGAGGATTTCACGGTGCTCGCGTACACCTCTGACGATCCGGTGGCTGCCGCTCGCTTGGAGGATGCGGGCGTTGCGGCGGTTATGCCGTTGGGCGCGCCGATTGGTACCGGCCTGGGCATTTTGAACCCGCACAATATTGAGCTGATTGCTTCTCGCGCGCAGGTTCCGGTGGTTCTGGATGCTGGCGTGGGTACCGCCTCCGACGCGGCCCTGGCGATGGAGCTCGGTTGTGATGCGGTGTTGTTGGCGTCGGCGGTGAACCGTGCTGAGGATCCGGTTGCGATGGCTCAGGCGATGAAGTTTGCGGTGCAGGCGGGCGCGTTGGCGCGTGAGGCTGGCCGTATTCCGGTGCGTGAGCACGCGAAGGCGTCGTCGCCGTCGGAGGGTTTTGTCTCGTGGATGTAAACCTTTCCCCTACCCCGGTGAATCCGGAGCATGCGCGCCTGGATCGCGAGCGCACGGACCGTCAGCGTCGCCTGCCGGGCTTTGATCAGGATGCGGTGGCGGCTGCCCGCGTGTTGGTGATTGGTGCTGGTGGTTTGGGTTGTCCGGTGGTGCAGGCGTTGGCGGCGGCTGGTGTGGGGTATCTGCATATTGTGGATTCTGATTCGGTGGAGCTGTCGAATATTCAGCGTCAGCCGCTTTTTGGTGTGCCTGATGTGGGTGAGCCGAAGGCGGAGGTTGCGGCGCGCCGTGCCCTGGAGTTGTGCCCGTCGTTGACGGTTGAGACAACGATTCGGCATGTGGATGCGTCCTGGATTTTGGATCTTTTTGCCGCGTCGGCACCGGATTGTGTGGTGGATTGTACGGATACGTTTGCGTCGAAGTATCTGATTGCGGATGCTGCGCAGGTTGCGGGTTTGCCGCTGGTGTGGGGCACGGTTTTGCGTTTTGGCGGGTCGGTGAGTCTTTTTGAGCCGGATGGTGCGCATTTGCGTGATATTTTTCCGACGATTCCGCAGACGGTTGAGTCGTGTGCGCTTGCCGGGGTGTTGGGTGCGACGACGGCTGTGGTTGGTTCGCTGATGGCGACGGAGGTGCTCAAGTTTGTGAGTGGTTTGCCGACGGCGGCGGGTACTCTGCTGACGTATGATGCCTTGTCGGGTACGTGTACGTCGTTTGGGGCGGTGCCGGATCCGGCGCGTGTGGTGCCGGTGGATTTGTCGGCGCATGAGGTTCCGCAGGTTCTGCTGGATGTGCGTGAGGTGCCCGAGCGTGAGGAGTCGGTGAAGCATGAGGGCTCGCTGCATGTGCCATTGTCGCATCTGAGCGACGCTGAGGGGTCGTTGTTGCCGGCAACCGACGTGCCCGCGGAGCTGCTGAGCCTGTTTGAGTCGGTGCGTGATCAGCGTGTGGGCGTTTTCTGTGCCTCGGGTGCGCGAGCGCAGCGCTTTGTGCAGGCGTATGCGGAGCTGGCGGGCGAGTACGGGGTGCGCCTCACGGCTATCTAAGCGTGTACGAGGCGTAGCTATCCCTTCCGGAAGCGACATCAGGGTGCCCGAAGCGAAGCGAGGGCGGGTGCCCCTGTAGGAACGAGGGCGCATACCGCTTTCCGCTTAACTGGTAGGCGCTTAAGTAGGGACAATTCCCCATGTGCAGGGCGTAAAATCGTGTATAACACGGCGGCACGTCGCGCGGTTTATTCTGCCTAAAAACTGCCGCTGCCGCCTCCTGTTTTCGCACACTCACTCAAGGATTCCCATGCTCACTTTCCCCACCGTGCCCCTGGTTCTGTGCACGGCCCTCATCGCTCTCACCCTACTCATCAGTGGTATTGCGAAGGCGAAGGACCCGCAGAGCACCGTCACCGGCATCGAAAACCTCGGCCTGCAGAAGATTGCGCCGGCCCGTGCCGTGTCGCTCATCCTGCCGTGGTTCGAGATCGCCCTAGCCGCCGTCCTGTTGCTGTCGCCCGTGCGGCTGCCCGCCGTAATCGCCTCGGGCCTGGCTCTGGTCCTGATGATTTTCTACACGGTGGTGATTGCCCGCGCCCTGGCGACGGGACGCACTGCGGGCTGCAATTGTTTCGGTTCTGAGTCGACGGCCCCGGTCAGTCGCTACACCCTCTTCCGCAATCTGTCGCTGCTGGTAGCTGCGGCGGGTACCCACGCGGCGGCCCTGGCCGGCGGCGCAGGTGTGCTCTTCACGCTGTTCTCACTGGATGCCTCCGGCTGGCTCTGGGCGGGCGGGGCCGCCCTCATCGCGGCAACCCTGGATGCGGTACGCCGCGGCGACGCCCTGGGTGCGGCGGATGAGCGTCCGCAGGTTATCCTGCCCGAGCCGGTGTACGACGAGAACGGCGAGGAGCTGTACGTGCGCATGCCCATCCCGCTGGGCGCCCTCTATCTTGAGGATGGCCGCCGCACGACCATGCGCGAGATTGCGAAGACTCAGGCGCGCGTGCTTGTGTTCGTCTCGGCGACCTGCGGTGGTTGCGTCAAGTTCCTGAAGACTATGCCGCAGTGGCAGGAGCGTCTGCCGCAGGTGGCCCTGCACCCGGTGTACTCCTCCCTGGAGTCGCTGAATAAGTCGCGCAATAACGGTAGTTTTCCCGAGGGTCTGACCCCGCTGATTGACCGTGAGTCGGCGAGCGCGGCGAACTTCGGTTACGGCGTGCCGCTGGCCGTCGTGCTGGGCTCTGACGGCCTGATGGCCGGAGGCCCGGCGGTTGGTCTCGAGGAGGTCGAGGCGTTGATGGGCGATATCGAGGAACAGTTCGCCGAGGCTGCTCGTCTGGCTGAGGAGGAGCGCCAGGAGCAGATCCGTAAGGCGTTTGCAGCGGGTCCGTCGAATGTTGAGGGCGACCACCTCTAAACACGCTCCTATCGTCCAGCCCCTGTAGCGCCTCTGTAGCGCTTCCGATAGCCCCGTCCGGCTCTTACTGCCCTTACCGGCAGGTGCCGGGTGGGGCTATGCTAGTACGTAGCGCACACACCGCTTATATGCCGCGGTCACCTTGCCTGGTGGCGGTTGGCGCATCCTCAACCCTGTCAAAGGAGTATTTATGGCAATGCTGAGTTTCAACGCGCCGGGCGAGCGCGAGAAGTCCCTGTGGCTCGTCAAGAAGGAGACCAACCCGAATCACTCGCAGTGGTACATCGACCGCTTCAAGGCCATGGAGGCCGAGGGCAACGATATGGCCGGTGAGTCCCGCATGGTGAACGCCCTGGCGTCGCGCGGCGCGAAGATTCTGGACGCGGGCTCGGGTCCGGGCCGTGTGGGCAAGCAGCTGCACGCCCTGGGCCACCGCGTGACCGGCGTTGACATTGACCCCGAGCTCATCGAAGAGGCACGCCGCGTCTGCCCGGATGCCACCTGGATTACCGCCGACCTGGTGGATCTGCCGGAGGTGCTGGGCATCGAGGGTGACGCCACCGCAGAGAACGGTTTCGAGCTTCTGGTGTGTGCCGGTAACGTGATGGGTTTCCTCGCCCGTTCGACCCGTAAGCCGGTGGTGGAGAACTTCCGCCGCGTGCTGGCCCCCGGCGGCCGCGCCGTCGTGGGTTACGGCTCCGGTCCGGGCCGCGATTACGCGTTCGAGCAGTTCCTGGCCGATGCCCGCGAGGTCGGCCTGAACGTCGATAACACCTACTCCTCGTGGCAGATGCACCCCTATCAGGAGGGCTCCTCAGAGTTCCTGGTGGCGGTGCTCTCCCGCCCCGAGAACTAGGCTCAGCTTTAAGAGCTAGGCAAGGCTCGCAAAAGGCCCGGCGCCTCCCCCATTGCGGGGTGGGTGCCGGGCCTTTACGCGTCTGCCGAGGGGCGCATCCGCCTAGTGGATCATGTAGATGTTGCGGGCGATCTCTTCGGGCAGGAAGGAGGCCGCGAAGAGGATGACCACGACGATGACCGCGAGGATGGTCAGCAGGCTGGACCGCCAGCCGGGGTGCAGCTCGTTGAAGGTGATGAGGCCCTTGTGTTCCTTGTCCATGCTGATGACGTTGATCTGCTTGTAGATGGTGGTTTTGGCCGAGAGCTTCGACGAAACCTCACGCATGGTTTTGCCGTCCCAGACTCGCCCGTCGAGACGCATGAGCTGCTTGCCGTCCTTGTCGACGGCCCACATGGCGGGGAAGCTGCGGTAGCGGATGCGTCCGGCCATGGTTTTGAGGTTTTGGCCGTAGGCCTTCTTGGGGTAGAGCTTCTCCGCGAAGATGGTGTGGTTGATGTCGGCGCGGGGTACGGCGAACCACCCGAAGGTGCGGGCACGTAGCACGTGGGTCTTGGTGATGACGATAATGGTCGGTTTGAGCACCGAGTAGAGGTTGATGCCGGCGATAGTGCCGATGAGTAGCACAAGGATGGTGTACGGCAGCGCGGGTCGTTTGTAGAAGATGAAGGCGAGCGCGGCGACAAGCACGATGGTGCCGGGGATGGACGCCTCGATGCGCCTGCCGTAGGAGCGCATGCGGGGGTGGAATAGTTCGTGGACTTCGCCGTATTTGGCGGGTACTTCGTGAGCGCGTTCTGCCATACACTCCACTTTAGTGTGTGGTCGTCGTGAATCCTAGCCGGACTACCTGCGTTACCCTGGTTCTATGCGTAATTTTTCTCCTGTGGAACGGGTCCTGGCCCTGTGGATGATTGGTGTTGTGGTGGCGGCCTCGATTGCGGCGGCGGCACTGATTATGACGAATAAGCTGGTGTACGGTCCGACCGGCCAGGTGCGGGAGTATTTCCATGCCCTGCGCGTGGGGAACGGTTCGCATGCGCGTGGCCTGTTGAACGCCCAGATTCCTGCCGGGGATGCGGCACTGCTGGACGGCGAGGCGCTGAAGCGTTCGGTCGCCTCGATGTCGCGGGTGGATTACGAGGTTGTTGAGACGAGCGAGGACGGCCGGCAGGCGACGGTGCGCGCGTCCTACACTCTGGACGGGCAGCCGCAGCACACGGATTTCCATCTGCATCACTCGGGTACGCACTGGGGCTTTTTCGATAAGTGGGCTATCGATGGCGATACCCTGCCTACGGTGAAGGTGAATATTCAGGGCGTGGAGGCCGCGACGATTAATAACCGTAAGGTCGCGGTGGACGAGGGCGAGGCGACGTTCCCGGTGTTCTACCCGGGTACGTACGCTGTCTCGTACGATTCGACGGTGTACACGGCCCAGAAGGTGACGGAGACGGTCACGAATAACCGGGGTGAGCACATGGCACGCGTCGATTTGAAGCCGAGCGATAACGCGTTGGCTTCGGTTAAGGAGCAGATTAACGACCATCTGCAGAAGTGCGCGGCCCAGAACGCGCTGTACCCGACGGGTTGCCCGTTTGAGTACAGCTTCGGCGGCCGCGTGGATTCGACGGTTCAGTGGACCGTTGAGAAGGTCGCGGATCCGCAGGTGAGCGTGAATGCCTCGGGTGTGTGGTCGGTGCAGCCGATGAAGGGCACGGTGAAGGTGTCGTTTACGCAGCTGGATCTGTACACGGGTGTGCGCTCGCAGGTGCAGAAGGAGATTCCGTTTACGCTGAAGGCCTCGGTGGAGGCGGACGCGAAGGCGGTGCACGTCACCTTCTAAAACCGCTGAGCTGCGCGAGAGCCAGTATGCTCTGAACGCGACATCAGGGTGCCCGAGCGAAGCGAGGACGGGTTCCCCTGTAGGAGCGAAGAGCATACTGGCTCGTAGTTTATAAGGGTTGAGAAAGGGCCGGTGTTATCCGTAGCGACATCAGGGTGCCCGAGCGAAGCGAGGGCGGGTTCCCCTGTAGGAGCGAGGATGACCCGGCCCTTTCGCGTCCCACAATCCTAAAAATACGAAGGGAACCGGCACTATCCGTAGCGGTATCAGGTCGGCACAACAGAAATAGGGTCAGTATTATCCGTAGCGACATCAGGGTGTCCGAGCGAAGCGAGGACGGGTGCCCCTGTAGGAGCGAGGATAATACTGACCCTTGATTCTTTTATAGATCCCTAGTTGATACCGCGCAGGTCCAGGACGAGTTCGCTTTCGTCTGCCTCGTCACCGGTCACGACCACGGGAATACCCCAGTCCTGCTGGTAGAGGTGGCATGCTGCGTGCTCGGGGATGTCACCGTCGGGGGTGCCGTCGCAGGCGGCGGCGCGGGCGGTGATGTGTAGGACCGCCTCGGTAATCTCGGGGTTGAGCACGAGGGTGCGGGTCAGCCCGGTGGAGGTGCCGGCGCCTTCCAGGATGAAGTTCTCGGGGGTGGAGGAGATCTTCAGCTGGGTGGGGTCGCCCCAGCGGGTGTCGAGCTTCTGGCCGGTGGGCACGGTGAATCGTGAGACGAATTCGAGGGTGCCGCCGGTGAGCTTGGTGGAGGGGCGCGCGGTGGTGATGGCGCCTTCGTCGACGTGCTGTGCCTTCGCGGGAATGGAGGCGCGCACGAGCTGGTGCGCGTTGGTTTCGACGATGATGAGGCGCGGCTCCTCGCCGGGTACCTCTTCGACGAGCAGGTCGGAGGGCTCGTCGAGGCCGCGTTCGAGGGTGCCGAGCGTGCCGGTGACCGGGTCCCAGCGGCGGATAGCGCCGTTGTAGGTGTCGGCGACGGCGATGGAGCCGTCGGGCAGTTCGGTCAGGCCGAGGGGGTGCTGCATGCGGGCGGTGTCGGAGTCGCCGTCGACGAAGCCGAAGTCGAACAGGCCCTTGCCGACTGCGGAGGTGACCTGTACGCCGTCTTCGGTGAAGGTGACGTGGCGCAGGCCGCTGGTTTCGGAGCATGCGACCCAGAGGCTGCCGTCGCGTGCTTCGATAATGCCGGAGGGCTGGGCGAACCAGGCTTCGGCGGCGAGGCCGTCGGCGAGGCCTTCCACGCCGGAGCCGGCGAAGATGCTGAGGGCGCCGGTGACGGGTTCGTAACCGAAGAGCTGGTGGGTGCCTGCCATGGCGATGATGAACTGACCGGCTTCACGGGAGTAGACGGCGTCCCAGGGAGAGGAGAGCGCAATCTCGGTGGCGGGCACGCCGGTGGGGATGTGGTTGGGGTCGCCGGTGACGGCGTTGTCGCCGTCGATGACGCGCTGCACGCCGTTACCTGCGAGGGTGCGTACCTCGCCGGTGCGCAGGTTGAGGGAGCGCAGGCGGTGGTTGACGGTGTCGGCGACGAGCACGTCGTAGCCGAGCTGCTCGCGCAGGTTCTCGGGTACGAGGGCGAGGCCGGCGGGTTCGTTGAAGCGTGCTTCGGTACCGGTGCCGTCGACGTGGCCCTTGACGGGGTGGTTCACGGGGTCGTCGCCGCCACCGTAGGTGTTGATGACGGTGTTGAGGTCGGCTGCTACCTGCAGGATGCGGTGGCGCGCGCTATCGGCGACGAGGTAGGTGCGCTCGCGGTTGCCGAAGAGGTTTGCGGGGCCGAATTCGGCGGGCAGTTCGATGGCTTTGCCGGGGAAGGCGTAGGTGCCGGCGGCCTTGGGGCGGGGCACGTAGGGGCCGTCGCCGCGGTGCAGAGTGCCCTTCGCTTCGTGTTCGGCGACGAGTTCGCGTACGAGGGAGGTGAGGCCCTGCACGTGGCCTTCGCCGGAGAGGTGGGCGACGATGTAGCCTTCGGGGTCGATGACGACGAGGGTGGGCCATGCGCGGGCGGTGTAGGCCTGCCAGGTGGTCAGTTCGGGGTCGTCGAGTACGGGGTGGGTGATGTGGTAGCGGTCGACGGCCGCGGCGAGCGCTACGGGGTCGGCTTCGTGCTCGAATTTGGGGCTGTGCACGCCGACGGTGACGAGCACGTCGGAGAATTCTTCTTCGAGGGGGCGCAGTTCGTCGAGGACGTGCAGGCAGTTGATGCAGCAGAGGGTCCAGAAGTCGAGAATAACGATTTTGCCGCGAAGGTCGGCCAGGGTGAGGTTTTTGTCGCCGGTGTTGAGCCAGGCTCGGCCTTCAAGTTCGCTGGCGCGTACGCGTACGCTGCGGGTGGTGTTCTCGCTCATGGTTTTCTCTCCTGTTGGGTGCGCCGCGTGTGGGCGCGTTGGTTTGCTGTCCCCATTATGCCAGCGTGGGGTGGGTGGTTCGCTGGGAGTTGAGCTTTGTGACTTGGGGGCTTAACGACCCGTCATATTAAGTCATATTCCCTGTTGTTGAGAGTTGTGCGGCTCTTCAGACACTCGGTCTCGAGTTCTCAAGCGACCACGTGTAGCTTGTCCCAAAGGAGTAACCCCGTCTCAGGTAGAGACGCGCAGGCAGATATTAAAAATCGGTCCGTGCACATCCAAAACGGATGCGCACGGACCGAGACGCTCGAGGCTTTTTACTTCGTGCCCACAACCGTGCCAAGCTTCTTCGGCTTTACAGGTTTTTGGGGGACGCTCGCGAAACCTTCCACTTGGGCGGGGACTTCGGGGGTTTTCAGCGAGGTAATGATGTCCTCGGATACATCGCCCTGATGGTAGGCAATGTTGGTGTTACCGCTCGCCTTGACTGCGATACGTTCACCGTCCGGCATTACCCTGACCCAGGCCCCATCGGAGTACGTTAGTTCTAGCTCACCGTTAGGCCTCAGACGGCTCCAGTTCCCGTCATGCTGGTGGAAGATGATGTATTCATTGTTCTTCCCCACGACCATAGCAAGCTTGTCTTTTTCTAAGATGTAGGTCTTACCATCGGCGTTTTCGCCCTTCACAACGGCGGGGTCCTTCTCAGCCTCGGCAATTTTTTGGTAGTACGTTTCGTAGTGTTTCCTGGCCTTGTACTGCATCTCGTCAGCCCCTACCGCTGAGGATGCTCCCTGCGTTGTGTCGCTGCTAGCGGTTGCCCTGCCAGAAGCGCTCGAAGTAGGTTTAGATGAGGGGCTAGATGAGCTCTCGCTACGTGCAGAGGGCGAAGCAGAAGACGAGGCGGAGGGTGAAGCGGAGGCGCTTGCCGATGCGGAATCACGGGAGGCAACGGGGGCCTCCACAGCGGGGGCGCAGGCGGCTAGACCGAGCAGGCTTGCCACGCTTAGAGACAGTACAGCAATAGACTTTTTCACGGCGGATTTCTCTTTCCGTCATGCGTCGCGACATCATCACAACGCTGTGTATGGATGTGGTTGGTAATGCCCAGCTTCGGGCATGCCCACATCCTAGCACCGTTCCCTGGGAAAAGTCTGGGCTCCAGCGGCGCCTCTCCGAACCCGAAATGCCTGGGCAAAATACCGAAGACCGAGAGCACGCGTACGAGAACGCCCCGCACGCATCACGTTCGGATGCGCACGGGGCGAGGTGCCGCGATATTCGAGGCTTCTTATGGATTTTAGTTCGTGACCGAGCTGATCTTCGTCGGCTTCACAGGTTCCTTGGGGACGCCCACGCCGCCTTCCACGGGGGCGGGAAGCTTGGGGGTTTCCAGGGTGTTAATGAGGTCCTTGGGCACATCGCCCTGGTGGTAGGAAATATAGACGGCGCCGCTCCCCTTGACCGCGATGCGTTCGCCGTCAGGCTTAATCCTGATCCAGGAACCGTCGGTGTCCACTAGCTCCGCCTCACCGTTGGCCCTTGCACGGCTCCAGCTACCGTCATTCTTGATGCGGATGATGTACTCGTTGTCCTTCCCCGCAACCAAAGTGACCTTGTTCCTTTCTGAGGTGTAGGTCTTACCATCGGCGTTTTCACCCTTAACGACGCTACGGGTCCCCTCAGCGATAGAGACTGAATTGGCGTACGTTTTGTAGAGGTCCATGGCCAGCTTCCGCGACTTGGCAGCCCCGTCCTCCTCCGTTGAGTCGCTGCTAGCGGTCTCCTGGGCAGAGGCGCTCGAGGAGGGCTTAGAAGAGCTCTCGCTACTTGCGGAGGGGGATTCGCTGGCAGATTGTGAGTCCTCTGCGGAGGGCGAGGCAGAGGGTGAGGCGGAGGCGCTTGCAGATGCGGAATCACGGGAGGCTACGGGGGCCTTCACCGCGGGGGCGCAGGCGGCCAGGCCGAGCAGGCTTGCCAGGCTTAGAGACAATACAGCAATAGACTTCTTCACGGAGACATTCTCTTTCCGTCAAGCGTCGTAACCCGGTCACGACGCCGTGTATGGGTGTAGCTGACGTGCCCTGTCTGGGGCACGGCATCATCCTAGCACCGTTCCCTGGGAAAAGTCTGGGCTCCGGCGGCGCTCTCTAAACCCAAAATACCGGGGAAAAATACCGGAAGCCGAGAGCACACGTACGAGAACGCCCCGCACGCATCCACGGGGATACGTGCGGGGCGCTGGTGTCCCTGTTCTGTTGGGCTGTTCGTCCCAGGGGCATGAGCTAGTTTTTACTTGGCACCTGCAACCTCGGAGAGGTCACCGATCTTGGTGGGCTTGACCGGGGTCTTAGCGGTGCCGCTGAAGCCGTCGATACGACCCGGTGCCTTCGGAGTTTCGATGCTGGAGACGTCAGTTGCCTGCTCGAAGGTCTTGGTGTTCAGCACGGATGCGGTGCCGTCTGCCTTGACGACGGTGTAGAGGTTGTCCTTGGGGTTGGTCTTGATCCAGGAGCCGTCCTCGCTCACGACGATGGTTGTACCGTTGGAGTCAATGCTGGTCCACACACCGTTATTCTGGATGCTGACAATAGCGCCGTCCTTGGATTCGAAGCCAGCGAGTTTATCGGTGTAGTAGACGGTGCCGTCGCTGGTCTGCACCTTCTTCACACCGGCCTCGTTCTTGAACGCGTTCAGGGCTTCCTTGCTGGCGGTATAGCCGTCGGAGGCTACCTGCTGGGCGGACCCTTCGCCCTTCTTGAGTGCTTCGGTTGCTTCGCTGGGCAGACCGCTGGGGGCGCTGATGGTGCCCTGGGTGGTCTTGGTTTCTGCCTTGGTGGTTTCAGCTGCTACGGAGGTGGTGCTGCCGCTGGTTGCTGCTGCGGAGGTGCTTGCGGGTGCCGAGGCAGTTGCGGAAGCGGACGCGCTGGAGGATGCGCTCTGGCTACTATCCGGGTTCTTCGGGGAGGACCCACAGGCGGCCAGGCCGAGCAGGCCTGCTAGGCTCAGAGACAGTACAGCAATAGACTTCTTCACGGCGGATTTCTCTTTCCGTCATGCGTCGCGACATCATCGCGACGCTGTGTATAAATGTGGTTGGTGACACCCGTTTTTGGGCGCGTCCATATCTTAGCACCGTTACCTGGGAAGCGTCTGACCCTCATTCTTCCCTTGAACGTAGAAATACCCCGAACGCATCACGTTCGGATACGCGCGGGGTATCGGATCCCAGATTCGGGAAGCTATTTCTGTTTACTTCTTCATGGAGTCTGCGACCTCGGAGAACTTACCGATTTTAGTTGCCTTGACGGGAGTTATAGGGGTGCCGTTGAAGCCATCGATACGGCCGGGGGTCTTCGGGGTCTTGATGGCCGACACGTCGGTGCCTTCTTCGAGGGTCTTGGTGTTCATGATGGCGCCGGTGCCGTCCGCCTTAACGACGGTGTAAAGGTTATCCTTTGAGTTGGCCACGGCCCAAGAACCATCCTTGTCCACGAAAACGGTGACTCCATCGGAGCTCATGCTGGTCCACTCACCGTCGCTCATGATGCCGATAACGGTGCCGTCCTTGCCTTCGACGTAGGCAACCTCATCGTTGTAGTATGCGGTTCCGTCGCTGCTTTCGGTCTTCTTCACTCCGGGCTTCTCCTGGAATTTCTTCACGAATTCCTTAGCAGCACTGTAACTTGTCTCGTCCGACTGCTGGGAGTCATCCCCTGCGCCCTTAGATGCTTCCGTGGCGCCGGAGGAATCTGCCGAGGAAGTCTGGGTGCTCTTAGCTTCAGCCTTGGTGGTTTCCGCCGCCGAGGGGCTGGAGGACTGGGCGGCCGCCGAGGGGCTTGCAGAGGCGGTCGCGGATGCAGATGCCGACGCACTTGCGGAACCGCTGGGGGCGGACACTTTGTAACCGCCGCAGGCCACGAGGCCGAGGGCTCCTGCGATGGTCAGGGACAGAACAGCAATGGACTTCTTCATCGTGGTTTCTCTTTTCTGTATGCGCCGCTCTGCGACGGCGCAGTGCGTAGTGTGGTTGACCTGTACTCCGGTATGCCCGGCGTACGCTTTCATGCTAGCACCGCGACCTGAAAGCTCCTTGAGATGTTGCGGTGCCCCCTCCCCCGCTTACGGGTCTTCTCAGCTCTACTGGTCTTCTTAGCCCGGCTTGAAGACGCAAAACGCCCCGCACGCATCACGTTCGGATGCGCACGGGGCGTCCTTCGCTAGTCAGGCGGGCCGTCACGCTCGCAGAGCGTGACTAGCCGTTATCAGCTCTTTACAGCTTACTTGGGCTGTGCGGGCTTGACGGGATCAACCTTAGCCTTAGCGGGCTTGGTGGGAACCTTCGGAGCCTGCAGCTGAGACTTCTCGCCGCCCATGATGGAGGTCACCTCACCGGAAGCGTCCACGGTTGCCTGCACGCCTGCGTTGGTCTGGATGCTCCAGGAACCGTCAGCCTGCACGGAAACCTGGCCCTCTGCATCCTGGCGGCTCCAGGAACCGTCAGCCTGCACAGCAATCTGGGTGTTGGTGGCGTCGTCCTGAACGGTCCAGCTGCCATCCTCGGAAACCTCGGAACCGCTCACAGAGGTGTTACCCGCAGAGTCCTTGGACTCTGCCTTAGCGTTACCCTTGTCGTCAGCCTCGGTCTTGGAGGTGTTGCCCTCGGAGTCCTTAGCGTCTACGGATGCCTTGCCGTCTGCACCGACCTTGACGTCTGCGGAGTTACCCTCGCCGTCGTTAGCCTTGACGGTCACGTTGCCGTTAGCGTCAACGCTCACGTTAGCGGTTGCCGATGCCGATGCGGAGGAGGAAGCCTTAGCCGAGGAGCTGGAGGTAGCCTGCGCCGATGCGCTGGGCGATGCGGTAGCCGAGGAGCTTGCGGTGGTGTTCGAGGAGGACTGCGAGCCACATGCGCTCAGACCCAGTGCGCCTGCAAGGGCGATGGACAGAACGGCGGCGGTCTTCTTCGCTGCGGGGGTAATTGCCATTGTTTTCTCCTAGTGGTTGTTCAATACAGTTGGCTGGCAGGGTGAGGTGTTCGGGAAGGTTCCGCAATATTCATAAAGAATATTTGAACGTTTATCGGTTAGCCAACCATTTTAATTCTATCGAGAGTTAGGGATTTGACCTACTCAGTGAGCTGAGGGTCAAGCCATAAAAATTTCGCGGCTTACGAGCGGGGCACGACCGGTTGCACGGGGTTCACGGTGGCCCCCGCGGGCTTGGCGGGAACGACGGGCACCTGGATTGTGCCCTGGCCGGTCTGCTTCCAGGTGCCGTCGGCGCTCACCTCAACAACGCTACCCTGGCCGGTCTGCTCCCACGAGCCGTCCGACTTCACTTCAACGGTACCGTTCTGGCCAACGCGTTCCCAGGAACCGTCAGCGTTTACCTCAATGACGTCGCCGTTGGGTGCGTGGTAGCTCCAACCGCCATCGCTCTCAATCTCAATGAGGGTGTAACCGTTAGCCGCGCTGATGGTCCCGCTGGCGGTAGCGGTGGTGCCAGAGTTACCGCTATTACCCCTTGAGGATGCGCTCTCCCCCGCCTTCTCATCCACCTTCGCGGAAGATCCGAAGTTACCCGAGCCACCATTGACGGTAGCGTTACCGCTGGCATCTGCGGTGACACCGGTGCCGTCCGCACCGGTGACGGTCACGGTTCCGGTGCTCTGGGTGCTACCGGCGGATGCGGTGGGGCTGGCGGTGGGGCTGGCCTTGACGGTCACCTTTCCGTTGCCCGCATTGACCGCGGCATCTGCCGTGTTGCTTGCCATTGCGGTGGCAGTTGCGGTGGTGGTGTTCGAGGTGTTCTGGGTGCCGCATGCGCTCAGGCCGAGAGCGGCAATAGCGGCCAGGGAAAGGGCGGCCGCGCCGGTTCGAAGGCCGCGGCGAGCGCCTGCGGGGTGATTGTCAGTGCGATGCTGATTGTGTCGTGCCATGTGGGGTCTCCTCTGCGAGGCCCCGCGGGGTGCGGGGTGTATGGGGTGTATGGTCGGTGGCAGTTCGGAGAACCCTTCATCGTTCGTCGATGCGGTATTCTCCGTTCCGTTGGTATAAGCCTAAAGTGTGAGTCTAAGACTGAGCTTTAGTTAGCTGTGTTTAAGCTGTGTCACTCACCCTCTGCATAAGTATTTTTCCCAGAGCTCCTTGAAATTCGCGTATTTTCGCTTAGCTCATGCATAGCTTTCATGTGTTATGAATAAAATTTCTTAAATTTTTCTGTGTGTCCCACAAGGATCTCCCCGAAAAGCACCCTGACACGCAAAGAAGGCCCCCACCTGATGGTGGGGGCCTTCTGCAGATTCAAAGTCTCAAGAATTACTTCTTAGCGACTGCTGCCTTCAGCTTGGAGCCTGCGGTCAGCTTCACGCCGTGACCGGCGGGAATCTGAATGGTTTCGCCGGTCTGCGGGTTACGGCCGGTGCGAGCTGCACGGTCGGTACGCTCAATTGCCAGCCAACCGGGGATGGTAATCTTCTCGCCCTTGGAGACGGAAGACTCGAAAACCTGGAACACTGCGTCGAGGACTGCATTCACGGTTGCCTGGCTCTTGCCAGACTTCTCTGCAACCTCTGCAACGAGTTCGGTACGGTTCTTAGCCATTAGGGTGCCCCTTCCAGAGACTTAAAAGGTTTGAGTCTAAAGCGAGTGACCGTCGGTAACGACGGAAAACCGTTTAGGAACTAAAATACCAGATTTACCAGCTGGACTTGGTGATGCCGGGCAGCTCGCCGCGGTGTGCCATCTCGCGGAAGCGCACGCGGGAAATGCCGAACTTCTGGAAGGTGCCGCGGGGACGACCGTCAATCTGGTCGCGGTTACGCACGCGCACGGGGGAAGCGTTGCGGGGCAGCTTCTGCAGTGCCACGCGTGCTGCTTCGCGCTCCTCGGGGGTAGCGTTCTCGTCAATCAGGGTCTTCTTCAGCGCGATACGCTTCTCGTTGTAGCGAGCGACGATGACCTTGCGCTGCTCGTTGCGAGCGATCTTGGACTTCTTAGCCATTCTTAGCGCTCCTCTCGGAAGTCAACGTGCTTGCGGACGACGGGGTCGTACTTCTTCAGCACCATGCGGTCGGGGTTGTTGCGGCGGTTCTTACGGGTCACGTAGGTGTAACCGGTGCCAGCAGTGGACTTGAGCTTGATGATAGGACGGAGGTCCTTAGCCTTGGATGCCATTTACTAGATCTTCTCCCCGCGTGCGATGATTTCTGCAACAACGGCATCGATGCCACGAGCATCGATCACCTTGATGCCCTTAGCGGACACGTTCAGGGTTACCTTACGACGCAGCGAAGGAACCCAGTAGGTCTTCTTCTGTACGTTCGGGTCGAATCGACGCTTGTTGCGGCGATGCGAGTGCGAAATGCTGTGTCCAAAGCCGGGAACAGCTCCGGTCACCTGGCAGACTGCTGCCATGTTTCACTCCTTTATTGATTGACTTTTATGACGGTACGCAGTCGATGTTACTCGTGAGCGTCCCGCCACCAATGTAGAAGCACCGGGTTATTCGCCGGGCTAGAGTGTTTGAGACCGTCGCGTGGGTGAGAGGCCACGCATCGATCCCCGCCGCGGGAAAAACGGTGAAGCTTATTAGTGTCGAGAGGCGTTTCCACCACTACGAACAGCGTTAAATTCTAGGTAAACACGGGGGTTCTCGCAAGCTTGCACGCCGGTATTTACCGTTAAATCCCGCGGAATCTCGGTGTTCTGAGCCGGATGCACCACCTGCGCGAGGGAGTGCGCATTCCGAGGGAGTATGCATGACACGCTACGCCAAACATACCTATCCATTCTAGCAAAATCAGGTATTTTTGCAAGTCCAGATGTTTTTAAGGGATTCTTTAACGCCCCTAGTCAGGCGTTAATTCGCGATTTTAAGAACGGGCGTTCTTTATGTGACCCGCGATAAATTACACCGTTGAAATTCATGTTGTGAGATTAACAGCTTAAGCCGGATTTAAGCCTTAAACAGCCCCGCACCACCGATTCTTGCGGTGTGCGCAGGGCTGTTAAACAGGCTTAAACACGCGTTTAAAGAGCTTTTAACTCTCGTTTTAACGTCTCTGCCCCGGTTTTAAAGGGCAGTTTAAGGGTTCTCGGCGGTACGAGTAACGGCGGATCCACCGTTCCAGTTACGGCGTAGATGCGAGCGCAAATACGGTACAGATACCGCGCAGGACACTCCCCCGGCGTACAGTTTTACACCGTACCGTGAGCCACCGCGCCCCTAGTTCTTCAGCCTAGTTCTTAAGACTTGCCGCGGGCACCCACTGCGGGTACTTGGGGGTCACGCCGTCGCCGGAGCTCGTACCCTTCAGGCGGCGGCCGATCCACGGCAGGGCAAACTCGCGGACCCAGCGTGCTTCCTGTTCGACCTTCTCACGGGCGGTCAGCTGCACCTCCGGGGGCAGTACCGATTCAGTCACCACACCGGGCAGGCCCAGCTGCGCCAGCACGCGGGATGCGAAGCGTTCGTGGCCGAGATCGTTCATGTGCAGGCGGTCATCAGCCCACAGGCGCCAGTCGAGAAAGTCGGTCCAGCGCCAATAGTCGATGATATGCGCACCATGATCTTCAGCGATGCCGCGTAGCAACTCGTTGTAGGTGGCGGTGCGGCCACGGGTGCGGGCGAAGGGTCCCTGACCCTGCACATCCAGGCCCGTAATGGTCAGAATCGTGATGTCCTGGGCGCGCATGGCGGCGAAGGCTTCGTCGACGCGGGTCATGAGCTGGTCAATATCAACGTTGGGGCGCATGATATCGTTGCCGCCACCGTAGAACGTAACAATGTTGGGGCAGAGGTCGAGGGCTCGAGGCAACTGTTCATCCAGGATGGGGCCGAGCAGGCGTCCGCGGATAGCAAGGTTTGCGTACTGTGCCTGCGGGTCTACTGCGCCGAGACCTTCGGCAACGCGGTCTGCCCAGCCTCGTAGGTTGTTGGGGCGGCGGCGGTCAACGTCGCCCACGCCTTCGGTAAACGAATCGCCAATTGCTACGTATCGTACGGATTCGCCGTTGAGCTTGCCGTTGGAGTCTAGGAGCGGGGTCGTCATTGTGTTCTTCTTTCCGGGCGTCTGTAGAGAATAGCCCTTCTGTGGAAGAAGCCGGTACACCCGCGCGGTGTACCGGCTTCATCGCTTAGTGCGTCCTGTTATCCAGTATCCCACGATGGGGGTGGGAATCCCAGATATTGTTTTCTTCCCCCTTCCCCTCCGCCGCGATTTATTCAGGTATGGATGCGCCCCGCGGATGCGGGACGACCACGACGCTACCGTCATCGAAGGGATCGGTGACCTCGGCCTTGAGTCCAAAAATCTCGTCGAGGTTGGGGCGGGTCAGCACGGCGCCGGCCTCGCCCTGAGCGACGATAGACCCCTCCTTCATGGCGACCAGGTAGTCGGCCACGCGGGCGGCCAGGTTTAGTTCGTGGAGGACCATAATCATGGTCGTTCCGCGCTCCTCATTGAGTTCGGCAAGCAGGTCGAGCAGTTCCACCTGGTGCGCCAGATCAAGATAGGTGGTGGGCTCGTCCAGCAGTAGAATGTCGGTTTCCTGGGCGAGCGCCATGGCAATCCAGACGCGCTGGCGTTGGCCGCCGGAGAGCTCGGTGACCTGTCGTTCGGCGAGGGACATAGTGTCGGTGGCTTCTAGAGCCCAAGCAACCGCCTCGTCGTCTTCGGCGCTATTGCGTTTGAAGAGGCCCTGGTAGGGGTAGCGTCCTCGGGAGACGAGGTCGGCTACGGTAATTCCTTCGGGGGCGATGGGATGCTGGGGCATCAGCCCCACCATGCGGGCAAATCCCTTCATGGAGTACTCGTGGGTGGATTTGCCGTCAAGGGTGAAGTCGCCGTTAAGCGGCTTGAGCAGTCGGGAGACACCACGTAGCAGGGTGGATTTGCCGCAACCGTTGGGACCGATAATCGCGGTAATCTTGCCCTTCGGGAACTCGAGGGAGAGGTCTTTGACGATGGTCTTCTCGCCGTATCCGAGGCTAACGTTCTCCACTCTGAGGGTGCGTTCGGTGATTTCCTTCATCGAGTTCTTTCTGCCATATCCGCGGTCTACACACTTAGATTAGCCTAAGCAAGTTCCAAGTTAGTCTATCCTGACCATTCGTTCAAGCGCAGGCGGTTTTCGCGCGGTTTATGACGTTAAAATGCAGAGTCCCCCGACCCGCTGAACGGTTCGGGGGACTCCACAAGGCGCGGGATACTCTAGGGCCGAGGCTAGAGGTTGACCCTGCCTCCCACGAGCCAGCCACCTTCTGCAGCACGTTGGAAGACGGTCTGGGCCATGGTGCGGCCGTAGGTCTTACTCACGTGGTTATCGTCCAGGTACACGTAGATATTGCCGATTACGGCGCTACAGGTCCCGTCGGGGCAGTAGACATCCTTCAGATCCACCATGACAGCACCCTGGTTGCGGTACTTGTCGAAGACTTCCTTTGCGGGGTTCTCGGCGGCGTACTTCTCACTGGCCGGGCGGGCACAGGAGCTCTTGTCGCTTCCAGCCTTCTGACCGCACTCGTAGATGTTGAACTCGAAGCGCGGGTTATCGCGCAGACCGATAACCTGGATACCCGCCTCGGTGAGGCGGTGAACCGTCTCGTCCAGAGCGGGATCGCTCTTCTCCTCGTTGGAACGGGCCTGGGCCGCGGTAGCAACCAGAACCACGGTCTGGGGCTTACGCTTGAGGATTTCCTCGGTCAGCTTGGAGTTGAACTCCGAGCATTCGTGAGTGGCGGTCACGGCACTCGTCGGGTACTGGCAACCACCGAGCAGGTAGGCCTGCAGGTTGGTCTTGGTCTGTTCCGCAATGGGCTTGAAAGCGCTGAGAGCCTGCTCTGCGTGGGAGTTACCCACAATCATGGTCAGCGGCGCATCGTCCGCTCCGCTCTTCTGCAGGCTGCAGTAGCTGGCGAGCGCAGCGTCGGAGGGTGCGAAGGCGCCGGTGCAGGTATCGCTGAGCGATTCGTACTGCGCCTTCACATCGCCGCCGGTGGGAATCGGATTATCGATGAGGCCCTGCTGTGCCCCGCCGATAGCGCGCGCACCCGGATAGTTGTCGTTGACGGTCTGAACCTGCAACTCGGCGTTGCGGGTGGACTCGGTGTTCTGCGAGGTTAGCCAGGCCTGCGCGATGAGCAGAGGACCTCCGGCCACGAGGAAAATAGCCAGCAGGAAGGCCACCTGATCGGCCCAGGTTTTCACGGAGAAGACGGTCTTAAAACGCATCTTCATCATGAGCCAGGGAACGAAGGGATCCTTACGGTAGCGCAGCGGCTTCTCCACGTAGCGGATGAGCAGCCAAGCCAGGCCGATAGAGACCAGGATAATAACCGCGCCCTCGATAAAGTTCACGCGAGAGGTGCCCACAGCCGTGCTGTAGAGAATCAGGATGGGCCAGTGGACCAGGTACAGGGCGTAGGAAATATTGCCGAGGCTCTGCAGAGGTGCCGAGGAGAGCAGGCGGTCCACGCCCCAGCGGCTATTGGTGCTGCCGGCCATGATGACGAGCGCACCGGAGAACACGGGCCACAGAGCCAGGTAGCCGGGGAAGGCTCGCTCAACCGGCAGGATGGCGCCGCAGGTAACCAGGCCGACAATGCCGATCCAGCCCATCACGACGCGTGCGCGTTCGGGTGCCTTCCATTTGAGGGTGAGCATAGCGAGCAGGGTGCCGATAGCAAATTCCCAGAGACGGGTGCGGGTATCGAAGTAAGCAAAACCCTGGTTGCTATTGGTCTCAACGATGGAGAACGTCAGGGAGGCAACAAAGACCGTGTTGAAGACGAAGACCGCGGTCGTGAAGAGGTTCCCACGGTATCGGTGCACAAAGTAGGCGACGGCGGCAAAAAGCAGGGGCCAAATAATGAAGATCTGCCCCTGGATGGAAAGCGACCAGAAGTGCTGGAAGGGTGACTTCGCGGCGGCGTTCTGGGCGTAGTAATCCACGGAGCTAAACGCCAGGTTCCAGTTCTGGTAGTAGAAAAGGGAGCTCGTGGCGTCCTGCATCATCTGCGACCAGCGGCTGGGCGCAAGCACAAAGAATGAGGCGATCGTTGTGCTGGCGATAACGACAGTCGCCACGGGCAGCAGGCGCTGGAAGACGTGCAACCAGTAGTTGAAGAGTTTGAGGGGTTTGCCTTCGTTGATCTTGCGCATGAAGGAGAGCGAGAGCAGGAAGGCGGAAATGAACAGGAAGACATCCACACCGCCGGAAACCTTGCCCACCCAAACGTGGTAAACCACAACGAGTAGCACCGCGAAGGCTCGCAGGCCCTGGATTTCGGGGCGGAACCCCCGCGATTCGATGAATTCTTCGAGGGGGTAGTCGCCGGCTTCGCGCGGGCGGATGCTGCGCGGGGTGGAGGGGCGGGTTCCCTGAGGCGCGGGGGCCTGCGAGGTTCCGGAGGTCTCAGACATACATGTTCCTCGGATGGGTTGTGGATGTGCGGGTGCGGGTCCCTAGACGCTGTGGACAATCGCTACAACAAAATCCTGATATGCCCGAGGGTGGTCGGCGCAAATCAGGATCGTGAGAGCCTCCTACCGGATTCGAACCGGTGACCCTCTGTTTACAAGACAGATGCTCTGGCCAACTGAGCTAAGGAGGCAACCCGTCCAGTGTACCCTATTCCCCGGCCCGGGTTCCGCTTAGCCGTCCTTATCTCAGGCCAGTCTCACGGGCCGATGGTCCGACCTTCACCGGTGTCTCATTGAAACTCCGCATCACGCATAGTTCTCGAGAGCGGTTAAAGACCGGAGGCCCGGCAACCGTTGCCGGTTGCCGGACCCACCGAGGGTGTATTACTTCTTCTTGGCCTCAATCTTGCTCTTGAGGAAAGCGCTGAAGTCGTTGCTGGTGTACTGGTCACCGTCTACGAAGACGGTGGGGGTACCCTGAATACCGTTGCTTGCGGATTCGGCGTTAACCACGTCCACAAGGGGACGCCACTTGTCTTCGTTCATGTCGGAGCCAATGGAGGCGCCGTATTTGGAAGCGATATCGGCGATCTGCTGGTTGTTCATGTCGCCGGTGCCCTGGTGTGAGAAGATCTCACGCTGGTAGTTCAGGAAGTTGCTGGTGCTCACCTGGTTTGCCACAGAGTATGCAGCTGCCGCGTTACGTGCGGAATATGCGGTGGGTGAGGAGCGGTCCAGGAAGGTTAGGTTGCGGATTTCCAGGGTGATAGTGCCGTCTTCGACGAGCTTCTGGATTTCTTCACCGTACTTAGTCTCAAACTCTGCACAGTGCACGCAGTTGTAGTCCTGGAAGATGGTCACGCGCACGGGCTGACCGTTCTTGGCGGCCTCTTCAGCCGTCTGCACGCCCGGGGGCAGGGTGTTGACGGCTGCCGCGGTTCCGTTGACCATGGGGGTCACTGAGGAGGTTGAGGTGGCCAGCTGCTTGAAGTCGCGGGTCTCCTGGGTGGAGGAGTTCTTGACGATTCCGTCCTTGGTCAGCACGATACCGCCGTATTCGTTTGCGCTGGCGGGTACGGGGCCGCTCTCCGCAATCTTGTTGTTCTTGTTACCGTTGACCACAACGAAGCCGATGATACCTACGATAACGAGGACCACGGCGAGTACGCCGAGCTGGAGCCAACGGCGGCTTGCCTTGCTGGGGCTCTTTTTAGCCTGCTGCGCCGCAATCTGACGGGCTTTTTCGCGGGCGTCGGTCGACATGCCTGCTCCTTTGGTTGGGAATATGGGTTGGCGGTTCATCCACTTCTTCTAGCCTACTCGGTGGGAGTATGCTTCTGCCCGGTAGAGATTCAGATACCCCTACTCTTCCGAGCTGGGCACGCCTGTATCTCTACCGGGCGTTCTAGAGCTCAGCTTCCTGCCGCGTATAGCAGCTGAAAGTCATGTCGAGCAGTTCCTATCTCGAGGACAGGTTCTGTCTTATCTCTAGTGTGGACGTACCGTGCTACCCGTCTAGCCTACCGAATGGGTGCCTTATCGGCTAGTTAATACTCTGTCTAAGAAGCTGTGAATCGTGTTCTCACGCTCTCAGCATATTTTCTCTGTAAACTTTTGTAGCATTAGGAAGTGCCCCTCCCCCCACTACATACGCCGCAAGGCTCCCATCCGGTTCGGCTCACTACCGCTAGGGGATGTTGTAGACTTCTACTCCCCCAATGAACGGACGGGTGTCAAAGTTCCCCTTCCACTCCACGCTCAGGCCGTGCTTCTCCAGTACAGGGATAATCGTATCCTTCATGAGCTCTACGGAGAGCTTCTTGTGAAGGGCACTGATCTCTTCCTTCTGCGCATCGCTCAGCGCGTTCCATTCATTTTCGTCCCTGGGGTAGGCGAGGAACGAACCGAACCCGACGTAGGTGCCGCCGCTCTCTGCGAGGCTTTCGGCGTCCTGCTGGTGGAAGTAGATGTACCCCTTCCATTCACGGCTATCGTCGATCTCATCCCAGATCTCTGCGGAGGCGCAGGTACCGCAACAGGTGAAGTTCTGCCGTGCGATAACCCCTTCTTCTTCCAGTGCTGCGAAGGCACGGTTAAGGTTCGAGTTCTTCTGCATCTCGGGGGTAATACCCAGCTCAGCGGCGAATGCACGACGACGCTTGATGAGCTCTTCCACGTAGCCCTCTACACGCTTTTCCCAGAGCTTGCTGTCTTCATTCTGCCCATCGTATTCCAATCCGAGTACATCCATCACATAATCGGTGATGGTTTCTACGTACAGACCGGTATCGGATTCGCCCATGAACAGGAGGGGCCAGATGGGCCAGAGCAGCTCGGCTTCGTCTTCTTCGTTCAGTCCCCATTCTTTGGGGAGGGGCGGGTCGAGGCGCTCTTCGCTCCAGCGTTCGTAGATGCTCTTCTCATCAGCCATGACGGTTGCTCCTTTGCGTATTCTCCACTCATTCGGTAGAGGTATGGACTGCTCTTGTTGTTAAGGTATCAAGACTTTCTCTACCGTGCCCTCTACCTCGTCATTCGGACGAATCTATGACAGCTTCCAGAGGTCCCCTGTACCGCCTAAGACCTGTCTCCTAGGCTCCAGCCATGCTCCTCAGCTTCTTTGTTTGAAGGAGCAATCTTTCGCTCTAAGAGTTTTTGGGAACACAAAAAGAGGGGAAGACCTCTAAGGTCTTCCCCTCTTGAATAAAAAACCCGCGGCGACCTACTCTCCCACACCCACAAAAGTGCAGTACCATCGGCGCAAAGAGTCTTAGCTTCTGGGTTCGGAATGGAACCAGGCGTTTCCCTCTCGCTATAACCACGGAAAATCTTCCGAATAAAAAGCCTCAGCCTCCCGAAGGAAGCCCAGGGTTATTATCCAAAAACCATACAGTGAACGCAAACAACAATTTCTCGAAAAAATAAGCCTTCAGCCTATTAGTACCAGTCAACTCCACGAGTCTTCAGTCCCCGCTTCCATACCCGGCCTATCAACCTCATCATCTATAAGGAGCCTCACACACCAAAGTGCCAGGAAATCTCATCTCGAAACAGGCTTCCCGCTTAGATGCTTTCAGCGGTTATCCCTCCCGAACGTAGCCAATCAGCCATGCACCTGGCGGTACAACTGACATACCAGAGGTTCGTCCGTCCCGGTCCTCTCGTACTAAGGACAGCCTTTCTCAAATTTCCAACGCGCGCAGCGGATAGGGACCGAACTGTCTCACGACGTTCTGAACCCAGCTCGCGTACCGCTTTAATGGGCGAACAGCCCAACCCTTGGGACCGACTCCAGCCCCAGGATGCGACGAGCCGACATCGAGGTGCCAAACCATGCCGTCGATATGGACTCTTGGGCAAGATCAGCCTGTTATCCCCGAGGTACCTTTTATCCGTTGAGCGACGGCCGTTCCACAACGTACCGCCGGATCACTAGTCCCGACTTTCGTCCCTGCTCGACCTGCCAGTCTCACAGTCAAGCTCCCTTGTGCACTTACACTCAACACCTGATTGCCAACCAGGCTGAGGGAACCTTTGGGCGCCTCCGTTACACTTTAGGAGGCAACCGCCCCAGTTAAACTACCCATCAGGCACTGTCCCTGAACCAGATCATGGCCCGAAGTTAGACATCCAGATTGACCAGAGTGGTATTTCAACAACGACTCCACACAAACTAGCGTCCATGCTTCACAGTCTCCCACCTATCCTACACAAGCCAAACCAAACACCAATACCAAACTATAGTAAAGGTCACGGGGTCTTTCCGTCCTGCTGCGCGAAACGAGCATCTTTACTCGTACTGCAATTTCGCCGAGTTCATGGTTGAGACAGTAGGGAAGTCGTTACTCCATTCGTGCAGGTCGGAACTTACCCGACAAGGAATTTCGCTACCTTAGGATGGTTATAGTTACCACCGCCGTTTACTGGGGCTTAAATTCTCAGCTTCGCCCAAAAAAGGCTAACCAATCCTCTTAACCTTCCAGCACCGGGCAGGAGTCAGTCCGTATACATCGTCTTACGACTTCGCACGGACCTGTGTTTTTGATAAACAGTCGCTTCCCCCTGGTCTCTGCGACCCATACACGCTCCAGACAGCAAGTGCCCATCACGCTCAAGGTCCCCCTTCTCCCGAAGTTACGGGGGCATTTTGCCGAGTTCCTTAACCATGATTCTCTCGATCGCCTTAGTATTCTCTACCTGATCACCTGTGTCGGTTTAGGGTACGGGCGGCTAAAACCTCACGCCGATGCTTTTCTCGGCAGCATAGGATCACCAAATCCCCCAAAAACAGGGTCCCATCACGTCTCAGGCACACAGCCGGCGCATTTAACAACCGACAACCCTACACGCTTAGACCACGACAACCATCGCGTGGCTTGGCTACCTTCCTGCGTCACACCTGTTAACACGTTTACCTCCAAAGATCGGGTCCCACAACCCACACAACACACAAACAAAAGCCTGCACATCATGCTTCGCATGGTTAGCATCACAATATCAGTATGGGCGGTTCTTCACCGGTACGGGAATATCAACCCGTTATCCATCGACTACGCCTGTCGGCCTCGCCTTAGGCCCCGACTAACCCAGGGCAGATTAACTTGACCCTGGAACCCTTGATCATCCGGCGGATGAGTTTCTCACTCATCTTTCGCTACTCATGCCTGCATTCTCACTCGCATAGCCTCCACCACTGGTTTACACCGCAGCTTCACTGGCTACACGACGCTCCCCTACCCAACAATCCAAAAAGATCATTGCCACAACTTCGGCGGTGTACTTGAGCCCCGCTACATTATCGGCGCAGAATCACTTGACCAGTGAGCTGTTACGCACTCTTTCAAGGGTGGCTGCTTCTAAGCCAACCTCCTGGTTGTCTAAGCAACTCCACATCCTTTCCCACTTAGCACACGCTTAGGGGCCTTAGTTGGTGGTCTGGGCTGTTTCCCTCTCGACAATGAAGCTTATCCCCCACTGTCTCACTGCTACGCTCTCACTTACCGGCATTCGGAGTTTAGCTGACGTCAGTAACCCGTGAAGGCCCATCGGCCATCCAGTAGCTCTACCTCCGGCAAGAAACACGTAACGCTGCACCTAAATGCATTTCGGGGAGAACCAGCTATCACAGAGTTTGATTGGCCTTTCACCCCTATCCACAGCTCATCCCCTCCATTTTCAACTGAAGTGGGTTCGGTCCTCCACGACGTCTTACCGTCGCTTCAACCTGGCCATGGATAGATCACTCCGCTTCGGGTCTAGGTCATGCCACTCAAACGCCCTATTCAGACTCGCTTTCGCTACGGATACCCCACACGGGTTAACCTCGCGACATAACACTAACTCGCAGGCTCATTCTTCAAAAGGCACGCTGTCACCCCAAAAGGCTCCAACGGCTTGTAAGCACACGGTTTCAGGTACTATTTCACTCCCCTCCCGGGGTACTTTTCACCATTCCCTCACGGTACTGATTCACTATCGGTCACTAAGAAGTATTTAGACTTACCAGGTGGTCCTGGCAGATTCACACGAGATTCCACGAGCCCCGTGCTACTCGGGTGGCCACACCACGGACAGAACAATTTCGATTACGGGACTCTCACCCTCTACGGCCGACCATTCCAAGTCGTTCACCTACCATCCTGAACATCATGCCGGCAGCCAGTTAGAACTGCCACTGTGACTCCCACAACCCCCATGATGCAACGCCTAACCGCTATCACACACCACAGGTTTAGTCTCTTCCGCTTTCGCTCGCCACTACTCACAGAATCATTACTTTATTTTCTCTTCCTGCGGGTACTGAGATGTTTCACTTCCCCGCGTTCCCCCCAACCAGCCTATACATTCAGCTGGCGGTAACTCACCATGAAGATGAGCCAGGTTTCCCCATTCGGAAATCCTCGGATCAACGCCCAGTTATCGGCTCCCCGAGGCTTATCGCAGATTCACACGTCCTTCATCGGCTCTTAATGCCAAGGCATCCACCGTGTGCCCTTAATAACTTACACACAATCAAGAAAAATAAGAATCTAAAATCAACAATCAAACCAACACCAAAGCATTGATTCAACGCAAATTCCAGAAGATGCTCGCGTCCACTATATAGTTCTCAAACAACAACCCACAACACAACAACAACACAAACACAACATTCGCATCATCACCATGCCAGGCAAAAACAGGAACAACACCAACGTGTTACCCCAAAACCCAACAATGCGCTTCACTCAACCCAAAACCAACATTCCACCCATGAGCAAAACCACCCACCCGACACTCGCGGGTAGCATGGCCAACTAAATGTGCTCCTTAGAAAGGAGGTGATCCAGCCGCACCTTCCGGTACGGCTACCTTGTTACGACTTAGTCCCAATCGCCAATCCCACCTTAGACGGCTCCCTCCAAAAAGGTTAGGCCACCGGCTTTGGGTGTTACCAACTTTCGTGACTTGACGGGCGGTGTGTACAAGGCCCGGGAACGTATTCACCGCAGCGTTGCTGATCTGCGATTACTAGCGACTCCGACTTCATGGGGTCGAGTTGCAGACCCCAATCCGAACTGAGACCGGCTTTTAGGGATTAGCTCCACCTCACAGTATCGCAACCCTCTGTACCGGCCATTGTAGCATGCGTGAAGCCCAAGACATAAGGGGCATGATGATTTGACGTCATCCCCACCTTCCTCCGAGTTGACCCCGGCAGTCTCCTATGAGTCCCCACCATAACGTGCTGGCAACATAGAACGAGGGTTGCGCTCGTTGCGGGACTTAACCCAACATCTCACGACACGAGCTGACGACAACCATGCACCACCTGTATACCAGCCCCGAAGGGAAACACCATCTCTGATGCGGTCCAGTATATGTCAAGCCTTGGTAAGGTTCTTCGCGTTGCATCGAATTAATCCGCATGCTCCGCCGCTTGTGCGGGCCCCCGTCAATTTCTTTGAGTTTTAGCCTTGCGGCCGTACTCCCCAGGCGGGGCACTTAATGCGTTAGCTACGGCGCGGAAAACGTGGAATGTCCCCCACACCTAGTGCCCAACGTTTACGGCATGGACTACCAGGGTATCTAATCCTGTTCGCTCCCCATGCTTTCGCTTCTCAGCGTCAGTTACAGCCCAGAGACCTGCCTTCGCCATCGGTGTTCTTCCTGATATCTGCGCATTCCACCGCTACACCAGGAGTTCCAGTCTCCCCTACTGCACTCTAGTCTGCCCGTACCCACTGCAATACACGGGGTTAAGCCCCGGCCTTTCACAGCAGACGCGACAAACCGCCTACAAGCTCTTTACGCCCAATAATTCCGGACAACGCTCGCGCCCTACGTATTACCGCGGCTGCTGGCACGTAGTTAGCCGGCGCTTTCTCTGCAGGTACCGTCAATTTCTCTTCTTCCCTGCTAACAGAGGTTTACAACCCGAAGGCCGTCATCCCTCACGCGGCGTCGCTGCATCAGGCTTGCGCCCATTGTGCAATATTCCCCACTGCTGCCTCCCGTAGGAGTCTGGGCCGTGTCTCAGTCCCAGTGTGGCCGGTCACCCTCTCAGGCCGGCTACCCGTCGTCGCCTTGGTGAGCCGTTACCTCACCAACAAGCTGATAGGCCGTGAGCCCATCTATAACCACTACATAACGCTTTCCACCAACACCCCATGCGGAGATTGGTCGTATCCGGTATTAGACCCAGTTTCCCAGGCTTATCCCAGAGTTAAAGGTAGGTTACTCACGTATTACTCACCCGTTCGCCACTAATCCACCTAGCAAGCTAGGCTTCATCGTTCGACTTGCATGTGTTAAGCACGCCGCCAGCGTTCGTCCTGAGCCAGAATCAAACTCTCCGTTGAAAAAATAGAAAAGCTTGATAACCTGATCTCAAACAGCGAATCACACACGGGGGTGCGTGACTCAAGCTGACTTTTTTGAAACCATTCAATGATTATCAAATAAATAAATATTTGGTATTAGTTTCAGTTTCCATCACCAATTCGGTGATTTTATTGAACAAAGCACACTATTGAGTTCTCAAGCAACACACCGATTCAACACCTCAACCCCTCCAACCGAAGGAGCCTCACCGCTGAACGGTCATTCTCTTTTTATTGTTACCGCGTTCCCGCGGCAACCCAATCAACTATACCAGCGTTTCATTCGCCATGCAAATCCGATTTCCGTGATTCACACCACAAAGTTTCTTTCCTAAAATCCTCCACAATCACCATCAGGCAACCAAGAATTCCTTCAAGCAAGAAACCGAAACACTATACAATTGAAAACCTGTCAAAACCGCTTCCGACTAGGAGAAACACCGAAGAAGTTCTTCGTTTTTTCCTCCTCGCCGCGGCGACTCATACAACTATACAGACCCGAATAC
>NZ_JVSP01000014.1 GCF_001061665.1 Rothia mucilaginosa | reverse complement strand
TTCGTTTTTTCCTCCTCGCCGCGGCGACTCATACAACTATACAGACCCGAATACGGGCCCGCAACCCGAAATAGGGTGAAGTGGGACACAAATATGGGGGTTTAGGTTCATTCTGACTTGAACAGTGGAACAAAACCCCTAGTCAATGCGGGGTAAAGGCCTCAAAAAATCTTCGAAAAAATCTTAAAAATCCCCACGAAAGCCCGAAAATCCCCCAAAACTCACTCCGAAAACCCCCTACGGAAGCGCAAAAGGCCCCCGAAACGAAGAAAAGATGGGGGAATGGGCTACCGCCCCTCCCCTGCATCCTTACGTTTCCGCTCCTCGACCAGTTCCCTGACCCGGTTCCCTGGCGTACCCGCCATCAAGAGCAAAGAGGGAGGGCGCCCCTCACGGGACGCCTTCCCCCCTTACGTTCATAAACCTACAGAACGGTTATCGCGACAACCTACTCGACAGCCACCGCACGACGACGGGACACATCGTACAGAGTGATGCCCACAGCCATCGCCGCGTTCAGCGACTCCATCGCCGAATCAATCGGAATCGACACAATCTGATCGCAGTTCTCAGTCACCAGGCGGGACAGGCCCTTGCCCTCCGAACCAACCACCACGCACAGCGGCTCGTTCGCAAGCTCCAGAGCCGGCAGCTCAATATCGCCGCCGCCATCCAGACCAATCACAAAGATGCCCTGCTCCTTAGCCTGCTGAATCACACGAGTCAGGTTAGTCGCCATTGCAACGGGAATACGAGCAGCCGCACCGGCACTGGTCTTCCACGCACCCGCGGTCACCGCAGCCGAACGACGCTCGGGAATAATCACGCCGTCACCGCTAAACGCCGACACGCTACGAATAATCGCCCCCAGGTTACGGGGATCGGTAATGCCATCCAGCGCCACAAACAGCGGCGGAGTCGACAGCTTACCCGAGTGCCAGCGCTCCATCGTATCCAGCACCAGATCGGTAGCATCCGGGTACTTGTACGGCGGAATCTGCATCGCCACGCCCTGGTGCACCGCACCATCGGTCAGACGATCCAGCTCGCTACGCGGAATCTCCAGCATCGGGATGTTGCGCTTATTCGCAATCGTCATGATCTCGCGAACGCGGTCATCCACCTCAATGCGGCTCATAATATACAGGTGCTTCGAGGGAATCTCGGTACGCAGCGCCTCCAGCACCGCGTTACGACCCGTCACCAGCTCATCGCTGGCGCGCTTACCGCCCAAACGAGTCTGGAACTTACGGTTCGTACCGGTCGCCGCACGACGCTCAGCCGCACGCTTCATCTTGTACGCCTTGTGGTAAACGCGATCCTCAGCCTTCGGAGTCGGGCCCCTGCCCTCAAGGGCCTTACGGCCGTGACCGCCGGTGCCCTTAGTAGCACCCTTCTTCTTGCCGGTAGCGCCCGGGCGCGAACCTGCCTTAGCCATTCTTCTCTTCCTTCGTCAAAATAATGAATACGAGTCTACGCGAAAAGACCCGCAACGCCTAAGCCCCCAACGCAGAACGCGGGGCACGCCACCAACCTACGCAATGCTCCAGCTCGAACCCTCAGCGCCGTCACGCACCTTCACACCCGCGGAAAACAGCAGGTCGCGCATCGCATCGGCCTTAGCCCAATCCTTCTGGGCACGCGCATCCGCACGCTCCGCCAGAACCGCCTGAATCAGGGAGTCCAGAGCCTCATGCTCGGCATCCGAGGCGCCCTCAGCGTTAAAGCTCATCAGCTGCGCCAGGCCCAGCACCTCAGCCATAGCCATCACGGCATTAGCGGCCTCCGAAGCGTCCTCACCGGCAGCGAGCGCTGCATTACCCGCGCGAGTCTGCTCATGCAGAACCGCCAGGGCACGAGGAATGTTCATATCGTCATCCATCGCCTCGGCGAAAGCCTCGGGCACCTCGCGGTCGGGCTTCAGCAAATCCTGAGTTGCGGCCAGGAACGACTCAACACGCTCAATAGCCGTTGCCGCCTCCTGCAGCGAAGACGGGCGATAGTCCAGCACCGAACGGTAATGCGCGCTACCCAGGTAGTAGCGAACCACCAGCGGACGAGCCATTTCCAGCATCTGCGCCGGCGAAATCGTATTACCGATAGACTTCGACATCTTCTCACCCTCGTAGGTGACCATGCCGTTGTGCATCCAGAAGTTCGCGAAATCATCGCCGGCCGCGGTCGACTGGGCCAGCTCGTTCTCGTGATGCGGGAAGCGCAGATCCAGACCGCCGCCGTGAATGTCGAAGCGCGAACCCAGGTACTTACCGGCCATCGCCGAGCACTCCAGGTGCCAACCCGGGCGGCCACGACCCCACGGGGACTCCCACGAAGCGGTCAGCGGCTCGCCCTCCTTATAGCCCTTCCACAGCGCAAAATCACGAGGGTCGCGCTTACCGCGCGGATCGGCATCCGCCGAATCCTGCATATCGTCAATGCTCTGGTTGGTCAGCGAGCCGTATTTCTCCCAGGAGCGCACATCAAAGTACACGTCACCCGAATCATCCAGCGCCGGGTAGGCGTGGCCGCGGTCAATCAGGCGCTGAATCAGAGCAAACATCTCGGGAATATGGCCGGTCGCGCGCGGCTCATAGGTCGGCGGGTCAATACCCAGCGCCGCGTAGGCCCGAGCAAACACCTTCTCAAAACGGTACGCGAGCGCCCACCACTGCTCATTCGGGAACTCGCCCTCAAAACCGGGCTGCATGGAATCAGCGGACTTCGCCAAAATCTTATCGTCAATATCGGTGACGTTGCGGACCGTCGTCACCTTCAGGCCGCGGTAGCGCATCCAGCGGCTCAGCTGGTCGAACACCAGCGCAGAACGGATATGGCCCAGGTGCGGTTCACCCTGCACCGTGGCACCGCAATAGTAGATACGCGCCTCACCGGGCACGACGGGCTCAAACTCGCGGATAGTCGCGGAAGCTGAATCATAAAAACGCATAGTCACACTCTCATTTTACGGGGTCGGTCCAGGCACCGGGGCGATAGGTTACGGAATGGGGCAAGCCGGGCAGAGGCCTAGTGGCGCTCATACACCAGAGCCGTCGCAATCGCCGCCACGCCCTCCCCGCGACCGGTCAAACCCAAACCGTCGGTAGTCGTCGCAATCACCGTCACCGGGGCCCCCGCCGCCTCACTGAGCACGCGGTTCGCATCCTCACGGCGCGGTGAGAACTTCGGGCGGTTACCAATCAGCTGAACGCTCACATTGCCGATCTCGAAACCGGCCGCACGCACAATCGCCACGGCCTCCGAAAGAATACGAACACCCGAGGCGCCCTTCATATCCGGGCGGTCCACACCAAAGTTCGAGCCCAAGTCCCCCGTGCCAGAGGCGGCGAAGAGCGCATCCGCGGCAGCATGGGCCACCACGTCGCCATCGGAGTGGCCGCTCAGGCCCCGCTCCCCCGACCAGTGCAGGCCGGCGATGTGCAGGGGCGTGCCCTCCGGGCCAAAAGCGTGAACGTCAACGCCGGTGCCGACGCGCGGAATAACAGTCATGATGGGTCCTTCGCTCAATAGATATTAGACAGAAGAAGAGGGGATACTCAGGGGCGCGTTCCGCCAAAGAGCGCCCGCGCCACCTTCAGATCCATGGGGGTGGTCACTTTAAAGGCGTCCTCGTGCCCGGCCACCGTCAGCACCGGTTCGCCGGCCGCCTCCATCGCCATCGCGTCATCGGTCAGCAGCTCGGCTTCCTCGGGAGGCAGGGCTCGGCTACGCTCATGAGCCGCCAGTAGCGCCGCCACCTCGAATCCCTGCGGGGTTTGTACGGCGCGCATGCTCGAGCGAGCCGGGGTTCCAGTAACCACCGCGGAGGCATCCACCGTCTTGATGGTATCGACCACCGGCAACACCGGAATAACCGCGCGCACCGTCCCCGCGGCAACGCGGGTGCCCAGGCCCTCCAGCACGCGGTGGTACACCTCCGGCGGGGTGAAAGAGCGGGCACAATCGTGAATCAGCACGTAATCCACCGCGATCTCGGCCTCGCGAAGCGCGTCAAGAGCCGCCACCACCGATGCGGTGCGGGTGTCACCACCGACCGTCACCAGCGCCTCGGCGCGGTGCGCGTCCTCAAGGAGCTCCGGGCAGAGGCTCTCGCACCCGGCGGGCACCGTCACCACCACGTGCTCGGCAATCCGCGACTCGCGGGCGCCCTGCAGGGCATGGTCGAGTAGCGTACGCCCCTGTACGCGGACCGCGGCCTTCGGAATCGGCTCACCCAGGCGCGTTCCCGAACCTGCACCCAGCACGATAATGGCCACGCGCGAGGGGTCTTTGCTCTGCCGGTTCTGCGCGGGCTGGTTCTGCGCGAAGCGGTTCTGTGCGTTGGCCTCGGCGGTCACAGAATCAGCGGTAAAGCTCATACGTACTCTCCTCGGCTCGACGCTAATTCTCGAACTTATAGCCCAGGCCGCGAACCGTCACCACGTAGCGCGGTGCCGAAGAATCCGGCTCAATCTTGGAACGCAGGCGCTTAATGTGCACGTCCAGGGTCTTCGTGTCGCCCACGTAGTCCGCGCCCCACACACGCTCAATCAGCTGTCCGCGCGTCATCACGCGACCAACGTTGCGCAGCAGAATCTCCAGCAGCTCGAATTCCTTCAGCGGCATGGGTACTTCCTCGCCGTTGACCGTCACCACGTGGCGATCGATGTCCATGCGCACGGGGCCGCCCGTAAGAACCGCGTCCATCGGCATGTCGGGCTCGGCGGAACGGCGGCGCAGCACCGCGCGGATGCGTGCAATCAGCTCGCGCGCCGAGTAGGGCTTCGTCACGTAGTCGTCGGCGCCCAGCTCCAGGCCAAACACCTTATCCAGCTCGGAGTCCTTGGCGGTCAGCATGATAATCGGTACCGAGGACACCTCGCGGAGCTTACGGCACACCTCCGTGCCGGGCATGCCGGGAAGCATCACGTCCAGCAGCACCAGGTCGGCGCCCTCGCGTTCGAAGGTGGGCAGCGCGTCCAGGCCGTTATCCACCACGACCGTCTGAAAACCCTCACGCCCCAGCAGGAAGGCCAGGGGATCCGACAGGGCCTCTTCGTCCTCAACAATCAGAATTTTCGTCATACTTTATCCTTGATTCCCATAAAACCTATACCGCTAACACTACACTGTGAGCGGTGCCTCCGGCGCCTCGGTCAGCGGCAGGGCCAACGTAAACGTCGAGCCCTCCTGCGGCATCGAACGCACCGTCACACTGCCGCCGTGCTGAGTCATCACATGCTTCACGATGCTCAGGCCCAGGCCCGTGCCGCCGGTCTGACGCGAGCGAGCCGGGTCCACCCGGTAAAAACGCTCGAAGATGCGCTTCTGCTCATCCTCGGGAATACCCACCCCCTGATCCGACACCTCAATGAGCAGCTGATCGGCCACGCGGTGCACCAGAATGTCCACCTTCGTATGTTCGGGCGAGTAGCGAATCGCGTTCTCCACCAGGTTCTGCACGGCCATGCCCAGGAGCTCGGCGTCGCCGTACACCTCGGGGGCGTCCTCAATGCGGCTGGAAACCTGAATGTCCTTCTCCTCGGCAGCCAGGTGGGAGCGGTCCATCGCGTCCGCCACCAGGGTGGGCACGGACACCGGGCCGCCACGGGCAATCACGTCGGTCGACTGCAATCGTGAGAGCTCGATAATGTCGCGCACCAGCGCGGAGAGGCGGCGCGTCTCCTTGTGCAGGCGGCCCACGAAGTACTCAATCGCCTCCGGGTCATCGCTAGCCTGCTCAATCGCCTCCGCGAGTAGGCTCACCGCGCCCACGGGTGTCTTCAGCTCGTGCGACACGTTCGCCACGAAGTCGTTACGCATGCGTTGCACGCGAGAAATTTCGGTGCGGTCGTCGGCAAGCACCAGGATGTATTCGTCGCCCAGGGAGGCCACGCGAACATCCAGGACCAGTGCCTCGCTCTCGCCGCGGTCAATTTCAAAGCTTTGCTCGGCAAAAATGCCGCGGTGGCGCACCGTGCGAATCATGCTAGCCAGCTCGGGCGAGGTGACCGTATGCCCGCGCACCAGGCCCATCGCGTAGGCGCCCGGCGAGGCCTGAACCACTCCCCCCACCTCGTCGATGACCAGGTAGGCGCGGCCAATCACCGCCAGCACCTGAGCCGCACCGTCACGCAGCGTCGGTGCGGATACGAGGCTACGCTCACGCTCACGCTCACTACGGGCCACCGCGTTCATGCTCAGGACGCCGACCAGCAGACCTATCATGCCCGCGATGAAGGCGATCAGACCGGCATCCATACGTTCTCCTCCTGCGTGGGTATCTTCCACAAGTATATTGAACAGCCGCCCACCCAAGAGGCCGGCCCACGCAATGAGCCGCCCACCGAAACGGTGAGCGGCTCATAATCACGCGGGCGCTCTGCAGAGCGAACCTCGCGAGAGGTAATTACTTACCCTGGTTTGCCACGGCTGCGATGGCGTCCTTAGCGGCCTCGGGATCGAGGTACTCGCCAGCCTTAATGGGCTTGAAGTTCTCATCCAGCTCGTAGTACAGCGGGATACCGGTCGGGATGTTCAGGCCGGCGATGTCCTCGTCGGAAATGCCCTCGAGGTGCTTCACCAGCGAGCGCAGGGAGTTACCGTGCGCTGCCACCAGAACGGTCTTGCCTGCTGCCAGGTCGGGCTTGATGTCCGACTCCCAGTAGGGGAGCATACGGCCCAGAACGTCCTTGAGGCACTCGGTGCGGGGAGCGTTCTCAACGTTGGCGTAACGAGGGTCGTGTGCCTGCGAGTAGGGATCGTTGTCGTCCAGCGGGGGCGGCGGAACGTCGTAGGAACGACGCCAGGTCATGAACTTCTCGTCGCCGTATTCCTCGCGAATCTCGGACTTGTTCTTACCCTGCAGGGCGCCGTAGTGACGCTCGTTCAGGCGCCAGGTGCGCTTGACGGGAATCCACAGGCGGTCCGCTGCATCCAGGGCGATGTTTGCGGTGTTGATAGCGCGACGCTGCAGGGAGGTGTGCACAACATCGGGGAGGATGTTGCGCTCTGCCAGCAGCTCGCCGCCGCGCTTAGCCTCGGCGCGGCCCTTGTCGGTCAGGTTGACATCCACCCAGCCGGTGAACAGGTTCTTCTCGTTCCACTCGGACTGGCCGTGGCGCAGGAGTACTAGTTTGTAAGTCATGCTTCTATTTTTTCATTTACCCGCCGGTTTGTCATGCCTTCGAGGGCAGAAAATCCGGGTTCTCCCAAAAACTTGCCGGATGCACCGCTTAGCTGGCAGAAAGCCCCACACCCCGCGCCCGGAAATCGTTCCGGAACGCGGTATGCGGGGCTCACCGTATGCGCTTGCGACGGCCACAAGATGGGCGCGGATGCTTAGCTGAAAACCTCCTAGAAGCGGCGGCCACCCACTACGGGCCACACGCCGGCCAGGAACACGCCGCTCACCACGGCGGCCATCAGCTGCAGCATCAGCATCGTGTTACCCACGCCGGTGAAGGCCGAGAAGACGCCCAGCACCTGCACCACGGCGGAGACGCCGGTCAGGGCAAGCCAGGTGTTCTTAGGACGCTTGCCCGCGAACTCGTAGGCGTTGGCCGGCGCGGTCCATGCACGGTACAGCGCCAGAACGCCGATCACGGCACCGGCGGCCGACAGCAGCAGGTTAATCAGAAAGGTCGCGTAGAGGACCAGGACAATAGGAGACATTGTATTCCTTCACTCGAGCGGCCGTATAGCCGGGTACCCAGTACCCTAGCACACTACCGTAGCTAACGGTGCCTTATCGAACGGCCTTGAAGGCCTCGACCAGATCATTGTAGAGGTCATCGACGTTCTCGATACCCACGGACAGGCGCAGCATCGACTCGGGAATCGACTCCGGCTCGCTACCATGGCGGCGGCGGCGCTCCACGAGGGATTCCACACCGCCGAGGGAGGTGGCGGGGGTCCACACCTTCAGCGCCTCAACCACGTTGCGGGCGCCCTGCGCGTCGGTATCCAGCGTGATGCACAGAATCGCGCCGAAGCCGGACATCTGCTTCTTCGCGACCTCGTGGCCACGGTGGCTCTCAAGACCCGGGTAGCGCACCTCCGAGACGAAGGGGTGCTCGCTCAGACGCTCGGCCAGCACCTGCGCGTTCTGCACCGCACGTTCCACGCGCAGCGCCAGGGTACGCAGGCCGCGCAGGCCCAGCCACGCCTCCATGGGCCCGGGGATCGCGCCGTTGGTGATGCGGTAGTGCAGCATCGCCTTGTACAGCTCCTCGTTCGAGGTGAGGGTCATGCCCAGCAGCACGTCCGAGTGGCCGGCCAGGAACTTCGTGGCCGAGTGCACCACAACGTCGGCGCCCAGGTCGAGCGGACGCTGCAGAATCGGGGTGGCAAAGGTGTTGTCCACGGCGGTCACGACGCCCAGGCGGCGGGCTGCGGCAAGAATCTCGGGCAGATCCCCCACCTCAAGCATGGGGTTGGTGGGGCTCTCAAGCCAGGCCAGGACCTTCGGGGAGGAGTAGTTCACGTTTTCCGGGGTCACGCCGGCGCGGGATGCGGCGTCCTCCATGGCTGCGATGACGTTGGCTGTGTCCTCAATGTCCACGCGCACCAGCTCGATGATGCCGCGGCGCTCCAGATCCTTGCACAGGGTCACGGACGCCATGTAGGCGTGCTTAGGAATCAGGACGATAGCGCCCACCGGCACCAGGTCAATCACGGAGGAAACGGCGGCCATGCCGGAGGGGAACAGCAGGCCGGGCTGGGAAGCGTTCTCCAGCTTAGCGACAACCTCTTCCATGCCCTCCCAGGTCGGGTTCGAAAAACGGGCGTACACGCGGTCGTGCTCAATGTTGACGGCGTCCACGCCGCGGTAGGTGGAAGTCAGAACAATCGGGGGGTTCACCGGCGCATCGTGCTCGTGGGCGGGGCGGCCACCGGCGACTACATAGGTTTCAGCGGAATAGTTCATGTCATGGTTATCTGCACTCATACCTTAAGCCTGGCACACCGGGGCCTCGAACGCATACCTCATCCGGCACTTTCCGCTCAGGATTAACACGCTTTTTACGCGGGGATGCTGCCGAGTCCCGCGCGAAGGCCGTTGCGGCTCCCACCGGCAGGCTGCCGATGCGCACCGCAGGCCCACGGTGAACCCGGTACCCTTAAGGGGTGATGGATACTCTCAGCTACACCCCCCTCCCCGATTCCGCGAACCCCGCCAACCGCCGCGGGCTCTTCATCGTGGTCGAAGGAGGCGACGGCGCCGGCAAAACCACCCAGCTCACCCTGCTGGATGAGGCGCTCCGCGCCCGAGGCTACCGGGTCGTCACCACCCGAGAGCCGGGCGGTACCGAAATCGGCGAGAAGCTACGCGCCCTCGTGCTCGAGGCGGGCCAGGGTGCTATTGACGACCGCACCGAGGCGCTCATTTTCGCGGCCTCCCGCGCCGCGCACGCGGCTCAGCTGATTCGCCCCGCGCTCGCTGAGGGAGCGATCGTGCTCTGCGACCGCTACATCGATTCTTCCGCCGCCTACCAGGGCGTGGGCCGCGGCCTCGGTGTGAACACAATTGTTGACCTGAGCCGCTGGGCCACCGCAGACCTGGTGCCGGACGCAACCCTGCTTCTGAGTGTGCCCCTGCGCGCCGAGCAGGAGCGCATGACCGAGCGCGGCACCGTGGACCGCATCGAGGCCGAAGGCGCCGATTTTAAGGCGCGCATCCACTCGGCCTTCGAGCGGATTGCTCGCGAGGATTCCAACGGTTCGCACCGCATCGTCGACGGTGTGGGAACGATCGATGAGGTGCATGCCCGCGTCCTTGAGGTGGTCGAGCCTCTGCTGGGCCAACGTATCCTCGATCGTTCCGCCGCGCCGCGGGTGACCGAGCAGAAGACCGAGGGGGATGCATGAGCCTGTGGGATTCTCTGCTGATTCCTGAGCGCGAGCGCGACCAGTTGCGTCGCGATGTCGCCTCCTCACGCCCGACCCACGCCTGGCTGTTTACGGGCGCGGCCGGCGCGCCCCATCGCGAGGCGGCCAAGGTGTTTGCCGCGGCTCTGCTCTGCGAACAGCCCGATCCGCAGAACCGCGGATGCGGTGAGTGCAAGGGCTGCGTGACCGTGATGAACGGTTCGCATGCGGACTTCACGCACTTTAGGACCGAGGCCACGAACATCAGCATCGAGGAGGCACGCGAGCTGGTCATGAAGGCCCAGGACCGCCCGACGGTGGGCCGCTGGCGAGTGATTCTGCTCGAGGATACCGAGCGCATGCCCGAGCGCACCTCGAACGTGCTACTCAAGGCCATCGAGGAGCCGCCCCCGCACACCATCTGGCTGTTGACGGCTCCTTCTCCCACGGATGTGCTGGTCACGATTCGTTCGCGTTGCCGTCCGGTGCAGTTGCCGGTGCCCTCGGAGGAGCAGGTGCACGGGTATCTTCTCTCGCGCGGTGTGGCCGACCCGCTGGCGCGCCGCGCGGCACGCCTGGCCATGGGCGACGCCGAGGAGGGGTACCGCCTGGCCACCGATGAGCAGGCCATGGCCCGCCGGGAGATGACCACCTCCCTCATTCTGAACGTCCGTTCCATTTCTTCGGCGTTTAGCGCGGCGGAAAAACTCACCGACCTGGCAGAACAGGATGCCCAGGCGGTCTCCGCTGCAAAGGATGAGCGGGAGCGCGCCGAGCTGATGGCCCTGTTGGGCATCCGCGAGGGCGAGCGAGTGGCTCCGACCCTGCGCGCCCAGGTGCGCAGGCTTGAAGACCAGCAGAAGCGCCGGGCCAAGCGCGTGGCTTCCGATACGCTGCTGCGTTCGGTGGCCCAGGTGCAGACCGTCCTTCGCGATGCACTGACGCTCTCCCTTTCGGCGCAGCTACCGCTCATTAACGAGCACCTGCGCGAGCCGCTGACAGCGTGGTGCGAGCGCCGCTCCCCCGAGCAGCTCCTGCAGGACGTGCAAGCGGTAGAGATTACCCTGCGACGCCTGCGCACGAACGCGAACGCGCGCCTGGCGCTTGAGGCGCTCATGAGCCGCTTCGTCGCGTAGGCTCGCGCCCGAGGTTAAGCAGGGCCGCACAAAACTAAAATGCGGGGGCCGTTAACGGCCCCCGCCTGTTATTACAGCGATTTTCACGCGGTACCGTACGCTCGCGTTGGCCCGGCGAACCGGCACCCGCCTAGTTACGGAAACCGTGCACCGGCGAGGGAATACGGCCGCAACGGGCGATAAACGCCTCTGCACTCGGGGTGTGCGTGGGCATGACCGGCGCGCGGCCCAGCAGGCCACCGAACTCGACCATATCGCCCACGCCCAGACCCACGGCCGGGATAACGCGCACGGCGGTGGTCTTGTGGTTCATCACGCCGATGGCAGCCTCGTCTGCAATCATGGCCGAGAGGGTCGCGGCGGAGGTGTCGCCGGGAACGGCTACCATGTCCAGGCCGACGGAGCAGATGGCGGTCATAGCCTCGAGCTTATCCAGGGTAATCTGGCCGGCGGCGGCGGATTCAATCATGCCGATATCCTCAGAGATCGGAATGAAGGAGCCGGAAAGACCGCCGACGTTCGAGCAGGCCATGAGACCTCCCTTCTTAACCGCGTCGTTGAGCAGCGCGAGGGCCGCGACGGTGCCGTGGGTGCCGACGGTTTCCAGACCCATCTCCTCGAGGATGTGAGCCACGGAGTCACCGATCTCGGCGGTGGGTGCCAGGGAGAGGTCGATGATGTTGAATTGCACGCCCAGGCGCTCGGCGGCGAGGGTGCCGACCAGCTGGCCCACGCGGGTAATCTTGAAGGCCGCCTTCTTAATTTCTTCCGCGCAGGTGTCGAAGGATTCGCCGCGCACCTTCTGCAGGGCGCGGTGCACCACGCCGGGGCCGGAGACGCCCACGGAGATGGTGGTGTCTGCCTCCTGCACGCCGTGGAAGGCGCCGGCCATGAAGGGGTTGTCGCTGACGGCGTTGGCGAAGACCACGAGCTTGGCGCAGCCGAAGCCGTGCGTGTCGGCGGTCAGGTCGGCGGTGGCGCGGATGGTTTCGCCCATGAGCTTGACGGCGCTCATGTTGATGCCGGCACGGGAGGAGCCGATATCCACGGAGGAGCAGACCACGTCGGTCTCGGCGAGGGCGCGGGGAATGGAGCGAATCAGCTTTTCGTCGGCGGGGGTCATGCCCTTATCGACGAGGGCGCTGAAGCCGCCCACGAAGTTCACGCCCACGGCTTTGGCCGCCGCGTCGAGGGTGCGGGCGAACTCCACGTAGTCCTCGTCATCGGATGCACCGGCCACCAGCGCGATGGGGGTGACGGCGATGCGCTTGTTGACAATCGGGATGCCAAGCTCGGCCTCGATGCCTTCGCAGACGCTCACGAGGTTTGCCGCGCGGGTGGTGATCTTCTCGTAAATCTTGCGGCGGGCTACTTTGCCGTCGGAGTCGGCGCAGTCGAGCAGGGAGATGCCCATGGTGACGGTGCGGATATCGAGTTTTTCTTCCTCGATCATGCGGATGGTTTCGAGAATATTGCTGTTCATCATGGTGGCCGCCTAGAGGGTGTGCATTGCCTTGAAGATGGACTCGGCCTGAATACGGATCTGCACCCTCTGCTCGCGCTCGACGCTAACCATGGCTTCCTGCAGGTCGATGAGGTTCTGCTCGTCCTTGTTGAAGGAGCAGTGCATAATCATGGTGAAGTATTCGCCCATGATGGTCTGGGAGACGTCCAGGACGTTGACCTTGCGCTCAGCCAGGGCGGTGGTGACCGCGGCGATGATGCCCTCGTGGTCGATGCCTGTAACGGTGATGATGATCTTCACGGTGTTCTCCTTGGGGATGGTGCGAATACTAACGGCGGATGCATCCAGCTGCCGCGGCGGGCGGAATCACCCGGGTTTTATGCATAGAAGAACGAACCTATGCATACTTATACCAACAATTATAGGTTACCCAGGCCACAGATAACAGGGGAACGGGCACTATTTTGCAGAGCCGCACCCCAAACCTTCAAAACCCGAGAATAAAAAATCCGCGGCTTCACCGATATAGATATCGAAAAAACCGCGGATTCTTATAAGTCTGTGTATCTAAAGCCCCTAACGGAACTTAGATGTTAAACGTAGGATGCGATATACAGCTCGCCGCTACCGCTCAGCACGGCCACGGAGGGCTCGCCCACGTGCAGTACCGACTCGGTGGCGCCGAGCACGAACTCGTCCGTGCCGTTGCCGTCCTTGGCCTGAATCGTCACCTTACCCGCGACGCTCAGGGCCGCGCTAATGCCCTTGAAGGTGTAGCTTAGCGGCTTGCCCTCTTCAATGCGAACACGGGTCACGCTCATGCGCTCATCCCACATGGCGTAGGTGCCCAGGGGTCCGTCCTCGGGGTTGGGGCGCTGGATGACGGGGGCGTCCTGCTTCTCGCCGAGCACCTTAATGAGTTCCTCGGTGTCGATATGCTTGGCGGTCAGGCCGGCACGCATCACGTTATCGGAGGGGTTCATCAGCTCAATGGCGGTACCCGAAACGTAGGCGTGCACCTGGCCGTCGGGGGTAAAGGCAGACTCGCCGGGAGCAAGGTGCACCAGGTTCATCACGAAGGCCACGAGCAGACCGCGGTCACCGGGGTACTTGCCGTCCACGATGCGCACGAGCTCGGCGGCGTCGGCTACCACATCGTTCGAGGCGCCCAGTAGCCCGGGGGCGGTGTCTACCAGGTGCTGCACTGCGGCGGAGGCGGTCTCCTCGGGCAGGCGGATAATCTCGGTCAGAAGCTGCTTGGGGCTGAGCTCGGCACGCTCGGCCAGCCAGGCGGCACCGAATGCGGCGGCCAGGGTCTTGAGCTGCTCGACGGGGCGCACGCCGGTGAGCACGCGCATCGGGCTCAGCGCGATGACGGTCTCGGGCTTGGAGTAGCGGTCCTTGTAGTTGCGGTAGGGCGCATCAATCGCGATACCGCGGGCCTGCTCGTCCTCGAAGCCGGCGATGGCCTGTTCGGGGGTAGGGTGCACCTGAATGGACAGGGGGGCGTCAATCGCAAGGATTTTAAAGAGGAAGGGGAACCAGTCGGAGGTTCGGTCCGGGCGCAGGAAGCGGGAGGGATTCTCCACGATCAGCTCGTTCAGCGGGGATTCGGCGCCGTCCACGGTAGCGCGCGAGGGCGCAGCCGGATGCGCACCCACCCACACCTCAGCTTCGGGCTGTTCGGTGGGTACGGGCACGCCACGCATACGTCCTAGAATTTCGCGTGAACCCCACGCATAATTCTGAATCTGGTTTTTAAGGGAAAAAATCTCACCCATGGGGAAAAATACCTCTCGCCGGGGGCTGTTTGATATAAGTGACGTGATAAAAAACCCATATATTCAGCGGAATTTATAAGGTTTTACCTGCCCATTATAGGGGCTTAGTAGACTTCTTTACCGCTAAAATAAAAGGCGTGACTACTATTAATCTACATGACTCATTCAAGGCGTACGACGTGCGTGGCATCGTCGGCGAGACCATTACTGCAGAGACTGTTCGCGCTACCGGTGCGGCATTTGTCGATGTTCTGGGACTGCAGGGCCAGACCGTCCTGGTCGGCGGCGATATGCGTCCCTCCTCTCCCGAATTCATGGATGCATTTGCCCAGGGTGCAACCGCTCGCGGCGCAAACGTTGAAAAGATCGGTCTGATTTCTACCGACGTTCTTTACTTTGCGTGTGGCGTTGAAAACGCCGCCGGTGTTACCTTTACCGCTAGCCACAACCCTGCCGAATACAACGGTATGAAGATGGCTAAGGCCAGCGCCGTTCCGGTGTCCTCCGAAACCGGTCTGTTTGACATCCGCGACCAGGCACAGAAGTACCTGGACGCCGGCGAGATTCCCTCGGTTGAGAAGGTCGGCACCGTGACCGAGAAGGACATCCTCAAGCCCTACGCAGAGTACCTGCGCAAGCTCGTGGACCTCTCCTCCATCCGCCCGCTGAAGGTCGTGGTGGACGCCGGTAACGGCATGGGCGGCATGACCACCCCCGCCGTTCTGGGCGACACCATCCTGCCGGGCCTGCCCCTGGAAATCGTTCCCCTGTACTTCGAGCTGGACGGCACCTTCCCGAACCACCCGGCCAACCCGCTGGAGCCGGCCAACCTGGTCGACCTGCAGAAGGCTGTCGTGGAGCACGGCGCAGACATCGGTCTCGCCTTCGACGGCGACGCCGACCGCTGCTTCGTGATTGATGAGAAGGGTAACGCAGTGACCCCCTCGGCCGTGACCGCTCTGGTGGCCGAGCGCGAGATTGCCCGTGCCAAGGCTGAGGGTAACGAAGAGCCCGTCATCATCTACAACCTGATCACCTCGAAGGCTGTGCCCGAGCTCGTTGAGAAGCTGGGCGGCCGCGCCGTGAAGACCCGCGTTGGTCACTCCTTCATCAAGGCCGTCATGGCCAAGGAGAACGGTGTGTTCGGTGGCGAGCACTCCGCTCACTACTACTTCAAGGACTTCTTCAACGCCGACACCGGTATGCTGGCCGCTATGCACGTGCTGGCAGCTCTGGGTGGCGACGACAAGCCCCTCTCCGAGATCAGCGCGAAGTACTCCCCGTACGTTGCCTCCGGCGAGATTAACTCCGAGATTGAAGACAAGGCTGCCGCTGTGGACCGTGTGCGTGCACACTACGCTAACGCTCCCGTGGTTGTTGAGGATTCCGACGGCACCACCTTCACCAACACCGAAGAGGGCTGGTGGGTTAACCTGCGTCCGTCGAACACCGAGCCGTTCCTGCGCCTGAACCTTGAGGCACCGGATGTCGCCACCATGGAGCGCGTCCGCGACGAGGTTCTGGCTCTGGTTCGCCAGGGCTAAGCTCTTCGCTAGCTACTAAAAAATCCCGCCCCGCAGAATATGTCTGCGGGGCGGGATTTTTTATTTTGATTGCTGATTCCGACTAATTTTTTCTGTCAAACAGGGGAACCCAGTCGACGAACCGGCTTGCGGGATTTTTACGCTTCGCGTGCCTGGTCGTGGAGCATCCACTGGTCCGGGCCGAAGATCTCGTAGTTGATGTTCTTGCCGGGGACACCCGCATCCACCAGTGCGGAACGCACGCCCTGCATGAAGGGCAGCGGGCCGCAGAGGTACACGTTGGCGTTGGAGGGAACGTCCAGCTTGGAGACGTCCACGCGGCCGGTGTAGTCACCGCCCTCGCCCTCGATAAAGGAGACGAGGCGACCGTTGGGCAGCTTGCCGACGAGCTCGACGAGCTCTTCGCGCAGGGGCCAGGTGTCCAGGCGGCGGTCTGCGTGGACCACGGTCACGGGGCGGTTCGAGCCCTTCTCAACCAGCTCGGAGAGGAAGCTGAGCATGGGGGTGGTGCCGATACCCGCGGAGAAGAGGTACAGGGGCGCCTCGGGGTCGCCGAAGCCCTCCAGGGTCAGGTCGCCGTAGGGGTTGGAGAGCTCAACGACGTCGCCGACCTTCAGCTCGTGCAGGATGGAGGTCATCTCGCCGTTGGGGTCGAGCTTCACGGCGATGCGGCGCTGGTTCTTCTCGCTGGGCAGCAGGGTGTACTGGCGTGCCTGGCGCAGGCCATCGCGTGCGGGAACGGTGATGGAGACGTACTGGCCGCCCTTGGACTCGGTCATGGGGGTGTCATCGGCGGGCTCGAAGGTCAGCACGACGACGTTCTCGCCGGTCTCCTTGCGGTCCACAACCTTGAAGGGTGCGCGGGTCACATCGTTGGCCTGAGAAGCGTACAGGCCCTTCTCCAGCTTGATGAGGGCGTTGCCCATGAGCCAGTAGACCTCGGTCCAGGCGTCGACGATTTCGGGGGTGGCCAGGTCGCCGAGGTTAGCGGCGATAGCCTCGAAGAGGTACTTGTAGACGGTGGGGTACTCTTCTTCCTTCAGGCCCAGGGAGGCGTGCTTGTGTGCAACGCGAGAGAGGACCTCGTCGGGGTAGGAGTTCGGGTGCTCGACAATGTAGGAGGCAAACACGGCGATGGAGCCGGCCAGTGCGCGGGGCTGGGTGCCCTCGAGCTGGGAGGAGCGGGAGAACATGCCGTCCATCAGGTCGGGGCGGGCGGCGAACATTCGACGGTAGAAGTCGGGAGTGATGTCGTTAATGCGCTCGGCGATGATGGGCAGGGTCGCCTCGATAACCGGGCGGGACTTTTCGGAGAGCATCGGTGTATGCCTTCTTCCTGTAACGGTCACCCACGGGATCCGGAAGCGTTGCGGGCCGACGTTGGTGGCGGCCGCGAGGTGCCCCGAAGGTCACCCCGTTGGTGACAAAGTGTTTATAAAACACCCCTACCCTAACACTTTGACCTATGTTTTCGTTTTCTCAGGGCGTACTGTGTGCCGGGAGCACCCCGACTCACGGGTACTTAAGGTTTGTTTAGACCTGAAGTGTCAACTAAGTGAGACACAATATATTTGCGTTAGAAAAGCTGATTTCGCGAGTGACTAGCGACGGTGCATGCATAAAAATTCTGCAATGAATATATATTTTCACGAGAAAGTTTGCATACTCACGAAATAATGACTCTGCTCACATTTTTATACCGTGAGCTCAAATCTGCATATTTTCGAAAATAGTGCACGTTTACAGCCCCGAGTAGTCGTCCCGGAACTAGTCGGCAAGGCTCTCCGCCGAGCCTCCAGATGACCTACGAAAAAGCGGGAATCGCGTTCTCCGGAGGAGCCATTCCGAGCTCCAGAAGGATCGGACCCACGGGGCTGGCACCCGCGGTCAATTCGGTAATCGTCACCGAATCCACGGCAGCATAGAAAGCCTCGCGAGCCCTCGCCAGTACGTTGCGCAGGCGGCAGAACTTATCCAGGGGGCAGTGGCCGTTCTCATCCTCACACTCAATCATGGGGATGTCACCCTCAGTAGCACGAAGAATGGTGCCCACCGTCACCGAACGCCCGGATTCCGAGAGCATTACACCTCCGGAGCGACCGCGCGTCGAATCCAGATACCCCTGGTTCACCAGGAACGCCACGGCCTTCGCCACGTGATTGTAGGGGGTATCCACGCCCTCCGCGATCTTCTGGGTCGACAGCTTCTGCCCCGGCTCCAGGGCAGACAGGAGCATCAGCACACGGAGCGAGACATCCGAGAATGCTGTCAAACGCATGGATACTCCTTTACTACTTCGCCTTCAGCGGGGAACCCGCCGAGCATCCGGTGGCACGCGCACCGCATCGACCGACCGGGGCGCGTCAAAAACATACACAGGCATTGTATCGATGCGCTCCATGTGCTGAAAGTTAGAGGCCTCTTCCCCACTCGATCGAAGGTGTCCAAATATTTCTTCGGCTCGTTCGCATTATCTTTTACGGTGCATAGCTTTACATTTCAAATTCGCGCGCTCGGTGCCCGGCAGATAGGCAAGGGGCGGAACCTCAACCGAGATTCCGCCCCTTCAACCGCTCAAAGAGTTAGCGATTTAGCCTCACCAAATTAGTCCTCCAGGGACTTGGCCAGGGCATCGCGCTGCTCGCGAACCTCGGCGGGCAGCTTATCGCCGAACTTAGCCAGCCACTCGTCGATACCGGGAAGCTCAGCGGCCCACTCGTCCTTCGAGACAGCCAGGGCAGCCTTCAGCTCTTCCTCGGAGATTTCCAGACCGGTCAGGTCCAGGTCTTCCTTGGTGGGAACGGTGCCCAGGAAGGTCTCCTCGCCGCCGGCCTTGCCATCCAGGCGGTCGAAAATCCACTTGACCACGCGAGAGTTCTCGCCGAAGCCGGGCCATGCGAAGCCTCCGTCGGGGGTGCGGCGGAACCAGTTGACGTAGTAAATCTTCGGCATGTTCTCTGCACCGTGCTTCTTGCCCAGGTCAATCCAGTGCTGGAAGTAGTCACCGGCGTTGTAACCGATGAAGGGCAGCATGGCCATCGGGTCGCGGCGAATCACGCCGACGGCGCCCTTAGCGGCCGCGGTAGTCTCCGAGGACAGGGTGACGGCGCGGAACACACCCTGCTCCCAGCTGTCGGACTCGGACACCAGCGGAACGGTGGTCTTGCGACGGCCACCCAGAACGATGGCGCTCAGCGGCACACCCTCGGGGTCGTAGTACTCGGGAGCGAGCATATCCACCTGGGATGCGGGGGTGCAGAAGCGGGAGTTCGGGTGAGCTGCCGGGCGGCCAGACTCGGGGGTCCAGTCCTTGCCGGTCCAGTCAATCAGGTGTGCGGGAACCTCGTCGGTCTTGCCCTCCCACCAGACGGAGCCGTCGTCGGTCAGTGCAACGTTGGTGAAGATGGTGTTGCCCTTGGCAATAGCCTTCATAGCGTTCGGGTTGGTGGAGTAACCGGTACCCGGTGCCACGCCGAACAGGCCGGCCTCGGGGTTGACCACGCGTGCCTGGTGGTTCTCGTCGAACTCAATCCAAGCGATGTCGTCGCCGACCATCTCAGCCTTCCAGCCGTCAATGGTGGGCTCCATCATTGCGAAGTTGGTCTTACCGCAAGCCGAGGGGAACGCTGCGGAGATGTAGCGAACCTTGCCCTCGGGGTTGGTCATCTTCAGGATGAGCATGTGCTCTGCCATCCAGCCCTCGTCGCGACCGATGACGGATGCGATGCGCAGTGCGTAGCACTTCTTGCCCAGCAGTGCGTTGCCGCCGTAGCCGGAACCGAAGGACCAGATTTCGCGGGTCTCGGGGAACTGGACGATGTACTTCTCGGGGTTGCAGGGCCAGGAAACATCCTTCTGGCCGGGCTCCAGGGGTGCACCAACGGAGTGCAGGGCCTTGACGAAGAAGCCATTGGTCTCGTTCAGCTTGGCCAGAACGTCCTTGCCGATGGTTGCCATGATGCGCATGGAGCAGACAACGTACGCGGAGTCGGTCAGCTCAACAGCAATCTTGGGGTTCTTAGCCTTCAGGGAGCCCATGACGAAGGGAATGACGTACATGGTGCGGCCGCGCATGGAGCCCTCGAAAAGACCGGTCAGGGTCTGCTTCATTTCGACGGGATCGCGCCAGTTATTGGTCGGGCCGGCGCCCTCTTCGGTCTCGGAGCAGATGAAGGTGCGCTCCTCGACACGTGCCACGTCGTCGGGATCGGAGAAAGCGGCGTAGGAGTTCGGGAACTCGTGATCGCTCAGGCGGACAAAGGTTCCGGCGTCCACCAGCTCCTGTGCAAGGCGGTTATATTCTTCCTCGGAGCCGTCCACCCAGTAGATGTGGTCGGGCTGCGTCAGCGCGGCAACCTCGCGAACCCATTCCAGAAGACCCTGGTGGGTGGTGGGTGCGCTCTGCAGCTCCTTTTCGAGTTCGGCAGAGAGAGTACGAGTTGAGGTGTCAGCCATTGACGTTTTCCCCTTCAATCGGTAAATACCGCGGATACTACGTTGATCCGCGATAGGTCTGCGGTAGCGAAGAAGCAGTTAAAAACTACAAGCGTGCAAATAACAGTGAATATGCACGCTTGGACAGAAGCCACTTCCTCGTGATGCTTACAGAATAACGCATTAACGACCCGAACATCCTTCTATGACGTTATTTCTTACGTTCCGCCCGTCACACCTTCAACAGGAAGACACCGAGGGTAATCAATGAGAAATTCGAGGGCCGGAGGGTAAGAATCGTACGGGGCGGAGGGTTCTCGCAGGGGCTCCCCACCTCCCGTTTGGAACCGCACAAAAATATTTTAAAAAATTTTCCGGGAACCAAAAACCCCGGAATTTCGCGGTAAAACGAGGCATTACAACACTCCGGTGACCCAAAAATGGGACCCTTTTGAGTTTTTCGACTTGCAGGCCCCCCGTAACCTCCGTATAGTATTACCTGTTGCCGCGACGGATTGAAGAAATCCGAAGCGAGGAACATGCGCCTGTAGCTCAACGGATAGAGCATCTGACTACGGATCAGAAGGTTGGGGGTTCGAATCCCTTCGGGCGCACCACCGATCCCCGGTTCTTCGGAACCGGGGATTTTTTGTATCCCCGGACATGTGAGCCCGGACGAGGCTATCTTCCCCTGCCTATTGTGGGCGCGGCGGGTGCATCCTCACCAAAAATCCGCATTTCACCCGCACAATATGACGTGCGCCGGCGCACACCGGTGAAAAAACGCATAGGATGGAAACAAGACCTTCCACGCCCAAGTTGGAGGGACACATCACACAAAGGAGCACCATGGCTCAGTTATCCATCCCGCAATCCCTCATAGGTGCGCTTATCGATATTGCAGATCTAGGAACACTCGACTACTTCGCCCCCAGCGAGCGATGCGCGCACTGGGCCCTCTACGACAATCAACGCCGCGAGTTGCTCTGCCCCTGCGCCCCCGCCGAGGTGCCGAGCATTGAGAAGCTCTTCGAGAGTGCCGCGAAAATTCTCTACGAAAACTTCCCGCGCTATATCGATACGCCCGACCAAATCATCCCGTACACCTCGCGTCAGGAGCTTATGGCCGCCCTCCTGCGAGGAGAGGACACCGCAGAAGGCCCCGAAGATACCGGCGTAGAGGGCAACGACGCAGAAACCGCTGCCGAGGCCGGGGAAGCTACCGAGGGAATCGTCGTGCAGAGCGGCGAAGAAACGAGTGAAGCGGCGGAGGCCGTTGCCCCGGCTGCGGAGAAGCCCAAGCCCTCCCCCGCGCTGATGGCTCGCCGCGCCCGACCGGTAGCCGAGCAGGAGACTCCCGGAGAGCAGACGGTCGAGGAGAAGGGTCTCGCCCCCTCGGAGGCCCCCAAGCCCAGCGTCCCGAAGCCCAGCGCACCCAAGCCCTCCGCCGCCCAATTTGCAGCCCCCAAACCTGCCCCGCCGAAGCCCAGCGCACCGGTTGCCCCCGCGCCCCTCGAGGCTTCCTCCGAGACGCGCCCGGCCGCGCCGAAGCCGCCGGCGCCCTCCGCGGCCCCCTCACCGGGCATGTTCCGCAAGGCGTCGCTCACCTACCGTCCGCCGCAGATCGAGGAGTACCTGCAGGGCCTGCGTGCCCGGCAGCAGGCCGCCGAGCAGGCCACTGAGCAGAACGCCGCCCCCGAAAACATCGCTTCGGACACCCCGAGCACCCCGACGCCGATGCCCGTGCCCTCCGCCGGAGCCGCGCGGACCGCGACGAAAAACGTTGCGCCCGAGGCTCCCACCCGCCCCGCAGGGGTCACCGAGGAAGATCGTGAGCGCGCCTACCGCATCCGTCCCGGGTTGCGTCAGCGCATGGAGCGCGAGGGACTCACCGAGGACCTCGTGCGCACCGTCCTGCGCGAGGGCGCAGCGGAACGAGTCAACGACTGGACGATTCGCTTCAGGCATGACGACTACCGCGTGGACGTCAACACCGCCTCCGCCGAGCTAATTACCGTCGTCGACGAGTACGAAGCCGAGTGCAACGACGGGGCCAATACCACCCTGGCCCGCGGCGAGTACACCTCGCTCAATGCCCTCGAAATGGCCTTCAGCGAGCGCGCCCGCGTCTTCCTCTCCAAGAACCCCGAGTTCGTCTTCGACCTTATGGTCCGCACGCTCGAGAACCCCGAAAGCGTGCGCATGGGTGAGGGTTGGACCCGCATCTACACCGCGGAGGGGCTGGAGATGACCATCTCCCCGGATCAGCGGACCGTGCTCTCCCTGACCAAGACCCCCGATTTCCAGGCCCTGCACGGCGAGAGCCTTCGCCGCGCGCAGATTGAGGATCTCAGCGATGCCATTAACCGGCAGGCCGAGGCCGCCACATCCGAACAGCCCAAGCATCAGAACGCTCAGAACGCCGAGGAGGAGAAGTAATGTCGGCCAAGCAGATTACCGTTCCCCTCGAGGTGTACGTGCGCCTGCAGGAGCTGGCCTCCCTGGCCGGCTACAGCTACCGCGAGGCGGAGGAGGGGACGGAGCGTACCTGGGACCTCGCCAACGACGAGGACGCCTCCCTGCTCGATGAGCGCGGCGCGATTCGCCCCGAGGCCGCAGAGCTCTACTTCACCCTGATGCCGCTCATCGCCCACGAATTCGTGCAACAGCAGCAGGCCCTCGTGGAGGCCTACCGCAAGACCCCCAAGCCCGCCGCGGCGCGCGCGAAGATTCGTCCCTCCAACCAGCGGCTCATCCCGCTGACCGAGGTGCCGCTCGAGAATCAGCGTATCGCCGCGCGCATCGAACAGGAGTTTTACGGCGAGGTGCCGGAGAGCCGCCGCATCTACGGGGTACTGCCCGGCGTCATGGACTACATGATGCGCCACGACCTCGGCTACGCCCTGCTGCTCGAGATTATCGAATCCCCCAAGAGCGTGGTACGCGAGGAGACCGCCGAGGAAAACCGCTACGGCCGCGAGGTCACCCTCTACACCCACGAGGATCTGGGCTACCAGGTTGTGTTGAACCCCCTCACCGTGGAGGTTCTGGCCCTGCGCCCGCTCAAGGCCTCGGCCGGCGGTTACCAGCTCTCCCTCGAGGCTCAGAGCCAGCTCAAGGCCCTCGGTCTGACGAGCGAGTACATTACGCGCATCCTGGATGAGGCCGATAACCGCCAGCCCATTCCTGGTACGAGCCGCACCGTGTACTCCCTCAACGGTTACCAGGTGGAGTTCTCGCACTCCGATCAGCAGGTCATCCGCATTGCGCGCGGTGTCGCCGCGAACCGTAATCCCTTTGAGTCTCAGCCGCGCATGAGCGGACGCAAGCGCCAGCGCGGCCGCAAGATTCCGCACGACGTGGACGAGTTCGTCCAGCTTCTACAGGAGCACGGATTCACGGTGACGATGGGCGGTAAGCACTACGATATACGCCACGAAGCGCTGGCTCCGGGGCAGAAGGCCGTCACGTCGGTGACTCCCTCCGACTCGCAGCGTTGGCACCTGAATTCTGCGCGTCAGATTCGCAATACCTTCGGTGTTGATCTGCGCTATGCCGATCCGCGCGATAGCGTGCGCGGCATCGTGCGGGGTACCCGCCCCGCAAAGGATGCGCTCCCGGCGGAGGGCTCCGCGCCGGATGACGGCAAGCATCCCGCGGATAGCGCGAGCAAGAAAGCTGAAGGGCAGCGTTCCGAGGGTGGGCGGGCCGAATAGCCCGTGCGTATAGACCGGGTTGGCAGACCCGGTGCGCGTTAGACCGTGCGCTCGCAGAAGGGGCGGGGCTCGGGGGCTGTGCTCCCGGCGCCCCGCCCCTGCGTCTTTATGCTCTCCAAGGTATTTATTTGCACGCCGGGGCAGGAGTAAATGACGGGTCTTTCCCCGCTTGTCAAGGGATCAAAGGGTAGACTGGAAGCGAGCTATACGTGCTCTTCAGCATAAAAATTAATATGCGTTCCCGCAGGATGCGTGACGCTAGAGTTCGGGGTATCACATCGGTGGGGTTAATACCGGCCCCTGCCTCTACAATAGAAACGCATCACTACAGAAGAAGGAGAACGCATGGGCGTAACGATTAAGGTCACTGACGAAGCAGGCGAACACTACGATATTCAGTGGGAAGACCACCACACCCTCCTGGAGACCCTCCAGGCCAACGGCGTGCCGGTCCTCGCCACCTGCGGCGGTAACGCATCCTGCGCAACCTGCCACGCCTTCATTGACCCCGAGCACTACGCGGCTTCCGGTGAGCGCACCGAGGCCGAGCAGGACCTGCTCGACATGGTTGATGATGTCGCAAACGAATATTCCCGCCTGTGCTGCCAGGTTGAGTACGCCCCCGGTATGGACGGAGCAGAAATCCAAATGCAGGCGGCGATGTAACAATGTTTAAATCGGCTCAGGTACTCGCATCAACCACCCTCCTCTGCGGCGTGCTCGCGCTCAGTGGATGCGGCGCGTCCCAGGCCGGTCAGGATGCAGAGGACACCTCGGCACACCCGAGTGCCTCCGCATCGGTGAAGCCCGGCACGATTAGTGTGGCTTCCGAGAGCCCCAGCGCTTCGGTGGCCCCGGGCTCCATCACAGTTGTCAATAGCGCGTCCCCGGAGTACGGGGATTCTTCCTCCGCTCACGCCGAGGAGTCTAGCTCGGAGAATCACGAGTCGAAGCACGATCATTCGTCCTCTTCCTCGAACGAGGCAAAGCACGAGGGCCTTCCCCCGGAGCAGAGCGATAGCAATAACGGTGAAGAGCACAACGACTCCGATTCTGGGAACCGTCAGGGTTCTTCCTCGGATTCCGGTTCCTCTTCCTCGAACTCGGGTTCGTCGAATTCCTCCGGCGGCAATAACGGCGGCAACAGCAACGGTAATAACAACGGTAGCTCGAGCCGATCCGATAATTCCGGCCAGAAGAACGCCGAGGGCCCCTCGCAGTGCTCCATGGATGATTTGAACGTTTCGGTCTCCGTGACGGACAACTCCCCCGGTGCACGCACCCTCACGCTGTACTTCCAGAATTCCAGCAATTCACCCTGTTCCCTGCGCGGGTACCCGCGCGTGATTTACGCGGACTCTTCGGGTAATTGGGTGGGGCGAGAGGCTTCTAACTCCTCCGAGTTCATGAACCCCGCCGGTGTGACCATCGCCCCGGGTGATAGCACCACGGTGGTAATGCGCTCCATCAATACGAGCCGCTTCGGCGATAGCTGCGGCGCGCGACGGGTGGAGGGCTTCCTGGTGGGCCTTGCCGGCGATCGGGACGGCGTTACCGTGCCCTTCGACACGACGGCTTGTTCCTCTTCGGTCCCGCAGCTGTCCGTGGGCCAGTTTGGGGCACGCTAGGTAGCGCGACCCAGCAGGCGGCGCAGTAAGACGTTAAACGCGTATATAGTTCAAGGGCGGTTCCCCCATCGCGGGGAACCGCCCTTGAACTATTTCTAAGCCTAATTCTTAGGCTCAAGGTTATGTGGCAGCTTCGCTCGTTTTAGACGGATCGGGTGGCTTCCTCGTGGCTGAAGCGTGCGGAACGATCGTAGCCGGAGGGGATGCCGTGGCCGATATTGACGACCAGGAAAGGCTGTTCGTTGGTACCCGCCAGGAACTCCTTCTTCAGACCCTCGAAGTCTGCGCCGGTCATGGGACCTGCGTCCAGGCCGAGGGCGCGAATCGCGGTGATGAAGTAGCCAGCCTGGATGTGCGCGTTCATATCGGCGGTGGGCTTTGCCAGGTTCTCGTCACCGTAGTAGCCCTTGATGAACTCGGCGGAGTTGGGGTTGAAGGTATCTGCCTTCTCGACCCAGCCGTGATCTGCGGAGAGCAGCGCAATCATGGGTGCGGATTCAGACTTCGGCTTGTTGCCGTCCATCAGGTGGGAGATGAGGCGCTCGCGAGCCTCAGGGCTCTTGATCCAGGTGATGCGCAGGGGCTGGCTGTTGAAGGCGCTGGGGCCGTAGAAGGTGAGCTCCTGGATGCGGCGCAGCTGTTCGTCGGTGACGGGCTCGTCGGTGAAGGAATAGGCGGTGCGAGGCTCATGGAAGAGCGCGACGAGCTGTTCTTCGTTCAGGCGGGTCATGATGATTCCTTTGCTGAGTTCTTAAATTATTTTACAAGTAAAATATTATGGGGTCCGCACATTATCTGTCAAGCCATCATCGCCCCGCACCACCCGTAAATCAAGTGACCCGTAACACGCGTCATAATTGAAGCATGACCGATGCACTCTCCCACTTCTCCGCCCCCGTCCGCGAGTGGTTCCGCCGCGCCTTCAGCGCACCCACCGCCGCGCAGGAAGGCGCATGGGAGAGCATCCGCGAGGGCCGCAACACCCTCATCATTGCACCCACCGGCTCGGGCAAGACCCTCGCAGCCTTCCTCTGGTCCCTCGACGCCCTCTACCGCGAACACCGTGAGCGGGCCGCCGGCGCCGCGCAGCCTCCGCGCGGCACGCGGATTCTCTACATTTCGCCCCTCAAAGCCCTCGGCGCCGACGTCGAACGCAACCTGCGGGCACCGCTGGCCGGCATCACGCGACTGAGCGCCGCGGACACCGAAAACGCGCCGGAGGAGCCCCTCATTACCGTGGGTGTGCGTAGCGGCGACACCCCCGCCCGCGAGCGCCGCCAGCTCATCAGCAACCCACCCGACATCCTCATCACCACCCCCGAGTCTCTCTACCTCATGCTCACCAGCGCCGCCCGCGACACCCTCACCGGCGTCACCACGGTCATCGTGGATGAGATTCACAACCTGGCCGCCACCAAGCGCGGGGCGCACCTGGCCGTTTCCCTCGAGCGCCTGGACGCGCTCCTGCCCGAACCCGCCCAGCGCATCGGGCTCTCCGCGACCATCGAGAACCCCGACGCTGTGGCCCGTTTTCTGGGCGGCGTGCAGCCCGTGAACATCGTCAACAAACCGGTACCCAAGCGCTGGGACCTGAGCCTGAGCGTTCCCGTTCCCGATATGGCGGCCCTCGGCGGGGCAAACGATTACGGGCAGGGGCTCTACGGGCCGGGCGAGGGGGCAGGAGGCGCACCGAAACCGGCCTTTCCCGCCGCCATGCCCGTTGCCGATCCCTCCGCCGACCCTTCCGCAGAAAGCCCCTCCGCCCCCGGCTACACCCTCGAGGATGCCATCGGGGTTTTCCCCACCGCACCCTCGGCCGGTTCCGAGGCTCCCGGAGTGCCCGGGGACGAAACCGGCGGAACGGGCGGAGCCGCCGCGGAGGAGCTCGCCTCCTTCGGCCTCAACGCCGTTCTTGACCCCGCAGAGGCCTACGCGGAGGCCGCGGGCGGGACGGAGGGGCGCGCCGAGACCTCCATCTGGCCCCGAGTGCAGGAACGCATCGTCGACCACATCGAGAACAACCGTTCTACGATCGTTTTCGTGAACTCCCGCGGGCTTGCCGAAAAGCTCACCGCGGCGCTCAACGACATTCACCTGCGCCGCGAGCTCGCCCGGCGGGGCATCGACCCCGAGGAGTACGCCGCACAGACTGATGTGAACTCCCCCGAGGCCGTTCCTCCCCTGGCCCGCGCCCACCACGGCTCCGTCTCCAAGGAACAGCGCACCCTCATCGAGGAGGCGCTCAAGGGCGGAACCCTGCGCTGCGTGGTGGCCACCAGCTCCCTCGAACTGGGTATCGATATGGGCCACGTGGACCTCGTCATTCAGGTGGCCGCGCCTCCCTCCGTCGCCTCCGCCCTGCAGCGCGTGGGCCGCGCCGGCCACCGCGTGGGCGATATCTCCCGCGGCGTCTTCTATCCCAAGCACCGCGGCGACCTCCTCGGGGCGACCGTGACCCTCGCGGGTATGCGCAGCGGCACCCTCGAGCCGCTCGCAATCCCCGCCAACCCCCTGGATGTGCTCGCCCAGCAGACCGTGGCCGCCTGCGCCCTCGGGCCCATCAGCGTTGACTCCTGGTACGAGGCTCTGCGCCGCAGCGCCCCCTACGCCGAGCTGCCCCGCGCCCTCTTCGACGCCACGCTCGAAATGCTCGCCGGCCGCTACCCCTCCGACGAGTTCGCCGAGCTGCGCCCGCGCATCCTCTGGGATCGAACCCCCACCGAGCAGGCACCCTCCGGCAGTATCGAGGGCCGCCCCGGGGCTCAGCGCCTCGCCGTCACGAGCGGCGGAACCATCCCCGACCGCGGTCTCTTTCCCGTCTACCTCGTCGGCGGGGACGAGGAACGCGGCCCCAAGCGCGTCGGCGAGCTCGACGAGGAAATGGTCTACGAATCCCGAGCCGGCGAGGTCATCACCCTCGGCGCCAGCAGCTGGCGCATCGAGGAAATCACCCACGACGCGGTGCGCGTTACCCCCGCCCCCGGTCTGCCCGCGCGCCTGCCCTTCTGGCACGGCGACCGCGCAGGACGCCCCTATGCCCTGGGCCTGCAAACGGGCGCCTTCACCCGAGCCCTCGCCTCTCTGGAGGCCGCGGATGCACCCGCCGCCCGCCGACAGCTCGAGCAGCTCGGCCTGGACCGCTGGGCCGTGGACAATCTGCTGGCCTACCTGCGCGAGCAGCGCGAATCCACGGGTGCCGTTCCCTCCGACCGGCGCCTCATCGTGGAACGTCACCGCGACGAGCTGGGCGATTGGCGGCTGATTCTCCACTCGCCCTTGGGCTACTCGGTGCACGCCCCCTGGGCCCTCGCGGTGCGCGCCCGCATTATCGAACGCTACGGCGTGGACGCCTCGGTCATGGCGGCTGACGACGGCATCATCCTGCGTCTGCCCGCGATGGAGGACGTTCCGCCAGGGGCCGACCTCTTCCTCTTCGACCCCGATGAGCTGGAGGGCATCGTCACCGATAGCGTGGCCGACTCGGCCCTCTTCGGCTCGCGCTTCCGCGAGAACGCGGCCCGCGCCCTGCTACTGCCCCGGCGTAATCCGGGCAAGCGCACGCCGCTCTGGCAGCAGCGTCAGCGCGCCGCGCAGCTTCTGGACGTGGCCCGCAAGTACCCCGAGTTCCCCATCCTGCTGGAGACCGCCCGCGAGTGCCTGCAGGACGTGTACGATCTGCCGGCCCTACTACAGGTGCACCGCGCCCTGGAGTCTCGCAGTATTGCCCTGATGGAGGTGGAGACCGAGGCTCCTTCGCCCTTCGCCCGCACCCTGCTCTTCGAGTACGTGGCCGAGCACCTCTACGATGCGGATGCGCCCGCCGCCGAGCGCCGCGCCGCTGCCCTGGCCCTGGACCCGGCCATGCTCGCGGAGCTTTTGGGCACAACCGGGCTGCGCGAGCTGCTGGACCCTGCGGTGCTGACGCAGACCCTGGCCCGCCTGCAGCGCACGGGCGAACGCTACCGCGCCTCCGGAGTGGAGGGCGCGGCGGACCTGCTGCGACAGTTGGGCCCGCTGAGCGCCCGCGAGCTGGCCGAGCGCCTCCGCCCGGAGTCCGTCGAGCCTGAGCCGGCAACTCCGGATCGACCCGACGAGCCCCGCCCCGCGGAACCCCCGGTGAGCGAGGAGTACGCCCGCGAGCTGGCCGAGCGACTCGTGCACGCGCGGCGCGCCTATTCCTTCGAGGGGCCGGGGACCCCGGAAAGCGGCCCGCAGCTCTACTACGCCGCGGTTGAGGATGCGGCCCGCCTGCGCGACGGCCTGGGCATTATGCCCGCCGCGGCGCTACCGCTCGCCTTCCTGGAGCCGGTGGCCGAACCGCTCGAGGACCTGGTCTCCCGTTTTGCCCGCACCCACATTCCCTTCGGCGCGCACGAGGCGGCGGCCCACTTCTCGCGCTTGACTCCGGTGGGCACCGGAGTGCTTCTCCCCGTGCTGCTGCGCCTGCAGCGCCAGCGGCGCGTGACCTCCGGCGAGTTCCTGCCCGAGGTGATGCGGGGCGCCTCCGAGTGGGCCGAGGGTCCGGGCGGCTCCCCCGAGTGGGTGGATGTGCAGGTTCTACGCACGATTCGCGCCCGCTCGCTTGCGGCACTGCGGCAGGAGATTGAGCCGGTCCCCGCGCGGGCCTACGGATTCTTCCTGCCCGCATGGCAGAACGTTCGTTCTTTATCGGTACGAGTGGCCCGGCCCCTGGCCGAGGCGAGCGCCTACGGCGCGTACCTCGAGCCGCAACGCACGGCCCGAATTATCGACGAGGCACCCGCACCCCTCACCTCCGCCGCGCCCGAGAACGCCCGGGAGGAACAGACCGGCGCGCCGAACGGCGCTCAAGGCCTCGACGAGCCCGCCCTGCAGGAGGAGCTGCTGACCGCCATCGACCAGCTGGCCGGCGTGCGCATGCCCGCCTCCGCTCTGGAAACGCTCATCCTGCCGGCCCGTGTGAAGGGCTACCGCCCGCACCTGCTCGACGAGCTCATGATGACCGGCCGCGTCTTCTTCACCGGGGCCGGTCGGCTCGGCGGCGCCTCCCAGCACTCCGACGGCTGGATTCGCCTGCACCTGAGCGAGAGCGCGCCGCTCACCCTGGGCCCCGGCTACCCCGCGGATTTTCTGCGGGAGGAGGAGCCCGAGCTCCTCGAGCGCCTGCAGACCCCCGGCACCCTCGAGCACGCAATCCACGAAGCGCTCGCCCACGGCGGCCTCTTCGTGCCGGCCCTGCGCGAGCGGGTCGTTCAGATTCTCAGTGGGGCGGCGGCCCCCGGCCAGACGGTCTCCTTCCCGGATGCCGCCGAGCTCTCGAGCGCCCTGTGGCGCCTCGTGTGGGCCGGCGTGCTGACGAACGATTCCTTCGGCCCGGTTCGCGCGACGCTTGCGGGGGTCAGGAGCGCGCATCCGACCCCGGCGGCCGCCCCTCGCCTCTCGCGGGTGGGTCGCCGCGGAGCCGGCCGCATCGCGGCGGCGCGAGCCTCGATGGGCCGTTCCCTGCGCGGCGGGTACGCCGGGGGCGGTCCCCCACCGGTGGCCCCGCAGGATAGCGGCCGCTTCTCTCGCGTAGACTCCCTACTGGGCGAGCCTCTGGACCCCACGGTGGCTGCCCTGGCGCGCGCCGACCTGCTCTTGGACCGCTACGGCGTGCTTACGCGCGGTTGCCTGCAGGGCGAGGACTCCCCCGGCGGCTTCAGCCAGCTCTACCGCATCTACTCCGAGGCCGAGGACCGTGCGCTCGTGCGCCGCGGCTACTTTATCGAGGGCCTGGGCGCCGCACAGTTCGCGGCCCCCGCCACGGTGGATGCGCTACGCTCGGCGGCCGACCGCCTCGGCCCGCGCGATGAGCGACCGCGCCGCACCGCGACCGAGGAGGTGTTCGGCACGTTCACGGTGACGCTTCTGGCCGCCACGGACCCGGCCAACCCCTACGGTGCCGCCCTCGCCTGGCCCGAGCTGCCGAAGCTCTCGGAGGGCTCGGCACCCCTGCGGCACCGCCCGGCTCGCAAGGCCGGCGCCTGCGTGGTGCTCGTGGATGGTGCACCTGTGCTCTACCTGGAGCGCGGCGCGAAGACCCTGCTCATCTTTACGACCGACCCGGTTCTGCTCGAGGCGGCCGCCCCGGCCATCGCGCGCATGATGGACTCGGGCGGCATGGATAAGATCTCGATTGAGAAGGTCAACGACGTGGAGCTTCTCACCGACTCCCCCACCCTCAACCGGCAGGGTGAGGATCCGGTGCAGATTCTGCGCCGCGCCCTGCAGCATCAGGGGTTCTACGCCACGGTGCGCGGGCTCTCCATGCGCCGGTCTCTCTAGCGCCGGCTCGCCCGTACCGGTTTAGGCGCCTAAGCTCCCCGACGCGGCGAGGCATCTGCGAGGGGCCTTCCGCGCACGACAAAGCGCCCCGCGCCTCCCCATGAGGGAGGTGCGGGGCGCTCTGCGTTCCCTACTCACAAACCGGATGGTATTCCGGGAATCCGCCGCGCTCTCGGTCCTCGAGACGGTGGGCCGTGGCGCGATACCTCGGCCCACCGGCTCGAGCCCGGGGGCCCGGCGGAGGAATATCCGTCCGGGGATCCGCGGCCCCATTGTCGTCGAATCCTGCAACCAAACATCGGAGAGGGAAGTTTGTGGACCGTGAGGCTAGTAGCCTCCGGTGAGGGTATCGACGGCACCCAGGCACAGGTCAATGGCTTCTTCCAGCCCCAGACCGCGGGTGCGCACGGTGCGCTGGTCGCGGGGGTTGAGCTGCACCACGTGCAGGGCGAAGTAATCCACGAGCTGCAACCAGCCGCCGAGAATGACGCGGGTGCGGTCGTTAATCGGCATGCCGGTACGCTTGAGCATCCATTCGAGGTAGTCCGTGGGGTTATTGGGGAAGTCCTCACCGCCGGGGGTGGGGACGCCTGCCACCACGAGGAAGTACGTGCGCAGTGCGTTGCGCAGAGCCTCTTCGGGGTTTTCGTGATGCTCGCCCAGGGCCTCGAGAACCGCCTTGGCCTCGCGGCGGGTGACCGCCGCGGCGAGCGAGTCCTTGCCGGGGAAGTAGTGGTAGAGCAGTGCGCGGGTGATGCCCGCATCGCGAGCGATGGCGCTCATGGATGCGCCGAGCACGCCCTTGCGCGCAAAGTGTTCCGAAGCCACCTGAAGAATCTGCTCTTCACGCTCGTGCGGTTCCATTCGCAACGCACTCGCGGTGCGGTGTTCTGCGCCCTGTTCGGTGGACGGCGCAGAAACTTTAGCCTCGGCGACTGTGCCTTGAGGTGCGTGTGAAGTGTCAGATTGTACCGGTGCAACCGGGGGAGTTCCTTTAATCTCAGCTTCCTTACGCTGTTTCTGTCCCATTTCGACCCCTTCGTTCGATTTTTCGAACTTCTGTGTCTTAATCGTAACGCTTTAATGCGCTTCTCAGCCTTTTTAAAAGTATTTATGACGTAGGCTATTCAGCCTACCAGGTCTCTATACGCTTCACATCTTTTAATCTGCAATGGGCTATATACTCTAAATGAAGTATTTATTACTGATGGTTTTACAGGGTTTTCGAAAATAACGTATATATTCATTTGTTTTTGTAAAATTAGCTTTATTTTTTTAAATTAAATCCCGAATATTTTCAAAAATGTGTGAGTATTTCGTTTTTATCCCCACATATTCCCACAAGCGCAGATGAGTGTCAGATAAATCTGCGATTCCTCTAGGCCGCCGCGCCAACCGGTACAGTAGAGCCATGCCCACCCACGATTCCCACCGCGACACGCCGAGGGCCCGTAACACCCCGGAGCTGAGCACCTCCACCCGGATCACCTCCGTGCAGAAAACCTCCGTGCAACACGCCAAGCCCGCCCGCCGCACGCATCGCCGCCTGCTGACCCCTCCGCTGGCGCAGAAGAACGGCATCGACCCCATCCAGCTCGTGCTCCCCCACCCCGAGGAGCTCCCGGAGGAACTCGCCCCCGGCGGACGCGCCCCCGCCACGATTGCCGACTACCTCATCGCGCGCTTCTACCCGAACGACCCGCAGATTATTCACTCCCGCTTCGAAACCGGCGAGGTGCGCCTGGATGACGGCACGGTGCTGACCGCCTCCAGCCCCTACGCGCCCGGCGAGCGCATCTGGTACTTCCGCGAGCTCGCCGATGAGCCCGAACTCCCCTCCGACATGCCGGTACTCTACGAGGACGAGCACGTGCTGGCCATCGACAAACCCCACTTTCTGCCCACCACCCCGCGCGGTTCCTATATCGCGCAGACCGCGCTGACCAAGCTACGCGTGCGCGAGGGCAACCCGCTGCTCATCCCAATTCACCGACTCGACCGCCCCACCGCCGGGGTGTTACTCTTCGCCAAGACGGTTCAGGCGCGCCGCCCCTTCCAGATGATGTTCCAGCACCGCCTGGTATCGAAAACCTACCGCGCCGTGGCCCCGGTGCCCGCCGACCCCACCGCCGCCGAACAAGCCCTGAGCGCGGAGGGGCTGCGGGTGCGCTCACACATTCAGAAGGTGCGCGACGTGTTGCAGGTCCGGCAGCTCTCTGAGACAGAGTACGTGGCGCGGGGCGTGGAGCCGAACACCCTCACCACCGCGCGCATCCTGGAAACCTTCACCCCCGACCCGGCCGAGGCCGAGGCCTGGGGCGTCGAACCCGGTCGCCCGTGGGGCCTCTACGACCTCGCCCCGCACACCGGTAAGACCCATCAGCTGCGCGCGCACCTGAACCTGCTGGGCGCCCCGATTCTTGGGGACGTACTCTACCCGCGTGTGCTCCCCGACGGACCCGACCGCTCCGAGCACCCGCTACAACTGCTGGCCTACACTTTGAGCTTCGAACATCCCATCACCGGCGAGCCCATCAGCCTGCGTAGCAGTCGCACATTAAGTGCATGGGAGAGCAAGAACAGCGCGGTGTGGGAGGCAAGCTGAACCCCCGGAGGGACCGGTGATGACCCGGCACCAAAAAATGCGATAATGCAGAAGTAAGACTTCACCGTACACATATAGAGGGCACCGTGAATTCCCAGCCGTCTTCCCACACCGCGCACTCCCCGGCATCTATGAGCGAGTACGCGGAACGCACCTCCTCCCACGCCGAGGCCGCAGCCGTCAGCGTCACCGACACCTTCGTGCACCGCATCCTCGGCGTGCCCGGAGCGCTCATCGGATCCATTCAGGTACCCGACCCGCGCCCGCTGAGCCAGCGTCTCAACACGTGGCACTACTGGTGGCAGGCCCACCTGCTCGAGTGCATCATCGACGCCGGCCAGCGCCACCTGCGCGAGGGTCGCATCACCGAGGCTCAGGAGCAGCTGCACCGCGCCCGCTCGCTGCTGCGCGGCATCAACGTGCGCAACCTTGGCCGCTACGCCAACGACTACTTTGACGATATGGCCTGGCTGACCCTCGCGGTGGGCCGCATGAACTCCTTCTCGATTGAGCTGACCGGCGCAAACGACGTGGCCGCGCAGGACGCCGGGGCCGCCCTCTTCGAGCAGCTCGCCAAGGGCTTCGCGCCCGGCGGAGGCATGAGCTGGCGCAAGTCCAAGCGCGACTTCGTGAACGCCGCGGCCACCGCACCGACAGCTATCGCATACGCTCGCGCGGGTGACCCGCACACCGCCGCCGCCCTCATTGACTGGATGAACGCAACCCTCTGGGACGCAGAACGTTCGCTCTATATGGACGGCGTGAACGTTCGCGGCGAGGAGTACGAGCTCGAACGCGGCGAGTACACCTACAACCAGGGCACCGCACTGGGTGCCCTGCTGACCCTGGCCGCCTCCGGCGTGCCCTGCGAGGTGGACCCCATCGAGCGTGCGGAGCGCCTTATTGTGGGCATCGTGAAGCACATGACCGAGGAGGTCGAATTTGTCTCCGGAGCGCGCCGCCGCATCCTCATCTCGCACGGCGACGGCGATGGCGGCCTCTTCACCGGTATCCTGGTGCGCTACCTGGGCATGGCCGCTTCCTCGCCCCTGCTGAGCGACGAGGCCCGCGCCCTGGCCTCCAGCCTTATCTACTCGACCGCCCGCGCCCTGTGGGAGGGCCGCCGCGAATTCGACCCGAACCTGCCGATGAACGAGCTGGGCATCGACCCCAACGAGATTCGCGGTCGGGCGCTCGTGCAGTTCTCCCCGCGCTTCACGCAGGCCACGAGCGAGGCGCTCAAGCCCGGCGTGCCCGTAGAGTTCTCCACGCAGCTGCAGGCCTGGATTATTCTCGAGACCGCCGCGCGCCTGGCCCATGCTCGCGATATCGCTTCGCACCGCGGCTACTAGAGACCGGGCGGTATGTTAGGGCTGGGTTCATTGCGGGGGCGTGCGCGCGGGCGTACGGTGAATTTTATGCTTGCTTCAGAATCACAACAGGTCACTGCCAGCCCGAACGCTAACACCATTTTCATGGTGTGGAAGTTCAAGGAAGGCCTCAGCCAGGATGCGCTCATTGAGGGGTTCCAGAACCTCTGCGGGCTCGTCATTAACCTCAACCACACCGCCGCAAACCGCTACTCGTCCGAGAACGCCAGCATTGTGCTGGGCATCAGCCACAGCGCGTGGCTGACCCTGGATCTGCCCAAGCCGCTGCCGCAGGAGCTTGTGGAATTTGAGGAGATTAGGGGCCATAAGCACACCGCGGTGTCCACTCCCGGTGATTTGCACTTCCACATCCGTGCGACTCAGCCGTCGGTCGCCTACGATATGGCGTCCGCTATTACCGCGGCTCTGCGCGATATTGCTGAGGTACTGGATGAGGTACACGGCTTCCGCTACTGGGACGGCCGCTCCATCATCGGTTTTGTGGACGGCACCGAGAACCCGCAGACCCCCGCGGCGCGCGAATACTTCGGTCTCATCGGTGACAGCGACCCCATGTACAGGGGCGGTAGCTACCAGTTCGTACAGAAGTACATCCACGATATGACCGCGTGGAACGCCCTGCCTGTCTCCGAGCAGGAGAAGGTCATTGGCCGTTCCAAGCAGGACGACATTGAGATGAGCGAGGACGAAAAACCCGCCAACTCGCACTCCGCCATCGCCAATATCGGTGACGATTTCAAGGTTATTCGCGACAACATGCCCTTCGGCACCGTGGGTAACAACGAGCTGGGCACCTACTTCATCTGCTACGCCAGCACCTTCTCGACCGTCCGGAAGATGCTCATGAATATGTTCACCGGAGTGGATGGCGCCAACTATGACCGCCTGCTGGATTTCAGCACCGCGGTGACCGGCACCCTCTTCTTCGTGCCGACCGTGGATATGCTCGGCGACTTCGCAGGCTAAGGCGAGCTAAACCCGCTGCGCCCGGCTAGCTTCTTGCGAACCCCGCCTCCGGCAAGAGAGGCGGGGTTTTCCGGTAGGCTAGGGTGTAGACATTCAGACGGACAGCGCACGCAGATCGAGAGAAGAATGAGCGTTCTAGATAACTCTTTCCCCACCGAAGACTTCGGATTCACCATCACCAGCCGCCTGGCGGACACCGCCTCCCCCGGCGCCGAACGCATCGACGCGAACGGCGGACAGTTCCTCGGTCGCACCGGCGTTATCACCACCCCGCACGGTCAGATTCAGACCCCCGCCTTCACCCCCGTGGGCACCAAGGCAACCGTCAAGGCGGTCCTGCCCGAATCCATGAAGGAGCTCGGCGCGCAGGCTCTGCTCTCCAACGCCTACCACCTGTACCTGCAGCCCGGCCCCGAAATCCTGGACGCGGCAGGCGGCCTGGGTGCCTTCATGAACTGGGACGGCCCCACCTTCACCGACTCGGGTGGTTTCCAGGTCATGAGCCTGGGTTCCGGCTTCAAGAAGGTCATCGACATGGGCACCGTCGCGGACGCTAAGGGCGCCGACGGCCGCCCCCTCGGTGACGACGACGTGGCGAAGGGCAAGGAACGCCTCGCCCACATTGACGACGACGGCGTGAACTTCAAGTCGCATATTGACGGCTCGATTCACCGCTTCACCCCCGAGGTTTCCATGCAGGTTCAGCACCAGATCGGTGCCGACGTCATGTTCGCGTTCGACGAGCTGACCACCCTCTACAACTCCCGCGGCTACCAGGAGGAGGCGCTCGAACGCACCCGCCTGTGGGCACTGCGCTGCATTGCTGAGCACCAGCGCCTGACCGCAGAGCGCGTGGGTAAGCCCTACCAGGCGCTGTTCGGCGTGATTCAGGGTGCACAGTACGAGGACCTGCGCCGCAAGGCATGCCAGGACCTCGGCTCCATGCCCTTCGACGGCTTCGGCATCGGTGGTGCGCTCGAGAAGGAAAACCTCGGCACCATCGTGCGCTGGTGCGCCGAAGAGCTGCCCGAATCCAAGCCCCGCCACCTGCTCGGCATCTCCGAACCCGACGACATCTTCGTCGGCATCGAAAACGGCGTGGATACCTTCGACTGCGTCTCCCCCACCCGCGTGGCACGCAACGCCGCCGTCTACTCTCCCACCGGCCGCTACAACATCACCAACGCGCGCTTCAAGGCGGACTTCTCGCCCATCTACGAGGGCTGCGACTGCTACACCTGCACCCACTACACCCGCGCCTACCTGCGTCACCTCTTCAAGGCGGACGAGCGCCTGGCGGCGACCCTCGCCTCCATCCACAATGAGCGTTTCATCGTGCGCATGGTGGACGACGCCCGCGAGGCCATCAAGGACGGCACCTACTTCGAGTACCGTGACGAGTTCCTCGGTAACTACTACTCCGGCAAGAAGCCCTAAGCCCGCCGACCGCACAGCCCACGACCTCATCAGGAGAAACCCATGAGCATCACCCACGTCCCCGACGAGGAGCTCCTCGTCTTCGACCACGAGATTGCCGCACCCATCGAAGACGTCTTCGGCGCGTACATGGACCCCGAGCTGCTGGTCCGCTGGTACGGCCCGGCCGGCTGGCACGTGCGCCCCACCGACGTGGTGCTTGAACCCGTGGTGGGCGGCATGCAGCGCCTGTCCATGATTAACGAGGTGGACCCCTCGGTGTCTTGCATCCTGCAGAGCCGCTTTCTGGCCATCGAGCCCTTCAAGGAGATTGAGTACGCCGAGCAGCTGCCCAATCACCTGGGCACCCCCGGCAGCGTGCTGGTCTACCAGCGTCACCGTTTCTTCCCCGAGACCGTGATTACCGCCGACGGCGTGGGGTCCGGAACCCGTATCGTTGTGGAGATCGGCCCCATGCCTCCCTCGGTTCATGAGGAGGTGCGCACCACCTGGCGTTCAACCTTCGCCCGCCTGGACGACGTGCTCGCCGCCCGCGCACGCGGAGAGCTCTAAAACCCGCCGCGCCAGCTGTCTGAGATAGCTTCGAGACACGAAAGCGCCGCGTTGACGAATCAGTCGTCGACGCGGCGCTTGTGTTTACTGCCTAAAACTCTGCCGAGGTTGAGCCGCAGGCTAGTTGGTCAGCTTCACGGTGATGACGGTGTTACCGCCGTCCAGGGACACGCACTCGGGGGTCGCGCGGTCCACGCCGTCGCCCGGCTTCCAGTAGCAGCGTGCCGACATGACCTCGCGCTCGCCATTGGCCTTGTCGGTCACCTCGGCTGGGTTCTGCACCACAAACTGGCGAATCAACTCACGCGCAAACAGGCAATCCACCGCACCGGAAGCCACCTGAACCGTGGCGTCGTGCTTCAGGTATCCGGTGGCCTCCAGGGTGCCACAGGTGCCTCCCGCGGACTTCACCTCGGAGGATGAAAGCGAGGCGGTGCTCGAGGGGGCCGAAGAAGCTCGGGCCGTCGAAGAAGCCTGAGCCTGACCGCCGGTCTGCGCGCTCGCGGTAGCCGTAGCGCTTGCGGTCGTGATGGTGCCCGGGGTGACGGTCGCCTCCGCGGTCGCAGTCTGCACCGTTCCGGGGGTCGGGGTGGTTTCTGTGACGGTCACGGTGCGAGTGGGGCTGGGGGTGGGAGTTGCCTTCGCGCTCGTCGCGCTGGGGCTGGGGGTCGCGGTGGTGCTCGGCGAGGCCGAGGTTCCGCCGCCTCCGGAGCAGGCCGCGAGGGCGAGCAGGAGCGTCGCGCCAAGGGCTGCGGGGGCATATCGTTTCGTCCGGCGATGCGGGTGAGGGGTCTGTGCCGGTTGCATGGTGACCTTTCTGCGTCTTTGGTTCCGGGTTCCTTAACCATTCTAGAACGCCGCCTGTGCGGGGGCTATGCCGCACCTCCACAAGCTATGTATGGGCGGAGGGGGCTCCCCGCCATTGCGGGGAGCCCCCTCCGCGATTCGTCACGCCCGGGATCTCACTCCGACCTAGAACTGGCCGCCGCTAATGGGCACCGAGTAGGTTCCGCCGTCGTGGCAGGTCATCACGCCCTCCTCCGGCTCACCGTAGCAGGTAATCTGCTTGCCGGAATCGGTGGGGAACACCGTCACGTTATTCGGTCGCAGCATGAGCGTGTTCGCGGTCGTGCTCTCGGCGTGCAGGGTCGCGGGGGCGACATCCTCCACGCGCTCGTCGTAGGCTCCCGTGGCAAAGTTCATGCGGGTGATGCGCACCGGTGCCGAGAAGGTACGACCCACCGCGCCGTTGCCGTCGGTGAGCTGACCGCCCAGACGACGCTCGCAGGCCAGGGTGGACTCGGCGGAGTTCAGCTCGCAGACGGTGCGCTCGTCGTAGCTCTTGAAGCGGTAGTAGCCGGCACCGGAATCGTAGCGGGCAGGCTCCATGAGGAACGGGATCTCGGGGGCGTCCGGGTTCTGCAGGCGAGCCACGAAGGCGATATCCTCGCCGATGGTGCACTCGGGGGCGCCGCGATCTTCGCGGCGGTTTTCGACCATCTCGTACTGCGGGTTCCAGTAGCAGGTGGCGTCCTGGACCTTCGCGATCTGGTTCTGAGTCAGGTTGTCGTCAGCTCGCGGGGTGGTGACGTATTCGGTCAGCACATCCAGGGCGTGGGCGCAGTCCACGGTGCCACGCAGCACCATGATTTCCGCGCCGGTCTTCAGGTAGCCCTTGCGGCCAATGTGCCCGCAGCGCTCGCCGGCGGAGGCGCGTTCAGCCTCCACCTTCTCGGGCGCGCGCGGCGTCTCAGCGGCGGCGGGGCTGGCATCCGCGACGGGGGTTGCCTTTGCCTCAGCAACCGCCGAGGATGCGGAAGGGACGGACTCAGCGGTTGAGGCGGGGGCCGTGGTTTCCGTGACGGTCGGCCCGGTCGTTGCGCTCGGTGTTGGCGTGTTCGGAGCCGGCGTGGCCGTGGAGGAAGGTAGCGGGTGGCGGGTGGGTGAGGCCGTGGCGGTGGGGTTCGGGGAGGACTCGGCGGTGCTCTGGGAACCGCCGAAGCATCCGGTCAGGGCGAGGAGCAGGGCGGCGGCGCATCCGGTGGCGCGCACGGTGCGGCGACCCCAGCCTGCGGGGGCTACCTGAGTGTGGTGAAACGACATTGTTCTCTCCTGGGCTGTACCTTTTGCACCCTTTGCAGAAGGTACCTTAAGCATACGCGTTTCCCGTGAACACCGCCTGAATACGGGCCTGCGCGCAAGCCATCCGGGCTGCGCAGGCCCGTACCCTCCCGCGTTTATTCCTTCGGCAGGAAGGAGCTCAGCAGTTCTCGCTGCTCGGGGCTGAGTCGAGTCAATCGCCCCGCCACGGAGTCCCAGAAGGCCAGCACGGTGAAGGCGCGCACGCACTCGCGCTGATCCACCGGGGAGAGAATCGAGTAGCCGATACGCACGGATGCGGCGCTCACCTTTTCCACGCGTGCACGTACGGGCACGGGCTCACCGGTGTAGGGCAGCTGCGCGAGGTAGCGGATGCCGTGCTCGGCGATGAGGGCCTGAACACCCTCGGACACCAGGTCGAAGAGCGGGATGGGCGGGTTGGGTGCCACGGTCGGTTTCTGTCCCGAGGAGGGCGGCGGGCCGAAGAGGGCCACGCGGGCCTCCTCCATAATCGAGAGCATGGCAACGTTGTTGACGTGTCCGTAGGCGTCCATGTCGCCCCAGCGGGCGGGGACGTACACGGCCAGCTCATCGGCCGCGGTCGTGGCGGCGGAGGCGCCGGCCGCAGAAGTGGTTTTCTGAGGGTTTTCGTGGCTTCGCATGGCTTTAACTCTACTCCTTTCGGAAATACTCCGGAAAATTCACACATAAACACATATTTACATTAAAATCTATGTTCTTCCGAAATTTAACCACTAAAAATATTTGCTCGAATTAAAACGATGAGGCCCGAAAGCTACGATGCTTTCAGGCCTCATCCAACACACAGACATTTGAACGCATACAAGATCATACGGTTCACTATTTATAATAGACCTCTTTCGAGGGCCTGCGTTATTTTTACGGTTATATTACGGCAGCAGCCTTAATCTTCCGTATTTTTCGTTTCTTGACGTTCGCGCCGCGGGAGAGCCGCGAGGGGGATTAGCGTCCCAGCTTTGCCGCGGTCTCGAGGGCGTGGTCGGCGTCGTGCTGCGCCGCATCGTAGCCCTCCGTCGCCCGCTGCGCCTCCGCAAACGTCTGGTCGTCAATCGTGTGGCTGTGACGGATACGAGCGAAGTACAGCACGCTCAGCACCACGAAGTAGCCCACGCCCACCACGGAGGGAATCGCGGATCCGCGCACCCTAAAGAGCGCCACCCACACCGCGAAAAGCAGAACAATGCCCACGCCGGCGGTGAAGCGTCCACCCCACAGGCGGAACCCGTGCGCGGCGGGCTCAACGCGCTTGTACACGATGTAGGCGAAAAGAATCAGAACCCACACGGTCAGCGCGCACACCATAATCACAAAAATCATGGAGAGGAACGCCTCCTTGGGGCTGTACAGCGCCAGCAGAATAGCAATCACCATGCCGCTGGTCGACAGCCACACGGCACGCGCAGGCACGCCCGCGCGGTTCACCCCGGCCAGCGGTCGAGGAGCCATACCGTCAACCGCCAGGGAGTGCAGCAGACGCGCGCCGGCGTACAGGTTCGCGTTCGCGCTCGACAGGGCCGCAATCAGAACCACAAAGTTCACGAAGTGCGCCACGCCATGCACGCCCAGCTGCTCAAAGACCAGAACGAACGGGGAAGCATCCACAGCGTCGCCCAGACCCGATGCCGAACGCCACGGAATAACGGCCACCACAATCAGCACGGCCAGCACGTAGAAGGTCGCCAGGCGAATCATCATCGCCTTCGCCGAGGAACGCACCGAACGGGAGGGATCTTTCGCCTCCGCAGCAGAGATCGAGATCATCTCAATACCGCCGAAGGAGAACATCACCACGGCCAGTGACAGCCACACCGACTCCGGGCCGTTAGGCATGAAACCGCCGTCATTGAAGAGGTTTGCGGTACCCACCGCGGCGTGGCCGGGCAGGCCGAAGAAAATCAGGCACAGGCCCACCAGCAGGAAGGCCACAATCGAAATGACCTTGATCGAGGAGAGGAAGAACTCCAGCATGCCGAAGGACTTCACGCTTGTCAGGTTCAGCACAATCAGCGCCGCGCCGAATGCCGCGATGCCCACCCACAGCGGCAGCTGCGGCCACCAATAACTCAGGTAGGTCGCCACCGACACGAGCTCCACGCCGGCAATCAGCACCGTCGCCGTCCAGTAGGCAATACGCGTCAGGAATCCCGCGAAGGGCCCCAGGTAACGGGTCGCGATCGTGCCGAAACCGCCACGCACCGGGTAGCGAATCGCCATTTCACCGGTCGCCGCGCCAATCACCGAAGCGAGCGCCGAACCGATGGCGTAGGTCAGAATAACCGCGGGGCCGGCCATGGCAATCGCGGTGCCCGACCCCAGGAAAAGGCCGGTGCCGAGAGCCGAACCCATCACGATCATGGTCATCTGCCCGTGAGACAGGGAACGCTTAAGGGTTCGAGGCTCGGCGGTTCCCGCGGCGACGGGGCCGCGGGTGCTGTCATTGTGGGACACGGCTGTGCCTTCCTTTAGTACGCCCGAGGGCGTAATGTGTGCTGTGTGCTCGCGCTGCAGAAACCGAGGGGTCAAAACCGCTGGGTCGCGGGCGCGAATAATTCCATTGTACGGGTGCCGGTTCGCACGTCCTGCGGCAGAGGCGGGAGTTACCGGATGCGACGGGGCGCCGCGGCTCTTGCCCGCGACGCCCCATCCTATAACCTCAACTTGAGACTAAGACTCGGTGGCTTGGGTCTGTGGCTCCTCGGCCTCGTGCATTGCATCCAGGTCGGGGCGCTTGAACCCGCCCAGGCGGCGCGAGGCAATCACGTAGCCGATAGAAATCAGCACGAAGAAGACCACACCCACCATGATGGATTCCTGCACGCCCGAGCCGTCCAGCATGAACAGGGCCACCAGGGTGCCCAGCACGCCCACCAGGGCCAGCCCTGCCGTCAAGCGGCCGCCCAGCACCGTGAAGGAGGAGGCATCCCCCTGGTCCTTCTTGTAGGCCTGGTAGGTCAGCAGAATCATGATCCACACGACCAGGATGCACAGGGTCACCAGCGCCATCAGCAGGGCAAAGATGTTACCGATCTTGGCCACGGCCATCACGGTCGCCACGACAACGCCGGTGAAGGAAATCAGCAGGGCCACCATCGGCACGCCGCGGGAGGTCGTGCGGGCCGCAACCGAGGGGGCCATCTTATCGGCACCCAGGGCGTGCATCAGACGGGTTGCCGCGTACAGCGAGGCGTTCGCACCCGACAGGGCTGCCACCAGCACCACAAAGTTCATGATGTCGGCCGCGAAGGGAATACCCATCTCTGAGAAGACCATCACGAAGGGGGACTCGGTCAGGTCAGAATTCTGCGCCGCCGTCTGCCACGGCACCAGACACAGAATAATCGCCATGGACACCACGTAGAAGGTGGACAGACGCCAAATCATCGCCTTCACGCTGGAGGCCACCGAGCGGGCAGGGTCCTTCGCCTCCGCGGCGGAGAGCGAAATCATCTCGACACCGCCGAAGGAGAACATGACCACGGCCATCGAAATCCAAATCGACATGGGGCCGTTCGGCAGGAAGCCGCCGTCGTTGACGAGGTTCTGCACGCCCGCGGCACCGTGGTTCGGCAGGCCCACGAACACCAGCAGCAGGCCAATCACCATGAACACGATGACCGCGGATACCTTAATCGAGGAGAGCAGGAACTCCAACGCGCCGAAGGACTTCACGCTCACCAGGTTCAGCACCAGAATCAGCACGCCGAAGAACGTCACAGAAGCCCACAGGGGAATCTGCGGGAACCAGAACGCCACGTAATGGCCCACGGCCACCAGCTCGGCACCGGCCAGCGGCACGGTGCAGGCCCAATAGGCCCAGCGGGTGATGTAGCCGCTAAAGGGGTTCAGGTAGCGGCTCGCAATCGTTCCGAAACCACCCTGAACAGGGTGACGCACGGACATCTCGCCCGCGCAGGCGGCGATAATCGCCGCAATCATCGAACCAATCGCGTAGGAGACAATAGCGCCCGGGCCCGCAATCTTAATCGCGGAGGATGAGCCCAGGAACAGACCCGTACCCAGCGCCAAGCCCATCGCAATCATGGTCAGCTGACCGTGGGACAGGGAACGACTCAGGGAGTCGCCCTTCGACTGCTCAGAGGTATTCTCCCGCAGTATAGACATAACGTGTCGCTTTCGTTAGGAATGCTGTGTATCGAAAAATGAAGTGTGAATAGAGGAAGGCCGCCCGAGCAAAACAATCGAGCGGCCTCGTGCGTCAGTCCGGTGTCGGGGCTAGGCCACGTACTCGAGTTCGTGACGCTTAAACCAGCCGATAACCGGGTAGCTAATGGGCATGAGGATAACCTCAACCAGGCACTTGTAGACGTAGCCGACCAGCACGTAGTTCAGGAAAGCCTCGATGGTCTCGATGCCGAGCACCGGAGCCGCAATCGAGCAGAAAATCAAGGTGTCAACCAGCTCGCCGGCCAGGGTGGAGACAATCATGCGCAGCCACAGGAAACGACCCTTGGTAGCCTTCTTCATGGACACCATGATCCAGGCGTTCAGGGTCTGACCGCACAGGTAGCCGAGCAGAGAACCGGCGTAAATCTGCCACACGGGGCCCAGCACCGCCTCAAAGGACTTCTGGTTCTCGTAGAATCCCGCGGCCGGCAGGTACATGATGACTAGGAAGCACACGGCGGCAAAGGCGGCTGCCACGAAGGAAGCCACGATGGCGCGGCGAGCGCGCTTGAAGCCGTACACCTCGGAGAGCAGGTCGCCAATCACGTAGGCCAGGGGGAAGAGGAAGAAACCGCCGTCGGTCACGATGGTGTTACCGATGACGGGCAGCTCGAAGGGCAGCGGGCCGAACTCCACGCCCTTGGTTGCGCCAATATTCGAGATAATCAGGATGACGCAGGATGCAGCCAGCAACAGATCAAAGTAGCCGCGACGACCGGCCCACGGCACCTTCACGGTGCTCGTCTGAGCCTTCGACTCGCTAACGGGTTTAGCCATAACTCTCCCCAGGTTCTTTCTCATGCGTTGTGTTTCTAGTGGTGGTTGTGTGGTGGGCTGACCACCGTAAACTTCAAATGCGGCACGTGGACCGCGTTCGGTGGGCTCGTCTGCCACCCGAGCCTCTCTAATAGTACCCATATACCGTGCGCCGGGCAGGTTGGGGGCCGCCCGCGCTAAAGTTCGGACGCTCGGGCGCAGCCGCACCATGCGCCTCCGGGGCATCTCGGCCCGCGGCGAGAGGTGGCGTCCGGCCTCGAGGCTCTGCCTACAATGGAGCCATGAAGAGGTTGAGCCACCGCCTGCGTCGTCCGCTGATCCACCACAACCAGCGGCGGCTCAGCGCGCACATTCCGCGGTTGCATCCGCTCCTCCCCCGCGCGGCGCGCCTGGTTCGAGCGGCCGCCACGGTATTTGAGCCGCTCGTACTCGCCTCTTCGGAGATTGTGGGTTACCGCCCGTTCTCGCACCGAGGGCGCACTATCTACTACCGCGTGGATAACCTCAACCTGCTCAGCAACCCCGCTACCGGCCGGGCGCCCGGGCTGCTCCTCTACTTCGACGGCGACCACATCTCACGCGCCGGAAGCCGCCTGCTGCGCCGCACCTCCCCGTTGCGTGCCGAGCTGGCGCAGGTGGCGGCTGAGTTCAATATGCTGTCGGTGCCGGTGCTGTCGCCGGGTAGTCTGCGGGAGCCGCGCCTTACCGACACCGATTCTTATGCGCCTCCGCTGACCTATAACTGGTGGGTTCGTGCCCGCTCAAACGGCAGGATGGTTCGCGCCCTGATTGAGGAGATTTCCTTGGCGTACGGGGTGGATATGAGCCGCGTCTGGCTTGCGGGCTATTCGGGTGGTGCGGAGTTCCTCAGCTATGAGCTGCTGTCGCACGATATTGACTGGCTTCACGGTGGCGGTGCCACCTTCATTGGTGGAGGCGGCGCTGACGGCATACCTGCGCGGGAGCGTGAGCGGGCGGCGTTGAGCCCGTCTTCGCATGCGCATCTGCTGATGAGCTGGCACGTGGGTGTTTTGGATGGGCGTTCCCCTTCGGCTCGGCGGCGCATGGCGACGAGCACTGAGGGTAGCTGGTCGGCGCGTATTGCGGCGCAGGAGGGTATCGCGTTCTATGAGGGGCTGGGCGCGCGGACGCTACTGCAGGTGACTCCGGGGCGTGGCCATACGGGGTATCCGATTGCGTCGTTGGTGGGTGCAGATTTGGCGACGGCGACGCGTTTGGGGTTCCTGTAGGGGCTTGTTTTTGTCATAAACGCGAAAATTCGCATGGATTATGCAAATTTCTTGGTGACACATTCGATATATTCGTCATTTGCTGACATTCTGCGGTAAGGTGTCACTATGCCACGTATTTCTGCAGCCACCAACGCCGCCCAGCGCGAGAACACCAAGCGCGCCATCCTGGACTCTTTCGGCGAGATTCTTTACACCCGAGGCCTGCCCGGCCTGACCATGACCGACGTCGCCAAGAACGCGGGCATCGGCCGCACCGCCGTGTACAACTACTTCGCCGACATGGGTGAACTGCTGGTCGCCTACGCCCTGGACGAGACCGGACGCTTCCTCAAGGAGCTACGCGAAGGTCTGGAGGGCATCGAGAACCCCATCGACCAACTGGCCATATACATCCGCCTGCAGATCAACGACCTGGCGCGCCGCCACCTGCCCCCGGGCCCGGCCATGCGCTCCATGCTCTCCCCCGAGTCCTACGCGAAGCTCGGCAAGCACGTGCAGGAGTTGCAGATGGTCCTGGCGAACATCCTTTCGGCGGCCATCGCCGAGAAGTACATTCCGCAGAACGATATCCGCGAGCTGGCGATGCTGGTGCACGGCTCGCTTTCTTCGAGCGCGGGACGCACCGAGGACGCGCCGGACGAGCAGACCCGAGAGCACCAGATCCTCAACACGATTCGCTTTATTCAGATGGGTCTGGGCGCCCGCTTCGATACCGAGGGCAACCCGGTACGCCTGGACTCCGAGGAACTCGCGCCCCAGTTGGCCCTCGCGCAGGACGACTCCGGCCAGAAGGATGCCGCGTAGGCCCCTTTCTACCGCGGTGGCGTGTTCGACGGAGTTCCGTCGCGCAGATATACGTTGAAACTTTAAAACGCAGGTGCCGAGCCGTTCATAGAATGGCTCGGCACCTGCGTTGTACGGTTCTGCGGGCAACCGCGCGGTCCGGGCTCGGAAAGCCGCCCGGCGTCACCTAGTTGCGGGCCCCGGGCAACAGCGCCGGGGAGATGGAGTCCAGGTCGAGCACCCGCGCGTACATGACGGCGCGGCGGTGCAGGGCGTTGCGGAGCGCGCGGTGCACACCGTCCTCCAGGTAGAGTTCACCGCCCCACTTGACCACGTGCGGGAAGAGGTCGCCGTAAAAGGTGGAGTCCTCGGCCAGGAGCGTTTCAAGGTTGAGGGTCTTCTGGGTGGTAATGAGGGTGTCGAGACGCACCTGCTGCGGCGCGATACCGCCCCAGTCGGCGTGGGTCATGCCGTGCTGGGGGTAGGGGCGACTATCGCCTACTTTTTTGAAAATCATGGTGGTGCTTTCTGCAGATTTTTCGGACGCCCGGCGGCACGGGCCCCGAGGGGCTCTGAGGAAATAGTAGCAAGGGCGCAAAAAATCCCCGGCCTTAGAATCTAAGACCGGGGATCGGTGGCGGAGGATGGGGGATTTGAACCCCCGAGGGCTGTTAACCCAACACGCGTTCCAGGCGTGCGCCATAGGCCGCTAGGCGAATCCTCCAGCTATGTTCCCTGCGCATTGCGTAGGCAACGAATAAGACTTTACTACAGGTTTGCGATGCCACGCAAGCCTTATGAGGGAAAAGTAATAGAAAGCACATTACTGCTGAGTGTGGCGGGTATCCGACTGCCTACGCACCCGTTTTTGGGCATGAAAAAACCTCTTACGCAACCGCTGAGAATCCGGATTCTGAGCGCGCGAAGAATCAAATCCGGATTCGAAGCCGCGAAGCGCCAGCGGAGCGGGCACGTAGTGCATATGACGGGTGCATGACTATCGGGTACCTGATTTTGGGTAAAAAAAGACCTCCTACGCACCCGTCATAGCTCGAATACCCTTGCTACCTTCCGGTCCTGGGGGAGTTTTCCAAGATAACGCCACGTAAGAGGCAAGAACCAGTGTACCGGATTTTTGGCGCGTTGGGAACTCGGGGCGAACGCACGGTGGTTGCGGGCCGGCGCATCCTCGCGGCACCCCGTCGCGCACCCTTGGACAGAGCCCGTGCAAACACCGCACCCGAACCTCCGGCGGGGGTTCGCCGGGCGGTGACGGCGGGCCGCTCGGGCGCGGGGTAAAGCGTCTAAAATGGTAGGGACTGTCCTATCCGCATCCCCGAGCTTAAGAGGTTGCCGTGAGCACTGCCCTTTATCGTCGTTACCGCCCCGAGACCTTCGCCGAGGTCATCGGGCAGGAGCAGGTTACCGTGCCCCTCATGACGGCCCTGGAGAAAAACCGCGTCAACCACGCCTACCTTTTCTCCGGACCGCGCGGCTGCGGTAAGACCACCTCGGCCCGTATTCTGGCGCGCTGCCTGAACTGCGCGCAGGGCCCGACCCCCACCCCGTGCGGCGTATGCGATTCGTGCCGTGAGCTTTCGCGTGACGGCGGCGGTTCCCTCGACGTGATTGAGATGGACGCGGCGAGCCACGGCGGTGTGGACCACGCCCGTGACCTGCGCGAGCGCGCGACCCTGGCGCCGGTGCGTGACCGCTACAAGATTTTCATTATTGACGAGGCCCACATGGTCACCCGCGAGGGCTTTAACGCCCTGCTGAAGATTGTGGAGGAGCCGCCGGAGCACGTGAAGTTCATCTTCGCGACGACCGAGCCGAATAAGGTGCTGGGCACGATTCGTTCGCGTACCCACCACTACCCGTTCCGCCTGGTGCCGCCGGAGGTTCTTTTGCCGTACCTGCAGTCCCTGTGCGACCAGGAGCAGGTGGCGGTGGAGCCGGGCGTGCTGCAGCTGGTGATTCGTGCCGGCGGTGGCTCGGTGCGTGATTCGCTGTCGATTCTTGATCAGCTGATGGCTGGTGCATCCTCCGAGAAGGGTATTGAGTACGACCTTGCGGTGGCCCTGCTGGGCTACACGCACGCCCAGTTGCTGGATGAGGTCGTAGAGGCGCTGGGCGCCAGGGAGGCGTCAACGCTGTTTGGCGCGGTGTCTCGCGTGGTGGCAACCGGTCAGGATCCTCGCCGTTTTGTGGAGGATTTGCTGGAGCGTCTGCGCGATTTGATTGTGGTGAAGGCCGTTCCGCAATCGGCCGCGCAGATTCTGCAGGGCGTTCCGCAGGATCAGCTGGAGCGCCTGGCCGCTCAGGCTCAGGCGCTGACCGAGCGCGAACTGACCCTGGCGGCGGGAACCGTCAACGATGCACTGAACGGTATGACGGGCACCGCTAACCCGCAGCTTCAGCTGGAGTTGCTGTGCGCCCGCCTGCTTCTGCCAGTGGAGGAGGGCTCGGCGAACGGCGCGGAGGTTGCGGCGCTGGCCTCGCGCCTGCAGGTGTTGGAGCGTCGCGTGGCCGCCGGTGGTTCTGCCCCGGCAAGCGTGCAGACCGGTTCTCAGGCTGGTTCTCAGGCTGGTTCTCAGACCCCGGCAGGTATGTCGGCCGCGCGTGCGGCGGGCATGGCTGCGGCAGGCCTGAGCCCTAAGACTCAGGCGCCTAACGCGCAGGCTCCTAGCGCCCCGGTTCAGGAGGCGGCTCAGCAGGGCGGCTCTCAGCGGGCTGGGGCGGGTGCTCCCCCACTGGCCGGTGGGCCGCTTAGCTCTGCGCCCCTGGCCCCGGCAGCGCAGGCACCTTCGACTCGGACTCCTGCCGCTCCGGTCGGTGCGCCCCTGGCGGGTACCACCCCGGCGGCGCCTAATGCTCCGACTTCCCCTGCAGCTGATGCCGCTCCGGAGGGTACGCCCTCAGCGCCTTTGAAGCTTAATCCGAATGATCCGCTGGCGGCGGTTCAGGGCAATTGGCGTGCCATCCTTAACCGAATGAGCGTTCCGGGTTCCGCGGAGCAGCTGGCGAAGGTTTACCCCGCCCGCATGGAGGGCACCGTGCTCTACGTGCGCGCCGACATCGCAACCCTGCGCGCGGTCAAGGGCTACGTCCCCGAGCTGACCGCCCGCGTGAGCGAGTTCCTGCGCGGCCCCGTGACGATTCACGCCGAGGTCGTCAAGCCCGGCGAGCCCCTCAAGCCGGGCGCCCCTGCACCTCAGCAGGAGGTTCAGCCCGCCGCACCGGCTCCCCAGCAGCCCGCCGCGCCCCTGGCGGAGGGCCCCCGCGGCGGTGAGGATGCGTGGCGTCGCCACGGTCAGCCGGTGAACGACGCGGCGGCTCCGGCAGCCACCAGCGTGGATGCGCCCCTGGGCGCCTGGGACGTGGCACCCATCCCGCAGAGCGAGGAGGCTGCGCCCGCGGCCGACGTGGAGCCCTCCCCCGCAGAGCCTTTCCCCGCGCAGGTGCCCCCGGCCCAGCCCGAGCCGAGCTCCCCCGCAAGACCGCTCTCTCAGCCCGGTCCGGATGCGCCGGTCGGCGGCTTTGGCGAGCGTGATTCCTTCGCGGCCTCCGGCAGCGGGGTTCCGCAGGAGGCCCCCGGTCGTAGCGATGCGCAGGAGCCCCCGTTCGAGGACGAGCCGCCCTATGATGCGGAGCCCTCTTACAACGAACCGGCCGAAGCAATGCCCGAGGCCCCCGAGGCGGCGGCTCCCGCGGCTGAGCCGATTGCGCCCGCAGGCCCTCTGGCGGCAAGCCCCTTAGCGGCAGGACCCCTGGCCGCCGGTCCTCTGGCGGCGGGTCCTTTGGCCCCGGCGCCGGCCAATGAGTCGGCTTCTGAACCGGTTACCGAGCCTGAGCCTCCCGCCGAGCCCGCCTCATCCGAGGTGGTGCCCACGAAGCCCGTGCACGTCGTGACCGAGGAGGACTACATCTCGGAGGACGACGAGAAGGTCGAAAACAGCACCTTCATCGGCCTGCGGGCCATCGAGAAGATCATCGGCGGCACCGTCATCGACGAGCGCCCCCTGCACCAGGGCTAGACACCCAAGGGCACGCGTTTCGGCCGGTCGTTCCGATGAGCCGCCCAACGCGTCCAACGCACCCGCCGGCGCCGAGAATGACAGGAATTTTCGGCGCCGGCGGGCATTTTTCTGCCCGATTCCCCGTTAAGCTGTCAGGGGGTTGGGCCACACTGGTACCGAAGCGGCCCCCACGCGGAGTATCCTAGACACTCACCGCGGACCACGGCAGATTGGAGAAGCATGTACGAGGGTGCAGTACAAAACCTCATTGACGAGCTCGGCCGCCTGCCGGGTGTGGGCCCCAAGTCGGCTCAGCGCATCGCTTTTCACATCCTGAACGCTGACGCCGCCGATATGGCGCGCCTGGCCAACGCGATTTCCACGGTGAAGACCAGCGTGAGCTTCTGCGAGGAGTGCGGTAACGTCTCCGAGACGAAGCTGTGCCCCATCTGCCGCGACGAGCGCCGCGACCCGTCGGTGCTGTGCGTGGTCGAGGAGTCCAAGGACGTCGTGGCGATTGAGCGCACCCGTTCCTTCACCGGCCGCTACCACGTACTCGGCGGGGCTATTAACCCGCTGGCGGGCGTGGGCCCGGAGCAGTTGCGCATCCGCGAGCTGGTATCCCGTCTGGCGGATGAGCGCATCCAGGAGATTATTCTGGCGATGGACCCGAACCTTGAGGGTGAGGCGACCGCAACCTACCTCTCGCGCATGCTCGTGCCGCTGGGTGTGCGCCTGTCGCGCCTGGCCTCGGGCCTGCCGGTGGGCGGCGATCTGGAGTATGCCGACGAAATCACCCTGGGTCGCGCGCTGGAGGGTCGCCGCGTGATCAGCGAGGGCACCGCCGCGGTTCACACCGCCGCCGAGGATTTTGAGCGGGCTAACCGCGAGGAAGAACAGGAGCGCGAGCAGGCCGCCGCGGTGCGTGCCAAGGAGGCGAAGCAGAGCCGCCGCCGCTGGAACTCCAGCATGTTCGACGATCTGGAGGCACCGGGTACTCCCGCCGGTGAGGCTCCCGCGCCCGCCGGCGTGCAGGCCACGGTAGATGAGCAGCTCATCGAACGGGTCCTGCAGGACGGCGGGGAGGCTTCGGCCGCCGTAGACGGCGAGGCTGAGGCCCCCGAGGCCGAACCCGCCGCCAAGGAACCCGCAGCGGAGAACGCCGAAACACCCGAAAACCCTGAGACGTCCGAAAGCCCCGAGGACCCCACCGTTTCCCAGGGCTCCGTTGCCTCCGAGAACCCCGAAGAGCCCGAGGAGGCTCACGAGGTGTTCCGCAGCGCCGACTACGAGGAGCGCATCCGCTCGATTCAGAACGCCCCGTTACGCACCCCGAAGCCGGACGTTCCGCCGCTGCCGGGCGTGACTTACGTGAACCCGTGGACCTAGCCTTCCACCACTAGTACGTGCGCGGTAGGGTTCGCGCTCCCGGGCCCGCCACGACCCGCGTAACATTCGGTAATATTCCACAAGTCAATACACACGGCTGGTAAGTTAGCCGCCCGGCCTGAACGCCGTCTACTATAGGTGAGGAGCCGGCGCTCTGCCGGCGGCACAGATATAACAGACCTGGAGAATTCTATGAGCCTGATCGTCCAAAAGTTCGGCGGTTCCTCCGTAGCGGATGCGGAGGGCGTCAAGCGCGTAGCCCGCCGCGTCGTGGACACTCAGAAGGCAGGTAACGATGTGGTCGTCGTGGTGTCCGCTATGGGCGACACCACCGATGAGCTGCTCGACCTTGCCGCAGAGGTCACCAGCAATGTCGTTCCCTCGCGTGAGCTGGACATGCTGCTGACCGCCGGTGAACGCATTTCGACCGCCGTCCTGTCGATGGCCATTAACGACCTGGGCGCTAAGGCGCAGTCCTTCACCGGTTCGCAGGCTGGCATGATTACCGACGGCGTGCACGGTTCGGCGCGCCTCGTGGAGGTTCGCCCCGATCGCATCCGTGAGTCCGTCGAGGCCGGAAATATCGCGATTGTGGCCGGTTTCCAGGGCATGAACCGTCAGAGTGGCGACATTACGACCCTGGGCCGCGGCGGTTCCGATACGACCGCCGTTGCGCTGGCCGCCGCGCTGAACGCCGATGTGTGCGAGATTTACTCGGACGTGGACGGCGTGTTCACCGCCGACCCGCGCATCGTGCCGACCGCGCACAAGCTGGATACCATCACCAGCGAGGAGATGCTGGAGATGGCGGCGAACGGTGCAAAGATTCTGCACCTGCGTAGCGTCGAGTATGCTCGTCGTTTTAACTTGAAGCTTCACGTGCGTTCTTCGTTCTCGGACCTTGAAGGCACTATCGTGGTTCCGGAGGAGTCCGCGGAACTGACCCCCATTCATCTGAAGGAGATTCCCTTGGAGCAGCCCCTGATTTCCGGTGTCGCGCACGATCGCACCCGCGCAAAGATTACCGTTGTTGGCGTTCCGGACGTTCCCGGTTCGGCCGCTAAGGTGTTCGGCCTGATTAACGAGGCGAAGGTAAACCTGGACATGATCGTTCAGAACGTTCCCACCGACCGCCCCGGCGTGACCGATATTTCCTTCACCCTGAACCAGGCGCAGGGCCCCACCGCGCTGAAGGCGCTGGAGGATGCCAAGGCTGAGCTGGGCTTCCAGGAGGTTATCTACAACGAGTCGGTCGGCAAGCTGTCGCTGGTTGGCGCGGGCATGAAGACCAACCCCGGCGTTTCGTTCACCTTCTTCGAGGCGCTGTCCTCGGCGGGCGTGAACATCGACATGATTTCGACCTCTGAGATTCGTATTTCGGTGATTACTGAGCTGAGCAAGCTGGATGAGGCCGTTCGCGCGGTGCATACCGCGTTCGGTCTGGACACCGAGGGCGAGGCTACCGTGTACGGTGGCACCGGCCGCTAGGGTTGAGAGGGTTAGCTCGTTCGCGAGCTGTACGCTTCGGTAAGGGGCGGCGCCGGTTTGGTCCGGCGCCGCCCCTCCCTTTTATCAGTGCACAGGTGAAATAACTGAAATGCTTTACAGTTATTTCAGATAGGGGTAGGGTTGTATCAACCGTGGATGAGCCTCTCACCGAATGATATACACCCCACCGGCGTGGCATCTTCGGACGTTGGCTCTGCCGGCAACAGCACCAAGGAGAAGATAATGACCACAACCCTAACCACCCCTCTGGAGGAAGATACCCTCAATCAGGCTCGCGCAGAGGCACGGGAAATCCTTAAGAACTCTGAAGAAACCACCATTGAGCTGACCGTTTCGGGCCGAGAAAGCCAGCAGCTTGGCGATGCCCTCAACCAGGTCATTCAGCATGTCCTGCATGCCCTGGCTAACGGGCAAAGTATCGATGTTCAGGTTGTCCCTCACGATTTGACGACGACGATTGCGGCGCAGCGCATCGGTGTTTCCCGCCCGACACTCATGAAGGCTATTCGTGCGGGTGAGTTGCCTGCACATAAGGTGGGTAGCCACTTCCGTATCCGCACCGAGGATGCTGATGCTTTCCGTAAGGGACTTCTCAAGAAGACCGTTGCTCAGAAGGAGCAAGCTCTCAAAGAGCTCTGGGAGCTCGAGGATGAACACGGTCTTGTTGATATCTTCACTAAATAAAGTAGTTTTACTTCCTGCCACACCTTGTCACGGCATCGTTTAGGCTAGAAGAATGACTACTCTTCAGACGACGCTTCGAATGATGGATGCCCGTCAGTGGCGTGCCGCCGCGACCGCCCACGAGGTGCGCGCCGGCCGCTACGCCGACCCCTTTGCACAGCGTCGCGCCCGCCACGAGGTGCACCCCGTGGAGGACTTCCTCTTCACCTACTACACGCTCAAGCCCGGCCAGTTCAAGCGCTGGCACCCCGGCGCCGGCGTCATTCTGCTGGACGCCCCCGAGCACGCCTCCTGGCGCTTCTACCGACCGGCCACCGAACAGGAACTCCTCGAGGCGGGTTGCACCCCCGAGCAGGCGCGCGCTCAGGTGGAAGCGGCCTCCGCCGTCACCGTGGACGTCACCGACTTCGTGGAGCGCCGCGCCACCGCCCTCGCCTTCACCCACGAGATTCTGCGCAATACGGCCGCGAAGAAGGGCCAGTTCGGTTGCTTCGGCATGCACGAGTGGGCGATGGCGTACAAGTCGGTGGAGAACAATATCCGCCACGACTACTTGGAATTGCGCCTGGGCGCGGAGGGCACGGACCGGGTGGTGGAGAGCCACCGCATCCGCTGCTCGCACTTTGACGCGTTCCGTTTCTTCATGCCGCAGGCGGCGCCGATGAACGAGTTGCAGCCCACCCGTGAGACGCAGCGCGTGTTGGAGCAGCCGGCGTGCCTGCACGCGAACATGGACGTGTACAAGTGGGCGTACAAGCTGCTGCCGCTGGTTGATTCAACCCTGGTCATGGATTGCTTCGATCTAGCCTGGGATGCGCGTGAGCTGGACATGCGCGCGGCCCCCTACGAGATTCGTGCGTGGGGCTACGAGCCAATTCCCGTGGAGACGGCCGAGGGTAAGGCAGAGTACGTGCGTATTCAGCGTGAGCTGTCCGAGCGTTCGATTGGTCTGCGCGAGCGCCTGCTGGAGGTGTGCGCACGCTATCTTCCGCCCCTCGAGGCGTAAAAGACGTGATTCGAGCCTCTTAGGGTATCCACCGACCGGACGCATACCCCCGTTACGGTCGTTAGTACGGTAAGATGAGATACGGCTCATACAGAACCCACGCACCCAAGGAGTGCCCACACATGGCCCGTATTGTTGTTGATGTTATGCTCAAGCCCGAAATTCTTGACCCGCAGGGTAAGGCTATTTCTCACGAGCTGCCCCGTATCGGTGTTGATTCCTTCGTGGATGTTCGCCAGGGCAAGCGCTTCGAGCTGACCGTCGAGGGTGAGGCTACTGAGGAGCACCTCGCAGCTGCCCGCAAGGCTGCTGAGGAGCTGCTGTCCAACCCCGTGATTGAAGACGTCGTGAACGTTTCGGTTCTGGAGGACTAGTACCTATGGCAGAGTCTCTCGCACCTACTGAAGTCCCCCTGGTTGGCGACTTTTCTACTTCCGCCCCGAACCCCGCCTTCGCTGATGCACGCGTTGGCGTGGTGACTTTCCCCGGCACCCTGGATGACCGTGACGCTGCGCGTGCTGTCCGTCTGGCTGGCGGTACCGTCGTCGAGCTGTGGCACGACGACGCTGATCTGAAGAATGTTGATGCCGTCATTATTCCCGGTGGTTTCTCCTACGGTGACTACCTGCGTGCCGGCGCTATTGCCGCGAAGGCTCCCGTGATGCGTTCGGTGATTGATGCCGCTAACGCTGCCGGTACCTCCGGTTCTTCGCCCCTGCCTGTTCTGGGTATTTGCAATGGTTTTCAGATTCTGACCGAGTCTCACCTGCTGCCCGGTTCGATGATTAAGAACGATCACCGCAAGTTCATTTGCCGTGACCAGGTTCTGCGTATTGAGAACAACACCACCTCCTGGACCAGCAACTACGCTGCCGGCCAGGAGATTGTTGTTCCGCTGAAGAACCAGGACGGCCAGTACGTTGCGGATGCTAAGACCCTGGAGGCCCTGGAGGCTGAGGGTCGCGTGGTGTTCCGCTACGTTGGCTTCAACCCGAACGGTTCCCGTAACGATATTGCCGGTATTACCAACGAGCGCGGTAACGTAGTCGGCCTGATGCCGCACCCGGAGCACGCTGTGGAGCCGGGCTTCGGTCCTTCGTCCTCCGGTTTCGGTTCGGTGTCCCTGCGCGGTGGCGCCGATGGTCTCGGCGTGTTCACCTCGGTTCTTTCCAACCTGATTAACGCCCGCTAACGCACGACAAGGATTCTAAGAAGTTATGAGCGAAAAGCAGTTTAACCTCGACACCGTCGAGCACGCGGCGGCAACCCCGGACACCGAACTCCCCTGGGCCGAGCTGGGCCTGAAGGAGAACGAGTTCGAGGACATTAAGGAGATTCTGGGCCGCCGCCCCACCGCGGCTGAGCTGGCAATGTACTCGGTCATGTGGTCCGAGCACTGCTCCTACAAGTCTTCTAAGGTTCATCTGAAGCAGTTCGGTGCGAAGGTCACCGAAGAGATGAAGAAGGACCTGATGGTCGGTATCGGTGAGAACGCCGGTGTGACCGACATTGGTGACGGCTGGGCCGTGACCTTCAAGATTGAGTCCCACAACCACCCCTCGTACGTGGAGCCCTACCAGGGTGCCGCTACCGGTGTGGGCGGTATTGTGCGTGACATTATTTCGATGGGTGCACGCCCGATTGCTGTGATGGATCCGCTGCGTTTCGGCGCGATTGATCACCCCGACACCGCTCGCGTGGTTGGCGGCGTGGTTGCCGGTATCGGTGGCTACGGTAACTCCCTGGGCCTGCCGAACATCGGTGGCGAGGTTGAGTTCGATTCCTGCTACCAGGCAAACCCGCTGGTCAACGCGCTGGCTGTGGGCATTATGCGTCACGAGGACATCCGCCTGGCGAACGCATCGGGCGTGGGCAACAAGGTTGTCCTCTTCGGTGCGCGCACCGGTGGCGACGGCATCGGCGGTGCGTCGGTGCTGGCTTCGGAGTCCTTCGACGACACCAAGCCCTCGAAGCGTCCCGCCGTTCAGGTGGGCGACCCCTTCGCTGAGAAGGTTCTGATTGAGTGCTGCCTGGAGCTGTTCAAGGGCTCCGTGGTTGAGGGTATTCAGGACCTGGGCGCTGCGGGTATTTCCTGCGCAACCAGCGAGCTGGCTTCTAACGGTGAGGGCGGCATGCACGTCGACCTGACCAAGGTTCTGCTACGTGACCCCACCCTGACCCCGGGCGAGATTCTGATGTCCGAGTCTCAGGAACGCATGATGGCTGTTGTCTCCCCCGAGAACGTGGAGCGCTTCGAGGCCATCATGAACAAGTGGGGCGTGGAGTACTCCTTCCTCGGTGAGGTGACCGACTCCGGCCGCCTGGTCATCGAGTGGGACGGCGAGGTCATCGTGGATGTTGACCCCCGCACCGTCGCACACGACGGCCCGACCTACGAGCGTCCTTACGCACGCCCCGAGTGGCAGGACGACGTCCAGGCTAACCACTTCACCGGTTCGGCTGCTGACGACTCCCGCCCGCGTGGTGAGGAGCTGGGTGAGGCAATCAAGGCGTTCATGGCGTCCCCGAACATGTGCTCCAAGTCCTGGATCACCAACCAGTACGACCGCTACGTTCAGGGCAACACCGCCCTGTCCATGCCGGACGACGGCGGTGTGGTGCGCGTGGACGAGAACACCAACCTCGGTGTTGCTCTGGCGACCGACGCCTCCCCGCGCTTCACCTACCTGGATCCGTACGAGGGTGCTCGCGCGTCCTTGGCTGAGGCGTACCGTAACGTTGCGACCGTTGGTGCACGCCCCGTGGCTGTGTCTGACTGCCTGAACTTCGGTTCTCCCGAGGACCCGGACGTCATGTGGCAGTTCGCTGAGGCTGTTCGCGGCCTGGCTGATGGCTGCATGGAGCTGGGTGTTCCGGTGACCGGCGGTAACGTGTCCCTGTACAACCAGACCGGTGGCAAGGCTATTAACCCGACCCCCGTGGTGGCGATGATGGGCGTTATGGATGACGTCACCCGCCGCACCCCGTCGGGTTGGGCTCCTGAGCATGACGGTCAGGCTATCTACCTGCTGGGTACCACTCGCGATGAGCTGGACGGCTCCGAGTGGGCTCGCTTCAAGGGTCACTTGGGCGGTCAGCCGCCGAAGGTTGATCTGGCTCTGGAGCGTCAGCTGGGTGACATGCTGGTGAACATGTCTCGTGACGGCATGATTGATGCTGCACACGACGTGTCTGCTGGTGGTCTGGCTGCTGCTTTGTCGGAGGCTTGCCTGCGTTTCAACACCGGTGCCCGCATTGGTCTGGGTGAGGTTGCTGAGCGTGACGGTCTGGACCTGTTCACCCTGCTGTTCTCGGAGTCCCTGGGCCGCGTTGTGGTTTCGGTTCCGCGTTCTGAGGAGGTGCGCTTCAAGGATATGTGCACCGCTCGCCAGTTCCCCTTCGCACGTATTGGTGTGGTGGATGCTGAGTCGAACGCTCTGGACTTCCAGGATGAGGTTTCCATTGACCTGGATGAGCTGCGTGCAGCTCACGAGGGTACCATGGCCGCCCACTTCGGTGAGGTTGCCAAGGGCTAACACCCAAGATGGTTAACGCTTGAGAGGGGCGGATGCTTGCGAAAGCATCCGCCCCTTTTGTTATGCCCGCGGGCTTGTGCATTGAGCGGTGAGAGGTTGTGCGTTGAGGCGTTCTGTTGATGCGCGTTCTGGGTTTATGCCTCGGCGACCTTGCGGCCCAGCTGCGCGAACAGGGAGGCGTTGATGCGGAAGCCTTCGATGCACTCTTCGATGAGGGCTTCACGCTGCTCGTCGGTCAGGGGTGCGTTGTCGAGCAGTTCGCGGTAGCCGTCCTTGAAGACCTTAGGCTTGGGCAGTTCGGTGAAGCGGTACATGCTCAGCGCTTCGGCGGGGATGCCGTAGTGGCGGTTGACGAGCGCTGCGACTGCCTGGCCGCCGGAGAGGTCGCCGAGGTAGCGCAGGTAGTGGTGTGCGAGGTAGCGTTCGGGGGAGTTGATGGTGGCGTGGATGCGCTCTACGTATTCTGCGGTTGCGGGCAGGGGCGCGTCGATGTCGCCGTCCTGGCCGAGTGCGCGGATGTCTGCACGGATGTATTCTGCGCGGTCGAGGCCCGGGTGGGTGAAGGGTTCGGTGATGGGGCTGGGTTCTGCGCGGTAGTGTTCGGAGACTGCTTCGAGTGCTTCGTAGATGTGCACGTACTGGTTGATGAGGCGCAGGTATGCCTCGGTGTTGAGGGAGCCGCCCATGAGGTCTTCCATGAAGGTGGAGTGTTCGGCGTTGTCGTGGACGTGCTTGGTGCTTTCCTTCAGGCGTGCGGAGAAGCGTTCCTGGGTGGTTTCGGGGGCGGTAATAGTCATGGTGAGTTCCTAAAGTGGCTTGTGGGTGAACAATAAATATTTTAGTGACACGATGTCACCAAAACCTGTTAATGACATATTGTCACCAAAAACCGGTTTTGACAATAGCTCTCACAAAAAATTTGCTAAGGTAAACCTTATGCACAAGTCACCCTAGGCATTAAGTTACACAAACATAGGCTAATAGGACTAGACTTGATACGAACACCACAATCACAGAATCCAAGGAGACACCGAATGTCTACCCCCTCTCTCACCAAGCGCACTTGGGCGTTCTTGGCTTCGGCAACCATCGGCCTCAGCGGCGTCGCCGGCGTACCCGCGGCCTTCGCGGCTGAAACCAACTCCCACGTCAGCGCCAGTGAGGTAACCGCAGCCTCAGAGCAGAGCCTGCAGGACGTCACCGTCAACTGGGGCCTGAAGAAGTCCTTCCGCTCCTACATCAACGGTCCCTTCTCCCAGGGCTCCCAGGAACTGACCGGCGTCACCACCAACGAAGACGGCTCCTACCACTTCACCTCCGCCGAAGGCACCGTAGCCAACGGCGAATACTCGGTCACCTTCACCGGCTCCTCGATTCACTACACCGCACACCACGGTCTGCTGGAAGTCATCATCTCCGACCTCTCCGTCACCATTAAGGACGGCGTGGGCACCGTGCGCGCCAACGTTCAGTCGCGCCCCTACAACGGCAACACCACCCCGAACGACCTGGTCGAAACCAAGAACATGACCCTCGGCACTTTCAACGCCTCCGGCCTGAAGGTTGAGGGTAACACCATCACCCTGCCCAGCGTTGACGAGGAAAACGGCACCCGCGTCAAGCTTTCCGAAGAGGCAACCGGCGCCTTCGCGGGCTTCTACAAGGCAGGTCAGGAGCTGGATGCGCTCGGCTTCTCCGCAACCATCGTGGCCAAGGAAGCACCCGCGCCGAGCCCTGAACCCAGCACTGAACCCAGCGCCGAGCCGACTGTTGCGCCGACCAGCGAGGCGCCCAAGCCCGCCGAGCCCTCCTCCGCGCCGACCAGCGAGGCACCCAAGCCCGCAGAGCCCACTTCTGCAGCACCGAGCGCAGCCCCCACCTCCGCGGCACCCTCCTCCCCCGCCGCAACCACCGAGCCCAAGCGTGAAGAAAAGGTCACCGGCAACGTCGTCGAGTCCGGCACCCTCAGCTGGGATATCCGCGAGTCCTTCCTGAAGTACCTGACCGGCTTCGCGCACGGCTCCGTGAACGTTGAGGGCATGGAGAAGACCGCGGCTGGCGGCTTCAAGTACACTCAGGCATCCGGCGTGTACAACCCCGAGACCAAGACCGGTCAGATCAACTTCGCGGGCACCGCAGAGTTCACCGGCCACAACGGTCAGCTCAAGAGCACCATCAAGAACATGCGCCTGGTCGTCGTCAACGGCAAGGGTACCCTGGTCGCTGACGTGGACGCGCTGACCCGCGACGGCAAGTCCGTTTCTAAGACCGGCCTGGCTATCGCCGAGGTGGACCTCTCCGGCGCGAGCGTGAAGGACGGCATTTTCTCCGCACAGAACGCGGCAGTCGCGCTCACCGATGAAGGTTCCGAGGTGCTCTTCGCCGGCCAGTACCGCGGTGCCAACAACGCCATGGCACCGCTGAGCTTCTCCGTAAAGCTCAGCGAGCAGACCGCGGAGAACACCGTTGAGGTTCCCCGCGTCTCTGAGAACAAGTCCTCCGATAACAAGGGTTCTGAGAACGGCTCCTCCGATAACAGCTCCTCGAACTCCTCCGGTAACTCCGGCGCTAACGGCTCCGGTTCTAATGGTTCGGCAGGCACCTCCGGCAGCGTTTCTAACGGCAGTTCTTCCTCGAACGGTTCTGTCAGCAACAACCCGGCACAGCCTGTCTGCGTACCCGTCACCCGCACCCGCGAGGTGCAGGAGCAGGGCGCATCCGACGGCACCATTAAGAGCGCAAACCTTGGCTGGGGCGTGCGCGATTCCTTCCGCAACTACGTGCGCGGCGGAATCGCAAACGGTAGCTGGGAGCTGAACGGCACCTCCTACTCTTCGGATGCGTTCAACTGGTCTAACGGCACCGGCACCTTCAAGGGTGGTAAGGGTTCCATCTCCTTCAGCGGTTCGGTTCGTTTCACCGGTCACCACGGCATTCTGGACACCACCATTGCGAACCCGCGCCTTGAGATTAACGGCAATTCCGGTACTCTCTACGCGACCATGAACAGCAATGACCCCTCCGGCAAGGCAACTAACTACGGTGAGGTGGCACTGCTGAAGGTGGATCTTTCGGGTCTGCAGAGCTCCGCTGACGCTGTGAGCGTCAACGGTGCGGCAACCACCCTGACCGCTGAGGGCGCGAAGGCGTTCGCTGGTTTCTACGACGCCGGTAAGGACATGGCTCCGCTGAGCTTCTCCGCGGCGATTAACGGCGCGAAGACCACCACCAAGACCGTGTCCGAAACCGTCTACGAGGGTGAGGGTTGCGACCCGGTCACCGGCAAGCCTCTGGCTTCCACCGGCGCCTCCGGTGTTGAGGGCACCCTGGTTGCAGGCTTCATCGCTGTTGCAGCCGGTGCGGGTACCGTCGTGTACACTCGCCGCCGCAAGAAGGCATAACGGCACCTCACGAGGATGCCCACACTGTCGGCTCACCCGTGAAACTCAACCATGAGGTTCACCGGTGAGCCGACACGGTCCGTGCGGGGGTGCAGATTTTCACTGCACCCCCGCTTCAGGTGCCAGGTTTTACCCCGGCGCCTACCCCAGTTTTTCTAGCTCCCTTTTTTCTGTGAGACGACGATGTTTTCTTCCCTTTCTTCTTCTGCCCTGAACCGCCGCGATGCAATGAAGTATGCAGCGTTCTCCATCACTTCCGCTTTTCTGCTGAGCTCTTGCGGTGTGGGTACTCAGAACCCGGCCGCTTCTTCAAGCACTTCGCAGGCTGTGGTGGATGAGCAGAGCACCCGCACCGTTTTGGAGAACCTTGCCGATCAGCTGCGTTCTTCCATTGCCCCTGATCAGAAGGCTCTGCGCGGCCCCAATAGCGCCGCAGATACCCCCGAAATTCAGCCGATGGTCGATACCCCCACTCCGGCTTTCCCCGTGACGTTCAAGGATTTCAACGGCACCGAGGTGACCGTTAAGTCCGCTGACCGTGTGCTGGCACTGGACCTGTACGGCACTCTGGCTCAGCAGATGATTGCGCTGGGTCTGGGCGGTCGTCTGGTTGGCCGTGTCACCTCCTCGACGGAGCAGTCGCTGGCTCACCTGCCGCTGGTGACCCAGAACGGTCATGACCTGAACGCTGAAGCGATTCTGGCGACCTCCCCGGACCTGGTGCTGTGGGATAAGAGCAACGGCCCGATTGAGATTGTGGACCAGTTGCGCGCTGCGGGCGTGACCGTGGTGGTCTTCGATCATGAGCGTCGTATGGATAAGATCATTCCGCAGCTCAAGGCTGTTGCGCAGGCGCTGGGTGTTCCGGAGGCGGACGAGCAGGTTGCTGCCCGCGTGCAGAAGGACCTGGATTATGCCCTGCAGGTGCTCAAGGACGTTGCCCCGAAGGGTGCACAGCAGGTGTCGTTCGCGTTCTTGTACGTGCGCGGTACCGCTGGCGTGTTCTTCGTGCTCGGCAAGGGTTCGGGCGCTGACGATTTGATTCAGGCTATTGGCGGTAGAGATGTGGCGTCTGAGCAGAACGCGACGAATATTATTCCGGCGACCAGTGAGGCGCTGGTGAAGCTGAACCCGGACGTCATTCTGACCATGAGCGGCGGCATTAAATCCACCGGCGGTTTGGATGGTTTCTTGGCTCGCCCGGGTGTGAGTGAGACGACTGCCGGTAAGAATAAGCGCATTATCGATATGGGTGACGGCCAGATTCTGTCCTATGGCCCGAATACTCCGGCGGTGCTTTTGTCGCTGGCTAAGGCTGCGTACTCGACTCCTGCGGGGGGCCAGTAGTGGCTGCCGTGAAGAGTGCGGCGGGTGCGCGGGATTATCGTGCGTCGCGTCGGCGTCGTGCCGGTCTGACGTTTACGTTTTTGGCGGTGGCACTGTGCGTTGTGATGGTGCTGTCTGCGGGTTTGGGTCAGTACAATATCCCGATTGATCAGGTGGTTGCTTCAGTGGGCCGCCGTCTGAGCCTTGCGCCGGAGAACCCGGCGATGCAGCTGGCGGATAGCACTCTGTGGAATATCCGTTTCCCGCGTGTGCTGTTGGGTGTGCTGGTGGGTGCCGCTTTGGGTACTTCCGGCGCGGTGATGCAGTCGGTGTTTGGTAACCCGTTGGCTGAGCCGGGCGTGATTGGTGTTTCCTCGGGTGCGGCGGTTGGCGCGTGTTTGTCGATTGTGTTGAACCTGCAGTTCTTCGGTATTTTCACGACTCCTGCATTCGCGTTTGTGGGTGCGTTGGCGGCTACTGCGCTGGTGTATTTCCTGTCGCGTTCTTCGGGTCGTGCGAAGGTCCTGTCGATGATTTTGACGGGTATTGCGGTGACTGCGGTGGCGAATGCGATTATTGCGTTCCTCATGTTTATTGCTGATACGACGAGCCGCGATCAGATTGTGTTCTGGCAGATGGGTTCGCTGAACGGTTCCACGTGGAAGGCTGTGGCGAGCGTGTGGCCGGTTATTCTGATCGGCTTGGTAGCGTGTTTTGTGATGGCTTCTTCGCTGGATGTTCTGGCGTTGGGTGAGCGTGCAGCGCAGCATTCGGGTGTGAACGTGGAGCGCCTACGTGCGGTGTCTATTGCGGCGACGGCTTTGTTGACGGGTGCTGCGGTGGCGTATGCGGGCATTATTGCGTTTATTGGTCTGATTATTCCTCACCTGTTGCGCATGATTTTGGGTCCGTCGAATCGTGTGTTGTTGCCGGCTTCGGCATTGGGTGGCGCGCTGTTGATTGCGCTGTCTGATTTGGGTGCGCGTACGCTGGTGCCTTTTGCTGATTTGCCGATTGGTATTTTTACGGCTTTGGTGGGCGGCCCGACGTTCTTCGTGTTGTTGCGTCGTTCCCTGGGCCAGGGCGGAGGTGCTTCGTGAGTGAGTTGTTGAGCCTGTCCGGTGTGTGTTTTAACGCTGGTGGGCGTCAGATTTTGAATGATGTGTCTCTGTCTGTTGCTGCGGGCGAGGTTGTGTCGCTGATTGGCCCCAATGGTGCCGGTAAGTCAACTCTGTTGGGTGTGATTGCTGGTGATATTGCTCCCAGTGGCGGTGAGATTCTGTTGGATGGCACCCCGCTGGGTTCTATTCCTGCCCGTCAGATGGCGCGTCAGCGTGCGATGCTGTTGCAGAAGTTGAATGTGGCGTTTTCGTACACGGTGCATGAGGTGGTTCAGATGGGCCGCACCCCGTGGAAGGGTACGGAGCGCGCTGAAGAGGATGACTCCGTGGTTGCTTCGATGATGGAGCGTACGTCGGTGACTCACTTGTCGGATCGCGATATTACGACTCTGTCCGGTGGTGAGAGTGGCCGTGCGCATTTGGCGCGTGTGTTTGCTCAGCAGACTCCGCTGATTCTTTTGGATGAGCCGACTGCGGCGTTGGATATTACGCATCAGGAGCAGACGTTGCGGGTGAGCCGTGAGTTGGCTGCTGAGGGTGCTGCAGTGTTGACGGTGCTTCATGACTTGGATGTGGCGGCTGCGTATTCTGACCGTATGGTGTTGTTGCGTGGTGGTGAGGTGGTTGCTTCGGGCGCCCCTGAGCAGGTGTGTTCGGCGGAGTTGTTGTCTGAGGTGTATCAGCATCCGATTGAGGTGTTGAGGCATCCGGTGACGAATCGTTTGTTGATTCTGCCGGAGCGCTGAGTCTGCTAGCGCACTGAGTCTGCTAGCGCGCTGATTTTACGGGGCGTTAGCGAACCATCCCGCAAACACTTTCCACCTCAAAATATGCCAGTATTCGCATATATTAAATCTCCGTTCTGGAATGGCTATAAATATCAGTTCATTACAGGGCGGAGATTATCTTTATCCCCTCCTGCACGGATACACTGAAAGGTAGTGTCCGCAATACTGAACTCTATTCAGTTCAGCATTCCATCCATTCGAGAAAGAGACCCCCGCATGGATCCTCAGCAGAAAACGGCAGCGCCTGCCGTTGCCGGCTACATTCCCGAATATTCTGAAACACCGCATAGCGGCTCCTTTGATATCGCCCAGCACGGCCTCACCAGCGATGACGTTGCACGCCTGACGGCTGAGGGTAAGGTCAATACCCAGAACACGAAGTCTTCTCGCACGCTGTGGAGCATTATGCGTGCGCACCTTTTCACGGTCTTCAACTTTGTGTTGGGCGCCTGTGGTGCCGTGGTAATCATGTACCAGCGATGGGCGGATCTCCTCTTCCTGATGGCTGTGATCGCTAACGTGGTCATCGGTTTCGTGCAGGAGTACAAGGCGAAGCTGGAGCTGGACCGCATCTCCCTGCTGGACCGCTCCCCCGCAACCGCTGTGCGCGATGGCAAGACCGTCGAGGTTCCCATGGAGCAGCTGGTGGAGGGCGACGTGGTGGTCCTCAAGCGCGGCGATCAGGTTCCCGCCGATGCCGTGGTGCTCACCTCCGATTCGCTGGAGCTGGACGAATCCCTGCTGACCGGCGAGAACGACCCGATTGCGAAGCGCCCGGGCGACATGGTGCTCTCGGCCTCGAGCGTACTCGGTGGTACCGGCCGCGTGTTGCTCTCTCACGTGGGTGCGAACTCGCGAGCCAGCAAGATTTCCGACGAGGCGCGCCAGTTCTCGCGTATCCAGTCTGAGTTGCGCGATGCCCTGAACCTCGTGGTCCGCTGGATTACGATTGGTCTGGCCGTCATTATTCCGGTGGTGCTGTGGGGTCAGATTCGCGCCGCCGGTGGCCTGGAGGCCGTGGAGCAGAACCACATGTGGGAGCAGGTGTCTATCGCCGTGGTCTCTTCGGTGGCTTCGATGATTCCGCAGGGCCTGGCGCTGATGACCACCCTGGCCTTCGCCGCGGCAGCCGTGGCTCTGGGCCGCAAGCACAATATCCTGGTGCAGGAGCAGCCTGCGGTTGAGGTTCTGGCTCGTGTGGATGTGGTCTGCTTCGATAAGACCGGTACTCTCACCGAGGGTGGCGTGATTTTTGATTCGGTGCGTCCCCTGACCACCGAGGCGGTGGCTGAGGGCCCCGACGTCGACTCTGCCGAAAACACCTCCTGGCGTGCCTCCCTGCCGACCGACTGGAACGAGGCGCTGTCGTGGTTCGGCCACGATGAGAACGCGAATCCGACCGCCGCAGCGCTGACCGGCGGCTTCCCGCAGGCTTCCTCGGCTACCGTCAGCGGCATCGTGCCGTTCTCGTCGGCGCTGCGTTTTAGCGCGATTGAGTTTAAGGATTCGGGGGCCTGGCTGCTGGGCGCCCCGGAGGCGCTGCTCGCCAAGGGCACCGCCGAGCGCGAGCGCGCCGCCGAGCTAGCGGCTCTGGGTCTGCGCACGATGGTGCTGGCCCATGCCGCGGCCGTGGTGCGTAACGAGAAGGGTGAGCCCGTCCAGAAGATTCCGGCGGACGCTACCCCGGTTCTGTTCGTGATTTTCCGCGAGAACGTGCGCGCGGACGCCCCGGAGATTGTGGAGTATTTCCACCGTCAGGGTGTGACGCTGAAGGTCTTCTCGGGTGATAACCCGTTCACGGTTGCCGCCGCCGCAAAGACTGCGGGTATGGACACCTCCGCCGGCGCGGTTGATGCCTCTACCCTGCCCGAGGACGGCCCGGAGCTTGCCGAGGCTGCCGCGACCCACAATATTTTCGGTCGTGTCTCGCCCGAGCAGAAGAAGAACATGGTCATTGCGCTGAAGGAGCGCGGCCACGTGGTGGCGATGACCGGTGACGGCATCAACGACGCGCTGGCGCTCAAGCACGCAAGCTTGGGTATCGCGATGGGTAACGCTGCCCCGGCGACGAAGGCTGTCTCCCGTCTAGTGCTGCTGGACGGTAAGTTCTCGTCTCTGCCGGCCGCCCTGGAGCAGGGCCGCCAGGTCATCACGAACATTGAGATGGTGGCGAACCTGTTCCTGACGAAGACCGGTTTCGCGATTCTGCTGGGCGTGGTGTTTGGCCTGTTCGGCTGGGTGTTCCCCTTCCTGCCGCGCCAGTACTCGACCGCTGACTTCCTGATTGTGGGTGCGTCTTCCTTCGCGTTGACCCTGCTGCCGAACTCGCGCCGCTACGTGCCGGGCTTCCTGCGCCGCGTGCTGAACTACACGGTTCCGAACTCGATTATTGTAGTGGCCATGCTGCTACTGGTGACGGCCGCTTCGCTGTGGATGCACATCGGCGATATCCGCCAGGTGCAGACAGCTTCGTTCATTACCCTGGTCATGATGGGCCTGTGGAACCTGGCCGCCGTGGCCCGCCCGCTGAACCGCGCCCGCGTGCTGCTCTTCGGTGCGCTGCTGGCGGTGTTCTTTGCGGCGCTGTTCGTGCCGATCCTGGTGGAGTACCACCAGTTCACCGAGGTGGCTCCGCACCTGCTATGGACCGCGATTGGTGCCGGTGCCCTGGGTGCGGCTCTGATTGAGGTGAATGCGCATCGCAACCGCCGCTGGCAGAAGCGCCACTACCCCGATCTTGAGGTGGCCTCGCTGAGCTTCGTCCCGAAGAAGGCCGCGAAGTAGTTCGTTGCCCCTACCCGGGGTAGCCCCGGCTGGGACTTTTTGGAGGGCCCCGTATTCTCGTTTCGAGGATGCGGGGCCCTCCGTGCGTTGTGCCTTTATCCGTCGGTTGGCTCGCCCGAATGACCCGCCCGGGGGTCGCATCCATTTGCGGAAATTTTTAACAGCTTCTGGGAGTTTCCTGTATCCATCTTGCCCTGAACCTGGGAAAACCCTTAAAGTTACAGGGAACTATTGAGAAGGGGTATCCCTCTCTTGAACAGGATTGTTACTGGATTGGCAGGCAAGACCTGAGTGACTCAACACCATAGCGGTAGTGTAGCTTCCGGCGCGTAGCCGGTGGTCGCGCCGTATCGCTGTACCCGTACGGGGCATCCGTCCCGACCGTAGGTTGAGAGCGCTCGGGTCTTTTGTGTTTTTGGGAAGCTTTTGCGCGTAGCGCGGCTGTTTTCCCACCCCCACCCGGCCGTCCAGATTTCACCCTGTGCATAGACTTTGACCGCATATCTAAGGAAGTATCGTGAACAACCGCGAACTTGGCGAGAAGATTCTCGACGGCCTCGGCGGCCCCGAGAACATCTCGCACATGACGCACTGCGCGACCCGCCTGCGTGTGACCCCCGTGTCGAACGAGGCCGTGCAGAACGAGAAGATTAAGTCCCTGCCCGGCGTGCTCACCGTGATTGAGCAGTCCGGCCAGACCCAGGTGGTGCTGGGTGACCGTGTTGAGGCCGTGTACAACGAGATTAACGCGCTGCCCTCCATGTCGAAGCAGGCTGAGAGCGAGGCTCCGGCAGAGTCTAACGGCAAGAAGGCCGGGTGGCTCACCAACGTCTTCGACGTTCTGTCTGACTCCTTCCGTCCGCTGCTGTGGGCCCTGCTGGGTACCTCGATGATTCTGACCCTCATCGTGTTCCTGCAGCAGCTGGGCTTCTTCGGCCAGTACACCGACCTGACCGGTCAGGTTGTGAACGTGGACATCGTCAACGGTGCTCGCGTGGCTGATAAGGAAGCCGCTACCGCTCTGAACAACCAGTGGATGCATCAGTTTGCTTTCTGGTACATCCTGAAGGCTGCTTCGCTGTCGGTGCTGAACTTCATGCCCATTATGCTGGGTGCTACCGCTGCTAAGCGTCTGGGCGCGAACATGTGGGTTGGTGCGGCTATCCCCGCTGCGCTGATGACCGGTACCTTCACCGATCTGACCGCTCTGGCTGATCCCGCAACCAAGGTTCTGAACGTTCCGTTCTTCGGTCTGGATCTGCCGCTGTACGCGTTCAGCTACACCGGCCAGGTCTTCCCGCCGCTGCTGGCTGTTGCTCTGCTGGCTCCGCTTGAGCGCTTCCTGAAGAAGGTTATTCCTTCGATGCTGCAGATGGTGTTCGTGCCGATGATTTCGGTGATGATCCTGGTGCCGCTGACCGTGTTCCTGGTGGGCCCGATCGGTATCGGTGTGGCTATGGGAATCTCTGACTTCCTGAAGATGATTAACGATGTGGCTCCCGGTGTTGTGGGCGCCCTGATTGCCGGCCTGTACCTGTTCATGGTTCCGCTGGGCCTGCACTGGCCGCTGAACGCCGTGATGATTAACAACCTGCAGACCATGGGTACCGACTTCATCCAGTCCCCCATGGGTGCGTACAACTTCGCCGTGTTCGGCCTGGTGACCGGTGTGGCTATCCGCGCCAAGAAGGACCGCGAGCTACGCCAGACCGCTATCGGTGCGTCGATGTCCGGTCTGCTGGGCGGTATTTCTGAGCCGTCCATGTACGGTGTGGTACTCCGCTACAAGCGCGTGATTCCGATTATTCTGGTTCCCGCCGTGATCGGTGGTGCGACCATTTCGATGTTGGGCGTTAAGTCCTACGCCTTTGCGTTCACCTCGCTGCTGTCGATTCCGGCTATGCAGCCCTCGTACCTGTACGTGATTGGCCTGGCTATTGCCTTCTTCGGCGCGATGGCCGGTGTGCTGGTCTTCGGTTACGAGTCGAAGGACGACGCCGCTAAGCACGCCGCTCAGCGCGCGAAGGAAGAGGCTGCCGCTGCTCCCGCCGAGAAGAAGGTAGAGAAGAAGGCCGAGGAGGCTCCCAAGGCTGAGGCCGCCGCCGCGGCTCCCGCTGCAGCCGGTGAGGTCATTGAGCTGCACGCCCCGATTGAGGGTACCGCCGTTGCTCTGGCCGATGTTCCGGACCCGATTTTCGCGGCTGGCAAGCTGGGCGAGGGTGTGGCGATTGAGCCGACCGGTACCACTGTTGCTGCTCCCGCAGCCGGTAAGGTTGCCGCAACCTACCCCTCGGGCCACGCTGTGGGCCTGAAGCTGGAGAACGGCATTGAGCTGCTGATTCACGTTGGTCTGGATACCGTGAACCTTGACGGTAAGGGCTTCAGCGTGAAGGTTGCCAAGGGCGATGTTGTTGCCGCCGGCGACACTCTGATTGAGTTCGATCCCGAGGTTATCAAGGAGGCGGGTTACCCGCTGATTACCCCGGTGATTGTCACCAACACCCGCAAGTTTGCTGAGGTGAAGGGCCTGCCGGGCGTTGCTCACCAGAACCTGAGCACCGTCCTGAAGGTGACCACTAAGTAGTTCGCTTTCTGAGGCTCTAAGGGGCCCCACCATTGTGGTGGGGCCCCTTTCCTTATGCTCCCTTTCCCTTATGCCCTGCTTCCTGATGTGCTGAGTCTTTGGGCCGGGTTTGCTGGGGTTTAGGCACTGGCCGGGGGGGGTATTTCTGCTAATGTGATAATAAGCTCAACAAGGAAGTTCTCACGTGATAGGGAGTACGATGATGTCTTCTGATACTAGGACATGGGATACCGGGGTGTGGGAAGAGCAGCAAAAAGAGTTGCATGCTCTTTCTCCTGTTCGACGGCTGATGCGCCGGCTCAATCTTGAGGCGCTCGTCTACGAGTCCGCGCCGTTTCCGGTTCTGTTGCGTAAGCTCTCCGCGCTGATTCCAGCGTGCCTTCTGTGGTGGGTTATCTACGAGCCGCACCGGCTTGCTTCCTCCACCAGCCTCCCCGAGGGTACTCACGCTATTACGCTGCTCCCCGGAGCCTGGGGCGACCCCGCTACGGGGGCTTATGGAGGTCTTCCTGAGCTGCCGGGGGTCCTCGTGCGCTGGGTACTGTGCATCGCGGCAATGGTGGCTGTCGTTCATCTCTGCGGCGTCAAGGCGAAGGGCCAGAGCTTCACCATTCCTCACGATGCGCGTTCACGGCTGATTGCGCTGATGCAGGCTCTCGGCATTTTCGGTGCGTTTGCGCTGGTGGTCTGGATTGAATACATGATGACTCCGCTAACCCTCATGTTTGAAACCGTGTATGCAGGCCCCACCGCAGCCTATAGTGGCGACGGCACGATACCCCTGCACCTGTTCCTGTCTTCGTCGTTGAGCGCTATTTTCCTGGGCTACTTTTGCGTAAACATTCTTGCCTCACTGAATATCCCCGGTTACCTCGGCATCCCCGCAATTATCTTCGTGGGGGCTCTCCCCTGGGCTCACGCGGAGCGGCATCAGTTCACGTTGGCACTCGCGTGGGTCATTGCGGTGACGCTGGTGAGCTGGCTGGTGCGCGGAATGTGGGGTACCCCGATAGCTTGCGCTGGATATTCTCTGTGGATTGTGCTGGTCGCAACCAGCGGCGCTCCTTTTGATTTGCCAGCTAATATGAGCCGTGTGCTCGTGATTTTAGGTTTCCCGCTGGCGTTTATCGTCGTTGGAGGCGGCATTTACCGCATCTTCTATCTGCGGCAGAACCCGAACCTGTTGAGGTACCTGCAGGAGCGTTCCCTGTACATGGGCGAGTGGTAGCAACCGGTTAGGGCGGCACTCCCCTCCCCCAGTTTTTGTAATTACATATCCCGCTAACGTGTCCCGCTGAAGGACACAGAACAAGGGGAACAGAAAAATCCCGGGCACTCTCTTGTGAGAGTACCCGGGATTTTGAGTCCTACAGGATGACTAGAGCATTACCTGAAACGGTATTACTCTCGCCTACTCTATTCCTGCCAGCCGACGTTGACCCAGTAGTCAGCGCTGGTGTAGCTCTGCTTGAACAGGGACGGACCGTAGTTCGCAACCTTTGCCTTCACAGCGGCGTACATCGGGCCGTTACCGTAGGGCAGGTACACAGCGACCTTCTCGTAGTAGAGCTTCTCCGCCTCGTTGGCGATCTTGATGCGCTCGTCCTCGTTCTCGGTGTTCTGCAGCTTCTCGATGAGCTTATCAACCTCGGGGTCACCGACTCCGAACACCTCGGTGGTGAAGAAGTAGGGTGCCGAGGATGCCAGGTCGGGCAGAACGCCCCAACCGGTGAAGATTGCTTCGTAGCTCTTCTGGCCGAGCACGGAGTTGGAGTTCGACTGCGGCTGGTTGTCGGAGGTCAGGCGGATACCTGCAGACTTCAGCTGCTGCTCCAGGATCTGGTAGACAGCCTGGTAGACAGCCTCGGAACCGAAGGAGGTCAGGGCGAAGCTGGCAGTCTTGCCGCCCTTAGCGTAGTAGTCGCCGGACTTGGAGTAGCCTGCGGCCTCCAGAATCTTGCCAGCTGCCTGTGCACCGGTGTCACCAGCGTAGTTGTTCTGGTAGCCCTTCTGGAACGGCATTGCGATGATGGAGCCGGGCAGCGGCTCGGTCCAGCCGAGCTGCGAGAAGTATGCCTTAGCGATCTGCTCACGGTCCACAGCTGCGAGGATTGCGCGGCGCAGTGCCAGGTCCTCGATGCGCTTGGGGTTCAGCTGAATAATGTTGACGTTGGTGTTCTGGCTCTGGCGAATCTCGGTACCTGCCTGACCCTTCACAGCGTTGTAGCTGGTTGCACCCACGAAGGTGAAGGCGTCCAGTTCGCCGTTCTTGAAGCTTGCACGGATTGCATCGGAGTCCATCTGGCGCCAGATAATGCGATCCAGCAGAGCCGGGGTGCCCCACCACTTGTCGTTCTTGACCAGGGTGAGCACCTTCTGGGAGGAGTTCCACTCACCAATCTTGAAGGGGCCTGCCCAGTACTGGTCGAGGGGCTTGTCGACAAAGCCGTCATTGAAGAGGTTGACGTCTTCCAGAGCAGGGTGAATTGCGAAGGCGCACAGACCCTCGGAGGGGTAGTACGGGGTCTTCATGGTGACCTTGACGTGGCGGTCGTCGCCGTCCACTGCCTCGATGCTTTCCACCTGCTGCCACATCTGGTTATCGGTGATGTGGTAGGGGTTGTCGGTGACTGCGCTGTAGACCTTCCACATGGCGCGAACAGCGTTCACGTCCATGGGGGTGCCGTCGTTGAAGGCAGCCTTGGGGTTGATCTTGAAGGTCGCGGTCTGCACGCCATCGACGGTCTCGGTCTTGTGCTCGGTGCAGAACTCGGGGTTGAGGGTACCTTCGCCGTCGGGGCTCATGGTGTAGAAGCCCATCACGGCGGGAATGTTGCAGGGTGCCAGGGCGTCCAGGTTGCTGGAGGTGTAGCCGCTCTGGGTCTGCAGGTTGAAGTTCGGGCCCAGGGCGGTAGCCGCGAGAGTCAGGGTGCCGCCCTGCTTGAGGGAGGAACGGTCCTGCTTGTTGACCTGAAGGTTCTTCAGAATATCTTCAGCGTTGTTAGCGGCACTACCGCCAACCTTTTCCTTCGAGCTGCCGCAGGCAGCCAGTAGACCAACGGTGCCGAGGGCAACGGTGCCGGTCAGGAGGGTACGGCGAGAGACAGACATGCTCTTCATGGAATTTCTCCTAGAGTATTCGCAGTGTTGTGGAGGCGGCGCGCGAACGGTGCGCAACTAACGCTCCAACCCGGCGGGAGGACAGTCTCTGCCGGGGTCGCAGGCAGAATGCCCGCATTTGTTTTAAGTATATCCGTGCAAATCTCTGAGGAACGGGAAAGCGGCGTGCTCCAGAAGGTTTTAATCCTTCTGTAACACGCCGCTGTAGCGCTTTTACCCCTTATGGAGTGTGTGAGCGGTGCTCAACGCTTAGATTTTTACTTCTCCCAACCGACGTTGATCCATACGTTCGGGTTGTAGTAGGGCAGACCGAAGAGCATGGGGCCGTAGTTCGCCAGGCCCTTACGGCACGCCTTGAAGTTCGGGCCGTTGTGGGTGGGCACGTAGATGGCGACCTCGTCCAGGTGGCGCTTCTCCAGCTCGTTCATGATCTTGAGCTGTTCCTTCGGGTCCTCGGTGGACATCATGGTGGCTGCGAGCGAGTCCAGGTCCTTGCCGTGACCGTTGTTGGTCTCGGAGATGTAGAAGTAGTTCGCTGCATCCACCGGAGAGGTGGTGATGCCGTAACCGCCGGTCTTAATCGCGAAGTTCTTCGAGGAGATGATGCTCGACATTTCGGAGGCACCGTGGTTCTCGATGGTCAGCTCGATGCCAATCTCCTTCATCTGCTGCACCAGGAACTGGGCGGTGGAGCTGACAACCGGGTCGCTACCGAAGGTGATAACCGGGTAGGAGACCTTAGCGCCGTCCTTGGTGTAGTAGTCACCGGACTTGGTGTAGCCCGCATCCTCAAGGATCTTGGTGGCGACATCCTTGCCGAGCTTGGTCGGGTAGTTGTCCTGGTAGCCTTCCTGCATGGGCAGCATGCACATGGAGCCGGGCAGGGTTTCCTTCCAGCCGAGCTTCTCGTAGCGCAGCTTCTGCAGCTGCTCACGGTTGAGGGCTGCAACGAATGCGCGGCGGACGGGCAGGGGCACCTTTTCGGGGTTGATTTCGTAGTTGCCCACGCTGAGAGCGCTACCCTTGCGAATGTCGGTGTTTGCCACGCCGGAGAGCTCGTTGTAGGAGCTGAGGGTGCTGGCGTCCACGTAGTCGATTTCGTTGTTCTTGTAGGCTGCCTGCTCTGCCTGGGAGCTCATTTCACGCCAGGTGATGCGCTCGAGGGCGGGCTTGGTGCCCCACCACTTGTCGTTGCGGACGACGGTGAGCACCTTGGAGGAGGAGTTCCACTCGCCGACCTTGAAGGGGCCTGCCCAGTACTGGTCGAGGGGCTTGTCGTTCAGGCCGTCGTTGAAGAATTTGGGGTCGGCGAATGCCGGGTGCAGGAACGAGGTGAAGCTGCCTTCGATGGGGTACCAGGGCTTGGACATGGTGACCTTCACGTGGCGGGTATCGCCGTCCACTGCCTCGACGCTTGCGACCTGCTCCCAGATGGGCGAGGGGGTGATCTGGTAGTCCGAACCGGATGCCGCGGCGGTGTAGATGGTCTGGTAGCTCTTGACGGCGTTCACGTCGATGGGGGTACCGTCGTTGAAGGCTGCCTTGGGGTTGATCTTGAAGGTCACGGTCTGCACGCCGTCAACGGTCTGCGCCTTGTACTCAGTGACGTAGTCCTCGTTCATGTGCGACTCGCCGCGGAAGTCGGCGTAGAAGCCGCCGGTGAAGGCGGAGTTGATGGCTGCCTGAATGTTCAGGTTGCCGGCGGTGTAGCCGTTGGTGTTGAGGATGTTGAAGTTCGGGCCGATGCCGTCAGCGCTCAGGCGCAGTTCGCCGCCATCCTTGAGGGCGGAGCGGTCCTTCTCGTTGTAGGAGACTGCCTTTGAGAGGTCGTCGCCGGCGGAGAGAGCGCTGGTTTCGGTCTTGGAGGAGTTGCCGCCGCAGGCTGCGAGCAGGCCTACGGTGCCCAGGGCGACGGTGCCGGTGAGCAGGGCGCGGCGGTTGAGGGTGAAAGTGGTCATGATCTGTCCTTGTCTGAGGACCGGGATGCGCACGTGAGGTACCATGCGCTCCCGGCCCGGGATGAGTGTTGAAACGTGGCGCCATCTCGACAATCTGAGGGTAGGGGAACACAACCCACCCCGCATACTCGTGATGCACATCTATGATGGAACGCACGTTTGCATTGGGATTAGTATACACACAAAACCCATACGGCATGACCCGCCTCACCTTTTACGGGAAATATTTCAGCAGAAACTTTTCTTCCCTCAATTTCAGCCGACCCTCCCCCGAGAAACAAAAGAGTCCCGCGGCACCCCGCCTCTAAGGCGGAATACCGCGGGACTTTACCCTCCGGAGTCTTATGCCGGCGCCTCCAAAAATTCAGAAACCACCGAATAGGAACCCAGAAAATTAGCCTATGGCTTTAGTTCTGCCAACCCACATTGACCCAGCGCTTGGGGTCGGTGTAACTGGTTGCGAAGAGGGAAGGACCGTAGTTAGCCAGCTTCTCCTTCACAGCTGCGTAGCTAGGGCCATTGCCGTACGGGAAGTAGATAGCGACCTTCTCCATGTGCTGCTTCTCAGCCTCAGCAGCCATCTTCAGCTGCTCATCGTGAGATTCCTGCTCGTAGATGGACGCAATGTACTTATCCAGCTCGGGATCGCCCACGCCCTCGTTGATTTCGCTGGTGTAGAAGTACTGAACGCTGTCTGCAGGGTCAGCGCCAATACCCCAACCGGAGAAGGCGCAGTCGTACTGCTTGGAGCCCATCACCGAGTTGAACTGGGACTGCGGCTGGTTGTCCTGCTCGAGCTTGATACCGGCTGCCTTGAGCTGCTGCTCGAGGTTCTGGAACTGAGCCAGGGAGGTGGCATCCGAACCGAAGTAGGTAATGGAGAAGCCAGCGGTCTTGCCGTCCTTAGCGTAGTAATCGCCGTTCTTGGAGTAGCCTGCCGCTTCCAGAATCTTTGCCGCAGCCTCGGCTCCGGGGTTGGTGGGCATAGCGTCCTGGTAACCCTTCTGGAAGGGCATAGCAATCATGGAGCCGGTCAGCGGCTCTTCCCAGTTAATCTGGCCGAACTTGACCTTAGCCAGCTGGGAGCGGTCAACCGCAGCGAAGACTGCACGGCGCAGGGCGGTGTCGGTCACGCGGGTCGGGTTGAACTGCAGATTGACGACACCGACGTTCTGACCGGAGCGAATCTGGACACCGGGCTGATCCTTGACGGCATTGTAGGTTGCCAGGCCAGCGAAGCCGATGCTGTCCAGCTCACCGTTCTTGAACGCCGCGCGCTCTGCCTCGTCGCCCATTTCGCGCCAGATGATGCGATCCAGCAGCGGCTTCTCGCCCCACCACTTGTCGTTGGGTACGAGGGTGAGGGTCTTAGCCGAAGAGTTCCACTCGCCGATCTTGAAGGGGCCGGACCAGTACTGATCCATAGGCTTGTTCACGAAGCCGTCGTTGAAGAGTGCCTTATCGGTCAGTGCGGGGTGTACACCGAGCAGGCCGAGGGTTTCGGCAGGGTACAGGGGCTTGGACATGACAATCTTGACGTGGGTCTTGTCGCCATCCACGGGGTCGATGGATGCCACCTGCTGCCAGAAGGGAGTGGCGGTGACGTTGTAGCCATCCTCAGGGTTGCGGTAGACGGTCCATGCGGCGCGGATTGCTTCAATGTCAACAGGGGTGCCGTCGTTAAAGACAGCCTTAGGGTTGAGCTTGAAGGTAATGGTCTGCACGCCGTCGACGGTCTCTGCCTTGTAGTCGGAGACGTAGTCATCGTTGAGGCTGTATTCGCCAGCGGGGCTCAGGGAGGTGAAGCCGATAGCGGAGGGAATGTTGCAGGGGCCACCGAATGCGGTGAGGTTCTCGGTGGTGTAGCCACTCTGGGTCAGAATGTTGAAGTTCGGGCCGATTGCGGAGACGCTAGCACGGAACTCGCCACCCTGCTTGAGGGAGGAGCGGTCCTGCTTATTGATTTGGAGGTTCTTAACGATTTCCTCGGTACTCGAAGCAGCCTTGCCGTTAATCTTCTTGTCCGAGCCGCCACCGCAGGCAGCGAGCAGGCCGACGGTGCCCAGGGCAACGGTGCCGGTCAGCAGGGTACGGCGGTTAATACGTAGATGAGTCATGTGTTCTCCTCATGCCGGAGGGCTCGGGTGCGTATCGCGTGGCGCACGGTGTTGTGCACCAATTTATCCAGTGGCAACAAAGCCTCTGTCGACAACCCTTGTGAGAGCCCCCACATTTTTCGTGATTGAAACACAGTATACCCTCAAAAGAAGCGGTGCAGACCACACTCCACTCCTTATAAGAACCGTACAGTGTATAAAAATGGCATATATGGCACCCTCAGTCCGCATGATTTCGCGAAACCCGTGTATAAAAACTAAAAAATGAAATATTATGCCCAGTCAACATGCGAGCGCGTCACGACCGGCGCTTTGAGAATCGTTACAGGTTAAAAGCACATCGACGGGCTACTAAGGCGCACTGCTGTCTCTAAAAGAAAAAGCCCCCCGCCCCATACGACACTGCGAAAACGTATAGGGGCGGGGAGCTTAAAACTGCGGCTTATGCCATCCAGCCAATCGAAGACCAGTCGATGGTCTTGAAGAGGAACGCACCGTAGTTAGCGAGCTTCGGGCGACATGCCTTGAAGTCCGGGCCATTGAGGAACGGGATGAAGAGGCAAACCTCGCTCATGTGCTTCTTCTCAATCTCGTCGCACTTCTCGGCGCGCTTAGCGTCATCGAGGATGGTAACCATCTCGTCGACCATAGCGTCAATTTCGGGGGTGCCGACGCCGTTCCAGTTCTTCGAGGAGTAGAAGTACTCGGCAGCGCTGGTCGGATCGGAGGTCACACCGAAGCCCGAGATGCTCACGTCGTACTCGCGGTTACCGACAACCTTCGAGAATTCAGACTGCGCACGCGAATCGAGCTCGAAGTTAATGCCGATTTCCTTCATGCTCTGAATGAAGGTCTGTGCCTGACCCTTGGTGGTGGCGTCATCACCGAAGGTAGTCAGCTTCAGGGTGATGGTCTTGCCATCCTTCGCGTAGAAGTCGCCAGACTTGGTGTAGCCTGCCTTCTCCAGGACCTTGCGTGCTTCCTCCGGGCTACGTGCCGGGTAGTTGTCACGGTAGTACTGGGAGGAACTCAGCAGAAGCATCGAGCCGGGAACTTCTTCTTCGTAGGGCAGACCCTGGAAGCGAATCTTTGCCAGAGCACCACGGTCGATACCCAGGAAGATTGCCTTACGCACGGCGGTATCAGTGATGTGCTGTGCGTTCAGGTTCATGCCGCCGGCGAAGAGGCGGCGACCGCGGCGGATTTCGGAGTTCGCGACGTCCTTCATCTCGTTGTAGGCGCTGAGGGTACGTGCTTCCACTGCGTCCAGTTCGCCGTTCTTGTATGCCGCGCGAGCTGCAGCGTCTGCCATTTCACGTACGACGATGCGGTCCAGCTTGGGCTTGTCACCCCACCACTTGTCGTTGGGCACTGCGGTGAAGGTCTTCTCGGAGGAGTTCCAGCCGTTGGGTGCCAGGGTGAAGGGGCCGCAACCGAGCTCGGGGTGGGGGTTGTCCACGAAGCCTTCATTGAAGAGGGTGACGTCGAGCATTGCCGGGTGCAGGATTCCGCCGAAGAGCAGACCCTTGACGGGGTTGTGTGCGGTCTTGAGGACAACGCGTGCGTGGTAGCGGTCGCCATCGATAGCTTCAACGCTTTCGATGAATTCGTAGATACCTGCTGCACCAATCTTGTACTCGCCCTCGGGGTCACGCTGGATCTGCCAGGTTGCCTTGAGAGCGTCGATGTCGATGGGGGTGCCGTCGTTGAAGACTGCCTTGGGGTTCAGGCGAACCTCTGCGGTGATCTTGCCGTCTACTTCCTTAGCTTCGAAGCCGAGGCAGTAGTTGGGGTCGAGCTCGTCTTCACCCTTGAAGGTGCTGCGCCAGATGCCGGCACCGGCGATAATGCCCATGGTTTCGGAGACGGAGGTGCTCGAGCCATTCTGGGAGAAGCGGTTGAAGTCCGGACCAAGGGAGTAGGTGCTCAGGTTCAGGGTACCGCCCTGCTTGAGCTTCGAGGCATCCTGCTCGTTGATTTCATAGAACGGGGTTTCGCTTGCCTTGTGCTCGGTCTTGGGGGACGAGGAGCCACAAGCGCTCAGTACGCCGGCAGCAGCGACGGCGGTTGCGCCGCCGAACAGTACGCGGCGGCTCATGATCGGGTTGAATCCGGAGAGGGAGGGGATGGGCTGGGGGCTCATGACGGGCTCCTTGTGGGTGTGGACTGCGCTGATGCAGTGTTTGCAGTGTAGAGTGGGTGGCTCGCGTGCTCTGGAGGCGGGGTTTCCGTCTGCGGGAGCGCCTGCTATCTGCGGTGATGGGGCGGGCAGGTGAAGCCATGTAAAATAATGTGACCTAAAGCTATGTCCTAAGCCACATTTAATATTTTTAGTAGTGTACACCACACACGTCACCACAAGTGCGCAACACGATAAATATTTCTAAATTATTACGCCCAGCCCTAATGCAACGGGTCTAAATCCACATCGACATAACCCCACCACCCTTCGCGCAACACCCCTCCCCCGCCTCCAGAAATAGCCAGCGGGCACAGCAAAGCGGGCCGAATGTGCACGTACACATTCGACCCGCTCATAGGGCAGGAACCCCTAGGAGTTCATCCAGCCCACAGCGGTCCAGTCCATCGACTTGTACAGGTGCGGACCGTAGTTAGCCAGATTCTTCTTGACCATCACAAAGTCAGGACCGTTCGTGATGGTACCCAGGAAGGCGAACTCAGCCATGTGCTTCTTCTCAATCTCATTGCAGGCAAGGTTACGTTCCTTGTCATCCTCAATGAGGGTCATGGCGTCGATGAGGGCGTCAATTTCCTTACTGCCGATACCTTCGTTGTTCTCGGAGTAGTAGAACTGCTTGGTACTCTCGGTCGCGTCAGCAGAGACCGAGTAGCCACTGAAGGAAATATCGTAGTCCCAGTTACCCAGGATGGTGGCGAACTCACTATCGGCGTGCTGATCGATCCGGATCTCAATGCCGACATCCTTCATCTGCTGAGTGAAGGTCTGAGCCTTACCCTTGGTGGTCGGATCGTCACCGAAGACCACCACAGCACAACCAGCCTTCGTGCCGTCCTTCTCGTAGTAGTCGCCGTTCTTGGTGTAGCCGGCGGCCTCCAGAATCTTCTGCGCCTCCGAAACGCTGTCATTCGGGGTCGGGTAAGAATCCTGGTAGTAGGGCGAGAAAGGCATGTGAATCATCGAACCGGGAATAGCTTCCTCGTAGGGCAGACCCTGGAACTGAATCTTTGCGAGTGCTTCACGGTTGGTGCCGGCAAAGATTGCCTTACGCAGGGCAGCATCCTTGACGCGGCGGGGATTGATATCCAGGCCACCGGCGTAGAGGCGGGTGCCCTTACGCAGTTCGGTACCCGCAATGTTCTTCACCTCGGCATAGGTGGAGGAGGTGCTTGCGCCGATAGCGTCAATTTCGTCGTTCTTGAACGCGGCACGTGCAGCGCTGGACTCCATCTGGGTAAAGACGATCTTGTCCAGCAGGGGCTTGGTGCCCCACCACTTGTCGTTGGGTACCACGCTGAAGGTCTTTGCGGTGGAGTCCCAGCCCTTATCCGCCAGGGTGAAGGGGCCAGCCCAGTACTCGGGGTGGGGCGCATCCACGAAGCCGTTGTTGAAGAGCTCGACGTCTTCCAGTGCGGGGTGCAGAATCTCAGAGAAGAGGCTCTGCAGCGGGTAGAAGGGCTTGGAGAAGGTGACGGTTGCGCTGTAGTCATCTTCGCCCTTTTCTACGGATTCGACGAATTCGTAGATGCCACTGGTGACAATGTTGTAGCCGTTATCCAGGCTCTTGAAGATGTTCCAGGTGGACTGGAGCGCCTTGTAGGTGATGGGGGTGCCATCGTTGAAGACAGCCTTGGGGTTGAGCTTGACGGCAACCTGAATCTTGTCATCCTTCTTGCTGTGCTCGAAGGAGACAGCGAAGTCGGTGTTCAGCTTGTAGGTACCGTCAAAGTCGAGGTTCCACATGCCGGCCTGGCTGATGGTGCTCATAACATTGACGTTATCGCTGGTGTTACCGCTCTGGGTGTAGAAGTTAAAGTTCGGACCGATGGATCCGGCGGGCAGGCGCAGGGTGCCGCCCTTCTTCAGGCTACTTACGTCCTGGGCGTTGATGTTGTAGAGGTCTTCGATATTGGCACCGGCACCGGCTGCCTTGGTCTTTTCGGAGCTTGCACTGCCGTTGCCGCAGGCACTGAGCAGACCTACAGCTCCCAGAGCCGCGGTACCGCCAATGAGCGCGCGGCGGCTGAAGCTGTTCTTGGTCGCTTCGTGGCTACTCGCGGTGTATGCGGTCTTGGCGGTCATGGGAGTGGTTTCCTTCTGTCTTGTGCGGGCGGGTGTATCCCGTACCCTCGAAGTAATGATTATTTATGCAGAGCACTGCATAACTTTGTATGACTCCACTGTAGCGCACACTCGAGATAAAAGCCAAGCATTTTTACAATATTTCTTAATATTTATCGTGTTTTTTGAATATTCATACTACGAATACCCGGTATTTGCACAAATTTTTCGGTTTACACCGGATAGCTATACCCTAGTTCCCCTGCATCGGCATACAGAAGCACCCCAAGCCCCCTTTCGAAAATACAAAAAAGTGTCCACCCGGATCATCCGGGTGGACACTTTCAATACCTCTAGGCTAATCACCTAGTAGGCGATAGGATGAGGGCTTACTTAGCCCAACCAACCTTCTCCCAGTGAATACCGTTGCCCTGGTACAGGGACACACCATAGTTGCGCAGGCCCTTCTTCACGAACTTATACTCGGGGCCATTGAACAGCGGAACCATCACAGCAACCTCGGCCATGTGCTTCTTCTCAATCTCGTCGCAAGCCAGGTTACGTGCCTTGTCATCAGAGATGAGCATCATCTTCTCGATCAGCTCGTTGATCTCGTCGGTACCGGCATCCTCGGGCTTCTCACGCAGGTAGAACTGCTGGGTAGCCTGGGTGGCGTCCGGGTCGCTCAGAGCGTAGCCCGATGCGGTAGCGTCGTAATCCTTAGCCTGCATTGCCTTGCCGAATTCGCTAGCAGCGCGAGCATCGAGCTCAACGTTAATACCGGCATCCTTCAGCTGCTGCACGATGGTCTGACCCACAGCCTTAGAGGTGGGGTCATCACCGAAGACGGAGTACTTGAAGGCAGCCTGCTTGCCGTCCTTCTCGTAGAACTCGCCGTTCTTGGTGTAGCCAGCCTCTTCCAGAATCTTGGAAGCAGCAGCTGCATCGTTGTTCGGGGTCGGGTAAACGTCCTGGTAGTACTCGGAGAAGGGCATGTGGATCATCGAACCAGGCTGCTTCTCTTCGTAGTCCAGGCCCTTGAAACGTACCTTGGAAATAGCTTCGCGCTTCAGGCCTGCCATAACCGCGCGGCGCAGAGCAACGTCCTGCATGCGGGCGGGGTTCATGATCATACCGCCGGAGAAGAGGCGAACACCGCGACGCATCTCGGTGTTAGCAACTTCCTTCAGCTCCTTGTAGCTTGCGGCAGCCGTAGCGGGGGCAGCGTCAATCTCATCGTTCTTGAACGCCGCACGCTCAGCAGCGGAATCCATCTGACGGAAGACGATGCGCTCCAGAATGGGCTTCTCGCCCCACCACTTGTCGTTGCGGGTCAGGGTCAGGGTCTTCTCGGAGGAGTTCCAGCCGCCCTCTGCAATGGTGAAGGGGCCTGCTGCGTACTCGGGGTGCGGGTTATCCACGAAGCCCTCGTTGAAGACGTTCTTGTCCAGCAGAGCCGGGTGCAGAATCTCACCGAAGAGGATGTTCACCGGGTAGTACGGCTTAGCGAAGGTGACCTTCACCTTGAAGTCATCACCGTCGCGCTCCACGGAGCCAACGCTAGAGTAAATGCCGCTGGTCTCGATCTTGTAGTCGCCGTCAGTGCTCTTGAGGATGTTCCAGGTAGCCTGCAGAGCCTTGTAGTCGATGGGGGTACCGTCGTTGAACTTAGCCACGGGGTTCAGTTCGATGGAGACCACGGGTACGCCGTTCTCCTCGGAAACGTCGAAGCTCTTGGCAAACTCGGGAGACAGGGTGCGCTTGCCCATGGGGTCTGCCTGCCAGATACTGTTGTAGTATACGGGGCTCAGAGCAGCCTGGGTGTAGGCGGTAACGCCGGTGCCCAGGAGGTTGAAGTCAGGGCCGAGCGAAGTCACGGACAGACGCAGAGTGCCGCCATCCTTCAGCTCAGAAACAGCGGTCTCAGCGATGTCGTACAGTTCCTTGGAATCGGTGCCTGCGGTTGCGCCCTGGGTGGTGGCCTTGGAGTCCTTCGACGAGCCGCACGCAGCCAGTACGCCCACAGCGCTCAGCGCTACAGCGCCACCGAGAACGGTACGACGATTCAGGATGAAATTCTTCTCCATGAGAGTGTCCTCTTATATGTATGACCCTCAATAATCCCGCAGGAAAGCATCAAGGATTCCCTGCTCATGCGCCACCCAAAGGTGCGGTGAGCGATGAATTAGTGCCGGTCTATGAATGTGTTCCTTCGGGTGCGCCCCTAGCGACGCGCCCCTAGGGTTAATTATTACCCACCCTCCATTCAGATGCCCTCCCATAAATATTCATATCTTGAATATTGAGAAAGGTTACGCCTTGTCAAGGAGAAATTAACTTATACATCAGTGCATCCTCAGTGCCGAGAACCACACAAGAAAGCACAGCCCGGGCCGCTACCACGACCCAAAACATCGTGGAGAACAGAAAACCCGAGGGGCGAGCATCCAATGGATACTCGCCCCTCGGCACACATGCGACTTTTCAGCCGACTCTAGAGCTACACCATGGCCGCTTCGGCTTCAGGGTAGTAGCAAGCATAACCGTGATCCTCACCCTCAACGTGAGTAATCTCGGGCATCTCCTCCAGGCAACGCCGCTTCTTATCCTCGGGCAGCAGCTTGAAGATCGGGCAACGGCTCGAGAAGCCGCAACCCTTCGGAGCGTTCACCGGGGTGGGCAGATCGCCTTCCAGCATAATGCGGTGGCGGTTAGCCTCAACCTCGGGATCGGGAACCGGGATGGCCGAGAGCAGAGCACGGGTGTACGGGTGGATCGGGTTGTCGAACACGCGGTCGACGTCACCAATCTCCACGATGCGACCCAGGTACATCACCGCGACGCGATCGGAGGCGTGGCGAATCACCGCAAGGTCGTGAGCCACCATCAGGTAGCTCAGGCCCAGGTTGGCACGCAGCTCCTCGAGCAGGTTAATCACACCCGCCTGAACCGACACATCCAGCGCCGACACCGGCTCATCCAGAACCACCAGCTTGGGGTTCACAGCCAGCGCACGGGCGATACCGATACGCTGACGCTGACCGCCCGAGAACTGGTTCGGGAAGCGGTTCACGTGGTCGGGCTGCAGACCCACGGTACGCATCAGCTCGACGACGCGCTTCTTAATCTCGGACTTCTTCATGCCCTGGTTCTCCAGGGGCTCAGCCAAGACCTCAAAGACGGTGAAGCGCGGGTCCAGGGCACCGGTCGGGTCCTGGAACACCATCTGCTGGTTCTTACGCAGTGCAAGAATCTCACCGGCGGACTTGCCGTCCTTGGTGGAGACGCCGTTAATCAGAATCTCACCGTCGGTGTTCTTGTTGAACTCCATGATTTCCAGCAGGGTGGTGGTCTTACCACAACCGGACTCACCCACGATAGAGAAGCACTCGCCCTCGCGAATATCGAAGGTCACGCCGTTCACGGCCTTCACGGTACCCACGCGGCGCTTGATGAGAGCACCCTTCATGAGCGGGAAGTGCTTCTTGACGTTGCGCACCTCCAGCACGGGAGCGCGCTCCTCGCGCGGAATACCGTCGAAGCTGGATACGGGAGGCTCGGGAACCGGGTACAGTTCATCCGCGGTCTTACCCACCAGATCCTGCGAGATGGTGCAGGAGGAGTAGTGGCCCTCGCCCACACCCTCGAGCGGCTGCAGATCGGGCTCACCGTTGGAGTCCTGGCAGCACTGGCCGCCGCTCTTGGCAATCGGGCAACGCTCACGGAAGGAGCAGCAGGTCACGGGCTTAATCAGGTTCGGCGGGGTACCCTCAATCGGAACCAGCGAAACCTTCTCGGAGCGGTCCACGCGAGGCACCGCACCCAGCAGACCGATGGTGTACGGGTGCGAGGGGTACTTGTACAGGTCCTCGGCCTTGGCAATCTCCACCGGCTTACCGGCGTACATCACCAGGATGTCGTCAGCCATGCCCGCCACGACGCCCAGGTCGTGGGTAATCATGATGGTGGCCGCGCCGGTCTCCTCCTGGGCCTTCTGCATGACCTCCAGCACCTGCGCCTGGATGGTCACATCCAGTGCGGTGGTGGGCTCGTCAGCAATCAGCACGCGGGGGTCGTTCGCAATCGCCATAGCGATCATGATGCGCTGGCGCATACCGCCCGAGAACTCGTGCGGGAAGGAACGCAGACGATCGGCCGGCGAGGGAATACCCACCATGCGCATCAGCTCGATGGAGCGGTCCTTGATGGCCTGCTTGCTCATGCCCTTGTTGTGAACCTTGAGCACCTCGGCAATCTGGTCACCAATGGTGTACACGGGGGTCAGCGAGGACAGCGGATCCTGGAAAATCATGGAGATGTGCTTGCCGCGGTAGGCACACATTTCCTTGTCGCTCAGGCCCAGTAGCTCGGTGCCGTTGTACTTAATCGAACCGGTGATGTCCGCGGTGGTCGGGTGCAGACCCATGATGGCCATCGAAGCCACCGATTTACCGGAACCGGACTCACCCACGATACCCAGGGTCTTGCCCGGGTACAGGTCGAAGTTCACACCGCGCACGGCGTGCACGACGCCGTTTTCAGTGTTGAATCGGACGTTGAGGTCCTTAACGCTCAGAACGGGAGAGGTGCTCATTAGTTCTTCGCCTCCTTCTTCTCGTTCTTCTTAGACTTCTTGATCTTACCGACCGACATGGAGGTCGGGTCAAAGGCGTCACGCAGACCGTCGTTCATGAGGGCCAGCGGACCAACCAGCAGGAAGAAGAACAGAACCGGGAACCAGAACATGTGCGGCAGGGTGTTAATCTGCTGCGAAGCATCCGAAATCAGCGAACCCAGCGAGTAGTTCGGGTACTTAATACCGATGCCGATGAAGGAGTAAGCGACCTCGGAGAGCACAGCGTTCATAATGCCGCTGGTGAAGTTCAGAACCAGCAGGGAGCCGATGTTCGGCACCAGGTGGCGCATCACAATCTTGAAGGGGTGCACACCCATGTAGCGTGCAGCCTTCACGAAGTCGCGGCTGATGAGGGACTGTGCCATTGCACGAATCACACGGGCGCTACCCATCCAGCCGAAGGCAATCAGCACGGCGGAGAGCAGAATCCAGGTCGGCACGCTCTTCTGAATCTGCTTACCAACCTGACCGTTGATCAGGATAGCCAGAATCAGCAGAGAGGGAACCATGATGAGGGTTTCCAGGATGAAGAGCATGATCTTATCGATCCAGCCACCGAAGTAGGCCATCACACAGCCGTACACTGCGGAAATCAGCACGGTTGCCAGACCAACGATCACACCGATTTCGAGGGAGGTCCACACGGCCTCCACCATCATGGCGAACACGTCGTTACCAGCAATGGTGGTACCGAACCAGTGGTCGGCGCTCGGGCCTTCACCCAGAGCCATGTAGTCAATATCGTTCGGCTTGTACTTAGTCAGGTACTTACCGAACAGGCCGAACAGACCCATACCGATGAAGACCGCGAGGCCGAAGACAGCCGCCTTGTTACGCAGGAAGCGGCGCAGAATAATGACGTTCTTGTTGATGACCTTGAAGTCACCGTTCTCCTGTACCACCGGCACGGAGGAAGTTGCAGTTACCTGGCTCATGAGATCCTCACTCGGGGGTCAACGATGGTGGTCGCGATATCAGCGATAATCGCACCTACAGCGAACAGTGCAGAACCGTACGCGAGGGTCACGGTCGCAGCGTTCACATCCTGCGAGGAGATGGAGTCAATCGACCACTTACCAATACCGGGCCACGCGAACACGCTCTCGGCGAAGAATGCACCCGCGAAGATCAGCGGAATCTGGTAGGCGATGGACTGCGCCACGGGAATGAAGGACACGCGCAGAGCGTGACGGGTAATAGCCTGGTTACGGGTCAGGCCCTTAGCGCGAGCGGTACGCACGAAGTCTGCGTTCACGTTATCGAGCAGGTACTGACGCTGGGCAATCTGGTAGCCGGCCCAACCGAAGATGGTCATACAGAAGGTCGGCACGATGTAGTGTGCGGCCATATCGATGGTAATCTCCCAGAAGCCCGTCAGGCCCGGGGTCGAAATACCGGTCACGTAGAAAATCTTCTCGCCACCATGAGCAACAGCAATGTTGTTGATAGTGGTCGCGCCCTGCTGCACCACGAAGTACGCAACGGGAGCGGGGATGATGTAGACCAGGTAGGAGTAACCGGTGATAACACGGTCAGAGAACTTGTACTGGCGAGCTGCCGAGTACACACCCAGGGCAATACCAATCACAATCGAGAGAATGGTAGCCACCAGCAGCAGGCGGGTAGAAACCCACACGCGCTGGCCAAACTCCTGGTTGATGTACGCGCCGTTGGGGCTACGACCCCAGTCGAACTTGGTGACCACATTGGTCAGCCACTGAACGTAACGGTCCCAGGGGTTCATCTCGGGATCGAGACCCAGGGATGCGAAGTTGCGGTTCACCTGCTCGGGGCTGGGCTTCGGAACCTTTTCCTGCTCCAGCAGAGCAGGCTTCAGGGCAGTAACCGCGGCGAAGTAACCCATCGTGGTCGTAATAAAGACCATGACGAGATACGTCAGCGATCGCTGGAGGATGTACCTAAACATGGGACGGTTCCCCTCCTTGTGTAGATGTCGGTGTTAAGGCATGTGTGTCATGCTGTCCCAGTGCACTGCTTCGTGATGACTGTCACTAGGAGCATAGTTACTTTATCTTATATAGCCTGCAACACTTCCACCAAACCCACATTGGACACTTTCACCCCTTAGAACACCCTGTACAGAGGCTGGAAGGAGACTGTGCAAAAAAATACCCCGGAATTACCGGGGTAAAGGGGTGAATTAATAATTTTTACGAAAATTTTACATCGGAAACATTCTCCGCGACATAAGGACGTTATGACACTTTCGATAGGGGTATTACCGGGGTAAAACACCACGTAAACCCACTAATTCACTGGCTAAGCCAACAGTTCAGAAAGCAGTAGCAGAAGCTAAGGCGCACCTCTTAAACACGCCCTTTAAGGCAAAACAGCCAAAAGCGGCGCTCCGGCACGAGCACGTTGCTCGCGCCGGGGCGCCGCTTATATAGGAAGGCAACGCCTCCGCATCTAGTGCTAAGACCCTAGCCCTTAGCGTTAGGCTCCGAATCAGGCGAAGCTTCCGAGCTCAGCGACTCATCAATACGAGCACGAGCAGAGCCGTGCATGCTCTTCAGAGCCTGCGCATCCTTAGCAGCCATCTCCGGAGTAATTACCGGAATCGCGCCGGTCGCCGCGCGGGCAATATCAACAGCAGGCTCAGTCTCAAGGGTCGTCGCCAACGCATCCTCACGAATGAAGAACAGAAGCAGCGTAGACACCAGACCCAGCGGCACCAGGTACAGGAACAGCGGAATCAGCGCATCGTTATACGCATTCACAATGATGCCGTGCACCGGCTCCGGCAAAGACGCCACCAGCTCAGGAGTCAGAGACGAAGACGCATGGCTACCCGAAGACTGCAGCGCCTGCTGCGGCATACGCTCAGAAATCAGCGAGGTCAGACGCGAGGTGAACAGACCACCCACTAGCGAGGCACCCACGGTAGCACCCACCTGACGGAAGAAGTTATTCGACGCCGTCGCGGTACCAACCACGCTCACCGGGAACGCATTCTGAACAATCAGAGTCAAGAACTGCATGGACATACCCAGACCGGCACCCATCACCGCGAGGTACACACAGAACAGCCAGGTCGGGGTATCAACATTCACGGTCGACAGCAGGAACAGGCCCAGCGCCACAATCGCGGTACCGCTCGTCACGTAACTCTTATAGCGACCGGTCTTCGACACCACGCGGCCCGTCACAATCGACACCACCAGCATGACGCCCATCATCGGGATCATCAGCAGACCGGCAACCGTAGCGCTCACACCCAGCGCCATCTGCAGGTAAGTCGGGATGTACTCCACCGCACCGAACATCGCCACACCCAGCGCCAGCGAAGCGCCCAGAGTCAGCAGGAAGTTACGGTTCTTGAACAGGTACATGGGCATGACCGGCTCAGCCGCACGGTTCTCCACCGGGATGAACACCAGCGCAGCAACCACCGAGAAGACCAGCAGGCCAATAATCTGCGGCGAAGCCCACTCGTACTGGTTACCGCCCCAAATCGTGGCAAGCACCAGCGCACTCGTACCCGCCATCAGAATCAGCGAGCCAAGGTAGTCGATGCTGTGCTTCTCACGCTCACGGAACGGGCGGTGCGGCAGCAAGAAAATCACCGCAAGAATCGACAGAATAGCCAGCGGCAGGTTCAGCCAGAACGCCCAGCGCCAACCCGGACCCTCAGTAATCCAGCCACCAATCAGCGGACCAGCCACCGACGAGAACGCAAAAACGCCACCGATAATACCCATGTAGCGGCCTCGGTCGCGGGGAGGAATCACATCGGCAATCACGGCCTGAGACAGAATCATCAGACCACCACCGCCCAGACCCTGCAGGGCACGAGCAAAAATCAGCCAGTTCATGTCCTGCGCGAGCGCACCAACCACGGAACCCGCCATGAAGGCGATAATCGCGAAGAGCAGGAAGGGCTTACGGCCAAACTGGTCCGACAGCTTGCCGTAGACCGGCATCGTAATCGTCGAAAGCAGGATGAAAATAGTAATCACCCAGCTCATGTGCTCCACGCCGTGAAGCTCACCAACAATTGTGGGCAGTGACGGCGCCAGAATCGTCTGGTTCAGCGAGGACATGAGCATCACAATGACCAGGCCCAAGAACATGGCACGGATGCGGTTTTTACTTTCCTGCTTAGCCTCGCCTGCTGGCGGCTGAGGTAGGTTCTTTTCCTCTGTACTCATCGATAATCCTTAGTTACGTTCAATATGTGTCTGTTGCGGGTGCCCGCCAGAATCCACGTTCTGGTTCCAGCAGGCGGGTTTCTGTAGCCCGTGTATAGCCGTGTGTAGCCAAGGGCGGTGAACCGCCGCTAGATTGCAGGCCTACCCTGCTCAAAAAGCAGGAACTGGTAGGTTTTCACCGTCTGTCGAATACCGCGGTTAATTTCTTCCTCATCCTCAAGGTGGCGAGCAAACTCCAGCTGACGCAACACCGCCGAGGCCAGCTGCACCTTGGCGCGGGCACGCTCCTGCAGGTGGTCGGTCAGCGGGTCCGACGGGGATCGGCGTGGGAAGGGACCGCGGCGGCCGGCGGTGTCAAAGGCAACCCAGTCAATCGTGTTCAGATACTCGGTGAGCACCTGCTCGCACCGCATGTGGTGCATCTTGAAGCGCTTGGCCGAGTCGGGGAATTCACGACAGTGGGTCTGGAAATCGTTGCTCTTGACCTTGATGTAATAGAAGCTATGGAAAATAATCTGCCACAGCAGGTGGGTGACACGAATAATCGTGTTTTCGTCCTCGTGGAGACGATCGGTTTCAAGGATTTCTTCGCTGACGACCGGCTCGCGCAGGCCCAGGACGGCGTCTTCTTTGGAGGGGAAGTAGTTGAAGAAGGTACGGGGCGAGACCCCGGCCTCACGGGCAATTTCCTCAACGGTGGTTCCGCGCATCCCGTGTTCGCGGACGCGCTTGAGGGCCGCTTCGTGGAGGGCGCGCCAGGTCTGTTCGCGTCGTCGTTCTCGAAGGCTCAGTTCCTTTTTCTGCATGAGTGCAATTATTTCATCTCTGCACGGGATGCTCAAGTGAATATTTGCGCTATTGCAATTAGCCGTTCTGTGCCTTTCGTCTCTCCCCTGCAAACGGCACCCCCGACCTGAATCGTAAGACGCCACCGCACTCCCCCGCAAGAATTCACCGGCCACGGCATAATAGACGGGTGAACCTATTTGCCCCCGCATACCTCGATTTCCTGCCCGATTGGCTACGCCTCGCCCTCGGTATTCTCGATATCCTGATTCGACTTATCGCTCTCTTCTGGCTGCCCTACAATCGCAAGCCCGTGGTCGCCCTCGGTTGGCTCATGGCTATCTTCTTCATCCCCTACGCCGGATTCTTCGTCTTCCTCGTCTTCGGTTCCTCACGCCTGCCCGCGTACCGACGCGCCCGGCAGCACGCCATGAACGATATGATTCGCGAAGCCACCGAAAACAAGCCGGCCCTCACCCGCACCGATGACCTCTCCGACCCCGCTAAGGTAGCCAGCCAGCTCAACTACACACTCGGCTCGCTCCCCCTCGTCGGCGGCAACCAGTTCACCCTCCACACCGACAACCACCAGGCCATGGTTGAAATGTCCAAGGCCGTGGACCGGGCCACCGAATACGTGCACTTCGAGTTCTACATCGCCGCCTACGACGAATCCAGCGCCGTCCTCTGGGATTCCCTCTTCGCGGCCCACCGCCGCGGAGTGCAGGTACGCGTGCTGATCGACCACATCGGCTCGCGTAAGTACCCCTCCTACAAGCACCTCGTGAAGATGCTCAACGAGTCCGGCATGCAGTGGAAGCTCATGCTGCCGATTAAGCCCTGGAAGCTCAAGTGGCAGCGACCCGACCTGCGTAACCACCGCAAGGTACTCGTCGTGGATGGACAGGTCGCCTTCTCCGGCTCGCAGAACGTCATCGATCGTTCCTACGACACCCCCGAAAACATCAAAAAGGGTTTGCAGTGGAAGGACCTTACGTTCTCCTGCACCGGCCCCATCGTCGAAGAGCTCAACGCCGTCTTCGTCTCCGATTGGTACTCCGAGACGAACCAGCTGCTGCTCGCCGAAATTAACACGGATATCCCCTATGCGGGTGATGGGATGCGTGCCCAGGTTGTGCCCTCCGGCCCCGGTTTCGAGACGGAAAACAACCTGCGCCTCATCAACTACATGATCTACAACGCCGAGCGGCGCATCACCATCTGCTCGCCCTACTTCGTGCCCGAGGAAACCCTGCTTCAGGCACTCACCAACGCCGCCTACTCCGGCATCGAAACCACCGTGATCGTGTGCGAAAAGGGCGATCAGTTCCTGCCCAACATGGCGCAGCGTTCCTACTACGAGCAGCTACTCCAGGCGGGTGTGCGCATCCTGCAGTACCCCAGCCCGACCGTGCTGCACTCCAAGTTCATGTTCGTGGACGACGACCTGGCGTTCATCGGCTCCTCGAATATGGACCCGCGCTCCTTCTCGCTCAACATGGAGGTTTCCACCTTTATTACCGACCGCGCCATGGTCACCATGCTTGAGGAGGTCACGGCCGATTACGAAAGCAAGTGCACCGAGCTGCTGTACACCCAGTGGGCTGAGCGTCCGCGCCGCATCAAGGTGATTGAGAACCTCTGCCGATTGTGGTCATCGCTCCTCTAAATAAAACTGCCCACCCGGATAACCCCGGGTGGGCAGTTTTATTGTATGAGGCGCTATCGCAGGATGCACCGGGCTACAAGCTAGAGCCGCCGCTGGAGGCTAGATCGGCTCGCCCGGGCCCACCAAACCTGCGGAGTGCATCCACCACACGAAGAGCACCACTGCAATGTAGAGGACCGTGCACAGGCTCAAAGTAATGATGTGGCGGCGGCGAGTCATGCTCAAATAGCCGATAAACTCGCGAATAAACGCGTTCACCGCAAAATACACCTTCGTACGAGCCCCCGCACCCCAGCATTTCAGGCCCAGCGAACGCGCCAGCAGCAACGCACGGAACAGGTGGTAGTTCGTAGTTGCGAGCGCCACTTTCGGGGTTTTGCCCTCGGCAACCTCCGGCATCAGAGCGTAAGAGAAGAGCAGATTCTCGCGGGTATTCACCGCGCGGTCCTCCACAATAATGTCCGTCTCGGGAATACCACGGGATACAGCGTAGCGAGTCATCGCCACACCCTCGGGTACATCCTCATCCGGGCCCTGACCGCCAGACATAATCAGCTTCGAGCCGGGGTTCTTACGGTAAATTTCAATGCCGCGATTGATACGACCCGCCAGCAGCGGAGTCACCTGATCCCCCATGAGACCCGAGCCGAGCACCACCACATAGTCAGCCTGCTGACGGAAATTCACCAGGTTCAACACTGCCGACACAGTAAAGCCCACCGCGTAGATGGTGAAATAGGTCAGCACCAGCGAAAAATAGAAATAAATTGTTCCCCACACGCCGCCCAACGGAGTGTTCTCCGCCGGACCGGGAGCAAAGAACGGGCCCACAATAAGGGCAATACCGGCAGCCAATGCCAAAGAATTAGTGAGCGAAAAACCCTCACGAACAATAAGACGCACACCGCTATAAAGGAAAAGACCGGTCAAACCCAAAGGCGTAAAAATCGAAAGGATCGCCGGAACGATAACAATGAGGAACGCCAACACCAGCAAAATCTGGTTCTCTGCCACAATCGCCGTTACGCCCAGGCTCGTACCCAGCAACCCCACGGTCGCAATCAGCAACCAGCCGACAAACACGCTACGGCGTTCCCGCAGGTAGAGGCAGATAAAGAGCACCAGCGAAAACACCGTCAGCGCATACAGCACCACCAGCGGAATAGATAGAGAAGAGTCGGGAATCTGAAAAGGCATAAAGGGTCCCAAAAATAAGTGAAGTGCGTGCCCGCTAAAAATCGGGAGATTCAGAAATTCTTCCCCCAATTCTATGCCTGCCTGCACCCACCCCATTCGGAAGCGCTGGGCAGAAAAAGGGTAAAAGAAACACGCGAGGCCTCCACTCGACGCATAGATTCTATGCGGTGGACGCATCGCGCGTTCATTTCTACCCAATTCTATTCTAACGCCACAAACGGTTTCCCGCGTGAATTGAAGAGGGTTTAATCTGCACCCAGTCGGGAGCCATCAGGCGAACCGCCTTCGCGCACCCCGCCAGAGCGGTAATAATCGACTCACAGCGCTGGTTAAATTCGCTTTGATGCCGTTTATCAACAATTTGTCCGGGAAAGTGCCGATGCATTTTCGACACGGAGTCGCTGCTCTCCTGCAGGCCGTGACCGGTATGGCCCGGAACGTGCTTAACCAGCACGCGCTTCTCGCGGATTGCCTCGGTGAGGGAGCGCATCTGGGCGACCACGCGTTCATCCTGCACACCCTCGGAGGCCCAGGTCTCGAAGGTCCAGCGGCTGTGCGCCAGGCGCAACACGAAGGTGATGGCGCCCAAGGAATCGGTATTGATAATCAGGCGGCGCGAACCGCTGTGAAACACGGTATATGCGGCCAGCACGGCCGACAGCTCTCCGGTCATGATATTCACGCCGTCATAGTGAGAGTGAAAGTAAAAGCCGTCCTCGCTCACTCCGGCGATGCCCATGCGGCCACCGCGCTGGTACTTCTTGTTGTGCGTGGAACGAAACGAGCAGTCCGTAAAGACGCTGTAATCCTCCAGCTGTTCAAGCGGGCGGGGGGCAAGAGCGTCGTGCACCATAGCATCCACGGTCTCGCGCGTACGGGTGACCTCGGCCTGCATCCGCTCGTAGGCGGGGGTGCCGGCCAGCTTCACGTGCACCTCACCCAGGGAGTGATTATCGTAGGGGTCCAACACCTTCTCGAAAGCGCGGTACTCCATAATCGTCTTCAGGTGGTCGCAATCCCGGAACAGGTGCTTCAGATGCTTACGATCGGCCGCAATCGTCACCAGGTTGCAACGGTACTGCTCCGGGATGTAATCCCAGGCGGCCAACACGGCTCGGCCCAGCAGACGGGGATGCACCTCATCGCAGGACTCCATAAGCGAATGAGTGTGCTGAAAGAGCAGGGGCTCCTCATTAATTACGGCGCGGGTGCCGTCCTGCTTCGAAATAAAAACCACCGTCGACAGCGCCGAGTAGCAAAAACCCTGCGCCTGGCGGTGTTCCTGAGCTACCGCAATGACGGCAACTCCCTGATCGGTGTATCCGGCCGGGTAGGAAGCACTATAGTCGGGCGCTTCCCAGGTCAGGGCGCATCGTTTGATATGAGCCGGTGAAAATACCAACGCGGTCACCTCCCGTGACTACCATTCCGCTTCTCCTTTCATGTGTGCGGATTGACTTACCTTTCTTTTATAGGTCGAAGCTGGAGGAGTCGCAAACATTTGTGAGATTTTTTCCAGTCAGCGAAGGGCCGACCGCCGCCCCCTCCCGCCGGGGTGGACATCCGCCGTGCCTGAACCACGCCGCCGCCCCAAAGGTGTACCGTAAGAGAGTCATCAACGATGCGGCACCAGCCGCCCCACCCAAAGGAGAAACCATGATTGGTGTCTACGCAGGACTGTCCGTCAAGCCCGAGCACGTCGAGGAGTTCCTCAAGACCATTGAGCCGCTCGTGACCGCCAGCCGCAAGGACGAGGGCAACGTCAGCTACGACTTCGGCGCCGTCTCCGAAACCGAGTTCGCCTTCATCGAGCGTTGGGAGTCCCAGGAACTGCTCGAAAAGCACATGGCCACCGAGCATTTCACCCAGGCCGTCGCCGCATGGGAGCCGCTGCTCGCCTCCGAGCTGGACGTGCGTATCGTCAACTTCCGCTAAGCAGCATCTAAACATACGGTGCCCGGCACCCCTTCCGCTGAGGGGTGCCGGGCACCGTGTGTTAAGTCCCGAAGGCGAGCGCACCCGCTAGTGACGCTCCAGGCCGACCTCAACCGAGTCGAGGGTGAAACCGTTGCCCTCGCTCACGCAGTGCACCTTACCGGTATTCACCGACTTGCAGGTGTACCCGTACGCGGTCACCACCTGACCGGTAGACAGGGCAACAATACCCTCAGTATTCACCGGCTCCGGGGTGGCGGTCTGACCGACCAGGCTCACCTCGGGCGCCTGACCCTGCACCATGTGCACGCGCTGCTGCGCCTTACCGGATGCGGCATCCCAGCCCTGCAGGGTCACGCCCACCAGCGCCTGGCAGTCCACACCCGACGGGGTCACCGAACACGCGACCTTAGAGTCCGGGCTGGTGAAACGCAGCGCCTCAACAGTCTTCGCAGAATCACCCTGACCGAAAGTGCCGCCACCGTACGCCTCGGCGAAGGTCAGCGTACCCGACAGCATGCGGGTCTGTGCCGGAATCAGCGCCAGGCGCGGCTTCTCAACGCTACCACCCTGCGTGAAGCAGGCACCCGTAATGTAGTCGCGGCCCTGCACCTTCGTAGCGCACTGGTACCACTCAACACTCGCCGCGCCGTCCTGGTTCTTGCGGCTGTTGAAGAGGCGCACCGCCTCCTGAGCCTTCGCGCAATCCGAACCGTCATACACGTAAATACCGGCGGAACCACCCAGCAGACTCGTCACGCCACAGCGAGTACCAGGATCGATAGTGCTCACGGAGCCGCTCGCCGTGGCGTATGCCGCCTCGTACTCGGCGTCGGTGCTCGGCTCATTCGTGGGGGTCGCCACCGAATCGTAGGTTGCAGGGGAATCCAAGCCGGCAGCAATCTGCACGGTATTCGGTTTCCAGGAGCCATCCGCCGCGGTGAACAGGGTCTTAGCGTCCACGGGCGCGGAAGAAGTCGCCACCTTCATCGGGGCGGTTTCAGAATCATCAGCCTGCGGCTGGGCAGAGCAAGAACTCAAAGCGAGCGCACCGATGCAGGCAAGAGCCGCCAGGGCACGGCAAGTAAAGGCACGCTGTGCGCGTGCGGGCAGGGTAACCATGAATACGTCCTCGTGAGGGTTGCGAATTGCGTTGTGTTGAGTGGTTGTGCTGAGTCGGTGAATCGGGTACCTAAATACCCTTCTACACCCTACTGCAATAGCCTTGACAAGGCAATACGCCGCACCGGACTCTCAAAAACGTTAAAAAGGTCGGCACCCCGCCCCGCAGAAAAACTGCAGAACAGAGCACCGACCCTTAGGGGCAAGAATATTAAATTCTCACACGATACGTGAGGGGTTTATGCGTCCTCGGGCAGGATGCGCACGCCGCCCTTATCGGCGGACGCGGCCAGCATGCCGTACACTTTCAGGGCGTTCGACACGTGACGCTCACGCGGCTTGGTCGGACGCCACGGTGCGGCGCCCTTCGCCTCGCGGCGAGCAGCCAGCTCCTCATCCGAAACGTTCACACGCAGGATGCGGTTGTTCACGTCAATCTCAATCTCGTCGCCGGTCTGCACCAGGCCGATTGCGCCGCCAGCAGCCGCCTCCGGGGAGACGTGACCAATCGAAATACCAGAGGTACCGCCGGAGAAACGACCGTCAGTAATCAGTGCACACTTCTTACCCAGGCCCAGACCCTTCAGGTAGGAGGTCGGGTACAGCATCTCCTGCATACCCGGGCCGCCCTTCGGGCCCTCGTACTGGATGACGACAACGTCGCCTTCCTTCACGTTCTTCGACAGGATCTCGTACACAGCCTCGTCCTGCGACTCAACCACGAAAGCGCGACCCTTGAAATGGAACAGCTCCTCATCAATACCAGCGGACTTGATGATTGCGCCGTCCTGGGCGATGTTGCCGTACAGGACCGCCAGGCCGCCGTCCTTGGTGTACGCGTGCTCCACGGCGCGGATGCAGCCGTTCTCAGCGTCAGTCTCGTGGGACTCGTACTTGTTCGCGGTGGAGAACGCGTGGGTGGTGCGCACGCCGCCGGGAGCTGCGAGGAACAGATCCTTCGCCTTCTCGCTCGCCTTGCCGCCGCGGATATCCCACTCGTCCAGCCATTCGTCCAGCGAATCAGCGTGAACAGAATGAACGTTCTTGTGCAGCAGGCCGGCACGGTTCAGCTCACCCAGCAGTGCGGGAATACCACCGGCACGGTGCACGTGCTCAATGTGGTACTTGGTGGAGTTCGGGGCAACCTTCGCCAGGCAGGGAACCTGACGCGAAATACGGTCAATATCCTTCAGGGTGAAGTCAGCGCCCGCCTCGTGCGCAATCGCCAGGGTGTGCAGCACGGTGTTGGTCGAACCGCCCATCGCCACATCCAGCGCCATAGCGTTCTCGAACGCCTCCTTGGTCGCAATGGAGCGGGGCAGAACCGACTCGTCATCCTGCTCGTAGTAGCGCTTAGCCAGCTCAACGATGCGGCGGCCAGCATCCAGGAACAGCTCCTTACGAGCCACCTGGGTAGCCAGAGTGGTGCCGTTACCGGGCAGCGCCAGGCCAATCGCCTCGTTCAGGCAGTTCATGGAGTTCGCGGTGAACATACCCGCGCAGGAACCACAGGTCGGGCAGGCATTCTTCTCAACCTGAGCGAGCGCCTCATCACTGACGCTATCGTTAACAGCCATCACCATGGCGTCAATCAGGTCGAGGCGGTGCTCAACAACGCCCTCAATACCCTCGCCGGACTCCATCGGGCCGCCAGAGACAAAGATAGTGGGGATGTTCAGGCGCATTGCCGCCAGAAGCATACCGGGGGTGATCTTGTCACAGTTAGAGATGCAGACCAACGCGTCGGCACGGTGCGCGTTAACCATGTACTCGACCGAGTCAGCAATCAGGTCGCGGGAAGGCAGCGAGTAGAGCATCCCGTCGTGGCCCATCGCGATACCGTCATCAACGGCGATGGTGTTGAATTCCTTGGCGACGCCGCCAGCCTCACGGATAGCGCCGGCGACCAGTTCACCCATGTTCTTCAGGTGCACGTGACCGGGCACGAACTGGGTGAAAGAGTTCGCGATAGCAATAATGGGCTTACCGAAATCGTCATCGCCCATGCCGGTGGCACGCCACAGGGCGCGGGCACCAGCCATGTTACGGCCGTGAGTTGAAGTACGTGAACGCAGTTCTGGCATTGTTTTACCTTCCGTAGTGATGCAAGTACTGATTTTACGCGCGGCGTCCAACGCTCTTCAGCTCAGGGTCACTTTGGTTTCATGCATCGAAACGCGCACGAGCCTGCAACCGCCTATCGGTGGGAGGGCTGAGGCCACGGAGTTGTGCCGGATCTGCGGCAGAATTGCCCCCTTTGGGGTAGATGGGGGGACATCACCCCATTATGCCCCCTAATCTGGAATGAGCCCAGGTTGCGGGCGGCGATATTCAAGCGGCGAACGCACCAGGAGGCGGCAGGCGTCTGTGTCTGCCGCGGACGAACCTCGCTACGCATACGTAACAACATCCGCAGCACCGGCGCGGTTCGTTTCCAACACACTGATTTATACACGCTTTTATACACGCTGAACCCTGCTCACGTTTCAGAAGGTTTCCATGACACAGGCACCCACCGCATCGCTCACCCTCACGCCGGCAGGCGGCAAGGACTTCGCGTCCTCCGTCATCTACCAGGTGTACCCCAAGTCCTTCTACTCCTCCGCCGATGGCGCCTACGGCGACCTGCGCGGCGTCATCGAGAAGGTGCCCTACATTGCCTCCCTGGGCGTGGACATGGTGTGGTTCAACCCGTTCTTCGCCTCCCCGCAAAACGACAACGGCTACGACATCTCCGACTACTACGCCATTAACCCCGACCTGGGCACCATGGAGGATGTCGAAGAGATGATCGCCGCCCTCGCCGAGCACGGTGTGGGCGTCATGTTCGACATGGTCCTCAACCATGTTTCGACCGAGCACGAATGGTTCCAGCGTGCGCTCGCCAACGAACGCGAATACTGGGATTACTTCTACATTCGCCCCGGCAAATACACCGAGGACGGTCAGCTGCGTGAACCGACCAACTGGGAGTCGAAGTTCGGCGGCCCCTGCTGGTCCCGCTTTGGCGAGTACACGGATGAGCACGGCACTCCCCTGTTCTACATGCACCTGTACGACCGCACCCAAGCGGACGTGAACTGGTACAACCCGGTTGTGCGCGACGAACTGTTTAAGGTCGTGAACTTCTGGTACGAGAAGGGCGTGCGCGGTTTCCGTTTCGACGTCATTAACGTCATCGGCAAGGGCGAGGAGCTGCTCGACGCCCCCGAAGGCAGCGTGGACAAGGCACAATACACCGACACCCCGATTGTGCACACCCGTGTTCAGCAGCTGAACCGCGCCTCGTTCGGTCAGTATGACGACACCGTGACCGTGGGCGAAATGTCCTCGACCAGCATCGAGAACTGCGTGGGCTACTCCAACCCGGCAAACCACGAGCTGGATATGGTGTTCAGCTTCCACCACCTGAAGGTGGACTACGAGAACGGCGAGAAGTGGTCGAAGGTGCCGTTCCGTTTTGCCGAGTTGAAGCAGATTCTGAACGATTGGGCACTGGGTATGCAGGCCGGCGGCGGCTGGAACGCGCTGTTCTGGAATAACCACGACCAGCCGCGCGCGCTGAACCGTTTTGGTGACGTTGAGCGTTACCGTGCCGAGTCGGCAACCATGCTGGCGACCGTGATTCACCTGCTGCGCGGCACCCCGTACGTGTACCAGGGCGAGGAAATCGGCATGATTGACCCGGTCTACTCCTCGATCGAGCAGTACGTGGATGTGGAGGCGCACAACGCCTACGCGATGCTGCGTGAGCGCGGCCTGAACGAGCAGCAGGCCCTGGAGATTGTGGCGTCGAAGGCTCGCGATAATTCGCGTGTGCCGATGCAGTGGACCGCGGATCCGGCGACCGCCGGTTTTGGTTCCACGTCGCCGTGGCTGGCTCCCGCCCCGGTGCGTGATGCGGCGACCGGTGCCGGTATTTCGGTGGAGGATGAGGAACGTGACGGCGTGATTCTGCCCTACTACCGCAACCTGATTGCCCTGCGTAAGCAGTATCCGGTCATTTCTGTGGGTTCGTACGCGCCCTACGCGTTGGATCACGAGCGGGTGTTTGCGTACCTGCGTGAGCTTCCCGCTGAAGCTGAGAAGGGTAGCCCGGCGCAGCGTCTGCTGGTGCTGACGAACTTCTACGGTGAGCCGACCGAGGTTGAGGTGCCGGCGGAGTTCGTTCGTTCCGGTCGCGTGCTGGTGTGTAATTACAAGAATTCTGTGGTGGATTCTGCTGTATCTGATTCGGCTGAGACGGTGACGCTGAGCTTGCGCCCCTATGAAGCTCTGGCGCTACTGATTGAGGGCTAAAAGCGGTTCCGCGCCTCTCCCCTCGCCTGTGGGGCGGGATAATATAAACTGACCTGGCAATATTCTGTTTCTAGAATATTCCCAGGTCAGTTTTATATATAACCATTCCTGTAGAGGAATTTATGTGGAATATCAGGCAGAGTCTTAAAAGCCGTGCTCGTTCAGCCAGGTAGCCGCCGCCTGCGCGGGCTCCTGCTTGGATGTACCCGAAACACGGTCATTGAGAGTGCGCAAATCGGCGGTGGTCAGCTTCGCCGAGACACGGTTCAGAACCTCCGCCGCGGAGTCGGGAACTCGCGACGTATTGATAATGGGCAGCACCTGCTGAGCCAGAATCATGTTCTTCGGATCCTCCAGCACCACCAGCTTGTTCTGCTCAATCGCGGGGGTGGTCGAGTAGAGGTCAACCACCTGCACGGTGTCATCCAACAGTGCCTTGACGGTCAGCGCGCCGCCACCATCCGAGAGGGGCACGAACTCGGCGGGAACGCATCCGTACTTCTCTTTAAGGCCGGGGATGCCGTAGGCGCGCTCGGCAAACTCCGGGGCGGCGCCGAGCTTCAGATTCGTACAGCGGGAGGCGAGGTCTTCAAGGCTTCGTAGACCGTATTTCTGGGCGGTCTGCGCGGTGACGACGAGCGAGTCCTTATCCTCCGCCTCGGATGCGTTGAGGGCGCGGATTTCAGTCCCGGAGCCACCCGTGGTGAGGGTACCGAGGGCGGCGGGTAGCGCCTGCAGAATCTCCTGCGCAGTGTTAGCTGTAGCCTTCGGATTCAGGTAGAGCAGCAGGTTGCCGGAGTAGTCCGGGATAACGTCCACCGCACCGGAGGCGAGTGCCCCCAGGTACGCCTCGCGGGCGCCGATGCTCAGCTGGGTGCGGGCGTTGAATCCCGCCCGGGCGAGGGCTCCGGCGTAGATTTCGGCGAGGATTTGGGATTCGGCGAAGGCCGCTGAGCCGACGATGATTCCTTCGTGTTCGCCGCTGAAGACTTTATCGCCGCTGAGCCCGCAGGCGCTGAGGATACCCGCCATGCCGAGTGCACCGGCGGCGGTGAGAGCAGTGCGACGAGATACGGTACGGCGCGAGAAGGTTTTAGGTGCCTGATTCATCGGGTTCATGCCTTCTTCCGGTTGATGGTGAGCCCCGCGGGAGTGAGCACACGCTGAACAAGACCCATGAGCGCATCCACGGCGAAGGCGAGAAGCGCTACGAGCAGGGTTGCGACGAGCATGCGCGGGTAATCGCGCACGGCGAGCCCGTCGAAGAGGTACCTGCCGAGGGTTCCGCCGCTCAGGTAGGCGACGATGGTCGCGGTTGCGATGACTTGCACGAGTGCGGAGCGGAGCCCGCCGAGCATCATGTTGGCGGCGAGCGGGATTTCGAGGCGGGTCAGAATCTGCCATTCGGTGAGTCCCTGGGCGCGGGCTGCGTCCACGAGGTCTTCCGGTACGGCGGCGAGGCCTTCAAGAACTCCGGCGAGCAGGGGTGCCGCCGCAATAATAATGAGCACGATGAGGGAGGGCAGGGTCGAGACACCCAGCCAGAGCGCCAGGATGGTGAGCAGACCGAGCGCGGGTAGCGCGCGGGTGGCGGCTACGGCGCTCATGAGCAGGTTGCTACGGCCGCGGTTGGTGCCGTAACCCGGGCGGTGGTGTCCAGCCCAGAGACCGAGAGGCATGACGATGAGTGCCGCGCAGGCGGTGGCGAGGGCGGTGACGCTCAGGTGTTCGAGCAGGCGCACGAGGATTCCGCCGCTTCCCTGCCAGTTGGCGCCGTCCATGAGGTAGGCGAAGGTTCGTTCTATGACGTTCACGGGTTATGCCTTCCTTTCGGGGCTGCGGCGGTTCGCAACCGTAGCCGCCTGCCAGGGCGTAAGTGCCCTCGTCAGAAGGATAAGGAGCAGGTCGAGGACCAGTGCCAGCAGCAGGCTGAGGATTACGCCAGCCAGGATTTCCGAAGGGATATTGCGCGCGAGGCCGTCGGTGAATAGCGTGCCGAGCGAGGGTACACCGATGAGGGCACCCACGGACACCATCGCAATATTTGCCACGGTTGCCACGCGGATTCCCGCCATAATGACGGGCGTAGCGAGGGGCAGGTAGAGCTCCATCAGCGCCTGTCGGGGCGTGTATCCGAGGGCGCGTGCAGATTCGTGCACGCTATCGGGTACGGAGTCGAAGGCATCCACACCGGAGCGCACCATGAGCGAGAAGGAGTAGACGCTCAGGGCGACGAGCACGTTCAGCGGGGAAATAATGGAGGTTCCCAGGATGAGCGGCATCAGCACGAACAGTGCGATCGAGGGGATGGTGTACAGCAGCGAGGAGAGGTGCATGAGGGTTCGCGCACCGATGCGGCGTTCGGAACCGCGGTCACGGCGACGGCTCGCGTAGTAGGCGACCGGCAGCGCGACGAGAGCACCAATCGCGACGGGCACGACGCCCTGGTAGAGGTGGCTGAGGGTCAGCTCGAGGATACGCTGACTATTGGCGGCGACCCATTCCCAGTGCATGTCGCTTGCGGTGAGGGGTGATGCGGCAATAGGTGGTGCCGCCAGCACACTGCTTTCTAGAAGGCTCATTCGCTTTTCTCGCCTTCTGCCGCGCTATTCTGCTCTTCTCGGGAGGCGGCAAGTCGGCGTGCACGCGCCTGGCGCACCGTCTGCTCGTCCAGCAGACCGGCAACGGAGCGGCTCACGAAGGAGCGCACAAAATCATCGGCGGGGCTGTACAGAATCTCTTCGGGAGTGCCGAACTGCGCGAGGCGACCGCCCTCCGCGAAGACGGCGATTGTATCGCCGAGCAGGAGCGCCTCGTCAATGTCGTGGGTGACGAACACGATCGTCTTGGCGAGGCGAGCCTGTAGGCGCAGCAGCTCTTTCTGCAGGCCGGTGCGTACCACGGGATCCACCGCGGAGAACGGCTCGTCCATCAGCAGGACGGGTGCATCGGCGGCGAGAGCACGCGCCACACCAACGCGCTGCACCTGACCGCCCGAAAGCTGGGAGGGGTAGCGCTTGGCGTACGAAGAATCCAGACCGACGACCTCAAGCAGTTCGAGGGCGCGAGCCTGCGCCTCCTTGCGGGAGGCGCCGAGCAGGCGCGGTACGGTGGCAATATTCTGCGCGACGGTGCGGTGCGGCATGAGCCCACCCTGCTGCATGACGTAGCCAATGCCGCGGCGCAGCTCGTAGGGGTTCTTTTCGTGCACGTTCACGCCGTCAATGGTGATGGTGCCGCTATTGGGCTCTACCATGCGGTTAATCATGCGTAGACTAGTGGTTTTACCGCAGCCGGAGGGTCCGACGAACACGGTAATCTGCCCGGCGGGGATGTGCAGGTTCAGGTCCTGCAGTACCGTGGTGGGTTCGCCGGTTTGGCTCGGGTAGTTCTTGGTGATGTTCTCGAAGCGGATTCCGCCTGCGGGGTTGCTGTCAGCGGCAGAATTTTTTGCCCAGGGAATCTGGGCTGAGCTCGGAATCTGAGGTGAGCTCTCCGGAGGCTGTGAGCTGGGATTCTGAGCGGTCATGGGTGCGGTGGTCCTTTCTGCTGGCCATCGTGTATGTGTGTGCCTGTGCGCAGGAATTACCCGGTTAGGTTCCGGCGCGGAGCTATCTACAGGAGCTATCCGCAGCAGTGCGGTGGGTCCGTACTGTATAGAAGAAGGCGGCATCTCAGGGTTTTATTCCCAATATGCCGCCTTTTCGACGGTTTTGCAGTATCTGCAACCGCAAGTTTTTTAAAAACAAAACCCGCCCCACTGTAGAAGCCTGGAGGCGGATTTCGTGGCTCCGACCGGCGTCGATCCGGTGACCTTACGATTTTCAGTCGTACGCTCTACCAACTGAGCTACAGAGCCTTGCGTATTTTGTTTTAGATACGCAATGACCGCGTCTTTCGATGATCTCTCATCTGAAATTACGCGGCCAGAGCGACCCCGACGGGACTTGAACCCGCGACCTCCGCCGTGACAGGGCGGCGCGCTAACCAACTGCGCTACGGGGCCTTGTTGGAATCAACAGGAGTAAATCCTACGTCATCTAACTTGGCTTTGCAAATCAAGGTGATTTGCAAGTACCCCCAACGGGATTTGAACCCGTGCTACCGCCGTGAAAGGGCGGCGTCCTAGGCCGCTAGACGATGGGGGCCTAGTCGATCGAACAGGTTCTTTGTTCATCCCGTCGTTCGAACCTCCACTAGTCTACGCCAGGTTCAAAAGGGTGCGCAAATCGTTTTGTTCGATTTTGGGTGTTTTCAAGGCCGAAATGCAGGTATTTATGCCCCATAACACCATCATTCCAACAGGTCAGAAAGGATTAAGCGGATATCAAAAAAAATTTTAAATTTTCTTCAAAAACCCCTCTTGAGTGCACTTTTGAGGTTGCAAACCCCCTCCCCACTTCCCAAACCACCCTCAAATTACCCCCTGTCCTCCATAAAGAGGTCGGTGCCGTCCTCCCTCCGACATCCCGAATTAGAAACCCCGAGAAGATGCGCTCCCCCGTCGTGAACTCGCGGAGGGGCCAGCAAGAGGAACCCAGGAAAGCTAGAGAAAGGAACCGGCGAGAGCTCGCGCAAACCCAAAATCCCCACCGTCCCGGTCGTCTCGGCCCCCGCGCAATCCCGTGCCCTCGGTGCCACCGAAAGACCCCCACCGATATTCCCCTATTTGCGAGGCGAACCCGGATTACTTTTATTCTTTTTGACATTTACCAAAAATGCACTTTGTGCATATTAAATAAAAATGGCGGTTTACCCGTCGCGCATATCAAGTACCCATCCAACAATGCACCGAGTGAAAATGCACTTTTGGTAGAAATTTACGTCTCTTGCCTCACAGTATGCACCATAATGCAAATATTCACTCCAGGGAATACAATAAACTGGCTTGTCAGAGGTATATTTTTATAGCCGTGCACTTAAATTGAGATTTATGACGACACACAAATATAAAGATTTGATAAACCTCCAGCGATTGACAAGGCGAGATAATATCCGCCCCGAAATAGCCCCCAATATTGCTTGAAGCACTCTCTTTGAGCACCGTACTATAGGAGACGTGAGATCACTTCCGGACCTCACGGGACTGCTTCCGATAAGTCCCAATGACGAAAGTCGCCGCACATTATTTACCGATAAACCGCATAGAGATCTGATGGGGGATCCAGCGTCAGCAGCAACGCCTGCCACGAATCACCGCGTGAGGGGCACGGGCACCATCCCGTACGAAGCATGCAACCCTGGATCCTCCAACTGTGTCCCTAGCTCGCTGAGCGCGTCGATCATGCCGCGCCGCCAGTAGCATCCCAGGTTTGAATAAGTGTGCGCGGTCTACACACCGTAGGACCGCGTGCTTGTTTAGAGAGCTAATCTTGGTGTTTCTTTAGCTTTCTAGACCCCGTTAGAGGACGCGCCGCACGTGGAGCCACTGCATGGGTTCGCCGCGCGTTCAGGGTAGCCGGAGGGTATGTCCTCGAGTGTCTTCGGCACCTACCCCGCCCACCCCGCATTACCTCATGATGCGGGGTGGGTTTTCTTTAACCTCCCCCGCATCCCTGCAGAGACAAAAATCGACCCCGCACCGGCTCACGGTGCGGGGTCGATTTCTACGCTCTACGTTCTAAACGCGAGGATTACTCGCCACGAGAGATGTTAATCATCTCGTCGCGGTCCACAACCTTCACGCGAGCGCGAGGCTCACCGGCAGCGTCCTTGGATGCTGCGCCCAGTGCCTTCTCGTGGTCGTCCAGGCGGTGCCAGCCTTCCCAGGTGGTGTACTTGATGCCCTTGGAATCCAGGTAGGCGCTGAAGGTTTCGGCGTCCGGCTCGGGCGCGGTGTAGAGGTTCTCGCGGTCCTCGAGCAGGTGGGTAATGGTCTCGAGTGCGTCAGACTTGGTGGAGCCGATTAGGCCCACGGGGCCGCGCTTGATCCAGCCGGTTGCGTACAGGCCGGGAACAACCTCGCCATTCTCGTCCACGACGCGACCCTCAACGTTGGTGACCACACCGCGTTTGCTGTCGTAACCGACCTCGGGCAGCTCGGAACCAAAGTAGCCGATGGCGCGGTAGACGGCCTGCACGGGGTAATCCACGTACTCGCCGGTGCCGATGATGCCGCCCTTGCCGTCCAGTTTGTTGCGCTCCATGCGCAGACCCACGACCTTGCCGTCTTCGCCGAGAATCTCGTGCGGTGACTGCAGGAAGTGCAGGTGCAGGCGGCGGGATGCGGTCTGCTCGTTGTTCTTCTGGTCTTCCAGCCAGCCGCGCAGGGTCTTCATCATGACCTTGGTCTGCGCGTTCTTTTCCATTGCTTCCTCGGAAGCCTCGTCGAACTGGAAGTCTTCCTCGTACAGGACGATGTCCACGTCGCGGGAGTGCGCGAGTTCGCGTAGCTCGAGCGGGGTGAACTTCATCTGTGCGGGGCCGCGGCGACCGAAGACGTGCACGTCGGTCACGGGGGAAGCCTTCAGACCCTCGTAGACGTTGTCGGGGATTTCGGTGACGAGCAGGTCGTCAGCGTGCTTGGAGAGGATGCGGGAGACGTCCAGGGCGACGTTGCCGTTACCGAGCACCGCAACCTGCTCAGCTTCGAGCGGCCAGGTGCGGGGGTAGTCGGGGTGGCCGTCGTACCAGGAGACGAAGTCGGCTGCACCGTAGGAGCCGTCCAGGTCGATACCCTCAATGTTCAGCGCTGCGTCGTGGATGGCGCCGGTCGCGAAGATAATGGCGTCGTAGTGCTCGCGCAGGTCGGCGAGGGTTAGGTCCTTACCGTACTCGACGTTACCGAAGAAACGGATGTCGCCGCGGTCCAGGACCTTGTGCAGTGCGGTGATGATGCCCTTAATGCGGGGGTGATCCGGTGCCACACCGTAACGAATCAGGCCGAAGGGGGCGGGGTAGCGGTCGAAGATGTCGATGGCGACCTCAACGGCGCCGGTGCGGACCTCTTCGGACTTGGTGAGGATGTCGGCGGTGTAAATACCGGCAGGACCTGCACCGATAACGGCGACGCGCAGGGGGCGTGCTGCTTCAGACACGAATATCTTCCTTTCAAAGTTCACCGGCAAACGCCAGGTACGGCGTGAAGGCGCGGTGAGCTTAGTGTTCACTTCGTGCCTATTTTACCGGGCAGGAGCGCCCCTTTACGGGGAAAAGGGGACAAGCTCAGCAAATAGGATAATTTTCTATCACCTAATCTGGCCTCGGTGGAGAACCGCGGGACGGGTTGCGGGCGAGCCGCTCCGCACAGAAAACCGCCCCGCCCTCCGAGGTGCAGGAGGGCGGGGCAGGGTAACGAAGACTAGAAAGCAGGGACTAGGAGGCGGGTACCGCCTCAAAGTTCACGGTCAGTTCGTCGCGCTCACCGAAGCGGACCAGGTGGCGGTCCAGCACATCCGCCAGGTGAGCAGCCTGCTCGTCGCTTTCGGCGCGCACCTCCATGACGAGTGCGCCGTCGGTTTCGCGCAGGTCACCGTAGCCGCGGAAAATACCGTCGCGGTTGAAGGTGAGACGGATGCCGTCGGGCAGTTCTGCGGTGCCGAGCTTGCGGCCCATGTGCGAGCCGAGCTGCTTGATGTATCGGGTGGGGCGGTCGGTTGCTACGACGGCGCGCTGGCGGACCGGCAGGGATTCTGCGGCAGGGTAGTTCTCGGCAGGCTGGTTTTCAGCGGGGACTGCAGTGTTTCCCTGCGGGGTTTCAGTCACGGTGGACTCCTTCTCATCTATGCCGGAAAAGGCTCACCACACGGAACCCTGCAGCCGGCGACACGTTACACTTCGAATATAACAGGTAGTTAGGGTTCACTAACCTAATAATTCGTCGATGTTCGCGCAGGGGCGAGAGATAAAACTACCTCTATGACGCATCCTCCCTCGACAACCTCGCAGGCACCGTGAGAAGGGCTCCGAGGACGGTTCCAACGGCTGAAAACTACCTGAAAGTTTGCTGAACTAGCGAAGAAAATACCTTTAGCCGTAAAATATCGTGGTAACAACAGCGTCACATCCCCACTTTGCGGGACGTGACGCTTTTCTTATGCGGGCTCGGAACCCCGGCGCCCGCCCCTACTAAGAGTATCTACGGATTTTCACGAATGTCTTCTGAGAACACCGCGGCTCCCCAGAACCCCAAGGCAGAAGCCAAGGGCGCACTGGACCGTTACTTCAAGATCACTGAACGAGGCTCCACCATCGCCGCAGAATTCCGCGGCGGCCTCGCCACCTTCTTCGCGATGAGCTACATCGTCGTGCTGAACCCCCTCATCATCGGCCTCGGCAAGGACGCATCCGGCAACGCGCTCGGCGTGCCGCAGGTCGCAGCAATGACCGCACTGGTCGCAGGCGTTATGACCATCCTCATGGGCGTCATCGCCAAGCAGCCCTTCGCCATGGCAGCAGGCCTCGGCGTGAACGCGCTGCTGGCAACCACCATCGCCTCCACCCCCGGACTGACCTGGCCCGCCATCATGGGCCTCGTCGTATGGGCTGGTGTGCTGATGACCATCCTCGTGCTGACCGGCTTCCGCACCGCAGTGTTCAACGCGGTCCCCGAATCGCTCAAGGTCGCAATCGTCGTCGGTATCGGCTTCTTCATCGCCTTTATCGGCCTCGTCAACGCAGGTATCATCCGCCGCATGCCCGACGCAGCAGGCACCACCGTGCCCGTCTCCTTCGGTGTCAGCGGCCACCTGCTCGGCTGGCCCACCCTGGTCTTCCTCTTCGGCCTGTTCCTCACCATTGCGCTGTTCATCCGCAACGTGAAGGGTGCAATCCTCTACGGCGTGCTCGCCTCCACCGCCCTCTCCATCATCCTGGAGCAGGTCGTGCCCTCCGGCAGCTCGGTTAAGTCCCCCACCGGCTGGTCCCTGAACGTCCCCGTCTGGGACTCCAACACCAGCAAGCTGCCCGACTTCTCCCTGTTCGGCTCCGCTGACCTGTTCGCTGCCTTCGGCACCCTCGGCGGCATGGCAGCTGTTCTGCTGATCTTCACCATCCTCATCTCCGCGTTCTTCGACGCAATGGGCACCTCCGTCGGTCTCGCAACCGAGGCAGGCACCATCAAGGACGGCCAGATCGAGAACGTCGACAAGGTCCTGCTCGTGGACGCCCTCGGCTCCGTAGCCGGCGGTGGCACCTCCTCCTCCTCGAGCCAGATCTTCGTGGAGTCCGCAACCGGTATCGGCGCGGGCGCACGCACCGGCTTCGCAAACATCGTCACCGGCGTGCTGTTCCTCGTCGCGATCTTCCTGACCCCCCTGGTCACCATCGTGCCCTTCGAAGCTGTTGCACCCGCAATGGTGTTCGTCGGCTTCCTGATGATTCGCCAGGCAGTGAACATCGAGTGGACCGACTGGGGCCTGGGTATCCCCGCGTTCATGACCATCATCTTCATGCCCCTGGCATACTCCATCGCGGACGGTATCGGCGCAGGCTTCCTGTCCTACGTCTTCATCCGCCTGGTGCAGGGTCGCGGCAAGGAAGTTCACTGGCTCATGTACGTGGTTTCCGCAGTGTTCCTCATCTTCTTCGCTAACGGCCTGATTACCGGCTGGATGCACTAAACACATCAGGTGCCTCACCCTCCCACGTGGAGGCGCGGGCACCGGCAGGGCGGGGTACCGGCACCTTCGAGTGTTGGCGCCCCGCCCTGGGCTATTCTCCCCTCTGCCCCCAACTACCCCATTCTGGTTGCAGGGGCCGGGAAACACCGCATCACCGACTGAACCGTCGCACACAACGCGTTTCACCGGCACGAGCCGCTCGGCGGCGCCTACAATGGTTGAACCATTGTGACGCCCGGTTATGAGCCTAGCCCGCGAGCTTCGCCCGCGAAACCGGCGGCGCAACAGTACACACCGAACAACATCAACGGATCCTTACATGTCTGAACCTCAGAAGGCGGCCGCACCCACCGGTGCGCTCGACCGCTACTTCAAGATTTCCGAGCGCGGCTCCTCCATCGCCGCAGAATTCCGCGGCGGCCTCGCCGCATTCTTCGCCATGAGCTACATCGTGGTGCTGAACCCCCTCGTCATCGGTACCGGTGCTGACGCATCCGAACGCACCCTCGGCATCGCACCCGTCGCGGCTGTGACCGCGCTGGTTGCCGGCGTGATGACCATCCTCATGGGTGTTATCGCTAAGCAGCCCTTCGCCATGGCGGCTGGCCTGGGCGTGAACGCGCTACTCGCCTCCACCATTGCCACCACCCCGAACCTGACCTGGGCAGACATCATGGGCCTGGTCGTTCTTGCCGGTCTGATCATGACCGTTCTGGTGCTCACCGGCTTCCGTACCGCGGTGTTTGAGGCGGTCCCCGAGTCGCTCAAGACCGCGATTGTGGTCGGTATCGGTTTCTTCATTTCCTTTATCGGTCTGGTCGACTCCGGCATTATCCGCCGCATGCCCGACGCCGCCGGCACCACCGTTCCGGTGACCCTCGGTGCGGGCGGTCACCTGCTCGGCTGGCCCACCCTCGTCTTCCTCTTCGGCCTGTTCTTCACCATCGCCCTGTTCATCCGTAACGTGAAGGGCGCGATCCTGTGGGGCGTGCTCGCCTCCACCGCGCTGTCCCTGATTCTGGAGGCGGTTGTCCCCTCCGGTTCCGTGAAGAAGGCTGCAACCGGCTGGTCCCTGAACGTGCCTTCCCTGGCGGACATGAAGTTCACCACCCCGAACTTCTCCCTCATCGGTTCCGCTGATCTGTTCGGCGCGTTCACCCACATCGGTCCGCTGGCCGCATCGCTGCTGGTGTTCACCATTCTGCTGTCCGTGTTCTTCGACGCGATGGGCGTTTCGGTTGGTCTTGCCGCAGAGGCTGGCACCATGAAGGACGGCAAGGTCGAGGACATCGACAAGGTCCTGCTCGTGGACGCTTTCGGTTCCGTTGTTGGTGGTGGTGCATCCGGTTCCGCCAACCAGATTTTCGTTGAGTCCGCTACCGGTATTGGTGCGGGCGCACGCACCGGTTTCGCAAACATTGTGACCGGTGTGCTGTTCCTGCTGGCGATTTTCATTTCACCGCTGGTCACCATCGTTCCTTTCGAGGCGGTCGCCCCGGCTCTGGTCGTGGTCGGCTTCCTGATGATCCGCCAGGCCGTGAACATCGACTGGACCGACTGGGGTCTGGGCATCCCGGCGTTCCTGACCATTATCTTCATGCCGCTGTCGTACTCGATTGCGAACGGTATCGGTGCCGGTTTCGTGTCCTACACCTTCATTCGCCTGGTGCAGGGCCGCGGCAAGGACGTGCACTGGCTGATGTACCTGGTCTCCGCAGTGTTCGTGATTTACTTCGGTATGGGCATCATTAACGGCTGGACTAGCTAAGTCCGACAATCTACATATTTGCTGAAGGCAGGTTCCTGATGCGGCTGAGAATGTAAGTTTTCAAGCTGCCGAAGGGCCTGCCTTTGGCGTATCTGGTTCGCTCTTGCTTGTTCCTTATCGCTTCCGGGCGCGAGAAAATCATGGCAGAATCATTCCGTTTTCGGTATGATTCTGCCATGATGTCCGTTCAAGAGTATGCTCAAGAAGCTAAGGTTTCAGAGCGAAGCGTGCGTGCCCGCTTGGAACGTGGAATGCTCCAAGGTCGTAAATTGGGAAGCCGCTGGGTTGTCGATGCTCTTCCCGCTGCGCACCGCAGTAATGCTGGCCGTCCTATTTCCTTCGATGCATTCAACGCTTTGGCGCGTTACTGCGATGGTCAGTCATCTGTCCTATCGGCTGAGGAACGCCGCAGGGCAAAAGAACGCGCCTCAGCAATTCAGGTGCAAGGGCCTGCGTCTGTTGAGCGATACCGAGCTCGCCGCGGTCTGAAAGTGCATCATCTGCAGGCTCCTCCCGCTGAAATTCCTGCAATTTTGGAAGACCCTGCATTGTCGCTTACCGGCATTAGTAGCGATATTTCTCAGGTGTACGGCTCAATGGTTGATGCATATGTTTCAAGCCAGGATTTAGAGAACATCATTTTTCTGTACAATCTGCTCCCAGCGTCTGTAGATTCGGCGAACATTATCTTGCGTGAATGCGATGAGCCGCCCCATATTCTGCCCTTGCATGTGGCGGTAGATCTTCTAGATTTGGGGGATCCGCGAAGCTCCGCTGAGGCAGAGCGCATTCTTCAAGATTCTGTTTTCAAGAAAGCGTCTTAGTCATAACCGCATCCCCTATTTTGATTCCTGCTATTGGGGCAGAGCGTGCCTCTTGGCTTGGTCTGGCTGATATCTCAGAGATTATGTCGCAAGGATGGTCCCTGGCAGGCGGAAGCATGATGCGTCTGTTGGCTGCAGAGCGAAGCTACGCGGGTTCTCGATCCACTCACGATATCGACGTTATTCTTGATATCCGCGCATCACGGGCGTATGTTCGTCAGTTCCATGAGGCTCTTAGCAATGCCGGATTTTCAATTGCCGGGTTCAATGCATCCGGCCAAAATCACCGGTGGGTTCGCGGCGAAGCTCAGATAGATATCCTCATCCCTTCGGGACAGTCGGAGTCCGCTCGCACCTATGAGTATCCAGGGTTTGGTCGCCTACTAGAGACTCGGGGCGCCCAGTTTGGGCTTGAACGCACCCGTAAAGCATCTGTACTCTGCGCTAACCGCCAATTTACAGTCAACGTTCCTGATGGTTTGGGCGCCCTGTACGAGAAAGTATCGGCTCTGCTCAATAATGGAGATTCCGATAAAAGTCGACATTTCCGAGACATTATTCTTTTATCTTCAGTTCTTAATTCTCAAGAGCGTCGAGATATCCCGACGCTTTCTGGAAAACAGATATATCGCCTTCATGACGGTATTTCGAGGTCGCTCCAGGAATACACCGGCATTATTTCTGACCGCGAGCTGGAGGTAACCTTTCGTTTAGAGAACTATCTTGAAAATCTTCTAAAAGACAGAAGCTAACAAAAACAAAGAATGGCAGAATCATTCCGTTTTCGGTATGATTCTGCCATTTCTTTATATGCTCTTTATGCGCCCTCCCCACAGGAGGCGAGAGCGGGAAAGCTAACGAACGTCGCCGTCCACGTAGAGCCAGGTGCCGCCCACCTTCTCAAAGCGCGACAGCTCATGCATGCTGCCCTTCACCCGCTCCTCCGCAGGAACACCCGGCACCGAACGGTAATACGCAACGAACTCCACCGTACCGGATACATCAAACGGGCCGCCCGAAGAGCCCAGAATATCCAGGCGGTACCAGCGGATACCATCCTCCAGCTCCAGGGTGCTCGGGCGGGTACTCGGATGCCAGCTCGCCAACAGGTACGCCGCATCGCCAATCGCAAAGGCGGTAAAACGCGAGCGCATCAGCTGCTCCGGCGCGGGGGCGGTCAGCGTTCCGGAGGCGGCAAACTCGCCCAGGAACCTGCCGCAGCAGGCGCCGTACACCTCGCCGCTCGAGCAGGGGCAGCGATCATCGTGGTTAAGTTCAGTCATGCCACCCAGTATAGGGAACGCGCCGCACCAAGGAAGCCCCGCGTCAAGAAAGCACAGCGGCAAGAAGGCACAGCGCAGAGAAACGCCCGTTCCGCCGGGGACACTGTCCTCAGCAGAACGGGCGTTCTTGTTTTCAATCGTTAAGTTTGAGCGAACCTACACGGTACGCATCAGCGGCACCGCTTATTCAGCGATTGCGCGAGCCGGGGTGTCAGCAGCCGAAGGCTTGCCCACGTATGCGCCGCGGTACTTAGCGGCCGGGTGGGAGTCAGCGACCTTGGTGTGGCCCTTGCCGAAGATGTTCTCGCGCAGGGTGTTGCCCTCGTACTCGGTGCGGTAGCGGCCGCGCTTCTGCAGCTCGGGAACAACGTACTCGATGAAGTCCTCGAAGGAACCCGGGGAGACGTGGTACGCCAGGTTGATGCCGTCCAGGCCGCCCTCGTCGATCCAGCGCTCCAGCTCGTCAGCAACCTGAACCGGGTCACCAACAATGACCTCGCCCATGCCGCCGAGGGTGGTGTGCTCAGCGATGTCCTTGCGGGTCCACTTCTTGTCCTTCGCCTGCAGGGTGAAGGGGGTCAGGAAGGACTGAATCGACTCGGTCTGCACGTAGTTCAGGACCTCGTCCTCGTCGAACTGGGACAGGTCAACACCGGACCAGCCGCCGACAATAGCCTGTGCAGAGTCGAGGTTCACGTACTTCTTGTAATCCTCGTACTTTGCCTTTGCCTTCTCTTCGGTCTCATCCACGATGACCGAGAGCATTGCCAGGATCTTCACGTCGTCGCGGCTACGACCCTGCTCCTCGACAGCGGCGCGAATACGGTCGGTCACAACGCGGGTCAGGTCCGGGCGCAGGGCGCTGATGAACACAGCCTCAGCGTGCTTACCGGAGAACTTCTGGCCGCGGCTGGATGCACCAGCCTGGAAAATCACGGGGGTGCGCTGCGGGCTCGGCTCGGTCAGGGAGATGCCGGGTACGGAGAAGTACTTGCCCTTGTGACCAATCGGGTGGACCTTGGAGGGGTCAGCGTAGATGCCGCGCTCGCGATCCTTGATGACTGCGCCGTCTTCCCAGGAGCCTTCCCACAGCTTGTAGCAGACGTCCAGGAACTCGTCGGCGATTTCGTAGCGCTCGTCGTGCGGGATCTGGGTGGGCAGGCCCTGGTTCTCAGCAGCCGACGGCAGGTAAGAGGTCACAACGTTGAAGCCGACGCGGCCCTCAGTGAGGTGGTCGAGGGAGGCGTAGCGGCGAGCCAGAGTGTAGGGCTGCTCGAAAGTAGCGGCAGCAGTCACACCGAAGCCGAGGTGCTCGGTCACTGCAGCCATTGCAGAAATCTGGGTTGCGGGGTCATTCACGGGAACCTGAGCGGCACCTTCAATGGCGGGAGCGGCAGAGTTCTTGTACACGTCGTAGATACCAACAACGTCAGCGATGAACACGGCGTCAAACAGGCCGCGCTCAAGGGTCTTAGCCAGGTCAGTCCAGTACTTGATGGTGTTGTACTCGGTTGCGCGGGAGCGCGGGTGACGCCAGAGGTCGAAGCTCTGGTGACCAATGCAGGTCATCTCGAATGCGTTAACTACGATGCGCTTCTTCTGCTCAGCCATCGATTTTCCTTTCGCGAATGATCGGGTTAGTGCCCTGCACCCCGCGCGCCGCCTCCTTCTTGCCTTCTGCGTTCGGTGGTGGCCTTCGTGCAGGTGGCGCGTTCGCGCCGTACTTGCCTCTTTCCGTTGAGGCCAGATCATCATCTGGGGCACCCCGCTACGGGAGAGGGTTGCCGCCCGGCCAGCCAGAGCTTAGCGCCGGGACTCATGATCTCGTGGTTCCGAGTCTACGGTGCGCGCGGGAGGGAGAGCACGTTTGTGACGAAAAAATATTTTTGTGACGCGGGACCGAAATATTTCGTGATAAATGCGAAATATACGGTCATAGAAATTCATACGCGCCCGTCGGGTTGATTGAGGCGTGGCACAGCCCATAGGGTGAGTAGAGCAAACCATCCAGAGCGACCGAGAGACCTGGCTCCACGACGTCGCAGCAACCGATAGCGGCTTCCCCACCGCCGGTGCTAACGCCAGGAACGATGGAAGTGACTATGACACTCAACAGTGCAGTAACTCCCGGCGCATCCGAATCCTCAGCGAACCGGCACGCCGTATCCAGTGCCGCAGTGCCCCTCGTCTTCGATGCCGTTGGCCAGTCCTTTGCTGTGCCCGGCGGAACCCACGAGGTTCTGCGCGAGGTCACCTTCACCGCCGAACCCGGCGAAATTATCTCGGTGATTGGCTCCTCGGGATGCGGCAAGTCCACCCTCCTGCGCGCTGCGGCCGGCCTGAACCGCATCACCGCAGGCACCGTGCGCATCGGCGAGAAGGCCGTGACCGGACTCGACCCCCGCGTGGCCATTGGTTTTCAGGAACCGCGCCTGCTCCCCTGGCGCACCGTCGCCGACAACGTGGCGCTCGGCCTGCCGCAGGGCACCAAGAAGGCCGAGGGCGAGGCGACCGTAACCCGCCTGCTGAGCCTGGTCGGCCTGAGCGAGTACGCCGACCACCGCCCAAAGGAAATTTCGGGCGGCATGGCGCAGCGCGTCTCCCTGGCCCGAGCACTCGCCCGCACCCCCGGCGTGCTGCTGCTCGACGAGCCCTTCGGAGCCCTCGACGCGCTGACCCGCATCAACATGCAGGACCTGCTGCTGGACGTGCACCGTCAGGATCCGACCACGATCCTGCTGGTCACCCACGATGTGGAGGAGGCGCTCTACCTCTCCGATCGAGTCATCGTGCTCGGCAAGGACACCCCGGAGGGCCCCGCGACCATTCAGCGCATCGTGACCGTTGACCGTGCCCACCCCCGCGACCGCGCGGATGCAGAAATCACCGCGTTGCGTAGCGAACTGCTCGCCGAGCTCGGCGTGGAGGAAGCCGCGGTCTAAGCCTTCCCAAGCTCTCTCGGTATTTGCGCTGTCTAGGGTATATAGCCAATTAGCTATACCCTGCGGGCCGCGCTCCCCATCTCATCACATCATCATCTTCAGAAGCGAAAAGAACCATCATGACTTTCTCCCCGTCTCGCCGTACCGCCCTCAAGTCCCTGGCCGCAGCCGCCGCCTTCGCAACCCTGCTCAGCGGTTGCGCCGGTGAGGGTTCCGGCTCCTCCAACGCCTCCGGTGCGGCCGGCGGCGGCAAGGACACCGTGACCATTGACTACGCCACCTACAACCCGCTCTCGCTGATTATCCACAAGAAGGGCTGGCTCGAGACCGCCCTGTCCGCCGAGGGCAAGAAGGTTGAGTGGGTCAAGTCGGCCGGCTCGAACAAGGCCAACGAGGCGCTGCGCAGCGGCAACATCGACGTCGGCTCCACCGCGGGCTCGGCGGCGCTGCTGGCCCGCGCGAACGGCTCCCCCATCAAGGTCATCAGCCTCTACTCGCAGCCCGAGTGGTCGGCGCTCGTCACCCGCAAGGACTCGGGCATCACCAAGGTCACCGATCTGAAGGGTAAGAGCGTGGCCGTCACCAAGGGTACCGACCCCTACTTCCTGCTCCTGCAGGCCCTCAAGCAGGCCGGCGTTTCCGCCTCCGACGTGAACATTCAGAACCTGCAGCACGCCGACGGCCGCACCGCCCTGGACAACGGCCAGGTCAACGCGTGGAGCGGTCTGGACCCGATTATGGCTGCCGCCGAGGTGGAGAGCGGCGACGTGCTCTTCTACCGCAACCTGGACTTCAACACCTACGGCTTCCTGAACGCCACCGAGAAGTTCATTCAGTCCAACCCGACCGCCGCGCAGGTCATCGTGGACGTGTACGAGTACGCTCGCGCCTGGGCCAAGAAGAACCCCGAAGAGGCCGTGAAGATCGTGGAGGAAGAGTCCGGCATTAAGCACGAGACCGCCCAGGTCGTCATGGACCGCACCCACCTGGACATCGACCCGGTTCCGGGCGCCAAGCAGGTTGAGGTACTCAAGGGCGTTGGCCCGATTCTGGTCGAGTCCGGCGACGTCCCCTCCCAGTCCGACGTGGACAAGGCCCTGAACAGCATCGTGGACGACCAGTTCGCGAAGAAGGCTGACAGCGCCGCAGTCGAGAAGATTGCCAAGGCGGTGGAGAAGTAATGAGCGCCGCAACCATTGCCCCCGCGCAGGAGAGCGCGGCCAAGCTCCCGACGCCGAAGCTTCCCTCGAACCCCTTCGCCGGCAAGCAGTACCTGGGCCTGATCCTGCCCCTGGCGCTCATTGCGCTCTGGTATATTCTGAGCACCAACGGCGTGTTCACGCAGGTCCAGCTGCCCTCCCCCGACCGTGTGGTGGGCGCCGGTATCGAGCTGGCGCAGCGCGGTGAGCTGGCCAAGCACGTCGCGATTTCGACCCAGCGCGTGCTGATTGGCTTCGGCATCGGCGCGGTACTCGGACTGGTGCTGGGATCGCTGATTGGCCTGTCGGCCCCGGTGCGCGTGTTCGTCGCCCCGACTATCGGCGCTCTGCGCGCGGTCCCCTCGCTCGCGTGGGTCCCGCTGCTTCTGCTGTGGATTGGCATCGGCGAGAACTCGAAGGTGACCCTCGTGGCCATCGGCGCGTTCTTCCCCGTGTACACCACGGTTTCCGCAGCCCTCGCCCACGTGGACCCCAAGCTCGTGGAGATGGCCCGCGCCTTCGGCCTGAAGGGCCTGCGCCTGTTCACCACGGTTCAGCTTCCCGCGGTTCTGCCCGCCGTCATCTCGGGTCTGCGCCTCGCGCTCGCTCAGGCGTGGCTGTTCCTGGTCGCCGCCGAGCTGCTGGGCGCCTCCATGGGCCTGGGTTACCTGCTGACCGACTCACAGAACAACGGCCGCACCGACCGCCTGCTGCTCGCCATCGTGGCGTTGGCCATCCTGGGCAAGATTACGGACGCCCTCGTCGGCCTGTTTGAGCGCTGGGTCAAGGCAAAGTACCCCAGTAACTAGCGCCACCGGCAGCTAAACACAACGCTCAGCACGCGCTGAGTTTTCAGGAGAGATGTCCGCGCGTCAGTCATCGTGACGCGCCGGAAAAAGAAGTCGGCGGGGAAACCTGTCGCCTACTGAATGATGATGATGTGCCCCGCCCCGCGCCCCACAGTAGTGAGCGCGGGGCGGGGTTCTTAATGTGTCGTTATATTACGAAGCGCTACACAGTGTGCCTTTTATGACGGGAACCTTTGCATCGGGCCCCGCGGCGCGCTTTACTAAGAAGGCAAACCATCCAGAGCGACCGAGAGACCTGGCTCCATGACGTCGCAGCAACCCCCTCGCGCATCTGCACACACGAGTAGGCAGCGCGAGCAAGGGTGCTAATGCCAGCTACCGATGGGAGAGATATGGGACTGCCCACCCCCTTTTCGTTCACCGACCCGCTGAACCCCACCCCGAACCCCGCGCTCGAATCTGACGAGGCACGCGTCGCGTTCTGGGAGAAGCAGGCGCAGCGACTCACCTGGGCTGAGCCCTGGCACACCGCGCACCGCTTCGAGAAGCCGAAGTCCCTCGGCTTCGACGAGGAGGGCATCGAGCAGTTCACTGTTCCCGAGATTAAGTGGTTCGAGGGCGGCAAGCTCAACGTCGCCTACAACTGCGTGGACCGCCACGTGGAGGCGGGTCGCGGCGACAAGGTCGCCCTCTACTTCGAGGGTGAGCCCGGCGACCGCGAGGCCATCACCTACGCCGAGCTGCAGCGCCGCATCGCGAAGGCCGCCAACGGTCTGCTGTCCCTGGGCGTGCGCAAGGGTGACCGCGTGGTCATCTACCTGCCCGTCATTCCCGAAACCATTATTTTTACCCTGGCCTGCGCGCGTATTGGCGCGATCCACTCCCTCGTGTTCGGCGGTTTCTCCGCCGAGGCACTGAAATTCCGTGTTGAGGACACCGGTGCGAAGGTGCTCGTCACCACCGACGGCCAGAACCGCCGCGGCAAGGTTGTTCCCGTGAAGGTGAACGCCGACGAGGCCTGCTCGGGCGAGAACAACATCGAGCACGTCATCGTGGTGGACCGCACCAGCGCCTCCGACCCCGTAGCGCACGCTGAGGTTCCCTGGACCGAGGGCCGCGACGTCTGGTACCACGACCTGGTGGACGACCAGCCCGACACCCACGCCTACGAGCTGCACGACGCAGAGGATCCGCTGTTCATCATCTACACCTCCGGCACAACCGGCAAGCCCAAGGGCCTGGTGCACACGATGGGCGGCTACCTGGTGCAGACCGCGTACACCCACGCTTTGCTCTACGATCTGCTGCCGGATTACGTGGATGAGAACGGCGTGCTGCGCCCCGACGAGCTGTCGGCCGTCAACGACCCCGAGAAGGTGGAGTCCACCGTTCACTGGTGCACCGCCGACCTCGCTTGGGTGACCGCGCACACCTACGAAATCTACGGCCCGCTGGTTAACGGCGTATCCGAGGTGATTTACGAGGGTACCCCGAACACCCCGCACTACGGTCGCCACTTCGAGGTCATCGAACGTTACGGCGTGACCAACTACTACACCGCCCCCACCCTGATTCGTTCCCTCATGGGCGCGTTCCCCGACGGCCCCGAGCCCGGCAAGTACGACTTCTCGACCGTGCGCCTGCTCGGTTCGGTGGGTGAGTCCATCAACCCGGAGGCGTGGCGCTGGCTGCGCAAGCACGTGGGTGGCGGCACCGCATCCTTCATCGACACCTGGTGGCAGTCCGAGACCGGTTCGACCGTGTGCTCCCCGCGCCCGCACGACCCGGCTTTCGCCTCCGCCGGCACCTACCCGGTGGGCACCCCGCACTGCACTCCCCTGCCCGGTTGCGCTACCCGCGCCGTTCCGGGCGTGTCCACCCGCGTGGTGGATGAGCACGGCAACCCGGTGGAGCCGGGCAAGCAGGGCTTTATTGTGGTCGATAAGATTGGCCCCTCCATGGCCCGCACCGTGTGGAAGAACCCGCAGCGATTCCTGGACTCCTACTGGCGCCACTACGGCGAGCGCGGCTGGTTCCTGGCCGGTGACGGCGCGAAGGAAGACGAGGAAGGCAACGTGTACATCCTCGGCCGTATCGACGACGTGATTAACATTTCGGGTCACCGCCTGTCCACGATTGAGATTGAGTCGGCTCTGGTCACCCACCCGGCTGTGGTGGAGGCCGGCGTCTGCCCTGTGGAGGACGACCTGACCGGTCACCAGGCGGTCGCTTACGTGACGCTCACCGACGAGGGCAAGGCCCTGACCGAGGACGAGCTGAAGGCGGCGCTCACGGCGCACGTGCGTGAGCACATCGGTCCGATTGCCAAGCCCAAGGATGTTGTGGCAGTTGCCGATATCCCGAAGACCCGTTCGGGTAAGATTACCCGCCGTCTGCTCGGCGAGCTGTACCAGGGCCGCTCCCTGGGTGATGTTTCCTCGCTGCAGAATGAGGAGGCGCTGGGCCACATCGCGCAGGTGCTGGTGGAGACCGGCCGCGTGCAGCGAGAAGAGGAGCGCGAGGCGGCGTAGCCTCCCCCCCCCCTGCCGGCACGGCCCCTACAAGACTCCGGCACAGCCCCGGTGCGGCCCCTGCATAGGAGTCGCGATACATAACAAGGGTGCGGATACCGAACGATGATTCGGTATCCGCACCCTGTTGTTTAACGGTACTGACGAGGCCTTTCGCCCCGGCGACCGCCTAGTTAATCAGGCCCAGGGAACGAGCGTACTCGGCGGTAATACCGCTCGGCTCAATCTGCTTGGGGCCCTTCTCGAGCTCGGGGTGCTCGGTCGCCTGGAAGCGGATCATCTTCAGGTCGTTCGCCGCGCCCAGGTTCGAGATCATGCCGTCACCGTTCAGGTCCACCGAGACCGGCTCGGCATCAATCTTTCCGTTACCGTTGAAGTCGATGGGACCGTCAGCGGGCTTGCCCTTGTACAGGAAGCCGGCCGCGCGGGGACCGAAGCCGCGCGCCTCGTAGAGCTTCGCCTCGTTCAGCATGCGGTACTCGGCGGTGGAGTAGCCAAAGTAGCGGCTACCGTCGGCCATGGGCACGCCGGTGAGGGTGTACTGGTAGTTCATGACGCTCAGGTAGTTGGGCTTGTAGTTGATTTCATCCCAGCCGCCGTGGCTCAGCGCCAGGTTGTGGCCGAGCTCGTGTACGAACACCGCCACGCGGATATCGCTGGTTGCCTTACCCCAGAAGTGCGGGCCCACGGTCACCATGAGGTTACGGCCACCGAAAATAGCGATGCCGGAGGAGGTGCTGTTGTCGTAGTAGTCGCCCCAGATGACGTAGTGGAAGGTGCCTTCGCGGGCGGGGTTGAACTTACCTTCGGAGGCCTTAATCCTGTTGAGGGCGTTGAACTCGCTGTCGAGCTCCTGGTGGGTGATTTCGTTGCCGCCGCCGAGGTTGTACTTGGCGCTGCGGGCGCTACCGGCGTCCAGGTGAATGTTCACGCCGGTGGTGCCGTCGGGGTTGCGCATGGGCAGGTCGGCGTAAATCTTGGTGATGCGGTCCAGCTCCTCTTCGCTGGGGAGCAGGCCGGGCATGTAGTCCATCTCGACGAAGATGTCCTTGTGGTTGGGATCGGCGCCCAGTGCGGGGAAGTCGACGTCGATCTTGCCGTCGCCATCGGCGTCGTAACCCTTCATCTCCCAGGTGTTGGGGATGCCGTCACCGTCGATGTCGGGGTTGTAGGCGTTGGCTGCCGGGGCGGCGACCGCGCCCAGGCAGAGGACCGCCAGGGAGGCAAACGCGATACGTGCGCGCTTCAGAGAGGCCATGAATCTGTCCTTTGATGTGATGGTGTGAGGATGCGATACCCGTGACGGGCACGCGGGATGGACGGCAGTGTTCGTTCTTCGGTGTTCGCACCCGTGCGGGTAGCGAGTCGTTTGCAGGCCGGCGGGGCGCCTCGTGAGCTACCGCCGCATCACTTCGTGAGCTTTAGCCGAAGATTGCAGAAAACCTGCTTTAAAGTTGAGACAATTTTGAAGTTGAGCTGAATTACACTACAGTATCAGTAATTCGTATCACGTGCATCACCGTATTCACCCGTGGAAGAAAGAATAATTACATGTCTCAACAGCAGACCAGTCACAGCACCCCCGCTTCCGGCAAGCGCGGCGTAAACCGCCGCTCCCTCGTCAAGGGTGCTCTCTGGAGCGCGCCGGTCGTCGCAACCGCCGCAACCGTACCCGCCTACGCGGCCTCCACCGACGTGCCGGAGACCCCGACCCTGCAGTTCGGTGTCTTCACCCAGGCCTTCAACTCCAACCCCTCCAACGATTTCGACACCCGCTACGGTCTGGACTCCTACACCGTGCAGGTGCCCAACGTGACCGCAACCTCCACGAGCCCGAAGAGCGCAGGCGGCGGCACCTTCACCCCCGGCGGTAGCGTCGGTGCGGGCCTGTACGGCGGTGCCGGCCTGTGGATTTCCGCCCCCATCAATTCCAAGGGCGAGTTCCAGGGCAGCACCTACCTGTACGGCTCGGCGCACCTGCAGGTGACCTTCGAGTTCACTTTCCCCACCGCCGAAGACGTCACCGCGCCGCTGCTGTGGGACACCGACAACGACGCCGAGGTGGCCGCGCTGGCCAAGAGCGAGGGCGGCGCCAAGACCAATAACCCGGCAGTGAGCGCCTTCAACGGCGTGGCCTACGCGGCGAAGTTCTACGAGCCGGTCATCGAGGGCAACACCTGGACCGGCGTGCTGGATATCCGCACCTCGGACTTCCTGACCGCGACCGCCAACGGCCCCGTGCGCTACGCACAGGTGCTGGCCTCGCAGGTTCCGGTGTACTTCACCGAGGTGACCTCCAGCTACACCCTGACCACGACCGTTCAGCTCACCAGCGGCACCGTTGCGATGCAGCTGACCGATGACGGCGAGTACACCTACCGGGATCTGGCGGGTGCAAGCGCCTCCGCAACCATTACCCGATAGCGCGGCCGCCACAGTAGGCAGAAAGGGGCCCGGCATCCATATTGGATGCCGGGCCCCTCGCCGTGTTTAAGGCTTGGACTATCGGGCACCGCCGGTAGCTGCTAGAGGCTAGTCCTTCGCGGGAACCAGACCCTCAGCTGGTAGCAATAGTTCATGACGCTCAGGTAGTTCGGCTTGTCGTTCACGTCATCGGTGCCGCCGGGCAATAAAAACCTAGCACTTCATCATAACGCCGTCTTGAGCCCCGCACGAGAATTCTCATCATGCGGTGCTGTTTGAGCGCATCAGCACAGGGAATGCGGGTATCTGTCGTTCTCGGGAAGCATAAGAAAAACCATAGACGTTGCGGCACAGCAAGCCTATTCTGGATATACAAGTATTTTTCAACATACAGGAGGATACGATGGCTAACGTTACGATCATTGGCGGGCACGGCAAGGTTGCTCTTCTGGCCGAGCCGCTGCTGGTGGAGCGCGGGCATGCGGTCAATGCGCTTATTCGCAGGCCGGAGCAGTCAGAGGATATTGTCACGCGCGGGGCGAACCCTGTGGTCGCTGACATTACCGCGTTGAGCACCGAGGAGATGGCGAAGCTCTTCAAGGATTTACATACAGAAGTGCTGGTGTGGTCCGCGGGTGCGGGCGGTGTAGGTGGCCCCGAACGCACCTATGCGATTGACCGTGACGCTGCGATCCGGTCGATGGATGCGGCGCGGCTGGCCGGTATTAAACGGTACGTGATGGTATCGTACCTGGGCGCGGGTTCCGGGCACGGCATCGACCCTGATGACAGTTTTTACGCCTACGCCGAGTCGAAGACGATCGCCGATGAGCACCTGCGCGGCTCGGGGCTGGATTACACGATTCTGGGGCCGGGGACGCTCACCCTTGAGGAGGCAGGCGGCATTACTCTGGGGATTGAGCCCGCCCACACGCCCGGCGCCGAATCTAATACTCCGCGGGCCACCGTTGCCCAGGTGCTGGCGGCGGTTCTTGAGGACCCGTCCACGGTTGGGAAGGCGCTCCCGTTTATTGGCGGGCCCACCCCGATAGCTCAGGCTCTCGCATCGGCGCCTAACAGCAATAAGCTGCGCTAGGGTTTGCCGGATGCACCCGCCCCGGCTGAGTGCGGACGCGTCCCGAGCCTCTTCACGGGTTTGGGGCGTGTTTTTCTCTCACGCAAGGTTGGTGCCGCATCGCTCAGTATCCTAAAGTACCATGTATTTTTAGAGCAACTGCAAGAGGTTCCCGTGGGATTCTTCGATCTCTTCGCCGACAAAACCCCGGACGAGCCCGCCGAGGCGTAGCTTACCAGGACATTTCTGGTCTGACTGCTTCGGCGACCATTACCCGCTAAGGGGCATGATCCGCTAAGACAGCGAATTTAAAACACCAGGGGCCCGGCATCCATTATGGATACCGGGCCCCTCTGCTTTAGGACTCAGCCTACCGGCTGCCACCGAGGTAAATTGTCGCAAAAAGTAGTTCCCAAAAAAGAGAACTGTATTACAATGTATATATAGTCTTTAGGAACGAGGTACCAACTATGGAAAACCTAGTAATTTCAGTCTTTAACACCGAAAGCGAAGCTTATCAGTCCTTTGCAGATTTGAAGGCTTTCCGCCAAACTCAGACGACCAAGGTTGCTCAAATCGCCCTGGTCAAAAATGAAAACGGTCATATCGTTGAAAAAGAACGCTATGATTTTGAAGATTCAACGACGGATGCAACCCTAAAAGGTGGCTTGCTCGGTGCAGTTATCGGGCTTTTGGGTGGTCCTATCGGCGTCTTGTTTGGTTATGGTATTGGTAGCCTCAATGGTTTGGTTGCTGGTGCTACCGTTGATACGGCAGAAGCTGGCCTGATTGACGTTGTTTCTCAAAAATTGACTAACGGTGAAACAGCCGTTGTTGCCTTGGTGCAAGAAGACAACGAAGCAGTCATCGATGCTTACTTCACCAAGTACGACACCCAAATCGTGCGTTGGGATGTAGCAACCGTCGTAGCCGAAATCGAAGCAGCTCTGCAAGTCCAAGAAGACCTCTACAACCAGGCGCGTGCACAGATGAAGGCTGAACGTAAAGCCGAACGCAAGGCTAAGCTTGAAGAATTCAAGGCGAATGTCAAAGCAAAGTTTGACAAATTGAAAGCGTAAGCACCCAAGCATCTCATAAAAAATAGGCTATCTACTTCTGGTAGATAGCCTATTTTTTTTAAAAACTAGATTTTAGAAAGAGGAAGTGAGGATTTTGGCTCAAGATCTTGAACAAATCAAGGAAGACAATGGCAAAAATACCAAACTCAAGGTGGGGATTTTAGCCATCTCTCTTTCTCCAGGTGGATGTTGATGCCGGTGGTGCCGTTGGGGTTGCGCAGGGGAAGCTGGGCGAAGGATTCGGTGATACGGTCCAGCTCATCCTCGCTAGCGAGCAGGCCGGGCATGTAATCCATCTCCACGAAGATGTCCTTCTACAGCGGGTTATTGCGCTCTCACGAGGTTTCAACACCTCAGGGCAACAATAACCCGCTTCATCATACACAGAGTGCATATAGATTTTCTCCGGTATAGCACCATATCTCAGGTTATGCACCGCTTATGCCGTAAAAGCGCTCTGATAAGCCTTCTACTTGGTGGTCTCCACCCCAGCGTTCTGCGCGGCAGCCTTCGCCTCGGAGGTCTTCTTGGAGGCGTAGAACAGGCACACGACCGCGCCCACCGCCGCGGCAACCAGGGGCAGCATCATGGAATCAGCCATTGCCACCGCGTAGGGTTCACGTAGAATCTGCGGAAGCACGCCTCCAGCAGCGCTGCCGTGAGAGCTACCGCCCGCTGCGGCAGCCGGGCCCAAGGCGGACAGGTGCGAAGTAATCGCAGAAGCCATGATGGTCGTAATCGCAGCCGAACCCAGCACCGACGCCATCTGGCGGGTCTCGTTGTACACGCCCGAACCGGCACCGGCACGCTGCGGCGGCAGGTTACGGGTCGCCGACACCGACAGCGGACCCCAAATGCAGGAGTTCGCCGCGCCCAGAATAATCATCGGGCCAACCATCAGCCACAGGTTGCCGTCCGCAACCATCGTCGGGCGGAGCAGAGCAAAACCAACAACCATCAGCGTAAAACCAATTACCGCAATCCACTTCGGGTCGTTACGGTTCAGACGCGCACCCACCACCGGCGCCAACGCGCCCGAGAACAACGCCATCGGGGCGGTCATCAGCGCAGCCTGGGTCGGGTCCAGGCCCTCCACTTGCTGCAGGTACAGGGTCAGCGGGAACGCCATACTGATAGCGACCACGCCCATAGCCGAGATAGCCACATTCGACACGGAGAAGTTACGGTCACTGAACAGGCTCAGAGGAACCAGCGGCTCACGCGGGTTAATGGCCTGCCACCCGATGAACAGGCCCAGCACCAGAATGCCGGCAATAATCAGGCCCCACACGCTCACCGGAACACCGGTACCCATAAACGAGTCAGTGATGGTGCCCCAGTCGTAGGTGGCGCCTTCCTGAATACCGAAAACCAGCAGAAACAGACCGACCGCCGAAAGCACCACACCCAACCAGTCGAAGCTGTGCTTCTTCTGCTCGAACACCGGCACGTTACGCCACGCCAAGAACAGGCCGACCAGGCCGACCGGAATGTTGATGAAGAAAATCCAGCCCCAGCTGAGGGTGTCTACCAGCACGCCGCCCAGAATCGGGCCGACCAGCGAGGCGATACCCGCAGTCGCACCCCAAATGCTCATGGCAACACCACGCGCATTCGGCGGGAACATCAGCGTAATCAGAGACATGGTCTGCGGGGTCATCAGCGACGCGCCCAAACCCTGCACCACACGGGCGGTAATCAGCGACTCAACGTTCGGCGCCAGACCACACCACAGGGAGGCAAGCGTAAAGATGCCCATACCGATTATGTACAGGTTCTTCTGCCCGAAGCGGTCACCCATACGGCCGGTAATGAGCAGCGGCACCGCATACGCCAGCAGGTAGGCGCTCGTCACCCACATACCCGCCGACAGGGATGCATCCAAATCCTGCAGCATGTGCGGCAGGGCGATGGTGACAATATTGCCGTCCACCAGAATCATGAAGAAGCCAACAACCAGGGACCAGAGAGCAGGCCAGGGCTTGTACGGTGCCTTCGCCGGGTTACCGACGAGAGGCGCTTTCTTGGGGCGGGAACTCATGATCCTCCAGTGGATGAGCGTTGCGGGTACAGTCTGCGTGTTCAGCGTTGCCGCTAATAAATATCACCCCATCTTACTCCCCTTGTGGGCACGGCTCCGGTTGCTCTACCCTAATCAGCGCTCAGCAGCCGCTGACCGGCGAGCGCGCGGCACCTCGCCGGGCGCGGGCCGAACCCTCTAGACTGGAAATGAACACACATCGCCCTTCAGCCTGAGGAGTACACCATGGCACGAGTAACAATTATTGGCGGTCACGGCAAGATCGCGCTGCTGGCCGAACCCATGCTGGTTGATGCCGGCCATCAGGTGACCGGCATCATCCGTGCCGAATCGCAGAGTGCCGACCTTATGGCACGCGGCGCAACTCCCGAGGTCGTTGATATCACCTCGTTGAGTGTCGAGCAGATGACTGAGCTTTTCGCCCGCCTGGGGACCGAGGTGCTCATCTGGTCTGCTGGCGCGGGCGGCGTGGGCGGTCCCGAACGCACCTATGCCATCGACCGCGACGCCGCCATCCGCTCCATGGATGCGGCGCAGGCAGCCGGCGTAAAACGCTACATTATGGTCTCGTACCTGGGTGCCGGAGCCGACCACGGAGTCCCTTCCGACCACGGTTTCTACGCCTACGCCGAGGCGAAGGCCGCCGCTGACGAGTACCTACGCTCCTCCGGCTTGGACTTCACGATTCTGGGCCCTGGCACTCTCACCCTGGAGGATGAGGGCGGCATCGAGGTGACCACCGCACCGGCGCACAACGGAGACTCTTCGGACACCTCACGTGCTACCGTGGCCCGCGTGCTCACCGCGACCGTGGCCGATGACTCGACCATTGGCAAGGCCATTCCCTTCCGCAATGGTTCCACCCCCGTGGCTGAGGCGCTCGCCGCCGCACCGGCGGGAACCTCGCTACGCTAGCAAAAACCCGCATCCTGCCCGGGCCACACTCCTTACCCGCCAAGTCAGGAGAATGAGCTCACCACACGATGAACACCCCCAAGGAGGCACTCGTGGGTTTCTTTGATTTCTTCACCGACCGCACCCCGGCAGAACCCGCCGAAATCCGCCTCGTCGCTTTCGTCAGCGGCAAAGTGCAGGGCGTGGGCTTCCGCTGGTGGTGCGCCGGAACCGCCAAGCCCATGGGGCTGACCGGCTACGCCGAAAACCTCGACGACGGGCGCGTGAAAGTCGTTGCGGAAGGTACCGCCGTCTCCTGCGCTCGCCTGGTAGATATTCTGCGCGGCGGCGACACCGCGGGCCGCGTGGATGAGGTGCTCGTCGAGTGGGAGGAGCCGTCCGGCTCGTTCCGCGGCTTCGGCATCAGGTAGCGCGGACTAAAGTAGCGCGGTTTAGCTAGCCCAGAGCTAGTCAGACCAGAGCGCCGCGAACTGGGCGCGGGTCATATCGGCGCGGCGCACCCGATACTGCACCGGGTGGCCGTTCTCGTCGGGGCGGCCGGAGCTCGGGTCAATATCGTCGTAGATGCCGGTGAAACCCGCCTTAACCGCCACCCGTTCCGAGGGCTCGTTACCCGCCAGGGCGGTCCAGCGCACACTCTCAAGACCCAAGCCAAGCGGGTCGAAAGCGTAGCCGAGGACGGCACGCAGCGCCTCGGTCATGTAGCCCTTGCCGCGCACTTTCGGGGCGGCATAATAGCCCAGTTCGGCGCGGGTTCCGGGGCTTTCGGGGGTGCCCTCGGGCAGGCGCAGTTCAATGGTCCCGGCAAACACGCCGGAGGCGTCAATCGCCCAGCGTTGAATCTGCCCGGCGGCAATCTGGCGGGCGGTGGTGAGCAGGTAGTCTTCGGCGTCGGCGCGCGTGTAGTTCAACGGGAGGCGGGTGTAGCGGAGGGTTTCTTCGTCGCGGCAGGATTCCACGATGTCGGGGATGTCCGCCTCGCACAGGTGGCGGAGGGTGAGGCGTTCGGTAATGAGTTCGGGCTGGTTGGGCTCTACGTGTTCGCTGTGCTCAGAAAAGTCGCTGTGTTCGGGGGTCATGGTTCGAGCTTAAACCCTCGGGTTTGTGCGTCGGAAAAGCTTTTGTGAACATCCCAGAATATTCAGTGACGCAAATCACGACTTAATACTCGCATTTTCACCCGTCATCACTTGATTATTATGAATTATTCATAATAAAATAGTCATCGAGCCCGCTCATTGGGCACCACTTAGAACAAGCGCCGCGCAACGAATCAGCGCGGCACGAAATAGAAAGAAGAACACCATGGCAGTTCTGACCATCGGCGACCAGTTCCCCGCATACGAGCTCACCGGCGTTGTCCCCGGTAAGCTGGCTGACATCGAAGCAACCAAGCCCGAAGACTACTTCACCACCGTCTCCTCCGAGGGTCTGGACGAAGGCACCTGGCGCGTCGTCTTCTTCTGGCCGAAGGACTTCACCTTCGTTTGCCCCACCGAGATTGCAGCATTCGGCAAGCTCGCTGACGAGTTCGAGGCGCGCGACACCCAGGTAGTCGGTGTTTCCGTTGACAACGAGTACACCCACTACGCATGGCGCCGCTCCCACGAAGAGCTCCTGGACCTGCCCATCGTCATGGCATCCGACCTCAAGCGTGAGCTGGTCAGCGCCCTCGGCGTCCTGAACAAGGACGGCGTTGCAGACCGCGCAACCTTCATCATCGACCCCCACAACACCATCCAGTCGGTCTCCATTACCGCTGACTCCGTCGGCCGTAACACCGACGAGGTGCTCCGCCAGCTGGACGCACTGCAGTCCGACGAGCTGTGCGCATGCAACTGGCAGAAGGGTGCAGCGACCATCGACGCATTCAAGGAGATGAAGTAATCCATGAGCATCGATAACCTGCGTTCGGCTCTGCCTTCCTACGCGAAGGACATGAACCTCAACCTGTCCTCCCTGCCCCGCATCACCTCCCTGACCGAGCAGCAGCTCTGGGGCGCAATCCTCGCAACCGCAGCAGCAACCAAGGTTGACTCTGTTGTTGTTGAGATTGCTGCAGAGGCTAAGGAGCACCTGAGCGACACCGCTTACGAGGCTGCTCTGGGCGCTGCAACCATCATGGGCATGAACAACATCTTCTACCGCACCCGTGGCTTCCTGCACGGTGCATACGATGACCAGCGTGCAAACCTGCGCATGCAGATCATCGGCAAGAACGGTGGCATTGAGAAGCTGGACTTCGAGATGTTCGCACTGGCAGTATCCGCAGTCAACGGCTGCTCCCACTGCGTTGAGGCTCACGAGCACACCCTGCGCGAAGAGGGCGCAACCAAGGAGCAGGTCAATGACCTGATCCGTATTGCTGCAACCCTCGGTGGCGTGGCACAGGGCATTCAGCTGGCTGAGGCACTGGGCTAAAACCCGCCACCTCAGCGGCCTGGTTCGGCACATCGAACCCCGGCACACCGAGGCGAGGTCCGCGCAGGCGCGCACCGGGTAGAGCACACACAGGGCCCGGTAGCCTCTTCGCACCGCCTCGGTGACGCATCCATAGCGATGCAGGAGAGATGAGAAGCGGCGCATCCACCCCTTTACGGGTCGGATGCGCCGCTTCCTTTATGCACAGATTATGCCCTGCAGTAGCTAAAAACGCGTTGGACGGCGGTTTCCTAGCTCCCCCGATTTGGCGCTATACAATGCCTGTATGCGGTACTGTATTTTGGACTCCACCAGCCCCCTTCCCAGCGTGGAAGAACTTACTGAGCTTTACGATTCTGTGGGCTGGAGTGCCTATACCAAAACACCCGAACGCCTCATCCCGATGTTGGAAGGGTCGCGGTATCTCTACACAGCACGAGAGGTGACACCGCAAGGAACGGGACGGCTTATTGGGCTAGTACGCGCCGTCGGGGATGGATACTCTATCGCCTACATTCAGGACCTTTTGGTACATCCGCACGCCCAGCGTCAGGGCGTTGGTTCTGCGCTTCTAAAGCGTGTCATTGAGGACTTTGACCGAGCAGACATTCGACAGCGACTCATTACCACCGACGTCGCTAGTGAACACGCCGTTGCGCTCTACAAACGCTACGGTTACGCCCCCGTAGAGGCGGCAGGATGCATCACCCTTGCATGCTATCGATGAGGCAATATCTCATACGGCTCGACTCGTTCAAGCTGGCTGAGGCACTGGGCTAAACCACTAAACGTTAGAGCATACACAGAAGCGGCGCATCCACCCGTCACGGGTCGGATGCGCCGCTTTGTTTTAACTACTTTTGGCTGTCCGCAGCGCCAGTGCGCAGGGCGGCATCCCAGCCGCTCGCCAGGCGCGTCGCCGCGGCAACCAGAGACGCCAGGTCCTCGGCGTACACCGGGGTCGAGCGCACGCCCGCGCACCAGTCAATCGTGCCCAGACCCAGCCAGGGTTTGCCGGGGAAGAACTCGCGCCGCAGCGCCACACGGCGTTTCCCCAAAGCCCGACGACCGGGCACATAACCGCCGCGGCTGATGAACAGCGCCTCGCGGCCCTCGGACTCGACCAGAGCCTCCAGGGCCCTCAACGCGGGAACCCAGCTCGGTTCCCCCACTCTCGCCAGGTCGGCCAGTTCGGGGTACTCGCTCTCGTGCTCCGCCACGCTCACGCCCAGGATGTACTGGTAACGCACCTGCCCCAGCTCCTGCGGCAGGCCGCGGTCGGCGGTCTGAATCGTGCCGCACAGGTGCCGCGCGACCGGCTCACCCTCGACGTTCACGCCGGCCAGGGGCAGATCGGGACCGTCCAGATAGAGCCCCACCGCGCCGGTCCCCGTGATGTTGGGACGCACCGACCAGCCGGGAAGCGCCTCCTCCAGACGGGGTACAATCCCCTGCAGGACCCCGAAAACTTCGCCGCGAGATACCGCCACGGCGGCTCCTTTCACCTTACGCAGATAACGATTTGCGATGTGGCCCGGTCTATCAAACGACCGGGCCACATGCCTCTAGTATTCGTCTAGCTCCAGCTTAGCGAGCGTTCCGGCTACGCGAGGGCAACCACACCATGAGCGCCGACAGCGCCGTACCGGCAAACATCATGATTGCCATGGACTCCACCGCGTTCAGGGGGCTCAACGCCAACAGCAGCGAAGAAATGATGCCGCTACCGTACTGGAAGGAACCCAGCAGCGCCGCGGCGGTACCGGCAACAGCGGGCTCCACCGAGTTCAAAGCTGCCGCGTTCGTGCAGGCCGCCACCACACCGTTCATGCCGAACACGAAGAACACCGTGACCACCACACCCCACAGGCCACCCACACCGGTCACGCCAGTGGTAGCAAGCGCCACACCCGCCACAGTGGCAACCAGGGTGGCGACCTTGAGGATGCCGCGCAGGCTGTAGTTCTTCACCCACCGCTTGTTGAAAGCGGTCAGGCTCATCACGCCAATCATGTTCATTCCGAACAGCAGACCGTAGTAGCGCGGATCCACGCCGAAGTGGGTGATGTACACGGTCGAAGAGTTCGTGATAAACGCGTAAATGGAAATGTAGTAGAAGCACACGCACAGCACGTAACGCATGAACGGGCCGTTCTTAAAGAGCACCGGGTAGTTCACAAACGCCGAAAGAATCGAGCCGCTATCGCGCTTAGCCGGGGGCAGGGACTCGGGCAGGAACAGAATCAGCCCGAAAATAATGAGCGCTACGGCAGCAATAGCCCAGAAAGTCCAGCGCCAGCCGCCAGCCACCACCAGGAAACCGCCCATGAGCGGCCCGAGAATCGGGGCGAGCGCCATAATCAGCATGAGCGTGGAGAGCACCTGCGCGGCGCGAGTTCCCTCGTAGAGGTCACGCACGATGGCGCGCGCCAGCATGGGTCCGGTGCATGCGCCAACGGCCTGCAGAATACGGGCGATGATGAGCTCCGGCATGGTGTCAGCAACAGCACACCATGCGGCGCCGAGGGCAAAAACAATCATGCCCGCAGAGAGTGGAATCTTACGGCCAACGCGGTCGCTCACCGGGCCCAGAATCAGCTGAGCCAGCGCGAAACCCAGCAGGAAGCTGGTAATCATGAGTTCTTCGCCGGAACCGAGTTCCGCGGTGATTTCGGGAACGCCCGGCAGGAAAATATCCGTCGCGAGGGCCGTGCAGGCCATGAGAGCACTGAGCGTGATGTACAGCAGAAGGGTGCGCTTCGCCCCGTAGCTATCGGGGTGGGCCGTGTGGGGCTCTGCTGCGCCCCGAGAGGTTGAGTGAGAAGTGGACGAGGCGGTGGATGCGTCAGTAGCCGTCTCAGAATTCGTTAGAGATGAGGCCATATGTCCTTAATTCTTGAGGCGCGGGGCATGCTCGCGCCTCAGCGATACTGTATGAGATTATGTCTGCGTGGTACCGCCCGTGGCCCTCGCGGCGAGGTGATTCCTCCGCAAGAGGGCATAGAAAAACCCGTGGGCGGATAAAACGGGCGGTTAACCAGTGTACGCCCGCGCGGGGCCCCACGGAAATGAAACATCCGCCCGCCGAACCGCTCGAGGCTCGGGGCTTGGGGTCCGTTCCCCGATTTGACTCGCTCTCAACTAGGAGCGTTGCCGAACCCGGGGCTACAATAAATCGGTGCCAATTCAGGTACGCGCACAGGCAAACAGAGCCGGATGCGGTGATAACGTCGTCACCCGACCCCCCCGTTGCGCGCACTTCCCCTACCGACACCCACAGCACACGCATCACATACGCAGGAGAACGCCCATGCATGAGTTCTTTGACCCCGACCAGGTATTCCGCATCGTCGACATTGCCGCCGTTGTCGCCAACGGCCTGCTCGGCGGTGCCGTGGCGCGCGCCTTCCGGTTCGACATTGTGGGCTTCCTGCTGCTCGCCGTTGCCTGCGGTATGGGCGGCGGCCTGATTCGTGACGTGCTGCTGAACTCGGGCCTGCCCGTGGCGCTCACCGACGGCGGCTACTGGATTGGCGCAATCGGCTCGTCCATCCTGGCGTACAGCATTGATCTGAGCGCCCGCTGGGCAACCCGCACCCTGCTCGTCGTGGACTTCGTGGGCATGGGGTGTTGGGCTGCGACCGGCACCATCAAGTCCCTGAACCTGGGCCTGCACTGGCTGCCGTCCATTACCCTGGGCATCACCACCGCCGTGGGTGGCGGCCTGATTCGCGACATCATGGTCAACCGTATTCCCGCGATTTTTGGCGGTAACTCCCTGTACGCGACCGTCGCCCTAGTCGGCGCCGCGGAGACGGCCCTCGTGACGGGCCTTTTCCACCGCCCAAACCTGGCGATGGCGCTGTCCATCCTCCTGTGCCTGATACTGGGCGTGCTCTCCCACGCGCGGAACTGGCAGCTGCCCACCACCCCGGGCGGCCTGCATGTGCACCGCCCGCGCCTGTTCACCTTCTTCAACCGCAAAGAAAGCGCGGTGCATAACGAGGGCTGGTCGCCGGGTGAGCCGCTCACCGATCAGCTGCAGGTGGTCAGCCCCGAGCAACTGGATGAGTACCGCCGCGCTAAGGCGCGAACCAGGCCCCGCAGGGACGAAAAATAGCGGAAGGGTGGGTCGGTATCCCCGTAGGGAACCGGCCCACCCTTCCGTTTTGGGCTCCGCCGCCATGCGCTGAGGCAGGGCTAGTGCGGCAGGCTAGATGGTGTACTCGGTGCTGTCGTACACGGTCAGGAACTTGCGGATGCGCTCGTCGTCCGAGGCAAAGAAGCCGGTCGGCTCGCCGTTGTAGCGCAGCGTACCGTTCTCCAGGAACACGATGCGGTCCGCGACCTTCTTCGCGAACGCCATATTGTGCGTCACGATGACCAGGGAGCGGCCTTCCTTCGCCAGCTGCATGAGCACGCGAATCACCTCGGCCTCAAGCTCGGGGTCCAGGGCGCTCGTCGGCTCGTCGAAGAGCAGGTATGCCGGTTCCAGCGCCAGGGCGCGGGCAATCGCCACGCGCTGCTGCTGACCGCCCGAGAGCGACTCCGGGTAGGAGCCGGTCTTATCGGCTAGGCCCACCTTGGCGAGCAGCTCGCGGGCACGCTCCTGCGCCTGCTTGGCGTCCAGGGTGCCGTTGAGGGTCGGGGCGAGCGCCACGTTCTTCAGCGCCGTGTAGTTCGGGAACAGGTTGAACTGCTGGAACACCATGGCCGAGCGGGAGCGGATATCACGCACCTGCGCGTCGGTGAGCTTCTGGCTGTAGTCCACCTGCGCGTCGTCAATGGTGAGCGTGCCGGACTGCGGGGTTTCCAGCAGGTTCAGGCAGCGCAGCAGGGTCGACTTGCCGCTACCGGAGGGGCCCAGAATGACGGTGGTTTCGCCGCTGGGGATGTCCAGGTTGATGTTCTTGAGAACCTGCGTCTCACCGAAGCTCTTCGAGAGGGATTCCACGCTAAGCATTGCGGCTCCTTACGTAACGGTTGCTGTACTTCTCCAGAGCCGACTGCGCGGCGGTCAGCACGGTAAAAATCACCAGGTAGACGAGGGCGACCTCAGAGTACATTGCCAGCGGCTCGAAGGTACGCGAAGCAATCTGCTTGCCGGTCTGGAACAGATCGACCATCGAGATGACCGACACCAGCGAGGTGCCCTTGATCAGGTCGATGAAGTTGTTGCCCAGGTTCGGCAGTGCGATGCGCACCGCCTGCGGAATCACGACGTAGCGCAGGGTCTGCATGCGGGTGAAGTTCAGGGTCGCTGCCGCCTCAAACTGGCCGCCGGGGATAGCCGCCACGGCGGAACGGAAGGTCTCAGCCACGTACGCGCCGGTGTGCAGGCTCATCGTGATGATGGCGGCGCTCCACACGTCCAGGGCGATACCGACTTTCGGCAGGCCGTAGAAGACGATGAACAGCTGCACCAGCAGCGGGGTGCCGCGGAAGACCCAGATGTACAGCCACGCCAGCCAGTTCACCGGGGCAAAGCGGCTCGTGCGCGCGCCGGCGGACACGATGCCCACCAGCAGCGCCAGCGCGAAGGAGATGAGCGATAGCGGAATGGTCACTGCCACCGTTGCGGTCAGCAGTTGCGGCAGCGATTCTGCCCAGAGGTTGAGGTAGCGTTCCATGCGCGGAACTCAGCTCCTTATAGAAAGTATTAGTTCTTCGGGGAGAGGTCTTCGCCCACGTACTTCTCGTAAATCGCCTTGATGTCGCCGTTCTCCAGGTGCTTCTTCAGCGACTCGTCGATGGCGTTGCGCAGGGCGTCCTGGCCCTTAGCCATCAGGATGGAGGAGTTGCTGCCGGTGCCCAGGTCACCGGAGAGCAGGCGCAGGTTGGCGTCCGGGTGCTCCTTGAAGTACTCAGCGAAGGACACGGAGTCGTTCGCGGTCATCTCGGCGCGCCCCGAGAGGACCTGCTCGATGGCCTCATCGAAACCGGAAACAACCACGATCGAGGCGCCCTTAGCCTCCACCATCTTGCGGAAGTTCGAAGTCTCGGACTGCGCCGAGGAGTGGCCGGAAATCTCGCTCACGTTCTGCAGGGAAGAGTCCTTCTTCACGGCGACCTTCGGCTCGGAGTACAGGTAAGGTACGGAGAAGTCGTACTTCTGCTTACGCTCGTCGGTTGCGGAGACGTTGTTGATGACGATGTCGTAGCGGTCGGCGTCCACACCTGCAATCAGCGAATCCCAGGGGGTTTCGATGAACTCGGCGGTCACGCCCAGGTCCTTGGCGATCAGGTCGACGATTTCCTTCTCGAAACCGACCAGGGTACCGTTCGAGTCGTGGAAGGAGAAGGGGCGGTAAGTACCCTCCAGGCCCACACGAATCTTGCCGGCAGACTTAATAGCCTCCAGCTTGTTGGTGCTGGATGCGGTGCTGCCGCCGTTGGAGCCGCAGGCGGCGAGCAGGGCTGCCAGGCCGGTGAAGGCGGTGCCTGCGAGGACGGTGCGGCGGTTAATCATTGCGGACATGGTTCTTCCTTTGCGTCGTAGTTGATGCTCTTGTAGTTGCGGGCTGTCACCCTGTGTTTACTCGGGGCATCATGCGGGGTGCCCCTTCTTAGCGGGTGCAACGCTGGCTATCCTACAGCTATTCCCAACCCGAGAGAATTCAACGTAATATTCCGTCATATTCTCTCATCAATACGGGAAAAGCGGCTGAGACATCAACCACGAGCGGTGTCGGAAGTCCTGGAAGGCTGGGCTTTTTCGAGCCTCCGAGAAGGCTGCTCCAAGAAGCTTAGGAGGCGGGGCTCAGGTCCTCGCTCACGTGCTTCTCGAAGATTGCCTTGAAATCGCCGTTGCTCAGGTGCTTCTTGATGGAGGCGTCAATCGCATCCTTCAGCGCGGTCTGGTTCTTGGGCAGCAGAACGGCGACGTTGGTGCCGGGGCCGACCTCACCCTCCAGCAGGCGCAGGTTGGCGTCCGGGTGCTCCTTGAAGTACTCGGCGAAGGACACGGAGTCGTTGGCGGTCAGCTCGGCACGGCCGGTGAGCACCTGCTCGATAGCCTCGTCAAAGCCGGTGACTTCGATGATGGTGGCGCCGCGTTCCTCTACGAGCTTGCGGTAGTTGCTGGTGGCGCTCTGGGCGGCGGTGTGGCCGGAGATTTCGGAGGCGTTCTTCAGGCTCGAGTCCTTCTTCACGCCCACGCGGGCACGGGAGTGCGCGTAGGGCACGGAGAAGTCGTACTTCTTCTTGCGCTCCTCGGTGGGTGCCACGTTATTGAGCACGATGTCGTAGCGGCCCGCGTCCACGCCGGCGATAAGTGAGTCCCAGGGAGTTTCGATGTACTCGGCGGTCACGCCCAGGTCCTTGGCGAGGGTTTCGGCGATGTCGTACTCGAAGCCGGCGAGCTTACCGGAGGCGTCGTGGTAGGTGTAGGGGCGGTAGGTACCCTCCACACCGATGCGGATTTTGCCCGCGGACTTGATGGACTCCAGCAGGTTGGAGGAGCTCTGTGCGGAGCCCGAGCTGGATCCGTTACCGCCGGAGCAGGCGGCGAGCAGGCCGGTGGTTCCGGCGAGGGCCGCGCCCAGTAGCAGGGAGCGTCGGTTCAGCACGGCGGAGGTGTTGAGAACGGTCATTCTTGGTTCCTTAATCTACGTTGATGTGTGGTGTGAAAGTTGAAATCCGCGGTATGGACCGGCGGCACGAACCTAGCCGGCGAAGGCGGCCTTCAAGCCAATCTCCAGGGCCGCGATGAGGTCCTGAACATCCTCAATGCCGATGGCCAGGCGCATGAGGCGGTCATCCACGCCGAACTCGTCGCGGTGCTCCTGGGCGTAGGCGCCGTGCGTGGTGTGCGCGGGCAGGCTCACGAGCGATTCGATGCCACCCAGGCTCACGGCGTTCACGAAGATGGGCAGGGCACGGGCGAAGGCCTGCGCATCGCCGCCGTCCTTGAGCAGCAGCGAAAAGACGGAGCCGATGCCGCGGGCCTGGCGGGACTGCACCTCCGTCTGTTCCTCGGAGGAGTTGCCGGCGTAGAAAATCTTCTCGACCTCGGGGCGCTCGGAGAGGAACTCGATGAGCTCGCGGGCGTTCTGCTGCTGGCGTTCCAGGCGCAGGGCCAGGGTCTTCACGTCCTGCAGCAGGCGGTAGGAGTCAATCGGGGGCAGCAGCGCGCCGCTGACGAGCTGACCGCGGTGCAGCAGAACGGCCAGGTCGGGGTCGTTCGTCGCCGCAACACCGGCGAGCAGGTCTGCGTGGCCGGCCAGGAACTTGGTGGCAGATTGCACGGTGATGTCCGCGCCGAGTTCCAGGGGACGCTGCAGGTAGGGCGTCATGAAGGTATTGTCCACGATCAGCAGGGCGCCGTGGCGGTGCACCAGCTCCGCAATAGCGGCAATGTCGGTGACCTGCAGGGTGGGGTTCGTGGGAGTCTCGAGGAAGACGACCTTCACGTCCGGGGTGAAGTCCTCATCGCTCAGGGTCGTGAAGTCGCTGATGAAGCGGGTCTTCACGGCGCGCTTAGTCAGCTCGGTGGTCGCGAAGCGGTAGGTGCCGCCGTAGGTCGGCATGCCCAGCAGCAGGGTGTCGCCCGCCTCCAGAACGCCAAGAGCCGCCGCGGTTGCCGCCATGCCGGAGGGGTACGCGTAGGCGTGCTCCGCACCCTCGAGGGCGGCGAGGGTCGCCTGCAGGTCATCGCGGGTGGGGTTCGCGCCGCGCTGGTACATGTAGGTGGTGTCCTCGCCGGCGGTACCGAAGGTGCTCGCCAAGTAGACCGGCGGCACGGACGCATCGTAGCGGGCATCGTGCACGGCGTGGATGGTGCGGGTCGTGAAACCGGTCGGTTCGAGCTGGTTCTGCTGGCTCATGGTGGTTCTCTTCCGTTCGGGCTACCCCGAACGCGGGTGTAGCTGCTGGGTGTCGTCGTGTATCCGGGATTTACCCTACCCGCATTTTTTATGCCGTTCTAGCCCCGAGTCACGGGGGTTAATATGTTCACGCAACGTCATATAAAAATGCGTTGAGGGCGCACAAAATACCCGCATTAAAACATTCTTTTACGGTGAAAGAAATATATTAATCCGGGTATTTTGAGTGACATTACACCGCGTATTTGGGGCACCTCGAATCACGCGATACGGTCGTGCAGTGCCTCATGTTCAGGGACTATGCCTGATGCGCCAGGGCTGCGGTCAGGCCGCGCTCCAAATCCTCGATGATGTCCTCAATCTCCTCGATGCCGATGGCCAGGCGAATGAGGTTGTCGCTCACGCCGTACTCGTCGCGGTGCGCCTGAGTGTAGGCGGCCTGCACCATAAGCGCGGGACGAACCACCAGCGACTCGATACCGCCCAGGCTCACCGCGTGGCTGAAAATCTTCAGGGCTTCGAGGAAGGCGGGCAGATCAGCGCCGTCCACCAGCTCCATGGAGATGAGCGCGCCCAGGCCGTTCGCCTGGCGGGCGTGCACCTGCGCCTCGTACTCGCTGTGCGAACCCGCGTAGAGCACGCGCTTCACGGCGGGGTGCGCCTCCAGGTAGTTGATGACCTCGATGGTGTTCTTCTGCTGCTGGGTCAGGCGCAGCTTGAGGGTCTTGACCTCCTGCAGCAGGCGGTAGGAGTCGGTGGGCGAAAGCATTGCGCCGGTAATCATCTGCAGGTGCCAGAGGCGCTCGGCGAGCGCGTCGTCGTTGGTTGCGGCGACGCCTCCGAGCAGGTCGGCATGGCCGCCCAGGTACTTAGTGGCGGACTGCACGCTGATGTCTGCGCCCAGGTCGAGGGGCTTCTGCAGCAGCGGGGTCATGAAGGTGTTGTCGACGACCACGATTGCGCCGTTGCGGTGGGCGATTTCGGCGATGGCGGCGATGTCGCTCACGCGCAGCAGCGGGTTGGAGGGGCTCTCCAGGAACACCATGGTCACGTTGTCGGCGAAGTCCTCGTCGGTGAGGGCCGTGAAGTCGCCGATGAAGCGGGTCTTGACGCCGCGAGCGGGCAGCTCGATGGTCGCGAAGCGGTAGGTGCCGCCGTAGGAGGGCATGCCCAGCAGCAGGGTTTCGCCTTCCTTGAGGATGCCGAGGGCGGCAGCGGTGGCGCCCATTCCGGAGGGGTAGGCGAAGGCGTGCTTGGCGCCTTCGAGGGTTGCGAGCGTGGTTTCGAGGGCCGCGCGGGTGGGGTTGCCGCCGCGCTGGTAATCGTAGGGGCCTTCGGTGCCGTCACAGGGCTGGGCGTAGGTGGTGGTCGTGTAGATCGGAGGCAGGATGGAGCCGTACGGGTTGTCGCGGTCCGTGGTGTGAATTGCCTTCGTCGTGAATCCGGTCATGCTGTCCTCGGCTAAGGTTGGGCATAAAATGCAGGGATAAATACACTGTCAGCTTAGGGCTCTTTTGGGGTGCTGACTAGTTTTTTCTTTTCTGTGACCGAGTGACTTTTTATGACCGAAAAACGGCGTTATATTTCGACATTTTAGACATATATTTCGTCATATTTCGCGCGTGAAAAGACCCGGCAGTCGGTACACGTGTGTGCTGAGTACCGGCCCCCGGGCTTCCATCTAGGATACCGGCTCACGGCGCGAAAGCGTAAGGGTAGGTTTACCTTCAAGCTGAACCGCTCCCCCACAAGGGGCGATACCGCTTGCAGAGGAGCCCCCCCGACACATCGGACACATAAGAGGGGCGCACCCGGGAATCACCCCGGGCACGCCCCTCTCCATTCAAACGCTTGCAAGCGCCTGATTTTTGTAATTACAAGCCGCAGCGGCTTACACAGCACAGGCTGCTTACTTCGACAGCACCTGACGCTTCGAAGAAATCACGCCCGTATTGAAACCAGCCAGGTGCAGGCCACCGTGGAAACGCGCATGCTCAATCTTCACGCACTTATCCATCACCACGTTCAGGCCGGCAGCCTCACCAATCGCGGCAGCCTCCTCACTCCAGGAGCCCAACTGCATCCACACGGTCTTCGCGCCCAGATCCACGGCCTCCTGAACCACGCCCGGCAGGTCCTCGTTACGGCGGAAAATCTCCACCAGGTCAGGGACCTCCGGCAGGTCCTGCAGCGACGGGTACACCGGCTGACCCAGCACAAGCTTGCCCTTCGCCGCCAGAATCGGGTTCACAAAATACAGCTTGTACGGCGATGCCGACTGCAGATATGTCGCCACGAAGTAGGAGGCGCGCGAAATCTTATCGCTCATACCCACGATCGCGATGGTGCGGGTATTACGCAGAATGTTCAGACGCTCAGGGGCGGAAGGACCCACCCAGGTACGCTTCTCAGTCATTACTTCTCCTCCTGAGTGGTAGTAGGCAGGGAGCAGGATGCGCCAGCAGCTTCAGCGGCGGCAGCGTCCTCGGCGGCCTTGGCGGCGGCAACCGCCTCCTCGGCCTCCACGAGCTTGTCTGCGCTGGACTCGCCCACACGCTCACCGGCGTGGTTCAGGCCGGTCGCGTAGGTCAGCGCCTGATCCAGGTCCCAGACGATGTCTTCCACGTCTTCCAGACCCACAGAGATGCGGATCAGGTCCTCGCCCACGCCGGCGGCCTCAAGCTGCTCGCTCGAAAGCTGCTGGTGCGTGGTCGAACCCGGGTGCAGAACCAGGGTGCGGGAGTCACCGATGTTCGCCAGGTGGCTTGCCAGCTGCAGCGCACCGATGAACTCGCCACCGACCAGGCGACCCGAGGCCTTCTCGGTGCCCTTCACACCGAAGGAGAACACGGAACCAACACCCAGCGGCAGCAGCTTCTTCGCGCGCTCGTGGTGCGGGTGGTCTTCCAGGCCGGCATAGTTCACGTAGGCGATGCGCTCATCCTCAACCAGCCAGTTGACGATCTGCTTGGCGTTAGCCAGGTGAGCGTCCATGCGCTGCGGCAGGGTCTCGACGCCCTGAAGCAGGTAGAACGCGGCCTGCGGGCTCAGCGACGGGCCGAAGTCACGCAGCTGCTCGGAACGCAGCTTGGTGAGGAAGCCGTACTCGCCGAAGTTACCCCACCAGGACACGCCGTTGTAGGAGGGCACGGGCTCGGTCATGGACGGGAAGTTGCCGTTGCCCCAGTTGAAGCGGCCGGACTCGACGACGACACCGCCGAGGGTGGTGCCGTGGCCACCCAGGAACTTGGTGACCGAGTGGATAACGATGTCCGCGCCGTGCTCGAGGGGGCGAACCAGGTAGGGGGTGGAGATGGTAGCGTCCACGACCAGGGGGATGCCGGCCTCGTGGGCGACCTCTGCGAGACCTTCCAGGTCGGCAACCTCGCCGGAGGGGTTGGCGACAACCTCGGTGTAGATTGCCTTGGTGTTCTCGGTCAGCGCCGCCTTGTAGTCGGCGGGGTCGGTACCGGGCACGAAGGTGGTTTCAATGCCGAAGCGGCGCAGGGACACGTCCAGCTGGGTGACGGTGCCGCCGTACAGCTGCGAGGAGGCGACGATGTGGTCGCCCTGCTGGCAGAGCGCCGCGAAGGTGATGAACTCGGCGGCCATGCCGGAGGCGGTGGCCACCGCACCGATGCCGCCTTCGAGGGAGGCGATGCGCTCCTCCAGGGCGGCGACGGTGGGGTTCGACAGGCGCGAGTAGATGTTGCCGTACTTCTGCAGGGAGAAGAGGTTCGCGGCGTCGTCAGCGTCTTTGAAGACGAAGGAGGTGGTCTGGTAGATAGGGACCGCGCGGGCACCGTGCTCGGCGTCGGGGGTACCGCCCGCGTGCAGTGCGCGGGTTCGGAAGCCGAAAGTGTGTTCAGCCATTGGTTTGCTCCTGGTGTATCTGCCCGCCTGTGTGCGGGGAGTCGATAGTGGCTCGACTTTATACTGTGCCACCGGCGCGGGGGTGCACCAAGTGCGGGTACCTATGTGTCGTTTGTTGCGGATTATGACGGGCTGTTTTCGGTGAGGCGGGGCATCATATCAGCCGTCATAACAGAAGTTGTTATGACGATTGTTATGATGCGCGGTCAATGAGACCGATGGAAACACCCGGTTTTAGCCTGCAATTCCGGTGTTTTTAAGATTCTAAAAGTGGTGAGAATACCGCATCATAGCAACATCATCGCAGGATCATAACAACATCATCGCAGAACTTGTTATGATGCTGTTATGACGTTGCTATGACGTTCACCAAGAAGTAGCCATCGGGAGCATGCATGGAAACAAACACCGCCGAACTCATCGAAAACCTACGCCGTAGCCAGGCTGAAAACGGGCGAGTAGAAGTCAAAGCTGCAGCTGGCGGGTTCCCCAAGTCCGTTCTTGAAACCGTTAGTGCCTTCGCCAATGGAGACGGTGGCACCATTCTTCTTGGCCTCACCGACCCGGCTGAAGGTCTACAGCCAGTTGAAGGTTTCAACGCACAGGCAGTCCACGACGCATCCGTTGAGGCAATCCGTTCCAAGATCACACCTCGACCCCCGGTAGATATTCAGATTGAGGCGGCAGACGAGCAGCACCGTATCGTGCGCATCGATGTGCTCCCCGGCGACCCGACGCAGAAGCCCTACTACATCGAAGCACACGGCATGTATAACGGCTCCTACCAGCGCGTCGGCGAGGCCGATATTCGCCTCACCAAGTACGAGATTGACCGCCTCCTAGAGAACCGCAGTCAGCCCCGCTACGACGAGGAGCTGGTCAGCGAGGCAAGCTTCAAGGACCTCTCTCCCACCCTTGTGAGTGCCTATGTCGCTCGCCTCCGGGAGGAGCAACCTCGCGTTTTTGCGGCGCTTTCTGACCGTGAGGTTCTTCTGCAGGCACGCATTCTACGCATCGATTCTGAGGGCCGAGAAGTGCCCACTCTTGGGGCGCTTCTCGCCATGGGATCCTACCCGCAGGCGTTCTTCCCGCAGCTGATGATGAGCGTTGTTGTTCTTCCCGGTGAAGAGCTTGGTGAGGTCACTGAGGACGGTCGACGTTTTCTGGACAATCACAGCTGTACCGGGTCTATCCCCTCCATGTTGGATGAAGCTATGGGCGTTTTGGTTCGCAATATGCGCAAAACGTCCACGATGGAGGGCCTCAACAGTAGCGGTATCGGGCGGGTTGAGCGCTACGAGTATCCGCTGGAGGCTATCCGCGAGCTCTTGGTTAACGCTCTCATGCACCGCGACTACTCGCCGGGTGCGCGCGGCTCGCAGGTGCAGGTTGAGCTCTACACCAACCGCCTGGTGGTGCGTAGCCCGGGCGGTATCTACGGTGCTGTGACTATCCGAGATTTTGGTCAGCCCGGTGTTTCTTCAACCCGTAACAGCTACTTGGCAAGTATTCTGACTGATCTGCCCGACCCGGGTACGGGGCGTTTGATTGCAGAGAATAGGGCTTCCGGTATTCCCACGGTTCTGCGCGCGCTGAAGGAGGCGGGTCTACCCGCTCCCCAGTTTGCTGACCGTCTACTCTATGTGCAGGTCACTCTGATGCAGCCCTCGCAGGATGTATCTTCTACGGAACAGAAGACCGCGCCTGAGGATAAGACTCAGCAAGCACCCCATTCCACGGGCAAACATTCAGCCGACGCCGTCGAACCGGCGGGCGCCGATGCGTCGCTTGACGACCTTAGCGAACGCCAGGCTGGTATTGTGCGCGGCCTGCGTTTACAGGGCGAGGCTGTTTCCACGGCGTATATCCAAGAGCATTGGGGTCGGGGCGCTTCACGTACCTCCATTACGAATGATCTGCGCCGTCTTGTGGAGGCGAAGCTGATTGTTCCTACGGCTCCGCCGCGTAGTAAGAACCGTAAGTATCGCGCTGCTTAGACGTGCCCGATAAAAGGTATACAAAAAAGGGGAGGAAAATAGAGCGGTTATTCTCTATTTCCCTCCCCTGCGGCTACTCAGCCAAGACCTTACTTAGCCGCAAGCCCACTCAAAGACGACCTGCGAGAAATCGCGGGCGGCCAGCGCCTCCGGAGTAATCAGCCAGTTCGCCGCACCGGCGTCACCCCACATCACGTACACGCCCTCCTCGGCGTCCTCGCCCCACTCCGATTCGATGGTCAGCAGGTTCACGGTGTGGCCGCGCAACTCCTCGAACTCGTCGCGCGGGTCCTCCTGCACGAACGAGGGGTAGCCACCAATATGCGAGTAATCCCTCTCCTCCGATTCGAAGGGCTCCAGCAGGTTGTAGGAGGCGTCATCGCGTGCGTTCGGTTCCTCGGGCAGCTTCTGGTCCGGGTACATCTCGTCCCAGGCGTCAGCGAACCGGTCGTAGATTTCGAAGCCACCGTCCAGGAAGCCCTGCTCCCAGGCCTCGAAGGCGAGCGCGTACTCGACGACCTCCTCGGCAGTACCCTTGCCGTCACGGCCAAAGGGCCAGCCGCCTTCGTCCCAGTCCACGTTCGGGAACGGGGCATCCGGGTTCGGCTCACCCAACGTCTCGTAGTAGACAATGCGGTGGTTCTTCTGCGAAAGAGGGTTCTCGTAGTCAAAGCCCCACAAGCACTCCTCGTCGTTGGGGTTAATCCAGAACTGCAGCAGACCGGTCGCCGGGTAGATGTCATTCTCGGGCAGGTCGGCGCAGTTAATCTGCGCAATCATGCCCAGCGGTTCACCCTTCTCATTGGTCGGCGCAGACTCCCCAGCGGGCAGATACGGTCGGCCACCAAACTTGGATGCGGTCTGCGGCAAGGGCTCGGCGGGAACGAAGGGCTTTAGGGCAATAGCCTTCTTACGGGCGCCACGCTCGTTGAGTGCGTCGATGACGCGGCGTGCCTGCGCCAGGGTCTCTTCGGAGGGCTTGTTCTTCGGCATTGCGTGCTCGTTTCGTCGGTGAATTAATCGGTGTGGAAGATTCGGTGTATCAGGCGCGGGCAACGGTACCGCTACGCCTTCTACCCCCATTAGACCCTATTTCGGGCGGGCGCGCACCAATTCTGGTCACGAGTGCATCCGGCGGCGACAACCAGGTGCGAAAGCAGGTGCCAAGCGTGCAGAAAGCCCCGCCTCCTCACCCTCATGCGCAGGCATGAGAGGTAAGAATGCGGGGCTTCCCGGCGAATCTCTACGAGAGGCTAGAACCTTTAGAGTGCCTTCTCGATGGTCTCCAGAACACCAAGCGCGGCAGCCGGGCCAGCGTTCAGGAAGAACATGTCAGAATCCACGCTGTGCGCGTGCTTCTCGGTAACAGCCTTGAGGGTGCTCCACAGCGCCTCACCGGTCAGCTTGGACTCGTCGCCGCCCTGCACACCGTAGAACAGGTAGTCGCCGTCAGCCTGGTCAAGCTGCTCGGAGCTCAAGTCGATGGAGGTCTTCTCAACCTGCGCAGCTGCGGGACGTGCCAGGGACGCATCCGCGCAGATGGAGCCCACGAACGAGGACTTCGCGAAGATGCGGGTGCGGTCAGCGGAAGCGTACAGGAAGGAGAAGGTCTTCTCACTGCCAGCCTTCTGACCGACCGACTTCGCCTTGGTGTTGTACTCCTCCATGAGCTTCTCAGCCTTCTCGGTGGTGCCCAGCGCGGCGGCAATCAGCAGGAAGTCCTGCTTCCAGTTGACGCCGGTGCCCTCGGTGACCACGGTCGGCGCGATTTTCGCGAGGGACTCGTACAGCTCGCCCTTCTTGTTGGTGTTGTTGATGAGGATCAGGTCGGGCTTGAGGTTTGCGATGGCCTCAACGTCCGGGTCGGTGCGCTTGCCGACCTTAGCAATCTTGTCGAGCTCTGCGGACTTATCGGAGAACTTAGTCTTCAGGTAGGTGGGGACCAGGTCGGCGTCACCGGCGGTTGCTGCGCCGACCGGCACGACGCCCAGGGAGAGCACGCCGTCGAGCTGACCGGTGGAGAGAATCACGACCTTGGAGGGTGCGGATTTGATGGTGGTTTCACCGCGGAAGTGCTTGACGGTGCGGGGGAATTCGCCGTCAACGGTGGTGGTGCCCATGCCGGAGGGCAGGGCGGAGGGTGCCACCTTCTTACCGGTCGCAGAAGCAGACGCGGAGGAGGAAGAGCCGGAAGTGTTGGAGGAGCCGCATGCCGCCAGGGCGAGGGCGCCGAAGGAGCCGAGTGCGAGTGCGCCGAAGGAGCGGCGGGTGATCTTATTTGTCATATTTGCCATGCATATTAGGATAGCCTCATCTAAACCTGTAGGATACTAAAGGGCTCAGATTTTATTGCATATCTCACGTTTAGGACTGCCTGAACATCGTAATAATTCACCCTCACCTCCTGTACGGTAACCGCACGACAACCCACAAGCAGCCACGATGACACCACAGAACACCGCAGCCACCCCGGCAAGCGCCCCCGCGCGCACCACGGCCTACCGCGCCGCCCCCAGCAAGGAATCCATCGCGGCGGTTCGGGCGCTCTCCGGCTCCTCCGACCAGCTCGGCGGCAAGAACGGTAAGGGGCCGTCTATCTCGCGCGTCACCATCGCGCTCATCCTCGGATGCCTGCTGCTCGTGTTCCTCTGCGCTCTCTCCTTCGCGGTGGGTTCGCACATGTTCGCTCTGGATAGGTCCGTCGATGGCTTCCTGAAACCGGACGCGAACACCATCGAGTCCAAGCTCATCTGGGCCAAACGCGCACCGCGCACCGCCGCGGCGCTGCTGGTGGGTGCGGCCCTGGCGGTATCGGGCGTGCTCATGCAGGCGCTGAGCCGCAACCCGCTGGCCGAGCCGGGCCTGCTGGGCGTGAACTCGGGTGCGGCCGCCTCCGTGGTCGTGGGCGTGGGTGTCTTCGGAGTGTCCTCCCCATTCGTGCAGCTGTGGCTGGCCTTGCTGGGTTCCGGCGTGGCCGCAACCCTCGTCTTCATGATGGGCCTGGTCGACTCCAAACCCAACCTGGACTCGACGGCCCGTCTCGTGCTGACCGGCGTGGCGGTCAACGCCTGCCTGGGAACCGTTACCGGCGTCATCACGATGTTTAACTCCAAAGCCTTCGACTCGCACCGCTTCTGGGTGGTCGGCTCCCTGGAAAACCGCACCTTCGAGCAGGTGCTCTCGGCCCTGCCGTTCGTGGCGGTGGGCCTGGTGCTTTCCTTCATGCTGATCGGCCCGCTGCGCGCGCTGGCTCTCGGTGAGGATGCGGCCGCCGGCCTGGGCGTGCCCGTCACCTTGGTGCGCGCCGCGACCATCATGGCCATCATGGCGCTCTGCGGCGCCTCGACCGCAATCGCCGGCCCCATCGGCTTCGTGGGTCTGGTTGTGCCCCACGTCATCCGCCTGCTGGCCGGCGCCGATATCGGGCGGGTGCTACCGCTCTCGCTCGTGTACGGCCCGGCGCTCGTGCTCGCCGCCGATATTCTAGGCCGCGTGCTGGTTGTGCCCAGCGAGCTTGAGGTGGGCATCGTGACCGCGTTCATCGGCGCACCCGTGCTCATGCTCCTGGTGATGCATCTGAGCACCGGTCCGAGGGGCGCGAAGAAGAGCCGCATGGGCGCGAAGGCGCAGGCCCACGACGAGGCGGGCCCCGCCCACTCCCCCGAGCACGGCCACAGCCCCGTATTCTAGACTCCCGTTTGGCGCAACGATTTAGCGTGGTGAAAGACGTATGAGCACTGTTTCAATGTCCTCCCGCACTGCGGGCGGGCGCATCCGCATCCCGGGACGCTACCGCACCCCGATTCCCCGCACCCTGCTGGTGGTGGCACTCATTCTGGTGGTGGCCGCCGCATCCCTGATCTACGGGAGCTACGAGATGACCCCCGAGCAGGTCTTCCGCCTGATATTCCAGGGCGAGGGAACCGAGATTGAGCGTCAGCTGGTGCTCAATCAGCGACTGCCCCGCATGCTCGCGGCCCTTGTCGTGGGTGCGGCCCTGGGCCTGTCGGGCGCGATTTTCCAGTCGGTGTCGCGCAATGCTCTGGGTTCGCCGGATATTATCGGCTTCACGGTGGGCTCCGCGACCGGCGCCCTGTCGGTGGTGCTCATCGGCCCGTTGGCCGCAACCGGCGTGGGCATGGGCATGGGCGCCATCCTGGGTGGTTTCGTGACGGCGGCCGTGGTGATGCTATTGGCCGGCCTGGGCGGCGGCGCCACGATGGGTCAGAAGATGGTGCTCATCGGTATCGCGGTGAGCGCGATGCTCAGCTCCGTGAACGACTACCTGATTACGCGCGGCGACCTGGAGAAGGCCGAAGCCGCGAAGACCTGGCAGCACGGTTCGCTCAATGCCATCTCGTGGGGGCAGATGGAGGTGCAGTCCGTCATCCTGGTGATTGCGATTCCCCTGATTTTGATGCTGACGCGCCGCCTGCGCACCCTGGAGCTCGGCGACGACCTGGCGGCGGGTCTGGGCCTGCCGGTCAGGAGGAGCGTGAACCTGCTGGTGGCCGCCGCCGTGTTGCTGGTGGCTATTGCGATTTCCGTCGCGGGCCCGATTGGCTTCCTGGCGCTGATTGCCCCGCAGCTGGCGCGCCGCTTCTGGCGCACGCCGGGCACGGCCATGTGGCATTCGGCCCTGATGGGTGCGGCAATCCTGGTGCTGGCCGATTTTGTGGCGGCCCGCGCGCTGGCGCCCTTCCAGATTCCAGTGGGCCTGGTGACGGGTGCGATTGGTGGCCTGTATATGCTGTGGTTGCTGAACCGTCAGCGCCACTAGCCTTCGCCGCAAACCACGAACCTGTAACGCGCCGCCGGGTGCCTCTCAGCGAGGTGCCCGGCGGCGCGTTAAATATTTTCTAGATTTACCCGGGGGTAAAACAAAGAACGCTTATCGTGTCAGGGGTCGCTCATAGAGTGTAGGTGTTGGAAGGGACGATCCTTCCGGCCGAGCACACCGCCTCCCGCGGTGTTGCCAGCGGATTAATTCAGCATCTACGGAAGGAACGGTCATGGAAAACACCACTCGCGAGGGCCAGTACGCACAGGCGCAGATTTCTTGCACTGCCGATGAGCAGCTTCGTCGTGATGAAGAGTTCAACTGGCTGATGCAGTGCGGCACCGTGGTGCGTATGGAACGCTTCGAGGTGGAGGAGTTCCGCACCGTTCTGGAACAGCTGGTTGCCGAAGGTTCGTGCTTCCGTACCGCGCCGGTATCTTCCACTATGGGCCGCGTGATGCGTCAGCTGACTCAGGGTGCTTCCGGTTACGAGGCGAACCTGACTGAGCTTCGTGCGGCAGCGCAGAACGCTCTGCTGTTCGTGTTCCCCCTGGAGAAGGACCTGGAGATGTGCCTGCGTTTTGAGCGCGTGCAGGGTACCGGGCTGGCGCTGACCCGCCTGGGCGTGAGCCCGGTCAATGGTGACCTGTGGGTCAAGCACTGGGCCATGCGTTCTCTGGAGTGCACCGATGCGGTATTCGCGGTGGAATCCGCTCCGGGTGCCTGCAATTTTGAGCTGCGCCGCAAGACGTTCTACGCGATGCTTTCGATGGTTGAGCTGTCGACCTTGGGTCTGGCGGCTGAGCCGAAGGACTTCTCCATGTTCGACGACCCGAAGGCTGTGTGCACGAAGTTCAAGCGTGAGCGCCGCGATTGCCGCCGCGCGATGCGCGCCCAGTACGACCGCGCCGCGTAAGGCATGTGTGTATGCCCTACTCGGCATACGCGTTCAAAGGCCTAGCCAGTGCCGTTTTGTGGACTGTTAGAGCCACTTATTCTTCTTGAAGAACCAGTAGAGGAGCAGACAGGAGACCAGCATCAGCAGCAGGGCTGCGGGGTAGCCGAACTCCCACTTGAGCTCGGGCATAACCTCAAAGTTCATACCGTACACCGAGCCAACGATAGTGGGCACCATGAGGAGTGCCGCGTAGGCGGAGATTCGTTTGGTGTCGTCGTTCTGTTGCTGGCCGAGCAGGGTGTCGTGCACGCGCAGGGCGTTTTCGAGGGAGCTGCGAAGGTCTTCGAGGCGTTCTTTTGTTTGGGTTACGTGGTCGAGCACGTTGCGGAACTGGCGGGCCAGCTCCACGGCCTCGTCTTCAACCTCGCCCTGGCTCGCGCCCGGGTAGGGGGACGGGTCGAGCGCGCCGGTGCGTAGGCCTTCAATGATGCGACCCATCATCGGTTCGAGGGGTCGGCAGGCTCGCTGAAAGTCGATGACCTGGTTGAGCAGCTCGTAGATGCGCTGGGCGAGGGAGTTGGCGTCTCGCCGCTCGTTGGTGGAGAAGAGGATGTCTTCAATCTCGTCGTTGTCGTTCTCGAGTCCCTCGAGCACGGGGGCGTACCTGTCGACAGTGCTGTCGAGGATGCGGTGCAGCAGTCGGGCGGGGGATGCATCGGGGGTGGCGTAGAGCAGGTTGAACTTGTCGTTGATGCGCTGTTCGTCGCGAACGAGTGCGAGGGTGTAGCGGGGGCCAGTGAAGAGGTGCAGTTCGCTAAGACGCACTTCTTCTTCTTTGTCGAGGTAGATGGCGGGGCGGATGACCGCGAAGAGGGAGTCTCCGTAGCGTTCGAGCTTGGCGCGCTGGTGGCCGCGGGTGGCGTCTTCGATGGCGAGTTCGTGCAGGTTGAAGGTTTTTTGCAGGGCGTGTAGTTCGTGGATGTCGGGGTTGGCGTATCCGAGGGCTACGGCGGTGTTCTTGTCCGCGTAGGCGCGGAGGGTTTCTTCCTCGGTGGCACCCAGCTGAGGGCGGTCCGAGCTCGGGTAGATAGCTCCGGTGATATAGGACATCGTTTTTCTCCTCTGAACGCACTAGCACCACTTTTGTGGCCCTTACCCAGCATACGGGATGCACCTCTCCGCAGTCACCCGCAGGCGCCTCCCACCCGCCATGTGATAAGTCTCCGATCACGCTCCTGTCGATAGTATGGGAAAGCCCCCGGAAGACACCTATAAGGTAGCCTCCGGGGGCTTTCGCGTATTGAGCTTTTGAGCTTAGTCTTCGTTGATGAGGTCGCGAACCACAATGGTCTGGTCGCGGTCCGGGCCCACACCAATCGCGGAAATACGGCAGCCAGAGAGCTCCTCCAGCTTCAGCACGTACTTGCGGGCGTTCTCGGGCAGCTCATCCAGGCTCTTCGCATCCGAAATGTTTTCGGTCCAGCCGTCAAAGTACTCGTAAATCGGCTTGGCGTGGTGGAAATCGGTCTGGGTCATCGGCATCTCGTCGTGACGCACGCCGTCCACATCGTAGGCCACGCAGACCGGAATCTTCTCCAGGCCGGTCAGCACGTCCAGCTTGGTGATGAACAGGTCGGTGAAGCCGTTGATGCGCACGGCCTGGCGTGCCAGCACGGAATCGTACCAGCCGCAGCGGCGGGGGCGGCCGGTGTTCACACCGAACTCGCCGCCGGTGGTGCGCAGGTAGTCGCCCATCTCATCGAACAGCTCGGTCGGGAAGGGGCCGGCACCCACGCGGGTGGTGTACGCCTTCTGGATACCGATTACGCGGGTGATGCGGGTCGGGCCCACACCCGAACCCACGCAGGCGCCGCCGGCGGTCGGGTTCGAGGAGGTCACGAACGGGTAGGTGCCGTGGTCCACGTCCAGGAAGGTGGCCTGGCCGCCCTCCATCAGCAGGGTCTTACCCTCGTCCAGCGCCTTGTTCAGCAGCTGGGTGGTGTCCACGATCATGGGCTTGAGGCGCTCGGCGTAGGACATGAAGTACTCGACGATTTCCTCAACCTCAACGTGGCGGCGGTTGTAGACCTTCACCAGCAGCTGGTTCTTCTGGCGCAGCGCGCCCTCAACCTTCTGGCGCAGGATGGATTCGTCGAGGATGTCCTGCACGCGCACGCCGAGGCGGCCAACCTTGTCCATGTAGGCGGGGCCGATACCGCGGCCGGTGGTGCCGATGGCGCGCTTGCCGAGGAAGCGCTCGGTCACCTTGTCCATGGTCTGGTGGTAGGGTGCCACCAGGTGCGCGTTAGCGGAAATCTTCAGGCGGGAGGTGTCAGCGCCGCGGGCCTCGAGGCCTTCGATCTCTGCGAAGAGAGCCTCGGGGTTCACGACCACGCCGTTACCAATCACGGGGACGGCGTTGTCGCTCAGAATACCGGCGGGCAGCAGCTTCAGCTCAAACTTCTGGCCGTTCACCACCACGGTGTGACCGGCGTTGTTACCGCCGTTGGGCTTGACCACGTAGTCTACGCGGGGGCCGAGCAGGTCGGTAGCCTTGCCCTTACCCTCATCGCCCCACTGGGCGCCCACAATCACGACAGCTGACATTTTGTGCTCCTTGAAAGCTTCGAAGAGACGCACCGGATTTCACGGCGCGGCGGCGTCCCATCATCCGTAGAGTGAATGTGGAGTGAATAGGCACACCTCTTCCCATGATACCGTGCCGTTCCCTTTAAGTCCCGTGTGAACGGTCAACAGGCGTGCCATACCCGGGCACAGCAACGCCCCCATCCGATATTCGGGCGGGGGCGCTACCGGTATAAGCCGTGAAGACTACTTGATGATCTTGATGAAGGTCATCGGGTACTCGTACAGGTCGCAGCGAGCGGCTGCGACGGCGGCCAGCGAGTGGAAGACGACCATCAGGATGGTCACCACCGCGGGCACCACCCACAGGATGAGGCCGAGGATGCCGAAGGTCAGCACAATCGCCAGCCAGGCGGCGGCGCTAATGACCCACAGGGAGAAGTTGAAGTTGAACGCGCGGCGGGCGGATTCCTTCGTGAAGTTGTAGCCGGGCTTGTCCTTGTAGATGAACCACATCACGAGCGGAGCAATCACGCTCAGGGTTGAGAAGGACAGCAGCGAGAGAATGGCCGAGGCCAGGTGGGCCAGAATCGCCATGTTCTTATCGTCCGCCGAGGAGGGGGCGAGAGTGTAGGAATCCTGCGGGTAATAGTTCTGCTGGTAACCGGCCTGGTAGTTCGGCACCTGCTGGCCATAGGGAGGCTGCTGGGGTTGGTTGTACTGGTCGTCGGGATACTGCGACATTGTCTTCGTTCTTTCTTTAATCAATGAGCGAATACGGCGGGGAGGGGCGCCCATCCGGTGCCCCCGGAGCCCTTATGATGCCTCCACCCTATCAGCGCAAGGTAAATAGAGCGTTAACCTCGGTGGGATGGCGGATAAAAACTTCACGGCTCGCCGGGTTTGCGGTCTGCGGGGTTAGCCGATATACACGGGGTAGTACCAGAACGCGGGGGCATCCTCGGCGTTCCAGCGCTGTTCCCTCACCTCGGAGTATTTCTTGCACACCTTGCTGATGGCCATAATCAAGAAGACGAACCAGAGAATCACCGGAATACCGTAGGTGCCCAGCGCCAGAATGGCCCCAAGAAAGGAGAGTGACACGGCCGCCTGATTATCAAAGGGATAGATGATCAAAGCGTCAATCAGCGGGTTGCAGAAGACTACGATGGCGAAAAAGAGCCATGCGCCGCGGGTTATTTCCCAGGTGGTGGGGCGCCGTCGGGGTACAGCGCATCCACCTCGCGAATATAGCCGACCGTTCCTTCCGGTAACCGCTGGTTGGTGGCGGCGCCGGGGCCCTTCATGGCGCTCTCGGGGGCGGGGCGGGTGCCCGGAATATCCTGAATGTGCATCCGCTGGAGGGAGGGGTCGGGCGTGCCAAAGATTGGCGTGGGCGTCACCTTGAGGGTGGGGGTGTAAGAGTAGACTCCCGGCTCCCGCTCCGGCGCGCTCTCGGCGGTCGGTAATGCGGTGTTCTCCGAGGCTTGCTGCGGGGAAGCTTCGGCCGGGGCCTCGCCATTCCCCAGGGAGATGTTCATGTAGCTCGGAACGGGCAAGGAGTCATCCCACAGGGGCTGGTAGGACTCTTGCTCTTTTCGCGACTGTTGCGAAGCGTGCTCGGTCATCGCAATCTCCTTCGGCGGTGGTCGTAACTTAATCCTATCCCTGCCACGTGTTTGCGCAGGTGGAACACTTTTTAGTGCGCGTATATTACGCGGATCCATCGGATCCAGAACGCGAACGCCGGAGGCGGGCTCCCCGCCCGGCCCCGGTTCCCTTCGACACCGACGGTTCTTCTTTCACCATCCCACACGGACCTGGCAGAACTCTCAATGTTCACAATGTGTCATGAGAGTCTATTTTGTGGCGCGCACAACCGAAAATCCCTTTATCAACCCCTTAAAGGTGTATTGTGGTTCACATCTGAGGGTTTATTCTCAGGTATAACCTGCGGGACAACCCGCACCATATTCACAAACGCCTCCCAGAAACACCACAGGAGCCAAGCAAAGGAGCACCGTGACCACCACCGACTCCCCCACCCCGCGTGCACCACGTCGGCGCACGCAGACCCGCCGCAGGGTCTACAGCGGCGTCCTCACCCTCAGCATGGCGCTGAGCCCCCTGGCCGCACTCGGCGGCACCGCCCAGGCCGCCGAAGACCCCGACGCAATCAAGCAGCAGGTCATCAGTGACAGCATGAAGAACGCCAGCGGCACCGTGACCGCCTTCGTCCGCTTCAAGGGTAAGGGCGCCTTTGAACAGACCCAGCCCGCAGGCGTACGCGCCGGCACGCAGGCACCCGTCAACACCAGCTCACAGGTGCAGGCCATCGCCTCGCAGGTGCAGAGCCAGGCACAGCAGGTCAGCAGCCAGTCCGGCGCGCAGGTCCTCTACACCACCCACAACGCAGTACGCGGCGTGGCAGTGCGCGGTGACGCAGAGTCCATTAGGGCACTCGCCAGCCGCTCCGACGTGGAGAAGATCTCGCCCATCCTGCCCAAGTACCGCCAGAACGCGGGTGCCGCCATTGACGCGGGCTCCCTCGCCACCTGGACCGGCACCACCAACCCCGCCGGCGCGGGCGGATACACCGGCAAGGGCGTGAAGATCGCCGTCATCGACTCCGGCATCGACTACACCCACACCGACTTCGGCGGTAGCGGCAAGCTCGAAGACTATGAGAAGGCATCCAAGCTCACCGAGCTGCCCTCCGCAGACTCCGGGCTCATCAACCGCACCAAGGTTGCTGGCGGCTACGACCTCGTCGGTGACGCCTACGACGGCAGCAACACCGCAACCCCCGACGGCAACCCGCTCGACTGCACCACCGGCGGCCACGGTACCCACGTGGCGGGCACCGCAGCGGGCTACGGCGTGAACGCCGACGGCACCACCTTCACCGGCGACTACAGCAAGCTCACCGCAGAGCAGCTCAAGACCATGAAGATCGGCCCCGGCGTCGCCCCCGACGCTGAAATCTACGCCTTCCGCGTCTTCGGCTGCAGCGGCAGCACCAACGTGGTGATCGAGGCGCTCGACCGCGCCCTCGACCCCAACGGTGACGGCGACTTCTCCGACCGCGTGAACGTGGTCAACATGTCCCTCGGCGGCGAATTCTCCCCGCAGGACGACCCCGAAGCCTACGCCGTTGACGCGCTCACCCGCGCCGGCGTGCTCTCCGTGATCTCCGCGGGTAACGCCAACGACTACAGCCTGCGCGGCGACACCTACTCCAACTCCGGTCACCCCGCCACCGCAGCCAGCGCAATCACCGTAGCTAACGCCTACGGCTCCACCCGCGCCGTGGATGCGGCAGAACTGACCGACCCCGCCACCGGCACCACCCGCAAGGTACGCGGCGACTACAGCGTCTCCTACCCCTGGGCACAGGCAGGTAGCAAGGAATTCACCGGTGAACTCACCGCAATCTCCGAGAACAACCGCTACGCCTGCAACGCCCTCAGCGCCGACGAAGCGGCAGCTGTAAAGGGCAAGTGGGTGCTCATCGACTGGGCTAAAGATGACGGTGAACTCGCCTGCGGCTCCAAGGTGCGCTTCGACAACCTGCAGGCGGCAGGCGCCAAGGGCGTGCTGCTTGCAGGCAATGACGAGGAGCCCGGCCTGGGTATTGCCGGTAACGAGACCCTGCCCGGTTTCCGCCTGGCAGCATCCGCCGCTAAGGACCTGCGTGCACAGATCACCGCAGCAGAAGCGGCAGGTAAGCCCCTGACCGTGCGCCTCGGCAACGAGCTGAAGTCCTCCCTGCGCGTGGACACCGATAAGCTGGATCAGCTGAACCCCATGAGTGCCCGCGGTTTCCACGGCAGCTATGGCTACACCAAGCCCGACATTGCGGCGCCCGGTTCGTACATCACCTCCGCGGCGGTGGCGACCGGTAACGGCTCCGTGACCTTCAGCGGCACCTCCATGGCCGCCCCCTACGTGACCGGTTCCGCGGCCCTGGTCATTCAGAGCCACCCGAGCTACACCCCCGCACAGGTCAAGTCGGCCCTCGTCAACACCGCAACCCACGATGTGCGCACCGAATCCGGTGACGTCTACGCGGTGGACCGCGTGGGTGCCGGACGCGTGGACACCCTTGCGGCTGTGCAGTCGAAGTCCCTGGCCTACAACGCCCAGAGCCCGAACACGACCTCGGTGAGCTTCGGCGTGCTCGAGTACGCCCCGGATGCCGGCGTTCAGACTCTCACCCGCGAGGTGACGGTGGAGAACACCGATTCCGCCGCGCACACCTACGCGCTGTCCTACGCCCCCAGCACCAATATTCCCGGAGTGGAATACTCGTTCCCCGAGTCCGTGACGCTGGCACCCGGTGAAACCAAGAACTTCACCCTGAGCGTGCGCATCGACCCGTCCAAGCTGGAAAAGACCCGCGACCCCGCGGCAGACGTCACCCAGAACGCGACCGACTACTACACCGGCGTTGAAACCGTGCCGGCGCAGTACCGCCAGTACATCGCCAGCGCCTCCGGCCGACTCGTTCTCGCCGAGGACAACGGCCAGAACCTGCGCGTGCCCATCCACGTGGCCCCCAAGTCCGTCAGCACCATGCACGCCGCCGACCGCACCCTGACCTTCTCTCAGAAGCCCTCTAGCGAAGAGGCTCAGAAGGCAGACACCGGCTGGCAGAAGACCCCCGTCGCCCTCAAGGGCACCGAGGTCAACAAGGGCGGCTACCGCTCCCTGCTCGGCGCCTTCGAGTACGGTGCGAGCGTGGACCGCGTGGCCCCCACCTCCCTGTCGCTGAACAGCAACGTCAAGGCGAACCTGCAGTACGTGGGTGCTTCCTCGGATGCTCCCGCGCTGAAGGCAGCCGGCGGTAACGCCGACGACGGTACCCTGCGCTTCGGCATCTCCACCTGGGCCAACTGGGATGTTGTCTCCTACGAGAACACCTTCACCGTGGAGATTGACACCGACGGCAACAACCGCGCCGACTACAAGCTGGTCACCGACCGCGCCAAGGGCCTGGACTTCCCGCTGGTTCGCCTCTACGGCTACAAGAACGGTAGCCTCGTCGAGCTCGCCTACTACCCGCTCAACGGCGCCTGGGGCGATACGGACACCAACATGATGGACACCAACACCCTCGTGATGGGTGCACCCCTCAAGGACCTGGGCCTGACCAGCGCCAACAACCCGGACATCCAGTACCGCGTCAGCGCCACCACCCAGTACGAGTGGGGCAACGTCAGCGAAACCGGCTGGATCAAGTACCGCCCCTTCAGCCCCAAGCTGTGGTTCAGCGGCGACTCCTCCTCCGTGGCAGGCCTCTTCCCGGACGCCCCCGGTAGCTCCCTTGAGGCGCACCGCTCCGCCGACGCCCTCCCCGCGCTCGGCGAATCCGGCACCCCCGCAAAGGCACTGCTGCTGCACCTGCACAACGGCACCGGCGACCTCTCGGGCGTGAACGGCGCAACCGGCGACCGCGCCGAGGTGCTGAACGTCAAGGAACAGCAGGACGAGTACATCACCCCGTCCCGCTTCACCGACGTGAAGTCCGGTGACCAGTTCTACACCGAGATTTCGTGGCTGGCTCAGCGTCGCATCACCACCGGCTACCCGGACGGCACCTACCGCCCGTTGGAGTCCGTTGAGCGCGGCGCGATGGCGGCGTTCTTCTACCGCATGGCAGGCTCGCCGCAGTTCACCGCCCCGAGCACGCCCAGCTTCTCGGATGTGCCGACCACCCACCCCTTCTACAAGGAGATTGAGTGGATGAAGGCCCGCGGCATCACGACCGGCTGGTCGGACGGCACGTTCCGCCCGAACGCACCGGTCAACCGCGATGCGATGGCGGCGTTCTTCTACCGCTACGCCGGCTCGCCGCACGTTGATCTGCCCGTGACCAGCCCGTTCAAGGATGTGCCCGCCGATAGCCAGTTCTATCGCGAAATCACCTGGCTGGCATCAACCGGCATCAGCACCGGTTGGCCCGACGGCACCTACCGCCCGGTGACCCCCATCGCCCGCGATGCGATGGCGGCGTTCATCTACCGCTACAGCGAGAAGGTGGCGAACCTCGCCGGACGCTAGACGGTAGCTAACCGGTAGCGAATGGTTCGGGTCCCCCTCCCACCTCCTGCATGGGGTGGGAGGGATACCTGGAACCGGCAGGGTCCGGGGCCTGAAAATCCCGGAACCTCTCAAGTTTTGGTGGCGGTTTCACCGGCGGATGCACTCACTCGTCGTCTGCCGGTGGGGCCGCCTCCGCGCATCACCGATACACAACCACAGAGCACACAGCACTATCGAAAAATAGAAAATCCGAAGGAGGATTCCATGACAACGCCTCATGCGCCACGCCGCAGAATGAAGGCTGTCGGTGCGACCGGTTTGAGTGCGGCTCTTGCCCTTACTCTCGGCGTTCCCGCCACTTTCTCTGCAGCTCACGCTCAGAGCCCCCAGCAGGTCGAAGGAAGCACTGCGAGCGCATCCGGTGACGCTGCCTCGCGTATCAGCCCGGGCCTGCAGAAGGCTGAAGGCCAGATCACCGTGTATGTGCAGTTCAAGGGCAAGGGTGCATTTGAGCAGACCCAGTCCGCGGCTGTTCTGGCACGTAAGGAGGCGCCGGCGAACCGTCAGGCGCAGGTGCAGGCTATTGCAGCCCAGGTGCAGTCGCAGGCTCAGTCTGTGGCGGCTGCTTCTGGTTCTAAACTGATGTACACCACGCATAATGCGATGCGTGGTGCGGCGATTACTGGTGATGCTGCGCAGATTCGTGCGTTGGCGGAGCGCCCTGATGTGGAGCGTATTTCGCCGATTATCGCGAAGGAGCGCATGAACTCCGGCAGCGAGATCGACACGAAGACCCTCGCCACCTGGACCCGCGATCACACGGGGTACACGGGTAAGGGCGTGAAGATTGCGATCGTCGACTCGGGCGTGGACTACACTCACGCCGACTTTGGCGGCCCCGGAACCGTGGACGCCTATCTGAAGGCCAAGGCCATGACGGAGCTTCCGTCCGCTGATTCGGGCCTGATTGATCGTAATAAGTTCATTGGCGGCATTGACTTGGTCGGTGATGACTACAATGCGTCGGTGGCTGAGAAGTCGACTCCGCAGCCGGATAATAACCCGCTGGATTGCCGCCCGGATGGTTTCGGTTCTGGCGGTCACGGCACGCACGTGGCGGGTACTGCCGCCGGTTATGGTGTGACGGCGAACGGTACGACTTACCGTGGCGATTACAAGAACCTGACGGAGGAGCAGCTGAAGGGCATGTCCATTGGCCCCGGTACTGCTCCTGAGGCTCAGATTTTGGCGATTCGTGTGTTCGGTTGCTACGGCAATTCGAGTGTTGTGATGAAGGCGCTCGATACCGTGATGGACCCGAATGGTGACGGTGATTTCTCTGACCGCGCCGACATTGTGAACCTGTCGCTCGGTGGCGAGTTCGCCCCGGCTGACGACCCTGAGTCGTACATGATTGATACGATGGCGCGCCAGGGTGTGTTCACTGTGGCTGCTGCCGGTAACGCCAATAACTACAACGGTGTGGGTGACACCTACTCCGATTCGGGTAGCCCGGCGAATGCTGCTGCGGCGCTGTCGGTGGCGAACGCCTACGGCTCCACTCAGCCGATTGACCGTGCCCGCGTGACCACGAAGACTGGTTTGGAGTGGTTGCAGGGTGATTATTCGGTGAACTTCGATTATTCGAAGGCGTCCGCTGATCAGTTGCGCGGCGAGGTTGTTGCCGCGCCGAAGCGTAACCGTTACGCTTGCGAGGCTTTCACCGCTGAAGAGGCGAAGGCCCTGAAGGGTAAGTGGGTTTACTTCGAGTGGGATCAGGACGACTTGTCGTTCCCGTGCGGTTCGAAGGTGCGTTTCGATAACGTTCAGGCTGCCGGCGGTGTTGGCGTGGTGATGGCCGGTAAGGCTGAGCGCTACACGATCGGCATTGGTGGTAATACGACCATTCCGGGTCTGCGTCTGACTGCTTCTTCGACGAAGGACCTGGAGAAGGCTCTGGCTGCCGGTCCGGTGACCGTCGAGATGAACCTGGACTACAAGGCTTCGGGCCGCGGTCCTCACTCGCACGCTTTTGATTTGAATTCCTCGAGCGCTCGCGGTCAGCACGGCTCCGATGGCTTCATTAAGCCTGACCTTGCGGCACCGGGTACTGAGATTGTGTCTGCCGCTGTGGGCACGGGTAATAAGGGTGTTTCCTTCACCGGTACCTCCATGGCGACCCCGCACGTGACCGGTATCGCCGCCCTGGTGATGCAGGCGCATCAGGATTACAACCCGCAGATGATTAAGGCTGCGCTGATGAACGGCGCGTCCACCCCGATCAAGAATGAGCAGGGTGCGCAGTACGCGGTGGATCGTGTGGGTACGGGCATGGTGAATGCTCGCGCCGCCGTGGACGCGAAGGTTATTGCGTACGATGCGAAGACCCCCGAGCGTGTTTCGACCGCGTTTGGTGTGCTGGAGTACACCCCTGATTCGGGTATTCAGACTGTTCAGCGTGAAATCGTTCTGGACAACACCGATTCGCAGGCTCACACCTACACTCTGAGCTACGAGGCAAGCACGACCATCCCGGGTGTGGAGTACTCCTACCCGCAGCAGGTGAGCGTGGGTGCCGGTGAGCGTAAGAACGTGACCGTGACCGTGCGCATCGACCCCTCCAAGCTGGAGAAGACCATGGACCCGGCGATGAGCGCCGACCAGGTCGCTCAGGACTGGACGACCGGTAAGACTCTGATTGCCGGCAAGCGCCAGTACATTGCGAGCGCTTCTGGTCGCCTGATTTTCTCTGAGAATGGCCGCGAGGCAATCCGCCAGTCGATTCACGTGGCTCCGAAGCCCGTCTCGAAGATGCGTGTTGATGCGTCCCGTATTGATTACAAGGGCATTGCCGATAAGGAGTCCACGGTGACTCTGCGCGGTACGACCCTGAACCAGGGCGGTTACCGTTCGCTGCTGGGTGCGTTTGAGCTGGGCGCGGTCAGCGGCCGTATTCCGACCGGCCAGCTGAAGCTGCCCTCGAACCAGGCTGTTGACCTGCAGTATGTGGGTGCCGCCTCGGATGCTCCGGCGTTGAAGGCTGCCGGCAAGAACCCGAACGATGGTTCTCTGTTCTTCGGTATTTCGACCTGGGGCACCTGGGACAGCATGCACTGGGGCCGTCAGGTACAGGTGCAGATCGACACCACCGGCGATTCGAAGGCCGACTACACGCTCGAGGTAACCCGAGAGAAGGGTCTGGACTACCCGCTGGTGAAGGTCTGGTCCATCTCCGGTAACGCATCCACCGTGGTGGCTCGCTACCCGCTGAACAGCGCCTGGGGCGACACCGACACCAACATCATGGACACCAACACCATGATTCTGGGTGTACCGCTGAAGGACCTGGGCCTGACCGCTGAGAAGGCTCAGAGCATCAAGTACACGGTACAGACCGACACCTGGTACAACGAGGGCAACGCCTACGTCGATGCGACGGATGCGATCACCTTCTCCCCGTTCAACCCCGGTGTGTGGTTCACCGGTGAGGAGTCGGGCGTACCCGGCCTGTTCGTGGACCGCGACGGCGGTCAGCTGACCGTTCACCGCAAGAACAACAACAAGGAGCGTCAGGCTCTGTTCCTGCACCTGCACAACGGCACCGGCGACCTGAGCGGCCGCACGACCCAGCAGGGTGTCGCCGACGGTGACCGCGCGCAGGTCGTGGACGTTCCGCGTACCATCCACGAGGCACGCTTCACCGACGTTCCGGCGGAGAACCAGTTCTACCGCGAAATCACCTGGATTGCCTCGCACCAGATTGACCGCGGCTACCCGGACGGCACCTTCCGTCCGCTGAACAACATGGACCGCGCCACCATGGCCGCGTACTTCTACCGCATGAGCGGCTCGCCGCAGTTCACCGCCCCGAGTACGCCCAGCTTCAAGGACGTTCCACTCAACCACCCCTACTACAAGGAGATTGAGTGGATGAAGGCCCAGGGCATCACGACCGGCTGGTCGGACGGCACGTTCCGCCCCGATTCCTCGGTGAACCGTGACTCGATGGCCGCGTTCTTCTACCGTTACGCCGGCTCGCCCGCGTACGAGGCTCCCGCCCAGGCCCGTTTCACGGACGTTTCGACGGATAACCTGTTCTACCGCGAGATCAGCTGGCTGGCCTCGCAGGGCGTGACCACCGGCTGGCCCGATGGTTCGTTCCGCCCGGTGGAGCCGGTGCACCGCGACGCTATGGCGGCGTTCGTGTTCCGTTACGGCACGAGCGTGCTGGGGTACAGCGCCGACCAGTAGTGAGGCCCGGCTGACCGGCTGACTGGCTGACCGGCTCACCGCGTGGGCCGGGATGCCGCCCCGGCTGAGGTGCCGGTGAGTCACGGCTGGTTCCGGTCACGGCTGATTCTGGTCAAGGGCGAGGGGGTCGTACCGCGTGCAGCAATGCTGCCCGGTACGGCCCCCTCGCCGTTGTTACGTTCCGCACCGCGGTGTTTCACGAGTCTGACTAGGTTAAACACCCATCTCCTTGAGACAATGGTGAGGGTTCTTTCAGCGCCCGCTTGAACCCCGTCGTTGAAGCACGGGCCGAAGACCCCTAGAAACACACCATTACAAGAGAATCAAGGAGCATCCAGTGGCTATTCTCCCTGAAGCTACCCCCGCTCCGAAGGGTTCGCGGCCACCGCGAGGACTTCGGCGCGTAGCCCGCGGCTGTGGCGCCCTAGTGCTGGGCCTGACCCTCGGGCTGACTTCCCTACCCTTCGGAACCCAGGCGTACGCCGCACCCGGCGTGGTGCGCGGTGACGTGGATGCGCCGCGTAGCGCATCCGCCGAGACGCCGAACCCGACCGAGGTGCTCTCCCCCAGCCTGGACGGCGCAACCGGCGAACGCGCCGTGTTCGTGCGCTTCAAGGGTCAGGGTGCGTACGCGCAGACCCAGCCGGATGCGGTCCGCTCCCGCGCGCAGGCCCCCGTAAACGCGCAAGCACAGGTGCAGGCAATCCGCGCCAGCGTGCAGCAGCAGGGCGCCTCCGCCGCGAAGGAATCCGGCGCGCAGGTTCTGTACACCACCCACAACACGATGCGCGGCGTGGCGCTCTACGGTAACGTCGAGCAGATTCGCGCGCTGGCGAACCGTTCCGATGTTGAGCGCATCAGCATCATTGAGGACATGGCGCCGCAGAACACCGGTTCCGTGCTCGATACCGACACGCTCTCCGTGTGGGCTCAGCAGCACGCGCAGAACACCGCCTCCACCGGCTACACCGGTAAGGGCGTGAAGATTGTGGTGCTCGATACCGGCATCGACTACACTCACGCCGATTTGGGCGGCCCCGGCACTAAGGAGGCCTACGAGAAGGCAAAAGCCTCCGACACGATTCCCGAGGGCACCTACGACCCGAAGAAGTTCCTGGGCGGCTACGACCTGGTCGGTGACGACTACAACTCCGCTAAGAAGGAGACTTCCACTCCCCACCCGGACGCGAACCCGCTGGACTGCGGCGGCCACGGTAGCCATGTGGCCGGTACCGCGGCGGGCTACGGCGTGAACGCGGATGGCTCGACCTTCCGCGGCGACTACTCCAAGCTCACCGAGGAGCAGCTCAAGGACATGAAGATCGGCCCGGGCTCCGCACCGGAGGCTCAGCTGATTGGCCTGCGCATCTTCGGTTGTAAGGGCACCACCGCGTTTGTCCCCCTGGGCCTTGACCGCGTGCTCGATCCCAACGATGACGGCGACTTCTCCGACCGCGCCGACATCGCGAACCTGTCGCTGGGCAACGAGTTCGGCGTGTTCGACGAGACCGTGAACTACGCGGTCGGTTCCCTCTACCGCGAGGGCATCCTCTCCGTGGTTGCGGCGGGTAACGCCAACAACTACAACGCCGTGGGTGACACCTACTCCAACTCGGGCGGCCCCGGCACCAGCGCCTACAGCCTGACCGTGGCGAACTCGATTGGTTCGACCCAGATGGCGGATCGCGTGAAGATTCTCTCCCCCGCGAACGAGGCGGACACCTACGGCGACTACTCGGTGAGCTTCGACTACTCGAAGGCGACCGAGGAGCAGCTGCGCGGCACCGTGGTGCGTGCCGCAACCCGCAACCGCTACGCGTGCGAGGCCTTCACCGAGGAGGAGGCCGCGGCGCTGAAGGGCAAGTGGGCCCTCATCGACTGGGCTGAGGCCGACGGCACCGCCCCCTGCGGTTCGCGCGTGCGCTTCGATAACCTGCAGGCTGCCGGCGCGACCGGCGTGGTCATCGCCTCCGACACGGAGGTGGGCGACACCGCCATCGGCGGCAACTCCGCTATTCCGGGCGTGCGTCTGGCCAAGAGCCAGGTGGAGCGCCTCTCCTCCCAGATTGATTCGGGCAACCTGACCCTGCAGCTCGGCGAGAACCTGCGCGAGTCGATTCGCGTGCAGAACGGCAAGCTGGATCAGGCGAACACCTCGACCGCGCGCGGTATGCACGGCTCGCACGGCATCACGAAGCCGGACGTTGCGGCACCGGGCACGAACATTTCCTCGATCCTGGTTGGCGGCGGTACCGAGGCAACCGTAAAGACCGGTACGTCCATGTCCACGCCGTTCGTGGCGGGTGTTGCGGCGCTGATTATGCAGGCGCACCCGGAGTACGGCCCGCGCATGATTAAGACCGCCATCATGAACACCGCCGACCACCGCATGCAGGATGCCTGGGGCAACCCCTACGCGGTGGACCGCGTGGGTACCGGCCGCATCAACACGCGTGCGGCGGTGGCCGACCGCGTGATGCTGTTCAACGCCGCCCGCCCCGAGCAGGTTTCGGATACCTTCGGCGTGGTTGAGTACACCCCGAACGCCGGCGTGCAGACCCTGCAGCACCGTGTGAGCGTTGAGAACACCGATTCGGTGGCGCACACCTACGCCGTATCTTACGACGGCAGCACGAGCATCCCGGGTGTGGAGTTCTCCTACCCGCAGTCGGTGTCTGTGGGTGCCGGCCAGACCGCCACGTTCACCGTGACGGTGCGCATCGACCCGTCGAAGCTTGAGAAGACCATCGACCCCTCGATGTACCCGACCCAGGATTCGCTGAACTACTCGACCGGCATGGTGACCATTTCGGGTGCCCGCCAGTACATTGCGAGCGCCTCGGGCCGCCTGATCCTGACCGATGCTGATTCCTCGGCCGCGGTGAAGACCCTGCGTATGCCCCTGCACGTGGCCCCGAAGCCGGTGAGCGCGCTGCGCGTGGCCGGTGCGGATATCCACTTCGATTCGAACGGCGCCGGTGCGTTGGAGCAGCGCCTGTCCGTTGAGGGCACCGCCGTGAATCAGGGCGGTTACCGCTCCCTGCTGGGTGCCTTCGAGCTGGGTGCTTCGAGCCCGCGCATCCCGACCGCGAAGCTGGGTGTGGGTTCGGATTCCCGCATGGACCTGCAGTACGTGGGTGCCACCTCGAACGTGGCGGCGCTGAAGGCTGCCGGTCAGGACACCTCGCAGGCGCAGCTGTCCTTCGGTATTTCGACCTGGGGTAACTGGTCGGAGGTGACCCCGCGCGGCACCTACTACGTCTTCATCGACACCGATAAGGATGGCACGACCGATTACCGCCTGCAGACGGTGCGCGAGAAGGGCCTGGACTACCCGCTCGTGAAGGTTTCGCAGCGCGGCCTGGACGGCAAGTGGCACGCAATCGCCAACGCCCTGTACCCGCTGAACGGCACCTGGGGCGATACCGATACGAACATCATGGATTCGAACACCCTGGTGATGAGTGTTCCGCTGAGCGTTCTGGGCCTGGACCCCGAGGCTGAGTCAACCGAGATTTCGTACTCGGTGACCACCGCGAGCGCGTTCTCCGCCACGACCGTGGTGGATACGACCGAGTCAGTGTCGTTCAACTACGCCACCCCGGCGCTGTGGTTCAGCGGCGATTCGGCGGGCGTTCCGAACCTGTTCGTGGACGCACCGGGCACGAACCTGGTGGCGCACCGCAGCGGTGAGGCGAAGGGCTCTGCCCTGTTCCTGCACATGCACAACGCGACCGGCGACCTGTCGGGCGTGAACGGTGCGGCCGGTGAGCGTGCGCAGGTTCTGCGTGTGTCGTCGTCCTCCGAGGCTCCCGCCGAGAGCGCGCATTTCAAGGATGTTCCGGCGGATTACCCGTTCGTGAACGACATTAACTGGCTGGCTCAGCGTCGTATTACGACCGGCTACCCGGATGGCACGTTCCGCCCGAATGGTTCGGTGGAGCGCGGCGCGATGGCGGCGTTCTTCTACCGCATGGCGGGTTCGCCGCAGTTCACCGCGCCGAGCACCCCGAGCTTCAAGGATGTGCCGCGCGACCACCCGTTCTACAAGGAGATTGAGTGGATGCGCGCCCGCGGCATTACGACCGGCTGGTCTGACGGTACGTTCCGCCCGAATGATGCGGTGAACCGTGACGCGATGGCGGCGTTCTTCTACCGTTACGCGGGTTCGCCGGCATATTCGGCTCCTGCGGTATCGCCGTTTAGCGACGTGTCGACCGGCAGCCAGTTCTACCGCGAGATTGCGTGGTTGGCCGATCAGCGGATTACGACGGGTTGGCCGGATGGTTCGTTCCGCCCGGTTCAGCCGATTGAGCGTGGCGCGATGGCGGCGTTCCTACACCGCTACAACGTGCGTGTGCTGAATAACCGCTAGTCGGAACGTTATATTTGAACGCTAAATACCCCCGGTGGATGCCGTACGCATCTGCCGGGGGTATTTGCTTGCCTCACCTCTGCCCGAGGCGGGCTAGTTAGCGCTGGCGGGCTTCTTTACGGTTGATTTTCTCAATGGCGGCTTCCACCTTTAACTTGCGGTGACTCAGCTTCCAGAGGCTAAAAGACTGAAGCAAGGTACTCTTACCAATCTCCACAAGGGAGGGCAGCCCCTGCCGGGTGAGTGCCTCATTGATTTCTTCCGGGGTGGCGCCCTGCTCCTTCATCTGCTCGATGATGATGTTCGCCTCCGCTATTTTCCCCGAGGTGAGCGGGTGGTTTTCGAGGCTGGTTTCGATGTCTACGAGCTCGTCGTAGAGTTCAGTTTTTGTTTTTGCCATGGTGCTGTCTTCACCGTCCTTGGTTGACGTGTTCTGTGGCGTAGCAGGTGTGGGGGCGTTTTCCCTCATCACCGGCTATTTTGAACGGTATTTGAACCGTATGTTCATGCTAACAGCCGCGCGGGTTGTCGCACAGGGTTTTTACCGGTGAGTATGCTGTGTATTTTCAGGGCTGAAACGATACTGAACCCGCCGCGTACGCCGCGCTGAACGCACCGTGTGGAACACTACCTCGCCTCCCTCGGCGGTTCACCGCGCTGGCTATAAGGTGGAGCGTACACTTAAGTCATGCGTGAATTACAGGCACAAATCATCCGTGAAATGGGCGTCAAGCCCAACATGACCGAAGAGCAGGCACGCGAAGAAGTGGAGCGCCGCATCCAGTTCATCTGCGACTACCTGGAAGCCACCGGAAGCCGCGGCCTGGTACTGGGCATCAGCGGCGGTATCGACTCCACCCTGGCGGGTCGCCTCTGCCAGCTGGCGGTCGACCGCCTCAACGAGCGTGGCCGCACCACCGAGTTCGTGGCGGTGCGCCTGCCCTACCGTGTGCAGCACGACGAAGAGGACGCGCAGGAGGCGCTGCGTTTCATCCAGCCCACCCGCTCCCTGACCTTCAACATTGCGGAGGCTGTCGACGGTTTCGACAGCGCCTACGTTGCCGCGACCGGCGAGCAGATCAGCGACTTCAACAAGGGTAATGTGAAGGCGCGCGCCCGCATGATCGCCCAGTACGCGGTTGCTGGCGGTCCCGGCTACCTGGTGGTTGGTACCGACCATGCGGCGGAGTCCATTACGGGTTTCTTCACGAAGTTCGGTGACGGCGGCGCGGACCTGCTGCCGCTGTACGGCCTGAATAAGCGCCAGAACCAGCTGCTGCTGCGTGTTTTGGGTGCGTCTGAGCGTCTGTGGGCTAAGCCGCCGACGGCTGACCTGCTGGACGGCGTACCCGGCCGCACCGATGAGGATGAGCTGGGTCTGACGTACCCGCAGATTGATGACTACCTGGAGGGTAAGGAAATCGACGAGGCGGCAGCTGCGAAGCTGGAGCAGATTTACCTGCGTAGCCGCCATAAGCGCACCACTCCGGTGACGATTTTTGATTCCTGGTGGAAGAACTAGCGCTTTACCGCCGTAAAACTAACGTAAAAGCTCCGGGCTCCTATGCGGGAGTCCGGAGCTTTCGTGTAAACGCTGACTGCGTAGGTGCTGGCGAGCGCTCGCGTTCAGAGGCGTTTATGCCTTCGATGCGGCGGCAGCCTGAACGTCCGAATCCTCAGAACCTTCAGTCTCAACCTCAGCTTCAGCGGGCGGTACCTTCGCACCACCCGTGGCGAGGAACAGCACCAGGCCCAGCGCGCAGGCGAGCACCTGGGTGAAGGGGAACGCCCAGGTCAGACCCTTAAATCCGAACCACATGTTGCCGAAGTACACGGCGGGGAAGAACAGCAACGCAATACCGATGGTCATCAGCATTGCCGGGCCGCCCTTACCGGACGCCTGGAACCAAGACACAAACACGATGCTGACCGCGTTGAACACGGCGGCGAGCATGAGCGCGACCATGACCTCTTCGCCGGTGTCGATGAGGCTTGCATCGCCAACCACGGCGAGCAGTTCACGGCGGAAAATCAGCACCGGAATGGTGATGATCGCGGAGGTCGCCACGGACAGGATCGTTGCGGTGCGCAGCGCCTCCTTCACGCGGGCGCCGTTGCGGGCACCGTACGCGTAGGCGTACAGCGGGATACCGCCCATGCACAGGCCCATGCACAGCATTTCGGGCACCATGTTCAGGCGCATTGCCAGGCCGAACGCTGCGACGGTGTCGTCACCGTAGGAGGCGGCGAGGTTGTTCAGCAGCAGGGCGGCGAAGATCAGGTTGAGGCTCTGAATGAGCTCGGCGGCACCGACCGCGACCACGGGCTTGATAATGGCGGGGTCGAGGGAGAAGTCGCGGATGTTTGCGGAGAAGTTCTCGCTCTGACGCATCAGGAACAGCAGGTAGTACAGCATGGATGCGCCGTTCGCCAGCAGCATCGCCCAACCGGCACCGGCGACGCCCATGCCCATGATGGCGATGAACAGTACGTCGAAGATGCAGGTGACGACGGTGCCGACGATGATGCCGTACATGGACTGCTTGGCGTAGCCTTCGGATCGGACGAGCTGTTCGAGGGTGAACATGCCGATAGCGAGGGGCGCGCCGAGGAACATGAGGTGCACGTAGATACGGGTCGGTTCGTAGGAGCCGCCGGATGCACCCATGATGCTGGTGATCGGGTCAGCGAGGATGAAGCCGATAGCCGCCGCGACGATACCGGCACCGAGCGCCGAGTAGAGGGCGAAGGAGGTGACGCGGTGAATTTCGTGGGCGGGCTGGCCTTCACCGAGCTTGCGGGAGGCGAGGGTTGAGGAGCCCAGGCCGAACAGGCCGGCGATTGCCATGATGACGCCGAAGACGGGCACGCCGTAGCTGGTGGCGGCGAGGTCTTCGGTGCCGCCGTAGTGGCCGACGAAGTAGGAGTTCACCACGTTGTAGATGCTGGTGATGGCGAGGCCGAGCGCCATGGGCACGCCGAGGGAGAGGAGCGCCTTGAGGATGGGGGCGTCTTTGAGCAGGTAGATGTTCTGCGGGTCTTCGCTTACGCCGTGCGGGCGGTGTCCTGCGGCGGGTGCGCTATTTTTGGGTGCTGCGCTATTTTTGGGCGCGTTGTTTTCAGTCTGGTGGGACGTCATAGGTTCCTGTGGTTCTAGTCTGTGTTGTGTCCGGTGCGCGGTAAGAAGCGTGGTCCGCACAAAAAACGGGCTAGTGTATTGTACCGTTTCCACGTAGTGGTTGGGCTAGGGGTTTAGACAAAAAAGTAACGAGGCGCCCCTCCCCGTTTAGGGGTGGGGCGCCTCGCCTCATACGTATCGCATGTAGGAGTGTGAGCTATTCGAGTTCAACCGGACCAAGCACGCGAACCTCCTCAATATCCAGGATTTCCTGAATCGCGTGGAGCACATTCGTGTCGATTATGCGCTCATTACGCAGGCGCTTGAGCACGCTGCGTTGCTTCTCCAAATGCCGCAGGCGCAGCTCTTTCTCAAGGTCGCCCGCTTCAATAATGCGGCGGGCTTCTTCCGGCGCATTCGCACCGTCTTTACGAACGGCGTGCAGGTTGCGGTGTATACTCGCGTTGTACATCTGTTCGTCGGCAATGCGGTCGATAATCCACTGTGGTGCACCAATTTCCTGGCCGATCTCAGCCACAGAGTCGAAGGACTCGGCAATGATCGTGCGGATTGCTTCATTAATCTCATCTTCTTCGGTGGTATCAACCGGAATTTTCGCCCACCTAATAACGAGCGGCAGGAGCATCCCCTGAACCACCATCGACAGCAGAACCACGCCCGCAACAACAAAGATAATAAAGTCACGCGCGGGAACATCAGTCGGCACGGAGAGAGCCACCGCGAGGGAAACACCGCCGCGCAGTCCCGCAAAGGTACTCACTACACGGCCACGGAAAGTTGTGCGCAGCTGCTTCTGCTTTTCTGAACGGTCAAGGGCACGAATAATACCGATCGAGACGTGCAGGAAAATAAAACGCGCCGCAATGGAAACAAGCCATGCCACCACAATCACGGCGAACGTCAAAGCCCACGCATAGTTGTATTCACGAAGAACATCATCCACAGGCGCTGTGGCGCTGGGCAGCTGAACACCCACGAGCACGAAGAGCGCACCGTTCATGACATAGGAGACAAACGACCAGATGGGCAGACCGTAGAAACGGTTTTGGGGTTTGATGGTATCCGGTCCGCGATAGGTCAGGTAGAAAGCGGCGACCACCACAGCCACCACTCCGGAACCTTTCATGCCCTCAAAAGGCTCGATCTCTTCAGCCAGGAAGAAAGCAATAAACGGCACGGTAAACATGAACACGCTGAAGTTCATGGGGTTGCCGATGTGCGCACGCAGCTTATCTACACCCCATCCGACGGCCAGGCCAACGAGAGTTCCAATCAGGAACGAGAAGAAGAACATTCCGGATGCAGTCCCCAGGGTAAGTTCATGACCACCCGCAAGCTGCAGGGCGAGTGCGAAAAGAACTAGGGTGGTGCCGTCGTTAATGAGTGCTTCCGCTTTAAGGGTGGTGATGGAAGATTTGGGGAGTTTGCCGTTGAGCGTTGCCACGGCCACAGCATCGGTGGGGGCGAGCGCCACACCGATAATCAGCGCCACAGGCCACAGGTAGACGCCCATAAATGTGTGAAGCACCCAGGCGATAACGAACGCCGTGAAAATTACGAGCACCGTGCCCGAGAGCAGAATGCCGCGCAGACGAGCGCGCGCCTCACGCCAGGAGGTGTTTCGGGTCTCCCAGAACAGCATCACGGGCAGGAAGATTTCGAGAATCACGTGCGGTGGCAGCCCGACCTCGCGCACCTCGTGCATGGCGTGAATGGGGATGAGCGCCAGCACAAGCCCCAGGAAAATGAGCAGAATGGCGGGGGTTATCCGTATTTTATGGGCGAGGATATTACCCAGAAGAATTGCCAGCGATAGTGCGATAACGACTTCGAGCATGCTGTTCCTTTTCTTGGGCACAGGGGTACTGGACGCTCGGGTGCTGATATGGGTGTGCCCGGGCGCAGTTCCTGGTGCGCTACATAGTCTGTGAAATGTGTTGATGGTTGCCCTGCGGGCTTTTGTTCTAGGTGGCGTTTACGACGTGGTGAGCGCCTACCCGCGGTGCCCGCGTGCAGGGTTCTACCGGGTTAAAGAGTATACCGGCGGTTTTATTCCCTGCACTCTCTGGCGGGGCTGTCTAATTCGTGGGTGCGGGCACGTTTCATGACGTTTTGTGTCGTTCTGACGTGAACTTGGGGTCGTACTGTGTCAGAGAACAGAAATTCCGCCCCCGTGAGTGCGCGCGAACACTCAGAACGTGAGAAGATAAGGTCATGACTGATAACAACACCGTAACCGGCAGCCCGCTTGTTAAGCGCGGCCTGGCCGACATGCTCAAGGGCGGCGTCATCATGGACGTCGTCACCCCCGAACAGGCTAAGATCGCTGAAGATGCTGGCGCTGTTGCCGTCATGGCTCTCGAGCGCGTTCCCGCGGATATTCGTGCGCAGGGCGGCGTGGCTCGTATGTCTGACCCGGACATGATTGAGGGCATCATTGATGCTGTTTCGATCCCGGTCATGGCGAAGGCACGCATCGGCCACTTCGTTGAAGCTCAGATCCTGGAGACCCTGAAGGTCGACTACATTGACGAGTCTGAGGTTCTTTCCCCCGCTGACTACGTGAACCACATTGATAAGCACCAGTTCAAGGTTCCTTTCGTGTGTGGTGCTACCAACCTGGGTGAGGCTCTGCGCCGCATCACCGAGGGTGCCGCTATGATTCGCTCGAAGGGCGAGGCTGGCACCGGTGACGTCTCTGAGGCGACTAAGCACATCCGCACCATTAAGCGTCAGATTGCTGAGCTGCAGGGCCTGTACAACACCATGCCCGACGAACTGTACGTGAAGGCTAAGGAACTGGCTGCACCGTACGAGCTGGTTCTTGAGGTTGCTCAGACCGGCAAGCTGCCCGTCGTGATGTTCACTGCTGGTGGCGTGGCTACCCCCGCTGACGCCGCGATGATGATGCAGCTGGGCGCTGACGGCGTGTTCGTTGGTTCCGGTATCTTCAAGTCGGGCGACCCGGTTGCTCGTGCGAAGGCTATTGTGAAGGCTACTGCTTTCTACAATGACCCGGAGAAGGTTGCTGAGGCTTCTCGCGGCCTGGGTGAGGCTATGGTCGGCATTAACGTTGCTGACATTCCGGCACCGCACCGCCTGGCGGAGCGCGGCTGGTAATTCGTGCGCGCACCCCGTATTCGGGGTGAGTGTTTGATGAGGGGGTGGGGTTCGCTGAGGCGGGTCCCACCCTCCTTGCGTTTGTTGTGTTTGTTGTTTTGTGAAGGGAGCGGTGATGGTTGAGAAGGTTCAGCCTACCGGTGTTTTGCCGGGTGAGGGTTTGACGGTTGGTGTTTTGGCGTTGCAGGGCGGCGTGAGTGAGCATGCGCTGATGCTGGAGTCCCTGGGTGCGCAGGTGCGCTGGGTGCGTACCGGTGAGCAGCTTGAGGGTCTGGATGCGCTGGTTCTGCCGGGTGGTGAGTCGTCAACGATTGACCGTCTGACCCGTATTTTTGGTGTGCGTGAACCGCTGATTGAGGCGATTTCTTCGGGCATGCCGACCCTGGGCACGTGCGCTGGCCTGATTATGTTGTCGGAGCGTATTGATGATCCGGCACCGGGTCAGCAGTCGCTGGGTGTTTTGGATGTTTCGGTGGGTCGTAACGCTTTTGGTTCGCAGGTTGATTCTGCGGAGGTGCGCCTGCCGTGGCTGACCCCTGCCGGTGATGAGGTGGTTATTGATACGGCGTTTATTCGTGCGCCGATTGTGACCGGCACTGGTGAGGGTGTGCAGGTGACAGCTCGTCATGAGGGGAAGATTGTGGGTGTGCGTTCGGGCAACCTGATCGGTATTTCTTTCCACCCGGAGGTTACGGGCGATACGACCGTGCATGAGGAGCTGCTGGCTCTGGCACGCGAGGTGAAGGGCAAGTAGCCCCTCCCTGGAGAATCATTTAAAGAGTTGTGGCGGTGACCGTTATTCGGTCACCGCCACAACTGTTTTTGAGTGGGCTTATGCGTGAGTGGGTTTATGCGCGGGAGCTGCTGGGGGTTTGGGGCTGGGCCTTCCACTGCTGGTAGGCGCTCGTGGCGAGGAATCGTGCACGGTTCGCGTCGCTGAGCGTCTTGATGTCTGCGGGGGCTGCCTCGTACCACTTTTCGTAGAGACGAATAATCATCTCGGGGTAGGCGGCTTCTTCCAGGTCTGCGCGGTGGGGGATGAATTCGTTGCGGTTCTTGATGTCTCGGTACTCGCTACCGGCGAAGGGGTCGGTGACTCCGACGCTGGGGCGGGCGTTGTAGGCATCAATGTTTTGAACGTATTCGGGGAGGGTGCTCCGCCCTGCTTTGAGTGCGGCGTGGCACTTGCTGTCGATTTCGCTGGGCTCAATGATGTGGCCGCCGTCTGCGAGAATGTGCCGGTACTGGATGTACGCGGGGTATTGTTCATCGGTGCGCGGGACGGGCTTGGCGGCTTCTGCTGAGGCGAGATCTTCGGCAGAGTATGAGGAGCAGCTGACGGGCGGCGTGGTGCTTGCCGTTGCTGAGGCGCTCGCCGTGGAGGGTGAGGAGGTGTTGCTTGCCGCGGTGTTCGCACCACCGCAGGCAGCAAGAAACAGGGGCAGGACAACCGCGATGGTACCGCATCGTACAATGCTGCTGCGGTCGGAGAAGGTCTTCGGGGTGAGAGCCATGGGGCCACCTCATAACGTGGGTGTAGTAAGGTATTGTGCCCCACTATACCTACAAATTTGATATATGGTCAATGAAAATATGTGTCTTTTTCAGTAAAACCAATATTGCCTTTTCCTTCCCCTTTAAATACTTCTGACAAGCCGTAATCTACTAACAGTGATTAAATACTCCAGATAATTCGCTGAAATTTTTGCCATTCCGTGTGGGTATTTGCAAAACACCCCACATGCTACACCGTCCAACATATACTGAGACGCAATATATCGTTCCATCCCTCTTGTGAGGTGGTCTCATGACCCACACCCCTGCTCTTCTTTCGTTCCGTTCCAGCGGTCTACGACGAAGTGCCGCGCTGGCGATTCTTCCCCTGCTTCTTGCCTCCTGCGGTAGCTCCACCAGCACGGCATCCAGCACTCCCGCGCCCTCGAATACGACCGTGACTTCCTCCCCGTCAGCTTCAAGCGCCACCGGGTCCGCTTCCTCTTCCGCGGCGAAGAAGAGCTCCACCCCCTGCCTTGAACCTGACGAAGCCGCGAAAGCTGAAACCCTCAAGCAGCAGGAAGCCATCAGCGCCGACCGTGGCACTGCACTGCCCTCCTACGTCTCCGCACGGCATGTTGTGCGCAACCAGGCGAACTTCCCCACCCGCGCCGAAGCTGAATCAGCAGGAGCCGAGTGCCTGGCACTGTACGAGAAGAACAAGGCCGATCACACCTACGCCGCAGCATGGGTACGCGCTATCGATGACAATAACGTGGCAAGCGGAAAGGTAGCCTCCGGCCCGCGCGCTGACATCCAGAGCGCAGACCCCTACAAGGCAAGCAACTACGTCGATATTCGAGAGGGTAAGGAGTACTTCCCGACCCGCCAGGAACTGCTCGCGGCAAACTACCCCGAGAACTACATTGTTGCTTTTGAGGCGTGGGCACAGCAGGCACCCGCCGATGTGAAGCAGAAGAGCGATGCGAACCGTGCGGCCGCTCAGGATACGCGCTGGTCCGAGGTGGTAACCCTACCCAGCCCCGACAACCCTGTCTAATCGAACCCCGTCTAATCTGAGTCTGTCTCATCTTAAAAATAGTTGTGGCGGTGACCGTTTCATTCGGTCACCGCCACAACTGTTATAGGGTGCAGGTTAGGGTAGGAGCGCCAACCCAAACTCAATAACGATCAGGGCTACAGCACACGCGAAGAGTACCCCACGCGGCACATTGAACTTCTGCCAGAGCCTATACAGCTGGCTGGGAACCCCCCAAATAACGAACGCCTGAAAGGCAAGCGATAACGCGGGGTTACCCCACTGAATAATCATCAGGGCAAGAGCAAAACCCACGCCGAGCACATCCAGGATGCGCAGGTGCTTTCGCACCTGCTCCCTCTCCTTCTGATAGCTGGGGTTGTTTAGCAACCTTGGTGGTGCTTTTTTCAGCTGACCCACAATAATCAAAACCGCCAGCGGGATCAGAGAAATATCGAAGAACATGGGAATCGCCTTTCATGGTGGGGTTCGCTCGCTACGCCGGTGACGAGCTGATGGTGCACCATCATTGGTGAAAACTTCTCAAAAACAAGTAGTGTGCAACACGTGTATAACGTATTGTGGGTTACTTTACAGTACACATAAACCCTATTCAAGAGGTAAACAGCTCCCCCCCCCCGAAAAATTTTTAAAAAATAAGGGCGCCGGGAACCATACGTTCCCGGCGCCCGCTCCCCAGCTGTTCATACCTCAGCGGGGTTCAATTTAGAGGCGGAAGAAGCCTTCCACCGCGCGGGTCATGTACGCCATATCGTCCACATGGCACATCTCGCGCATCGAATGCATCGACAGCAGGCCAATACCCACATCCACGGTGCGCATGCCCAGGCGGGTTGCCGTAATCGGGCCAATCGTCGAGCCGCACGGCATATTGTTATTCGACACGAACTCCTGATACGGCACACCGGCCTTCGCACACGCCGCAGCAAACACGCCAGCACCCACCGAATCCGTCGCGTAACGCTGGTTCGCGTTAATCTTCAGCAGCGGGCCACCACCGGGCAGCGGCTGCACGGTCGGGTCGTGGTGACCCTGATAGTTCGGGTGCACCAGGTGACCGGCATCAGCCGACAGGCAGAACGACGCCGCCACCGAACGGCGGTACTCCTCCGTGCTCTCACCGCGGGCAGCCGACAGGCGCACCAGAATATCCTCCAGGAACGGGCCAGCCGCACCACTACGCGACTCGGAGCCGAGCTCCTCGTGGTCGAACGCCGCGAGCATCACGGTCTCGGTGGCATCCTCATCCGCGTTATCGGCAACGTAACGCTCCAGGGCAGTCAGACCCGCGTGCACCGAAGACAGGTTATCCAGGCGACCGGAAGCGAACAGCTCCTGATCCGCACCGAAGCGGCGCGGCGGCTGCGAGTCGGCGAACAGCAGGTCGTAACCCACGATGTTCTGCGGGTCGACCGGCTCGCCGTCAATCACGTGCTTCGCCATGTAGCCGAGCACGTCGTTCTCCGCGGGGTCCACACCCCACACGGGGTACATGTTGAACTGCTTGTCCAGCACCAGTTCGTTGCGCTTGTGGTCCAGGTGCGGCGCCAGCTGCGGGATGCGCGCAATCGGGCCGGTACGCACCAGGCGGTCCTTCAGCTCGCCATCCTCCATGACGGTGATGCGACCCGCCACGCACAGCTCGCGGTCCAGGAAGGAGTTCAGCAGGGCACCGCCGTAGTTCTCCACGGCGATCTGGTGCCAGCCCTTCGTGGTGATGGAGGAGGAGGGCTTAATCTTCAGGGAGGGCGAGTCGGTGTGCGCACCCAGCACGCGGTAGCCGCTTGCCTTCTGCGCCTTCGCGCCACCGGCCCAGGCGATAATCGCACCGTCGCGGACGACGAAGTGGCGGCCGGTTGCGACCTGCGGCTCCCAGGCCTCGGTTTCGACCAGTTCGGTGAACCCGGCGGCCTGCAGGCGACGCGCCACCGTGCGCGCGGCGAGGTAGGAGACCGGCGACTCCGCCACAAATGCGGCGAGGTCTTCAATATTCTTTACAGCATCAACAGTCATGGTTTAACCCTACCTTTTCTTGGGTGTTGACGGGGTGAGTTGGGGTGAAAGTCCAGATGGGGCCCGGATGGGGCGGCGGCGGGCAGATAGTCGAGCGAGGGCTACCCGCCGCATGCGCTAGGTATCGCGGGCCCCGGCCATCGCAGACCCTAGTTATCAACCTTGAGCGGTTGTGTTTCACGTGAAACCTCGCCGCGGCGAGCGCGTGCGTTGAAGATCAGGCAGGCGAGCACCACGTACAGGCCCTCCAGCGCGATGCCCTGCAGCGCATCCATGGGGGCCACCCCCTCGGAGGCGAAGGGGTCCAGACCCGCCACAAGAGAGAGCAGCAGCAGGGTCACGTTATTGGCCACGTGCAGGCTGACGGAGGCCTCCAGGCCGCCGGTGTACCAGCACAGGAACCCGGCGTACACGCCCATCGCAAACACGAAGCCCAGGCCCCACGCATCGTAAGTGTGGGAGAACATGAAGAGCGCCGCCGGCAGCACAATCGGCAGCCAGGGGGTACGAATCCAGCGGCCCAGCGTCTGCATCATGAACCCGCGGTAGGCGAGCTCCTCCGCGTAGCACTGCACGGGCACCAGAAGCAGGATCAGCACCGCAATAACCCAAAATTCAACCTGTGAAGGTTGCGAATAACGATAATCAGGCAGGGATGCACCGCTCACCGCCACCATCACTGCGTAGTAAATACCGTAGATCACGAAGCCCAAGCCCAGGTACGGCAACAGGAGCGAACGGCGCAGGCGGCCCGCCACCGAATGAATCAGGCCCCAGGGCTTCGGGCCCACGACCAGGCGCGCCAGAAAGAGCGAAGGCACGATGGCGATGAGCGAGAGGAAGGTCAGGGCGAACAGCGCCGGGTGCTCCATAACGAGGGAGCGGTTCTCGGTAATCTCGCGCAGGGAAAGACCCGAACCCATAGCAGCCGCGGCCATGAGGAGCGACAGCATGAGGGACAGGCCAATGAAGACGACGACGCCGAGCAGGCCCTCCAGCAGGGGCGAGTACCAGCGGGTCTCCGGGTCGGCGTGCGAAAGACGATGGTAGGCCAGGCCGTCGGTACGGGAGGAGCGGCCCGAGGCTGCGGGGCCGAACGGTGCTTGCGGGGATGCGGGGGGCCGCGTTGTGTTCATACCTTAATCCTAGCCGGGCAGCTCGGGCGGATACCGGCACGAGGTGTCACGCGAGCGGGGACTCCTGCCGTTCCGGTTGCATCGCGCACCGCGCGCAAAACCCTCAACCTAAGCTCAAACCCCAATCTTGAACCGCGGATTAACGCAGAATGTTACGAAAGTGAAGAGTCTGCCGTGAATCCTCTCAAAAACGACCAGGCAAGGCTTTTGACCCATAAAGCTGTGCCATAATTTGAAGCGATAATACACGTCATATACATAGTCGCTGATGACCGCTCTTCCGGGGTGTTTTCAGCACCAGAAAGGCTGCTTTCTTATGGCACTCGTCTTCAACCCGCCGCCCAATTGGCCCGCCCCGCCCGCAGGCTGGACCCCTACCCCTACCTGGCGCCCCGACCCGGCCTGGGGTCCCGTTCCCGATGGCTGGCAGCTGTGGGTCGAAGAGCCCGACCCCGAGCCCATCGATGTCGATGACGCTCCCCTGGAGCCGCTCATTTCGGAAGAGTCCGCCGAGGCGCTGGGCGCATCCGAGCCCGCCGCTGAGGCACCCGCAGAACCCGTTGCGGAGCCTGCTGTTGAGGCGACCGAGATTTCCGCAGAGGTTCCGGTCCCGGTCGAAGAGGCTCCCGCAGAGCCTGTCGCGGCCGAGCCCATCGCGACCGAGCAGTCCGGCGCAGAGTCGGCTGAAGCCGAGCAGACCGAGGCAGAGCCGAAGCCCATGCGCTACCTGACCCCGGTTCCGCTTCAGGAGACCGCCCTGCCTCAAGAGGTGCTGAACCCCGCCGGCGAAGCCCCCGCCGCAGAGGCTCCCGCGGAGCCCGTTCAGGAGACCCCCGCGGAGCCCGTTGCTGAGCCTATTTCCGAGGCAGCGGCACCGGTCGAAGAGGCCCCCGCAGAACCCGTCGTATCCGAGCAGATTGTGGTCGAGCAGGTTGTTGCCGAGGTGGCCCCCGCCGCCCCGACGATTCCCGTGGCCCCCGTCTCCGCAGACGTTCCCGCGGAGCCCGTTGCCGAGGCAGTAGCACCCGCCGAGCCGGTTGAGGAGCCCGCCCCCTCCGAGGCTTCCCTGCCCCACTCCGTCGAGAACTCCCCGCTGATTGAGTTCCACTCCTCGCCCGAGCAGCCCGCGCAGGCCCCCGAGGCAAGCGCCCCGGCCCCCGCCGACGTCGCGGCTCCCCAGGCCTTCGCCGCCCAGGAGTTTGCTCCGCAGGCTCCCGCGGGCCAGGAATTTACCGGTCAGGACTTTGCGGGTCAGGACTTCGCGGGCCAGCAGAACCCGCACCAGGGTGCCGCCGATTCCTTCGGCGGCCAGCCCGGCCAGTTCCAGGGTGAGCAGTTCGCCCCGCAGCACGGCGGCCAGCCCGGCCAGTTCCAGGGTGAGCAGTTCGCCTCGCAGCACGGCGGCCAGCCCTACAACCCCTACCAGCCCGCCGGCCAGTCCGGTCAGGCAGGTCAGCAGGGTGGCCAACAGGCTCAGCCCGCCGCAGCGTTCAACCCCTACGTCCCCCAGGCTGATTCCGCGTCTCAGCACGAGCCTCAGAACTCCCAGCCCGCCGATACCGAGACCAAGAAGAAGGGCCCATTCGGCGGCAAGCTTCTGGGCATCATCGGTGCCGCGCTGGCCCTGCTGATCGTCCTCATCCTGGTCATCGTGATGCTCCTGCCGCGCGGCGGCTCGGGCTCCTCCGACCGCTCGAACCAGGCGGACGGCACCTCCACCTCGGCGAGCGCGCAGTCTTCGGATGGCTCGTCCTCGACCACCGCGTCCGAGGCGAAGCTACCCGAGGGCGAGTACAAGGAGTACAAGGAGACCGTCACCGAGGATAAGAAGAACATCGACATCGAAAAGGTGAAGGGCGACGCCTCCAAGGGCATCGTCTACTACGAGTTCAAGCCCTCGGACGACCTGAGCAGCCGCGCCTACATCACCAGCCTCACCGAGAAGGGTGAGATTTCCACCGGCCTGAGCGTCATCGATATGACCGTCGACCGCACCCCCATCCGCGGCACCGCGTGGCTGGATACCACCAACCCCTCCAGCCCCACCCGCAAGCTGGAGCTCAACGGTAAGGGCGAGTGGCTGATTCGCGTGTACGACGAATCCTCCGCACCGAACTACGCCAAGGGCGAGAAGTTCCACACGAACATGAACTACTACGCCTTCACCTACGACGGTGGCGAGTCCACCATGGAGTTCGAGGCGAAGGGCCTGGACAGCAAGCGCGGCTTCGCGCTGCTGAGCGCCAGCCGTAGCGACGTTATGTTTGGCACCAGCGTGGCGAACATGAAGAGCAGCATGGAGTGGAAGAGCACCGGCAAGAACCTCCTGCAGGTGCGTAGCACCTCCTCGGCTGACTGGAGCATCGGCACCCACTAGCCGCCCGTAGCCCGTGGCGGCACGCCGGAAGAGCCCCCGCATCCCTCGGATGCGGGGGCTCTTCTGCGTCTGCGGTCTTCGCGCGGCCGCGGGTCGCGACGGTTTCTAGTATGCGGCGCCCAGGGTAGTCACGCGTTCCCCCTCGCGGGCTGCGGCGCGATTAATCTGCTGGCGGTGTACCAGGTACACGAAGAAGGTCACCACCGTGAACACGTACATGAACTGGTACGGGGACGTGCCCGCCATGAGGCCCAGCGAGCCCTCGGGCACCATGAGGATGTTGTCCGAGCTGAAGTGCGGGGCGAAGGCCAGCACAATCCAGTACGGGGAAATGTACATGCCCGCCAGCGCCACGCTCGCCGTGATAACGCCGAGGGTCGCAATGAACGAGCTTGCCCACCGGTAAAACAGCGGGAAGATTTCCACCACGACGGCGGCCAGCATCAGCGGGTACCAGGTGTTGTGGTGCGACCAGCTAATCGGCGAGATCTGCAGCATCATGAAGGCCGTCAGCGCCAGCTGCGACACGACCGCGCGGGCGCGAATCAGCGGGATCAGCAGAACGGCCGTCACCAGAACGATGAGCAGGGTCAGGGCCACCTGCACGGTCGACAGGGCGGTTACGGTCAGATGGTGCTGCAGGCCCGCGTGGGTGAGGGTGCCCATGATAGACACGTTATCGAAGTAGCTGAACCAACCCACGCGGGAGGTGTCGCGCAGCGCCTGGAACCAGTAAATCGTCGATTCTTGGGGCACGACGAGGTACGCGATACCCACGGTTGCCGCGAAGCTCAGGGCCGTGGTGATAAGCCCCTTCCAGTCCTTACGCATAAGCAGCAGAAGGCCGAAGGCGAGCGGGGTGAGCTTAATGCCGGCGGCAATACCCAGCAGCACGCCGCGCGGCACGCGGGTGGCCGGGCGCATGAAGTCGGCCAGGATTAGGGCGAGGATAATCGCGTTAATCTGCCCGAAGTGCGTGGTGAGGCGCCACGGGCCGCAGGCCCAAATGAGGGCCGCCATGAGCGAGACCATACCCCAGGAGCTCAGGTACTTCTGCAGGGGCAGACGCCAGGCGCGGCTACGCGCGTAGGAGTACAGGGCGTAGGCACATACGTAGCTGAGCACGCCGATGATGACGGTAATCAGCATCATGCTCTGCGGTTCGGTGAGGAACGCGAGCGGGTAGAAGAGCAGGGCCGCAAACGGCGGGTAGGTGAAGGGCAGGCCGCGCGTGCGGAAGTTGTAGAGCTGCAGTCCGTCGGGGCCGTCGGCCAGGGAGACCGCGCCCAGTCGGTAGACGTAGATGTCGTCGGCCGCGGCGTGGGTGACGTAGTTGAGGGCGTAGGCGGCCACCAGGATGAACACCAGGTGCGCCCAGATATCGCCGCCGCGGAAGAAGCGTTCGCGCAGGCTGAGAATGCGTTCGGATGCATCGGAGTGACCGGGTTCCTCGGGGCGGTCCTTCAGCTTCGCGGCCGGGGTAGGCTCGGCGGGCTCGGCAGCCTGGGCGGACCCGGTAGCCGCGGCAGCCTCGGCGGAAGCTGCGGAGGCCGAGGCCCACGGGATAGCGGGCGCTACCGCCCCGGTATTCTTTTCGGTATCTTCGGCGTTCTTCTCAGTGTTTTTCGCGTGGCTCACGCGGTTGCCCCCCGGGAGGTAGCGGCACGTACAGACTCGGCGCGCCCGGTCACCAGGGCGCGGGCACCCCACCAGCCCAGGGGTGCATCGTTGGGCACGGAGCCGTACTGCACGGGCTCAACCTTCGCGCCGCGCACCGGGGCGCTCAGCGCGGCAACCGACCAGAGCATCATCGTCACCCACAGGCAGAACGCCGGAATCGCCGACACCGCCAGCGCACCGGCGGCCAGGTGCTCCATGTCGTCCATGGAGCCGTGCATCCACGAGGCGATACGCATCGGGGAAATGTACAGGCCCAGTACGGCGACCCAGGCGAAGCACGCGGCGCCCACGCGCAACCAGGCCGGCTGCGGGGCGAAGTAGGTGGGGAACGCATCCAGCACCAGCACAACCGCCAGCAGGGGCAGCAACACGTTGTGGTGCGACCAGCTAATCGGCGAAAGCGCCACCATGAGAGAGGCGGTCACCGCCACCTGCGCCAGGGCCGCACCGCGGCGTTCCAGCTGGTACAGCAGGCCGGCGGTGAGCACGATGCTCACGAGCGCTAGAGCATAGTAGACGGGCTTCGCGGCACCCTCGGACAGGCCGAAGTGCAACAGCCAACCCTGAATCGAAATGTTATCCACATAGTTCAGGCCGCCCACGCGCGAAGGATTCGTCAGCGCCGAGAACCAAAATTCCGGTGCCTCCTTGGGCATCAGAATGAAGCCCAGCGCAATCGTGGCGAAGAAGGTCGCACCCAGGGTTACGATGCCCTTCCAATCGCGGCGCACCAGCAGGATGAGGCCGAACACGAGCGGAGTGAGCTTCACGCCGCCGGCAATGCCGATCAGCACGCCGCGCGGCACGCGGGTCGCCGGGCGCACAAAATCGGCCAGAATCAGCGCGGTAATGAACGGGTTGATCTGAATCAGGTCGATGGTGCGCTGCCAGGGACCCGCCGCAACCACCAGAAGGGTCAGCACGGCGATAGTGCCCACGCGGCCAAAGTACCGCTGCAGGGGCAGTTCGCGACCGCGCGCATTGACGTAGTTGTAGATGATGGTGGAAAGCCACCAGGCCACCACCACGGACCCCAGCACCATGAGCACCTTACCGACGACCAGGGGCATGAACGCGAAGGGCAGGAACAGCATCGCCGCAAACGGCGGGTAGGTGAACGGCGGCTTAATCACGCCGTGATCGTTCAGGGTCGGGGAGTACAGGTCCTGGGTGAACCCCTCGTTATCGAAAATGGTCATGGCGCCCAGGCGGTAAATGGAGAAATCCATGCCGCTGGCGGGGTCGCTCAGGATTCGGAGCAGGAAATTGGCGCCCACCGCCAGGAGCGCTAGGACGGCAATAACGCCCCAAATCGGGGTTTTGGATTCGGTTCTGGCCACGAGATGTCCTTACTGTGGGGTTTAGCTGCGGATCCCGGCGCGGGGTGTTTCGGATGCCCCGTGAGAGTGCGGGGCATCGGCGTTTTCAAGCCATAACAGTGTATCGCGAAGCGCGTGTATCCGATGCATCAGGGCGCAGATTCACAGGCTTCAGGAGGCGGGCCGCAGAGCGCATTTATACGCACGTACTGTCTTCAAACTTGGTACAAATGGGGCAATATAATGGATTTATATGGCACTCGACGCGCCCTTCGCGGAGTCTAGCGGATGCGGAGCGCCCCCGAACACACCGACGTAAACACACCGACGTACCGACGTGAACAACCAGCAGTGAAAGCAGTGATTGCGTGAGCGAACATCTCGGCACCCCATCTGACGGCGAGAAACCCAACGGCGGCGAGCGCCCCGATGCAACCGGCGGCGGCAAGCCCGACGGCCAGCGTCCCCGAAGCATCGGCGGCCTGAGCATCGGCGCGCCCGGCGGTTCAGCAAACGGTGCGGCAGACGGTGCGGCCGTCTCCGGAGGCGGCTCCTCCAGGCTGAGCATCGGCATGCGCCCGGCCGGCGTTCCCGGCGCTTCCCTCACCACCGAAGAGATTGCGCGCCGCGCATCCGGCCGCGGCACGTGGCATCGTCGCGCCTCCAAGCCGGTCTCCCACTGGATGTTTACCCTTATCGGCGTACTTCTGCTGCACAGGTTTATCCCGAATAGCGGCTGGCTGATGGTGCATATTGTCACCCTCGGCCTGATTACGAACTCGATTCTGATTTGGTCGCAGCACTTCACCGAAGCGCTCATGAAAATCAAGATTCCTGACGAGCACCGCGGAACCCAGGTGCGCCGCATCTTCATTCTGAACGCCGGTATCCTCCTGCTCATGATCGGCATGGTCGGTCAGCTGAGCGTGCCCGGCCTCTACGCCGCCACGGTGGTGGGCGCCCTCATTGTCGGGTCGATGGTCGCCTGGCACGGCATCTACCTGCTGAAGCAGGTGCGTCAGGCTCTGCCGTCGCGGTTCGGTGTGACCATTCGCTTCTACATTGTTGCGGCGCTGCTGCTGCCCCTCGGTGCGGCGTTTGGCGGCATGATTGCCTACCCGAATCTGTCCGGCACCCTGCATTCGCAGTTCTTGCTTGCCCATGAGGTCGTGAACGTGCTTGGCTTTGTCGGCATTACCGCGGTGGGTACGCTGGTGACGTTCTGGCCGACCATGCTGCGCACGAAGATGGTTGATAAGGCGCTCACCCACAGCCTGCGCGCCCTATACCTGATGTGCGGCGGCTTGGCGTTGACCGTTGTCGGCGCGATTTTTGGGATGCGTCCGCTCGCCGCAGCCGGCCTGGTCGTCTACCTGGTTGCCCTGCTGATTGTCGCCTGGGTGATGGTGCGTACCCTGCGCACCAAGCGCCCGAATGAGTACCCGCCGATGAGCGTGGGTATGGGCTTCCTCTGGCTGATTATTGGCGTGGCTACCACCGCCTACATGGTGGCAACCACCCCGTTCGCGCAGCTGGACATGCGCGCCGTGACCCCCATCTTTGTGGTCGGCTTCCTGCTGCAGCTGCTGCTCGGCGCGATGAGCTACCTGCTGCCGCAGCGTATGGGTGGCGGCCCTGCGGTGGTTCGCGCCTCCAACAAGGAGTTCAGCCGTTTCGCGGCGGCACGCGTAACCGCCGTGAACCTGGCGCTGCTCATCTTCATGATGCCCAGCTCCATGGTGGGCCAGTCCATTAAGATTGCCGTCGCTATCGTGGGTGCGTTGGCGCTCATGGCGTTCATTCCGCTCATGGTGCGCGGCGTGAAGGCGTCCGTGAACACCCGCAAGGAAATGATGGCAGCACGCGCCCGCGGCGAGAAGCCCGTCTTCAACCAGGAGGCGCTCACCCCGGAACCCGTCCCGCACGCCAAGCAGAGCTTCCAGGCGGCACTCGCGGTTGCCATGGCGTTCCTGCTGGGCTTCGCCGTGAACCCGTCCGCGTTGAACCTGCCGTCGTTCTCCTCGGCGGGTTCCGTGGCTGCAACCGGTCAGACCACCACCGTGCAGGTGAAGGCGACCAGCAACTACCGTTTCACCCCCGCCGAGGTGGAGGTCCCCGCCGGTAACCGCCTGGTCGTCGAGGTCACCAACGACGACAAGGGCATGACCCACGACCTGACCTTCGACAACGGCGCAACCACCGGCACCATCAACCCCGGCGAAACGAAAACCGTTGATGCCGGTGTCATTACCGCCGATCAGGAAGGCTACTGCTCCGTGGCGGGTCACCGCTCCCTGGGCATGGTGTTCAAGGTGAAGGCGACCGGCGCCTCCGCAAACCAGGTGGCGCAGGGCGACCACAACCACGGTTCTGCGGGCACCCACAACCACGCCGCGACGGGTAACGTCCCGACCCTCATGACGGTCGCGAACGGCAAGATTGACATGTCTGCGGCGCCCGGCAGCGGCTACCAGTACCGCGACCCGAACATCCCGGCGCTGAACACCGCCACGCAGGTGAACGGCAAGACCGTCCGCAAGGTCACCCTGGAGGTGCAGGAGGTCGACCGCGAGGTAGCCCCCGGCGTAACCGTCCACATGTGGACCTTCAACGGGCAAAACATGGCCCCGGTTCTGCATGGCAAGGTCGGCGATATTTTTGAAGTTACACTCGTCAATAACGGCACGATGGGCCACTCGCTGGACTTCCACGCGGGCATGGTTTCCCCCGATAACACGATGAAGACCATCGCCCCCGGTGAGCGTCTCGTCTACCGTTTCGAGGCGAAGGCCGCCGGTATCTGGCTGTACCACTGCGGTACCGCCCCGCTGAGCCTGCACATGACCCAGGGCATGTATGGCTCGGTCATCATTGACCCGGCTGACATGGATCAGGTGGATCACGAGTACGTGATGGTTCAGGGCGAGGCGTACCTGCACGACACCGGCAAGACCGCCTCCGACGGCAACAAGCTGGCGGAGAACTCTCCCGACCTGATTGCGGCGGGCACCCCCACGCTGACCATGTTCAACGGCCACGCGACCCAGTACAAGGCAAAGCCCCTGCAGGTGAAGAAGGGCGAGCGCGTCCGTATTTGGGTGATGGCGGCGGGCCCGAACCACGGCACGAGTTTCCACGTGGTCGGTTCGCAGTTCGACACGGTCTATAAGGAGGGCGGCTACCTGTTGCGCCGCGGCGCGGATGCGTACGGTAGCCGTGACGGCCACAGTCAGGCCCTGGATCTGGCCCCCGCCCAGGGCGGCTTCGTGGAGATGCAGTTCCTGGAGTCCGGCACTTACACGTTCGTGAACCATTCCTTCGCGGAGATGGAGCGCGGCGCCGCCGGCAAGATTGTGGTGACCGACCGCTAGGCGACCCCGTGAGCCGAGCCCTCGCGGCAGCGGGATTTGTGAGGCCCCGCCGGGTGCATCCTCGGATGCGCGCGGCGGGGCCCTCCGCTACCCGGGGGCCTTTCCGGGCGGGTCCTTCCTTTCTCGCAGGCGGGCGGCAGGGCGGTTTGCCCGGAATGGGGCGGGGTGCGCATCCCGCGCTGACTATGCTTTTAGCCTCATCCGTGGGTATTTTGTCGGCATCCGCGGCTCGGGTGCGCTAGTCTGGATGGATGGCACATAGCACTTCGGGCGCCCCTTCCGAGCGTAACGCTACGAGCGCCTCCAACCACACTTCCGCCTCGGCGGACGCACAGACTTCTCCTCGGCCGCGTAAAGCTTTCCCGCTTCGCTTTCTGGCCGGGGCTCTCGCGCACTGGCAGATTATCGCCTCTGCGGTTCTTTTAGGTGGCGGCGTCGCCGGTTTGGCGGCCACCTATGACGACTACTGCGGCATGACGGAGCTTTCGTATGCTCCGGCGGCTCTCCGATCCGATTTTGAGGAGGGCTCTAAGGTGTCGGGTTTCCGCCCCGGCGTGATGGCCGCGCAGATTGAGACCGAGAGCCACTGGCGCGTGGGCGTTGTGTCCCACCAGGGCGCTAAGGGTATCGCGCAGTTTACCGATGAGGCGTGGAACGCCGAGCACTACAGCTTCGGCAACGGCGGTAACGTGCTGAACCCGCACGATGCGATTGCTGCGCAGGCCCGCTACCTGTCTGAGCTTCGCACCCGTTTGGCGAAGTACGCTTCTAATGAGGATGAGCTGCAGGATGTGGTGCTCGCCGGCTATAACGCGGGTCCGGGTTCTGTGGAGAAGTACGGCGGCGTTCCGCCCTTCCCCGAGACTCAGAATTATGTGAAGACGATTCGCGAGCTGGCGGATACCAAGTACAAGCTGACCTGCTCCCCGGATTATCACTTCAAGCAGGCGAAGCTGAGCTTCGTGAACGGCGTGACCCCGGCAATAGCGGGTGTGCATGCGGACGGTACGCCGCTATCGGCCGAGGAGTCGGCAAGCGCGGCGGCGGAGGTTTCCGCCTCGGCATCTGCAAGCGCTTCGGCTCGTCCGTCTGCGAGCGCCTCGTCTCGTTCTTCCGCGAAGCCCTCAGCTACCGGCCGCTAAACTCAGCTTGCTTAGAGAACCGACCAGTGTATATAGCCATTAAAGAATATTCTGCTCCGTCTATAGCGGGCGGTTATAACGGGCGGTATATTCTAGCCCCTATTCACTCTTAACAGCGCGAGGCGCCGACCCCCATTCTCGGGGTTCGGCGCCTCGCACTTTTTATGGCTGGAGCGTGCCTAGTTGAAGATGGCGCGCACAACCGAGTAGCCGGAGACCGGGTACACGGCGTTCACGGTTGCGGGCTTCTCGCTCTCGTCTGCAATCTCAATCGACTTGGTGCCGCGCAGTAGCTCCTCGAGCAGGATGCGCAGCTCCAGGCGTGCCAGGGGCGCGCCGGGGCAGACGTGGATGCCGTCGCCGTACACGAGGTTGCGGGACTGGTCGCGGTGCGGGTTGTAGGTGAGGGCGTCTTCGAAGGCGTCCTCGTCGCGGTTTGCGCTGGCCCAGTTGATGGTCACGCGGGAGCCGGCGGGCAGGGTGCGGCCGCCGAGTTCGGTGTCCCGAGTGGTGACGCGACGGTTAGTGACGAGGGTGTCCTCGAGTCGCATGATTTCCTCGACGGCGAGGGCGATTTCGCTGGAGTCTTCCAGGGCGTTGCCGTCGGCGAGGGATGCGCGCAGGCGGTCCTGCTCGGCGCGGTTGCGTGCCAGGAAGTTCACGAACACACCCACGGTTGCGGAGACGGTGGACAGCTCGCCCACGGTCCAGTTGCGGATGAGGCTGACGATCTCTTCGTCGGTCATGGTGCGGGGCTCTTCGCCGGGCAGGTCCACGATGTCGGTGAGCAGTTCGGCGGTGACGTCCTTGGGCTTGCCGGCTGCGGCATCCTCGCGGCGCTCGTCGAGCAGCTGGCGGATGTAGCCGTCGAATTCGAGGGCGACCTTGGCGATTTCTGCGCGGTCACGGCGCAGGGTGGCGACGCGGTTCTTTTCAATCCACTCGGTGAGGGGCTGCTCGAGGCATGCGGGCCAGCCCATGAAGGCGTTCTGCACACGCATTGCGTATGCCTGACCGAAGCCCTGCATGACGTCTACCTCTTCGCCGCGAGGAAGGTCCGCGATGAGGCCCTGCACGGCTTCGCGGATGACGGGTGCGAACTTTTCGAGGCGCTCGGGGGTGAAGTACTTGTCGTTGACGGCGCGGAACGCGGTGTGCACAGGGGCGTCCATGCCGTTGGGGACGGCGATGTGGCGGGTGGAGACGACGTTGGAGTAGATTTCGGGGTGGTCGAGTACGTGCTGTACATCGGCGTTCTTGAAGACGGAGTAGCCCATGAATTCGTCGTGGGCGACGGGGCAACGGCGGCGCATTGCGTCGTAGGCAGCTACCTGGTCCTTCTGGACCTCTTCGCTTCGGAGGTCCCAGTCGTTGTGTACGTTCTCAGTCATGGTTCACCTATATTTCGTTAGAGTCATGTGTATTGCACCGGGTGACGAATCGTTCCGGTGGCTACGCGGTGTGTGCTCGCACAGGTCAAGCATATATTTCGGCACTTTGAAGTCAATAATACCCTCTTGAAGGTAGCACCTTGCGGGCAAGGTTTCAGGGTAGGGGTTCCTTGCTTCTCGTTCAACGAACAGTGCGGTGGGGCGAGGGGCGGCGGGTCACGGGATGCACGAGGCGGGCGGCGCCTCCACCGGGGAGGTGCCGCCCGCCTCATTCATGCCTAAAACCCGCCGAATCTAGCGCTTGCCTGCGGAGGGGTAGATGCTACCGTCCATCACGCCGCGTTCACTCTACAGGCCGCGATAGACTTCGCGTCGATGACCAACTCGGAAGACCTCAACAACAACCGCACCGTTATCAATGGTGTACAGAATGCGGTAATTCCCTACTCGTGCCCTGTACCCTTCTTCGCCCTGTAGCTTCTTGAATAGAACCTGCACAGGAACTATCCTCGGAGCTAACGGACAAACCCCAGAAAGGAACCAGTCATGACTGTCACCACTCACCGGACTCGTTCCAATGTCACGACTCTTAAAGAACTCCGCGACAACCTCGGAACCAAAGTCAACGAGGCAGTGTTCTCCGGCGAACGTCCCCTCATCAGCCGCAATGGTAAGACTGTTGCCGCGCTCATCTCCTACGAAGATTTGAAGCTGCTGGAAGAGTACGAAGAGCTCCTCGACATTGAGGCTCTTCGCAAGGCACGCGCCGAAGATGACGGCTACCGCATCGGGCTCGACGAGTTCCTCGCAGAGAACCCTGCAGACTAGTCTTTCAACGCATATTGCGAGGCGGGCGGCACCTCCACCGGGAAGGGGCCGCCCGCCTCATTCATGCCTAAAAACCGCCGAATCTAGCGCTTGCCTGCGGAGGGGTAGGCGCTGCCGTCCATCACGCCGCGCTCCACCTGTTCCAGGCTCACGCCGCGAGTCTCCGGCAGGTTGCGGAACATCAGCAGCGCAATGACCACGTTCACCACGGCAAAGCCGATGAAGGAGCCGGTCAGACCGACCGCGCCCAGAATCACGGGGAACGCCAGCGACAGCACACCATTCATCATCCAGCCGCTAAACGCCGAAATACCCATACCCGCCGCACGCACACGCAGCGGGAACAGCTCACTCATAATCACCCACGTCGACACGTTCAGGCAGGTCTGCATCGCGCCCACAAAGCAGACGATGAGCACCAGCAGAATCCAGGGACGCGCCGCATTATCGGCGGGCAGCAGCATGGATGCACCCGCAATCAGCACGTGGAAAAACGCGGTCGAGCTGTAGCCGGTAATGACCATGACGCGGCGCGGCACGCGCTCCATCAGGCGCAGCGACAGGATCGAGCCGAGCACCGCAATCGTACCCGGCGCAATATTCGCGATGAGCGCCGCGGATTCGCTGAAACCGGCTTCCTTGAGCACCTTAATGCCGTAGTACATGATCGAGTTGATGCCGGTCAGCTGCTGGCCCGCGCCGACCAGAATACCGACGAGCAGGATGCGCACGAACCAGCCGCGCACGCCCACGCTTTCCTTACCCGCCGCATTGTTCTGGGTGGTCGCCTCCGCCTGCAGGGTGCGTTCAATGTCGGCAATCTCAGCTTCGGCACGCTCGGCGGAGCGGATGCGCTTCATCACCTCAAGCGCCTGTTCACGCTTGCCGACGCGCAGCAGCCAGCGCGGCGACTCGGGCACTCGCAGCATACCGACGAACAGGCCGATGGCGGGCAGGGTGCAGATGGCGAACATCCAGCGCCACACGCCGTCGTGCTCGCCCCATACGTTGCCGATGAGGGCGTTCACGATGAACGCGGCAAGCTGACCGCCCACAACCATGAGCTCGTTGCGGCCGGAGAGGGAGCCGCGAATTTCGTAGGGTGCGAGCTCTGCGAGGAACACGGGCACCACGGCGGAGGCGCCGCCGACCGCCAGGCCGAGCAGGGTGCGTCCGGTGATGAGTACGGCGACATTGGGTGCAAACACGCAGGTCAGGGCACCAATGAAGAAGATGGTGGAGAGCCCAATGATGGTGGTTCGGCGGCCGTACCGGTCAGAGATGCGGCCGCATCCGAGTGCGCCAATAGCGGCGGCAAAGGCGAGCGATCCGGTGACCCAGCCTTGGGCGGTGGAGTCCATACCGAGTTCGCGGCTCATGGGTTCGAGCGCGCCGTTGATCACTCCGGTGTCGTAGCCGAAGAGCAGACCGCCGAAGGTGGCGATGAGTGCAATGATGCCGAGGTATCGGCTGTGCTTCCCGGTGCCCAGAGGGGGCAGGGTGGAGGCGGTGCTCTGTGCGCTCATGGTGTCCTTTGATGTGCCGGTGGCGGGTGGTCCTGCCGGACTGCTTCCAGGCGGCAGGGGTGGGTATATAGGCGAGGTGAGGTGCGTCAGGTTAGACGCACCTCACCTAATCCTAGCGAAAACGTTCGGCGGGTGATATTTATTTCTCACCACGGACATTTTTCAGCGTATATTACGGCCGACATATGCGACCGCCTGAGTGCCCCTTTGAGAGGGAGCCGGAGTTTAGAACAGCGCGATCTTCTCGGGTGCCGGGAAGATGGCGTCCAGGGCGGCGAGGTCCTCAGCGTCGAAGCGCAGGCATGCCGCCTGTGCGTTGGCGCGCACCTGCTCGGCGCTGGTCGCACCGGCAATGACGGAGGTGACCGGCGACTGCTGTGCGAGCCAGGAGAACGCCGCCTGCACCTCGGTGATGCCACGCTCGGTGCAGAAGCTGTGGAAGGCTTCGAGCTGGTCCCAGTTGGCGGCGTCGAGCACGTTCTTCTTGGAGTGGGACAGGCGCGAACCGGCGGGAATGTTGTCGCGGCGGTACTTGCCGGTCAGCAGTCCGTTAGCGAGCGGGAAGTACGGCAGCACACCCATGCCGAAGTGCTGTGCGGCGGGCAGGATTTCTAGTTCTGCGCGGCGGTCGATCAGGTTGTAGTGGTTTTCTGCGACGATGAACCGTTCGGTGCCGAGTTCGTGGGCGCAGTGTTCGGCGTGGGCGAGCTGCCAGCCGGAGAAGTTGGAGTGGCCCAGGTAGCGGACCTTACCGTCGCGTACGAGCTGGTCGAGGGCGCTGAGGGTTTCTTCGATGGGGGTGTTGGGGTCGGGGCTGTGGTAGAAGTACAGGTCGATGTAGTCGGTGCCGAGGCGGCGGAGGGACCCTTCGACGGCGCGCATGATGTAGCGGCGGGATCCGCGGGCGTTGCGGTCGTTGCCGTTGAGGTCGCCGACGGGCAGACCGAATTTGGTGACAATGGTCAGTTCGTCGCGGTCGAGGCCGAGCTGGGTGAGGGCGGTACCGAACATGGTTTCGGAGAGGCCGGGTTCGGCGCCGTAGAGGTCGGCGATGTCGAAGAAGCTAATGCCGGCGTCGACTGCGGCGGCGATGACTTCGTTGGTGCCTTCTTGGGTGCGGGTGGGGGTGCCGGGGCGGCCGAGGTTGTTGCAGCCGATGCCGACGCTGGGTACGACGAGGCCGGAGTTGCCGAGCCTGCGGTAGACGGGAGATTCAATACGTTCCATGCTTTTAACTCTACGTTGTGCGGGTATGTTGCAAGGTTATTTCCCCTCCAGTTGGGAGGCGAAGAGCTTTCTGAAGCGTGATGTAGGGTCGGTCGTTAGCTCCCGGTAGGTTCCTTGCTCCACCACACAACCACCATCCAACACCACCACAGAATCAACACCACGCAACGTCCACGCACGATGAGACACCAACACCACCAAACGCCCAACAGCAGCCACCTTCAACCGAGCAAAAATCTCCTCCTCAGTCTCAGCATCCACAGCACTGGTCGGCTCATCCAACACCCACACCGGCGCATCCCGAAGAACCACACGCGCCAACGCCAAACGCTGCCACTGACCACCCGAAAGACCAACACCACCAAACGACTCACCCAACTGAGCATCCAAACCACCCTCAAGACCACGCACAAAATCATCAGCACAAGCCACCGACAAAGCCGACCACAAATCAGCATCACCAAGACGCTCAACAGCCTCCTGCGGCAAACCCAGAAGAAGATTTTCACGCACAGTCAGTTCATAACGGCCGTAGTCTTGACTCACCAAACCAACATTTGCCAACATGTTGTATTTACTCTCAGAAGAAGCACCCTTATACGTTATGCTCCCCTGGGCAATTGGTGTAATTCCAAGAATTGCATTTATTAGCGTTGTTTTTCCCGCGCCCGAGGCACCAACTACTGCAATCATTTGATTATTCATCAGCTCAAGATTAATATCTTTAAGCGCAAAAGACGACGCGCCCTCATACTGAACGGATACATCTTTACATATAATTTTTGAAATATTTTCACGGTTAGGGTTAGAAGTTTTTATCTCAGAAGCATGGTCGTAAGTATCAGAGTCGCATACCCTTCGGAATTGCTGAACAGATAATGCTCCATTAATAATCTGACCAAATGAATATCCCACCTCTTGGGTCGCGTCAACACAGGCAATGATTCCAATCAGCGATCCGGCCACATACGATATATCGGCTCCTGAATCCACAAGGAAGTACAGGGACGCAAAAAGTAAGACAGAGCAGAGTAGCCCTGCAACTACGGAGATGATTCCTCTAACACTTTCAAGGCTCAATTCCCTACCGGCCGCCCGGCGTCGCCAGGACGCTACGCGTTGCGAGAAAAATCGGGAGGCTCTCATGAGGTGAAGTTCTTGGGCGCGACTTTGAGCCATCAGATTGTCTAGATAGTAGTTCTCTACCCGATAATCCTCGTACATTAGGGTGTATATAGCGTAATCACGTTTAGCGAGGATTACCATTGCAATAGATAGGGGTAGTGAACACAGTGCCGCAAAAATTGCTGCCACAATGCTGACGTTCGCGATATTAAGACAGAGAAGTAACACCATTGCGAAGGCACTCACCAGTGTCATAACTGACATGGTGTGAACCTGCAATTCCTGTTTCGATATTGCCTCTCTAGCAGCACGTATATCTTCCTGTGATTTTGTGCTATCTATATCAGATAACGGAAATATAGATAACCTGTTATTTAACATGCAGTGAACCCGATAGTTCACCTTTGATTTGAGGATGAGCATGTTACTTATGACCCAGCGTTTAGCAATGATATTAATTCCGACAACAAGGGCAAGAGCAATAATATAAATCCAGGCCGCACCACCATTTGAACCGCTCAAGGCTGATACTGTATTACCAATCAGCAGGGACTGACTCAAGGGAATGCAGGCAATGACGGCTAGCGATAGGGCGACGCTCACCAGGGTTGTGGGACAGGTTTTCCATGCTAGGCGGAAGGACCAGAGTATAGAAGAAAATAGCTTTTTCATTCTCACCACGCTCACAAAGTCATATTGAACTCATCTTTGAGCCCTGAAACTCCTCGATGAGCGGACATTGAAACACTACCCGTGCCTCACTAACCAACTCTACTCTTCAATGAAATATAAAACACACATATTCGTGCGTGTCCAAGAATATTAAGCAGATATATCTGTGATATTTTCGGGCATTCAGGGGTCAGCCGACAGCCCTACCCGCAACGCCCCCAGCCCCCCTCGTCATAGTCGGTCATATTAAGTTCATATTTCGGTGACTCGTCATCTCTCGACATATTGGGCCATCATTCCCCGAAATTCTTGCGCACCCTCCAAAACGCCCGGTACAGTGAAGGCGTTATCTATCAAGAGCGACCGAGAGATCTGGCTCGTCGACGTCGCAGCAACCTCGCCAGTATCCCCCACCGTCACGGTGCAGGGTGCGGACAAGGTGCTCCCGCCAGAACCGATAGAGAAGAATACCCTTCGGCACCCCTTGATGATGCGCACCCGCAAACCGGTGGCGCGCATCCTGCAGAAGAATTCGCGCACCCTTACGGTGCGTATCTATCGGGTGAACACGAAGGATGGTTATGACGACAGTTCACCCGGCTCTTTCTTTTGAGCTGTTCCCTCCGCGCTCACACGCAAGCTGTGAGTCGCTGATTCGCACCATTGCGGAGCTTGAGGGTACCAACCCCGACTACGTTTCGGTCACCTATTCCGGTGACGCGAAGCGCCGTCAGAAGACGCTGGCGCTGCTCGACTACCTGGTGCACGAAACCTCCCTCACCCCCCTGGCACACCTGATTTGTGCAGGCCACTCGGTGCACGAGCTGGAGCGTGCGGTCCGCCTGATTCTGGGTCTGGGCGTGCGCGGTTTCCTGGCGCTGCGCGGTGACGTGCAGGAAGGTCAGGTTTCTGAGCTTCCCTTCGCCCGCTACCTGGTCGAGCTGATTCGCCGCGTGGAACGCGAAGATTTCGCCCACCTGGCGGCGGGTAAGGTGTCCATCGGTGTGGCGGCGTACCCGCAGAAGCACCCCGAGTCCGCATCCCTGCTGCAGGATATTGAGATTCTGCTGTCGAAGCAGCGTGCCGGCGCGGATTTCGCTATCACCCAGGTGTTCTTCGAGGATGAGCGCTACAGTGCCCTGGTCGATTCGGCTCGCCTGGCGGGTGTGGACATCCCGATTATTCCGGGCATCATGCCGGTGACCTCCCTGAAGCGCCTGCAGAACCTCTGCCAGATGGCGGGCATGTCGGTTCCGGCGGATCTTGCGTACGCCCTGGAGACGGCAACCAGCAGCGCAGAGCTGCACCGCATCGGCGTGGACTACGCACTGAACCAGTGCCGCGCCGTGATGGATGCGGGCGCACCGGGCCTGCACTTCTTCACCTTCAACGAGCATGCCGCGGTGCTGGACGTTCTGGATCAGCTGGACCTGCCCCGATACAGCAACCGTTTCTCCCAGCCCCTGAGCGAGCTGGAATTCGCCTAAACGCGACCCGCTCCGCCCGGCGCGGATGCGCCACCCAAGTTTCCCCCAAAGTACCCCGGGAGCGTCCCGCGGATCTCGGCCCCATTGACGGGGCCGGCAGGGCCCGCTGATTCTCCCATTTCTATCCCCAGTAAAGGAATATGCACTATGTCTAACGTTGCTTTCCCCGCCGCAACTATTGTTGGTTACCCCCGCGTGGGCCGCTTCCGTGAGCTGAAGAAGGCTCAGGAGGCTTTCTGGAAGGGCAAGGTCACCCTGCAGGAGCTGCAGGAGACCGCCGCTGACGTGCAGCGCACCTACTTTGAGCGCGTGACCGCCGCGGGCCTGAAGGCTGACGACTACTCGATTCCGGCGACCTTCTCCTACTACGACCAGGTGCTCGACGTTGTTCGCCTGTTCACCCTGGTTCCCGAGCGTCTGGCCGAGGCTAAGGATGCACGCGGCCTGCTGGATCTGCCCGGCTACTTCGCCCTGGCGCGCGGTACCGAGACCCTGCCTCCGCTGGAGATGACTAAGTGGTTCGACACCAACTACCACTACCTGGTGCCCGAGATTGGTGCCGGCACCGAGATTAAGCTGAACCTTGAGGCTATTGACGAGCAGCTCGAGGTCGCAAAGCAGGCTGGCGTGAAGGTTCGTCCGCAGATTGTTGGCCCGCTGACCCTGCTGCTGGGCGCTAAGGCCGAGCAGGGTTCCGCTGAAGACTTCGCACCCGTCGACCGACTGGACGAGTTCGTTGCCGCTTACGCTCAGGTGCTGGAGCAGCTGGCTGAGCGCGGTGTTGAGTGGGTTCAGCTGGACGAGCCGGGCCTGACCGTGGACCGTGCCGACAACGCGAAGGTTGCCGAGCTGGCCGAGCGCACCTACCGCGCCCTGGCCGCCGCCGAGAAGCGCCCGCAGATTCTGGTGACCAGCCCCTACGGTTCCCTGCGTGAGAACCTGCCGGCACTGCTGGGTACCGGCATTGAGGCTCTGCATCTTGACCTGGTGCACGGCGTGTACTCGAAGGCTGAGCTTGAGTCCGTTTCTGCCGCTGGTGTGCACCTGGTTGCCGGTGTTGTGAACGGCCGCAACGTGTGGCGTGCCGATGTTCGCGCGGCTCTGAAGACTCTGGAGGCGCTGCCCGGCGCATCCGAGGGTGCCGTGTCGGTGTCCTCCTCGACCTCCCTGCAGCACGTGCCGCACGACCTGGCTCTGGAAGACCCCGCCGAGGTTCCCGTGGACGGCCTGGCATTCGCCGACCAGAAGGTCGCTGAGATTGCACTGCTGGCTCGCGGCCTGGCTGAGGGTGAGGCCGCTGTTGAGCCCGAGCTGAAGGCTGCTGACGAGGCGCTGGCTCGCTTCGCCGCCGACCCGCGCAAGCACAACGACGAGATTCGTGCCCGCGCCGCAGCTGTGACCGCCGAGGACTTCGACCGCCCGACCATTGACGTTCGCCATGCGGCTCAGGCTGACCTGAACCTGCCGAAGCTGCCGACCACCACCATCGGCTCCTTCCCCCAGACCGCTGAGATTCGCCGCCGCCGCGCGGAGGCTCGTGCGGGCAAGATTTCCGCCGAGGAGCTGAACGGCTTCCTGCGTGACGAGATCGCCTCGGTCATCAAGCTGCAGGAGGAGCTGGGCCTGGACGTGCTGGTTCACGGTGAGGCTGAGCGTAACGACATGGTTCAGTACTTCGCCGAGAACTTCGATGGCTTCGCAACCACCCGCCACGGCTGGGTTCAGTCCTACGGTTCGCGTTGCACCCGCCCCTCGATCCTGTTCGGTGACGTGAAGCGTCACGGCGAGGGCCTGCGCGGTGAGGCGTTCACCGTGCCGTGGAGCTCCCACGCACAGTCGCTGAGCGAGAAGCCGGTCAAGGGCATGCTCACCGGCCCCGTGACGATTCTGGCGTGGTCCTTCGTGCGTGACGACCAGCCGCGCCGCGAGACCGCTAACCAGGTGGCTCTGGCTCTTGCCGACGAGATTGCCGACCTGGAGGAGGCGGGCATCCGCATCATTCAGGTGGACGAGCCGGCTCTGCGTGAGCTGCTGCCCCTGCGCCGCGATGAGCAGCCGCAGTACCTGGACTGGTCGGTGAACTCCTTCCGCCTGGCTACCAGCGGCGTGAAGGACTCCACCCAGATTCACACCCACCTGTGCTACTCGGAGTTCAACGAGATTATCGACTCGATTAACGCTCTGAACGCCGACGTAACCAGCATCGAGGCCGCCCGCTCGCACATGGAGCTGCTGGCTGACATTCCGGAGACCTTCGTTTCCGGTCTGGGCCCGGGCGTATGGGACATCCACTCCCCGCGTGTTCCCTCGCAGGAGGAGATTGAATCCCTGCTGAAGGCTGCGATTGGTTACGGCACGATTGCCGACCTGTGGGTGAACCCCGACTGCGGTCTGAAGACTCGTGATTACGAGGAGACCAAGCAGTCTCTGCGTCACCTGGTGGACGCCACCAAGGCGATTCGCGCTTCTCTCTAGGTTTCCCACCCGGAGAGCTTTAGGTTCCGCTACCTGCTGCGGGTTGACCGGATGATGGTTTGCTCGCGGTGATTCGCGGTAGGTGGCGGCTGTTCGGCTTCCCGCCGGTATGCGTACCGACTGCACGCCGAACTTTTGGGGATAGATAACGGGTCCGCCCGCACGGCTTCTTCTGCACCGTGCGGGCGGACTTTTGTGTGCTCGGGGGGGTGCCCGTTGCGGGTTCGTTTCGGATTTGTCCCGGGTTCGTTTCGCGGCGTCCACGTGGTTTTCCACGTGGTTTTCGCGACGGATTTAGGGTATAAATTACCCTAAATTTATGTGTGGTCTGACCATAACATTTTCTTGCCGTTTATTGAAAGCATTTATATTCATCGCGCGCCGTGTGGCCCCGCCTCCCGATAGGTAGATGCGCATCACAGGTATTTTCAGATTCACCGGAATTTCAAGGCAGAAACGGCTTTTAAAGAACGTGCGTTCTGAATATCTGTTCACCGTTGCAAGAATACTATGCACATATGCCCATCAAATTAGCATTTTTATAAGAATCCGTTTTTAGAATTCCAGCATGACTACTACCGCTTCATCAAAGAAGAAGAAGGGTTCTGCACCCCGCTGGCTCGCTATTCCGGCACCCAAGCCCCAGCTCAGCGAAGCAGAAGTTAATGCGAAGTACCCACGCATGCGCCTGCAGGTCTTCATGGGTATCTTCATCGGTTACGCGACCTTCTACCTGATTCGTAACAACGTCCCGCTGGTCACCCCGATTCTGACCAAGGAACTCGGCTTCAGCAACGCAGCAATTGGTGCACTGTCCACGGCACTGCTGCTGGCTTACGGCTTCAGCAAGTTCTTGACCGCAATGATTTCCGACCGCTCGAACGCGCGTCTGTTCCTGCCCATCGGCCTGGTGCTCTCGGGTATTGCAAACATTCTGCTGGCACTGACCGGCTACATGGGTGAAGGCGCGGGCGCGGCCGGCTACGGTGCCGCTATCGCCTCCATCATGGCAACCATCATGGTCTTCAACGGCATCTTCCAGGGCATGGGCTGGCCTCCCTCGGGCCGCGTGCTCGTGAACTGGTTCTCCACCAGCGAGCGCGGCGCGAAGGTTTCGTGGTGGAACACCGCCCACAACGTCGGTGGTGCGCTGTCCGGCCTGCTGGTGGCCTGGGGCTTCTCCCTGTTCGGTAAGACCTGGGAGGTTGCATTCTGGTTCCCGGCCGTCATCAGCTTCGTTCTGGCGTTCGTGGCGTGGCTGCTGATTCGTGATAACCCCGAGGCTGAGGGTCTGCCCACCGTTGACGTGTACCGCAACGACCCGCACAAGGTTGAGTCCACCGCTGAGGATCGTGCGGAGTCCACTTGGACCACCATCCGTAAGCACGTGCTGACCAACTCGACCATGGTGTACCTGGCTCTGGCAAACGTGTTCGTGTACACCCTGCGTTACGGCGTGCTGGTGTGGGCGCCGAAGTACCTGCACGATGTGCGCCACACCTCCCTTGAGGGCGGTATTGCGGGCTTCTCGATTCTGGAGCTTGCCGGCATTGGTGGCACCGTGCTGTGCGGTTACGTTTCTGACCGCATGTTCAAGGGTCGCCGCTCCCCCGCGGGTATCCTGTTCCTGATTGCGACCGTCGGCGCGATTCTGCTGTACTGGCTGCCCTCTTCGGATGCACCCCTGTGGATTGCGTACGTTGCGTTGGCTCTGATTGGTGGCCTGATTTACGGCCCGGTCATGCTGATTGGTCTGCAGGCTATTGACCTGTCTCCCTCGCACGTTGCGGGTACCGCTGCGGGCTTCACCGGCCTGTTCGGTTACGCGCTGGGTGCAACCCTGGCTTCTGCCGGTATCGGCATTATTGTTGACCACTGGGGTTGGAGCACCGCGTTCGTCTTCATGATTGTGTGCTCCGGTCTGGCGGTTTTGTTCCTCTGGCTGGTTAACGGTGCTGAGAAGCGTCTGATGGCTGAGCGCGCGGAGAAGCTGGCGGCTCAGGCTTAAGCGAATAGTGCTTCTTCTTTCCTGAACTACTTAACAGTTCGGGGGTAGATGTTAACCCGCCTGTACGGTTGTGTGACCGTGCGGGCGGGTTTTCTGCATCCTGAAGGGGCTACCGCCTTCTCTGCCACCCGCGTAGCCCGCTGAGGAGCGGCAAAATGCCCCTGAGAAGCGCCTGTACCGGTGAGCCAGCATCTGGGTGCCGTGCCGGGCATCCTGTGGCTTGGGGGCGTAAGAACATAGAATGGAACCATGACTACTAACTCTGGAATCACTAAAGAATGGGTGGATGAAACCGTCAAGCCGGGCGACGATTTCTTCCGCCACGTCAATGGTAAGTGGCTAGCAACCCACGAAATCCCGGCGGACCGCCCCAAGGATGGCGGCCTGTACACCCTCCGCGATAACGCAGAGAAGCACGTGCGTGAGCTGGTGGAGAAGATCGCGAAGGAGCAGCCTGAGTCCCGCATCGGCGCGCTGTACAACTCCTTCATGGATGTTGAGAAGATTGAGGCGGACGGCCTGGAGCCGCTGCTGAAGGAAATCGCCCCGATTCTGAACTCGGCAACCCCCTCCCACCTGGCTGTGACCCTGGCACTGCTGTCTCGTGCGGGTCTGCCGCAGCTGTTCGCCTGGTACACCAGCAACGACCCGAAGGACCCGAAGAATTACACGTTCTTCCTGTACCAGTCGGGTCTGGGTCTGCCGGATGAATCCTACTACCGTGAAGAGAAGCATGAGCAGGCGTGCGCGGCGTACGTTGAGCATATTGCCCGCATGTTCGAGCTGACCGGTCTGGCTGAGGGCTTCGGTCTGACTCCGGAGCAGGCGGCTCAGCTGGTGTTCACTCACGAGTCGGAGCTGGCTCGCCTGCACTGGAACGTCGTGGAGAACCGCGACGCTGAGGCAACCTACAACCCGTACCAGGCGACCGAGCTGGACGAGAAGTTCCCCGGCTTCCCGTTCTCGCAGTGGCTGCTGGCTCTTGGCGCCGACCCGGAGACCCTGGGCCAGGTTATTGTGGGCCAGCCGTCCTTCTTTGAGGGTGCGGCGAAGCTGTTCACCTCCATCCCGCTGATGAGCTGGAAGCTGTGGGCTGTGTGGACTGTTCTGCGTTCGCGTGCGCCGTTCATGTACGACGAGCTGGTTCAGGAGAGCTTCAACTTCTACGGCAAGACCCTTTCCGGCACTCAGCAGATTCGTGAGCGCTGGAAGCGCGGCGTGGGCGCCGTCGAGAAGGCTCTGGGTGAAGAGATTGGCCAGGAGTACGTGGCCGTGCACTTCCCGCCCTCGCACAAGGAGAAGATGCTGGTTCTGGTCGGCAACCTCCTGGAGGCGTACCGCGAGTCTATTGAGTCGCTGGACTGGATGACCGAGGCAACCCGCCAGAAGGCGCTGGAGAAGCTGTCGAAGTTCGTCACCAAGATTGGTTACCCCGATAAGTGGCGTGACTTCTCCGCACTGGAGCTGGTGCCCGGTGACCTGTTCGAGAACCTGCGCCGTACCGGTGCGTTTGATGCTGACTGGCTGATTGCCCGCAAGGGTCAGCCGGTGGACAAGTCGGAGTGGCTGATGACTCCGCAGACCGTGAACGCGTACTACATGCCGCCGGCGAATGAGATTGTGTTCCCGGCAGCTATTCTGCAGCCGCCGTACTTCAACCCGGATGCTGACGATGCGGCGAACTACGGCAATATCGGCATGATTATTGGCCACGAGATTGGTCACGGTTTTGACGATCAGGGTTCCCGCTATGACGGTGACGGAAAGCTGGAGAGCTGGTGGACTGAGGAGGATTACGCGAAGTTCAAGGAGCGCACCTCCGCACTGGTGGAGCAGTACAACGCGTACGTTCCGGTGGGTCTGGACCCGAAGTTCCACGTGAACGGTGAGCTGACTCTGGGCGAGAACATTGGCGACCTGTCGGGCATGTCGATTGCGTTGAAGGCGTACCGTCTGGCTCTGAAGAAGCAGGGCATTGAGTCGCTGGCTGATGCGCCGGTGATTGACGGTATGACCGGTATTCAGCGTTTCTTCTTCTCGAATGCTCGCGGCTGGTGCACGAAGTCCCGCCCGCAGCATGCTGAGGTGATGATTTCGGTGGATCCGCATTCGCCGGATGAGTTCCGTGTGAACGGTGTAATGCGCAATATTGATGAGTTCTATGAGGCGTTTGGTGTCTCTGAGGGCGATGCACTGTACCTGGCTCCGGAGGAGCGCGTGCGCATCTGGTAGCAGCCCGATAAGGGTATATGCTTTATTGCGTATATGAGAAAGGCGCCCGCCTCGTGGCTTGAACCCACGAGGCGGGCGCCTCTTTTCTAGAGAGCTGTGGACGCTACACGAAGGTAGGCGTCTACTGCTACTGTGCAGAGCGTTGCGTTAGATAATTTCTAGCGCAATATCCATGTGCAGCGGCTCGGTTGCATCGATGTGGTACTGGCTGTGTACCGGCGAACCCCACGAGTCATCTCCACCAACGCCGAGCTGACCTGCCAGGATACGCAGGTAGGTGCGGTTGTTTTCGGGCAGCTCCCACTGGTAGGAAGCTTCCTCAATCTGGTAGGAGGAGTAGGGCAGGAGCGATACGTGCAGGCCCTCACCGGCAGTCTGCAGCTGGCGGACACGGAAGCCGTGGTTGCTGTCGTTCGTTACTTCAGCCCAACGGACACCCATGTGGTTACCGCTTTCCTGAGGTACCAGGTACGGTGCGTAGTCCTGCTCGGGGGTGCTTTCCCACACGCCCAGGTGGACACCGCTGCAACGGTCGGGGTAGGAGTCGCCGGGGCCGAGGCCGTAGTAACGCAGGTGCGAGAACTCGCCGGGCAGTGCCCATTCCAGACCGAATGCGGGCAGGGACGGTGCGTCCTTCTCGCCGGGGTAGTCGATGGTTACTAGCACGTTGCCGGTGCTCTGTGCTTCGTAGCGGACCGTAACAGCGGTGTGAGCGGGGGTTGCCAGCTCGTAGGTGTAGGTCACTGCCACGCTGTCATCGCTGGGCTGCTCGACAGCAACATTAGCGCAACGGGCGTAGCGGCCTGCGACGGTCCACTGGGCGCGTTCGAAACCGTGTCCGGCGCCGCGGTCGTTGTCGGTCAGGGGCCTGAAGGTGGTGAGCTTCGGGGGGCGAATAACATGCTCGGTGCCGTTGTGTACCCAGGAGACGATGCCGCCCTGAGTGCGGGACAGAATAACTTCAGCATGGTTGTTGCGCAGACCGACGTTCCAGCGGCCGACGGTCACCGTCGCATCTGCTGCGTCTTCAGCGGTGTTTGCTTCAGCCTGCGATGCGGGGATGACGTACTGACCGAAGGCAATTTCGTGTCCGGCAGGAGCCCATGCGGCGTCTTCAGTGAGCACGAGGCTGACGTCCAGGGTTACTTCTGCGTTGTCGGCAGCGTATTCTTCCAGGGGCCAGGGAATTGCCAGCTCGTGGGTGGATTCCGGGGCTACGTCGAAGAAGTAGTCTTCCTGCCACTGAGGAACGCCGTTGACCAGCAGGCTAGCCTTGAAGGTGTAGTCTGCGGTGGAGGTGAAGAGGTTGTCGTTGACGACCGTCACGCCCTTCTGGTCAGGGGTGATGCGCAGGTTGGAGTACACTGCCTTCACTTCAGCGGCCTTGGGGCTTACCTTGCGGTCGGCGAAGAGGATACCGTCACCGGAGAATTCGTAGTCGCAGGGGCGTTCGCCGAATGCGCCACCGTAGGCGAGGTATTCGGGGGCGCCTTCGCTCTCACCGGGGTGCCAGAGTGCCTGGTCAATCATGTCCCAGATGAAACCGCCCTGGTAGTGGGGGTAGCGTTCCAGTGCGACGTATTCGTCGATAGCGCCGACCGAGTTGCCCATTGCGTGCATGTATTCGCACATGATGAAGGGCTTCTGGGGGTTGTTCGACAAGTACTTTTCGACGACGTCAGCGTGGGTGTACATACCGGATTCGATGTCGGTGACGTCATCAAATTCGCGGTGCCAGGTGATGCCTTCGTAGTGTACGGGGCGATTGGGGTCCAGTTCGTGGACTCGGCGGTACATGGAGCGGAATACTTCGCCGCCGTATGCTTCGTTACCGAGCGACCAGATTACTACGGAGGGGTGGTTGTAGTCGCGGCGAATCATGGATTCTACGCGGTCAACGCAGGCGCCTTCCCATTCCATGCGGGAGCCGGGGATCGTGGTCTCGGGGGTGGGGATGTCACCGGGGGTGCACCAGGAGCCGTGAGTTTCCAGGTTTGCTTCGTCAACCAGGTAGATACCGTATTCGTCGGCCAGGGCGTAGAAGCGTGAATCGTTGGGGTAGTGGCTGGTGCGGATAGCGTTGATGTTGTGCTGCTTGCAGAAGAGAATCTCTGAAGTCATGTCTTCAACGGTCAGGACGCGGCCGGTACGCGGGTGGAACTCGTGGCGGTTGACACCCTTGAAGAGGACTCGGTGACCGTTGAGGGTCATGATTCCGTTCTCGATGCGGAAGCGACGGAATCCGACGCGCTGGCTGGTAGATTCTACGGTCTTGCCGTCGTGGAGCAGGTCCACCGTCAGAGTGTAGAGAGAGGGCGATTCGGCCGACCAGGGAGCGATACCTTTAAGGGCGTCGGAGGAGATGCGCACGGATGCGTCTTCAGCGGCGACGGTACCAGACCAGATGACCTGGGTGCCGTCAAGGACGCTGGCCTGCAGGGTGTACGCCTTGATTTCTTCACCGTTGAGGGTGACGAGAGCGTCCAGGTGTGCTTCGCCGGTGGGTGCGTCGTAGTCTGCTTCAACGGTGAGGGAGGCGATGCTGACTGCGGGGCGGGCTACCAGGTTCACGGCGCGGAAGAGGCCGTGGAAACGCCACGAGTCCTGGCCTTCCAGCCATGAAGCACTCGAGTATTCGTAGCATGCGACGGTCAGGGTGTGGTTGCCTTCTGCGTCCTTGCTGACGATATCGGTGATGTCGAAGGTGGTGGTGGTGTAACCGTCTTCTGCGTAACCGACGAAGGTGCCGTCAACCCACACGTAAATTGCGGTTGCGAAGCCTTCGAAGGCGAGCGCGATGCGGCCCGATTCGCTCAGCATCTTCTTGAGGTCGCTCTCCAGGGTGAAGTGCTTGCGGTAGAGGGCTACGTGGTTCTTCTCGGGGATGTGAGGAGCTTCGGGGTTTTCGTGGCCGTCCCAGGGCATCTGGATGTTGACGTAGGCGGGGCACCAGAGTCCTTCAGTTTCCAGGGTGGCGGGGACGGGGATGCTCTGGTAGTCGCTTTCGTCGAGGGCGGGGGCGGCGAATTCTGCGGTGGTGACGTCAATTTCTGAGGCCCATGCAGTGCGGACAGCCCACGTGCCGTTGAGGCTCTGCTGGGGGTTCGAGGAGTGATGGTCGGAGTGCGCTGCCTCCCTGTTGACAGCGTACACAGTGGGGTCATCAAGCCACGCTGCTGAGGGTGACTGGGAGGAGACTACGGGAGTCGTTTGTTCGGTGGAAGACATGTCTTCCTTCCTCTCGTATACATCTTTGTTTGGTCCCTTTAAGGATGCCGAAAGGCGTGATGATTGTTGCCTACATTCTGTTCATTCTTTTCCCGCAGAACTTGGCTCTGGTCTACGTGGCACTGGTCCTGTTCTACACCCCGAACACCTTCATTCAGATGACCGCTATCTTGGCGCTGACCGACTCCATTGAGTACGGCCAGCTGAAGACCGGTCAGCGCAACGAGGCAGTTACCCTGTCCGTCCGTCCGATGCTCGACAAGATCGCTGGTGCTCTCTCTAACAGCATCGTGGGTGTGGTTGCTGTTGCTGCCGCTATGACTAACGGTGCAGATCCTAATAGCCTCACCGCGCAGAACATTCAGACGTTCAACACGGCTGCTTTCTATGTGCCGCTGGCCATTATTGTGTGCTCGTTCCTCGCATTCTTCTTCAAGGTTTCTATCTCTGAGAAGGAACACGCGAAGATTGTGAAGGAGCTTGAGGAGAAGCTTGCTTCTGCATAGGTAAAAGCAGGGTAGGTCCTTCACCACATGAGAGAGGCGCCCGCCTCGTGGTTTTTCAGCCACGGGGCGGGCGCCTTTTAGATGTAGAAGCTATACGCTTCTAGGCCCTTGAGTTTTAGGAGTCAGAAGCCGAAGCGGAAGCAGAGGAAGAAGACGAAGAGGAAGAGGAAGTGCGCATGCCGGTCAGCTTCCACGCACCGTTCTCGTACACGCCGTGCAGGGTGCGCTCCACATCGTTCTTACGGTCCGAATCGGAGGTAGCGTTCTCCACACGGTCCTTGCTTGCGATGAACTCGCCGGTGTCCATGGTCAGGCGGATATCCCAGTCGTAGGCGTCGCCATCACGCTCGGGCTGTGCGGTAAGCATGGTGATGGTGGCGGACGGGTCCTGCATCCAAATCTTGCCCTGCTGCAAACCAGCACCCAGGGTGCCTTCTTCGGGTTCGAGCATGTTCTTCAGCTCGGAGTTGTCAACCGCACATTCACGCAGGGGCTCGGTCTTACCGGTACGCATGTAGTACTCAATGGCGGCACCGAAGAACGCGATGGACTGGTAGAGGCCTTCCACGCTGTTCTCGTTGGCAACGGCGGGCTTCACGGGCACGGGCGCGTTCTTAGAGGGCTCGGTGCGAGTTCCAGGCTGGTAGTCAGCAGGCTTGGAGGTGTAGCCGTCGAGGGTTGCAACGCCGGAGTAGTCGGTGCGTGCGGTCTTGGATGCCGATGCGGAAGCAGATGCGCTACCGGATGCAGACGCAGAGCCGCTGGTTGCCTGCGGCTGAGCACCGCAGGCTGCGAGGAGGGTTGCGCCGCCGGTTGCTGCGAGCAGGCCGAGGGCGGATCGGCGGGTGAGGGGCTTGATCGTATTCATGGGTTCTCTCTATCCGTGGTGATGGGCGGACCGCGCGACGGGTACGGCACGATACGCCAAAGGCGGCGCCACGAGTGTGTGGCACCGCCTCCTAGTATATGTTCCGAACACGAGGATAACCCGGTCGGGCGTTTGGTTTAGTTACCGCCGTTATCAACGATGATGACGCGCTCACGACGGCCGTAACGGTTGTAACGGTAGGTGTAGCGGAAGGCCGGGCGGTAACGGACGGTGGGTCGGTTGTAGTAGGCCTGCGCGGGGGTGAGCAGCGCACCGAGGGCGGTTGCTGCGCCAGCACCGGCGGCGGCCAGGGCTGCGCGGCGGGTAAGCCGTGCGGACTTCTTGGAGGTCATGATTGTACCTTTCAAGGTTGGTGTTTCTGCAGAGTGAGCGGTGTTGGTACGGCGTGCGGCCGCGCCTTGAACCTTTTCTTATTCTAGAGGTTAAACGTTAAAGTTTTTGCGTACAGAGTGCACCTTCTAGTTGAGGCTTAGGGCATGTGGGCTAGTCCGCGTTTTTCCGGCGGGATTTTTGCTGAAATATTAGTTTGTCAACACGCCGCGTACGGCCCGGATTCTAGCGTTTTGCGGGGTGAATTTCGTGCGCCGACGGGGGCCGATTCGCCGCTGAGCCGGCCCTTCTGACGAATGGTCGCCCAGTCTTCACCCGAGCCTTGCACTCAGTTAACTTTCTGGTCAGATACGGTGCGATAGGCTAAGGATGTACCCGCCGCCTCACCCCGGCGCGATTCACCAACCACCGCACAAGGACGTACATACCATGAGCACAGCTGAAGTAAGCAGAGAAGCGTACTCTGCTACCATCGCCGACTCCAACTCGGCTGAAGGAGTGAATAGCTAAATGATGTCTCAAGAATTTGCTATTACCTTTTGGGGTGCGTGCTCCATCATCACGACTATTTTCACGCTTTTCACCCTGGCCACCTACATCGTTAATCGGCGCCGTGACGAGAAGAAAAAGCGTGAAGGAATCTACATTAGTCGTACGCAAACGCTGCTGGCGTACATTATTGTCTTTTTCCCGGGTTTCCCGATTATCTGCTATTTTTTGTCGCTCAATGGCCCCGGGACTAACTCATTTGTAGACATTGCATCCATACTCATGACTGCTTTCCTCTTGTTCTACCTGTGGAGCGTCAATGCCACGTACATGAAGATTTCTTCTGAAGGTATTGAGCAGCACACCCCCGTTCGCGGGTCGAGGATCTGCCCCATCGGCGCAATTGATAGCGTCGTGTATAGCGAGTCCACGGATGAAGATACGGCAAGCCGCACCTGGTTCCTCACCAAGTCGCGTGCGCGCATTAACCCGTTGAACCCGAATTATGATGAGTACTACCTCTTGCTTATGACTCGATTTAGGGTTGAGTACGGGCGTTGGCCTTACCTGGATATTCCGGCTGACGTGGATAAGGTGAACCAGCTGGATAACCGTGCTGAAGTCATTCCGTACTTCAAGTTCCGTAGGAAAATCTCGGGTCTGGCTGAGATTGACATGTAGCCCGGCTTGCAAGGCTGAAGGCTCCGGGGATGCGCGGACGGGGTGCGCGCTCTTCCTATTTACCAACCACACGAAACGAGAAACCACCACCATGCGCATTTTCCTGATTATTATCTGGGGCATTATGGCCTTTATCTCGGTAACCGGGACGCTCTACATCATCATCAATTACGAGATTCAGCGATGGAAGGATAGAGCGCGCCGCCGCCAAGGCGCGTACATCCGACGGGTTAATCAGGCGGAGGCTCTCCTAGCAATATTTACCCCTGGGTTCCCGTGCCTTTTTCTCTACCTTCATCTTGTTGACGAGGGTTCTGCGGGTATCTTCTATGAATCGATTGCATTACTTCTGTCAATCGGGCTCATGATGTATGCCTGGTATGTGCACGTTGCCTATGTGAAGATCTCCCCTGAAGGTGTTGAGCAGCGCATGTGGTCAGCACGCACGACCGTCTATCCCTTCAACGCTATTGACGGCATTGAATACTATGAGGCAACCTCTACAGACGACCAGGATCTTGTGTCTTTCTACAGTAAATCCGGAAAACTAATTGCTGCCTTCTGCCCGATTATTCACAAGAATTATCGTCTCATGGCGATTGTGCGGTTCAGGATTGATAATGACCGCTGGCCTGATATGAATAATCCGAGTGATATTGCTCGGGTGGATGCTCTAGATAGTGGCCCTGATACAGTCCCGTACTTCAGGGGAAAAGAGAAAGTCACCGGCCTCGCCGACGTCGACATGTAGCACCCCGCGACAGCCGATACTATAGCCCCAAACACCGAACTCTATTCACCAACCACACGAAACGAGAACCCGTCATGCGCACTTTCCTGACTATTTTCTGGGGTGTCTTCGCTGTATTCACTACAGTTGCAACGTTTTACGTCATCACCAATTACGAAGTGCAGCGCTGGAAAGATAAGCAACGGCAACGTGAGGGTATTTATATCCGACGGGTTACTCGGCTCGAAGCTCTCATTACGATATTGACCCCAGTTTTTCCAGGTCTTGCGTATATAACCGAAATATATGACACTGGGCCGGTAAATGTATGGGTTGAAATAGCAGCCCTGTTGCTATCAGCGCTAATGGTCGGTTGTCTACGCTATGTGCATGTTGCCTACGTGAAGACCTCCGCCGAGGGCATCGAGCAGCGCATCTGGTTCTCCAACCCGACCCGCTATCCCTTCACCGCGATTAACCGTGTCGTGTTCTACAAAGCAGCAAAATATGAAGATGAGGATATGGTGGGGTTCTACGCTAAGTCAGGCACTCAGATTGCCCTGTTTAGCCCGTTGCCTCATAAAAATTACCGGCTTCTGGCAATTGTGCGGTTCAGGATTGAGCAAGAACGTTGGCCTGACATGGACAACCCGGATGACGTAGCTCAGGTGGACCATTTGGATTGTGCCGGGAAGACGATGCGTTACTTTGAGAATTTGGGGAAGGTTACCGGCCTCGCCGACGTCTACATGTAACCAACCACCACGCTAGGACAGTGAATGTTCAGAAAATTTCTTGCCGAAACCGTCACCAACGGCTCCATAGGACTCAACCGCCCCAAAGGCTATATTCCTCTGGGGCAGCGGCAGAAAAAGCCGCTGCTGGCTGTGTTAATTTTGGACGCTTGTACAGTGGTTGTTTGTCTTCTGTGTCCTCTACTTTTCAGAGCAGAGAGCCTTGTTGACTACATTCCAGCCTACATATTTACAAACATAGTTGGAATGCATTTCTGGTTTATGTCCATCCATGTTCACTCTTTCTACATCCAGCAGAATGAAACCACTGTTAAATGGCGGAACTGGCGATTCAAAACCCGCGAGTTCGACTACAGCAGCATCACCAAAATACACATGCAGGTCAACGGCAAAGGCGGGCACCTACTCATCAGCAGTAGCCAGATGGGACGCTACCGTCTGGGTTTCAGCCCCGTCTTCTTTGACGCCACCTACATCTACCACATGATTCTCTTCCGCGAGCGCTACGGTGTTTGGCCGCCCAAGTACATCCCTGAGCTCTTCGTAGAGTTCGATGATTACGAGGAGATGGATACCCTGATCAAAATCCTCTGCTATGCCCACAAGTATGAGATTGGCTCCCCCGAAGCCGGGGAGTACCGACAGATCCCGGAACACCTGCAGCGCATCCTCGACCGCGCCGCGGCAGAGTCCAAATAGTTGAAAGGGAAATAGCATGAACGCTATCTCTGAAACCTTCAGAATCCTATGGCTAATCTTCCTATGGTGCGGCTTTAGCTTCATGATTCTTGTGTCGTTGTTATCCTTCATTTTTGGAGGCTGGCCGTGGGGCGCGCTGTTCCTCGTTGCAAGTACTATCGGCCTCTCAGCCATAGATACAGTACTCAAGGGAGGTATTGGCTATGAATCAAACGGTGGCCTTTTCCACCACTTCTTTATCTTCGTTCACTCCATCAGCGCAGTGGGCTTGATTGTACTGACGGTTCTAACCGCTTTTGGGGTACTGCGCACTGCGGATGCAATACTGTGGACCCCAGAGACGAACTTTGCCTCCTGGTACATGGCTGGCGGAATATTCATTACCTACTTCCTCATTCAGCCTACTGAGCCTAATGACGATATTCCTGACCTGCAGCGCATGGAACAGCTGGATAGGCGCTCAGCCCGAGTGGGTGTTGTGTCGGCGGCTATTTTCACGGTTCTGTGCCTTGTGGTTCCTCTGACCAGTTTCATGACTGCAGGCTATGATCCGGCGGCTCTGGCGGTTGCGCTTTTCCTGGCCCCGGGGTTCCTACGTGTTGTGCGTGAGGGCCTCTTCTACCTGCAGGGCACCCGCTTTGAGGAGGGAACCGAGGGGTACCGTACCCTGCGTGCCGTGTGCGTTGGCGTAGCTGGTTTGGCTGGGTGTATTGCGCTCGGATACTTAGGCTATTCGCTGGTCCGCAAGGAGTGGTTGCCTGCGCTGTTCTTCGCGGCGTCGGTGGCGATGAATGCGTGGTCGGTGAAGAAGTACGTCACCGTGGGTATCGCCATTCCTGAGAAGGAAGACGACGAAGAGCAAGCCGCTACGGAGGGCAAATAATATGCGTATTTTCTTGATTATTTTCTCCGGAATTATATTCGCGCTGTCCGTTATCTCTACTGTCTACATCATTATTAGATATGAGATTAATCGACACCAAGATAAGAAAAAAGAAGCACAAGGAATTTACATTAAGCGAGTAACTCGCGCTGAGACGTTACTCTGTCTATTCATTCCGGTGTTCCCTTGTCTTTCTGTTATAGCGAATATTCAAAGTGAAAATGTGAATATCTGGTTGAATGTAGCAATTACTATTTTTTTATTTTTCTGCTATCTTTATGCCCGCTATGTTTTTGTCGCTTACGTGAAGCTCTCCCCTGAAGGCATTGAGCAGCGCGTCTGGTCAGCCAACCCAACCCGCTACCCTATTAACGCGATAGACAGCATCGTGTATTACGAAACATTGAATGTTGAAGACCAGGATATGGTGGGCTTCTATACCCGCTCCGGTAAACAGATTGCTGTCTTCGGTCCGACCACCCACAATAACTATCGGATCTTGGCAATTGTCAGGTTCCGCATTGAGAACGAACGCTGGCCCGATATGAATAATCTTGATGACGTGGCGAAGGTGAATGAGTTGGACGACAGGGGTATGACCATTCTTTATTTCAGGGGCCGTGAGAAGGTAACCGGCCTTGCCGACGTCGACATGTAGCCCGCTCGATAAGCGCCGACTACCCCCTACATCCAAAGAGCCACAACCGGCACGAACACCACCAACACCGCGAAAGGGGAGCACGCATCATGCACACCTTTTTCCTTCTGCTCTGGGGCACCTGCACCCTCGCATCAATCATCGGCGCCATCACCATCATTGTTCTGCATGATAGGCACCTGCGCCAGGACAGGCAGCTCCGCGACGAGGGCATCTACATTACGCGCGTGCCCCGCCGTGAAGCACTCATATGCCTTCTCACGCCCATATTCCCGGCAGGTTTCTTCGCGCTCTACCTCTACACGCAGGCAGAGCTCGGTATCCTCTTCAACCTGCTGATGTTCATCATGCTGCTCTTCTTCCCCTACCACTTTCTGCACGTTTACCTGGTGTACACGAAAATCACGCCAGACGATGTGGAACAGAAGCTCTCTCCATTTGCTGCCGTGACCTCCTACCCGATTAGGGCTATCGACCAGGTTTTCTACTTCCAGGGTGATGCGGAGGAAGAATTGGAATGGACTGGGGTAGGGTCTGACAAGGCCACCTTCTACACCAAGAAAGGCAAGGAAATCGCCAAGCTTGACCCCGTTGGCAAGAACCACCGGCTGCTGGCCATCGTACGGTTTAGGCTCGAGTTTGACCGCTGGCCCGATATGCGGGACCCGCAGGATCTGGCGTGGGTTGATACGTGGGATAACCTCGAGTGGACGCAGCCCCTGTTCAGGAAGCTGTATAGAAGGCGCAACAAAATTACCGGCCTAGCGGACATCAAGATGTAGCGCCGCGCGGCAGCCGATACGATAGACCCAAACACTGAACCCTATTCACCAACCACACGAAACGAGAACCCGCCATGCGCATTTTCCTGATTATTTTCTCCGGAATTATTTTTGCGCTGTCCTTTATCTCTGTTGTCTACATCATTATTAGGTATGAGATTAATCGACGCCAAGATAAGAAAAAAGAAGCACAGGGAATTTACATTAAGCGAGTAACTCGCGCCGAGACGTTACTCTGCCTGTTCATTCCGATGTTCCCTTGTCTTGCTTTTATAGCGAATATTCAAAGTGAAAATGTGAATATCTGGTTGAATACATTAAATATTATTTTTGTATTTTTCTGCTGTCTTTATGCCCGCTATGTTTTTGTCGCTTACGTGAAGCTCTCCCCCGAGGGTATTGAGCAGCGCGTCTGGTCAGCCAATCCGACCCGCTATCCCATTAATGCGATAGACAGCATCGTGTATTACGAAACGCTGAATGTTGAAGACCAGGATATGGTGGGTTTTTATACTAAGTCGGGTAAGCAGATTGCTGCTTTTGGTCCCATGACTCACAAGAGTTACCGACTTTTGGCGATTGTACGGTTCAGGATTGAGCAAGAACGCTGGCCTGACATGAATAATCCCGCTGATGTAGCTCAGGTAGATAAGCTGGACAATGGCTATATGACCATTCCCTATTTCAGGAGTCGCGAGAAGGTTACTGGCCTCGCCGACGTCGACATGTAAATCTATCAAGAAATGAGGCAATCCGATGGAATCTAGTCATAAACTCCGCAAAACAGTAGGAATATTTATTTCAATACTGATTACCATCTACATGCTGTTCATTTTCCCTAAACATATACGCGATGACAGTGATGGTTTCACTGCAACCTGCACCGTAACTAAGGCATACACTGCAGAACGTGGAGGAACGGTGAGTGGCGCGAATGATATTAATCCAAAGGGTCTTTTTGAGACGAAGGAGTGCGGTACTCTCACGATGTTTGCTGCACCGGAAGGTCGGAAGATTCCCGAGTACGTTGAGACTGTTCAACCTGGCAAAAAATATCTATTCCATGTCGCAAATTCATCGCCTAGAAAAGATCGGGATTTTGTAACGACCCGCTTTGAAGAAATCAAAGAATAACAATCTCATAAACTAAAAATGAAGCCCCCGCGGCCGAGAGTCATCCTCTCAGCCGTGGGGGCTTTATCGTATCAGCGTGTCCTCACGCGGCGAGCGCTAAGAAGCGCGGCGGCGAGAACGCAGCACCATCACAGTACCGGCACCGAGCACCAGTGCGCCGCCCACAGCCACAGACACCGCACCAAAACCAGTACGCGCCAGGCCGCCCTGCTGGGAGCTAGCGCCACCCGACGCAGCAGACACACCAGACTGACCCAGGGAGCCGCCACCGGTACCACCACCGGAAATACCACCCGGGTACACGCCGCCAGCAGAACCATCAGCCGAACCGTCAGCCGAGCCCTGCGCGTTCACATCACCGGCAGCGCCAGAAGCACCAGCCTGACCGGACTGACCACCCTGCGCGGCACCAGACTGCGCGGAGCCGGGCTGGTTGGCACCAGCGGTACCGCCCGGGGTTGCCGAATCCACACGGCGCACACCGCTAAAGTCGTCCGCAGCCGCGTTCGGGTCCTTCGGCACGGCAGTCTCAAACGAGCACGCATCCGACGCCTTCTTACCCACAGCAACCGCAAGCTGCTGCACCGGGCTGTTCACCTCAGTACCATCAGCCAGGGTCGCAGAATAGTGCACGTCAAACATGTACTGGCCGGGCTCAGAGAACACCCAGTTCGCGTGCGCGTGCGTCGCGTAATCAATGTCGATCGTGGTCTTGCCGGTCGTCGAATCCAGCAGCACATCCGCACCATTCAGCGACTCAGTGAACATGCCGAAGCGCGCACCCTCAGGCATGACCTTCGGCACCACGTGCAGGCGCACGGGGCCGCGCAGCTGCGAGTAGTCAATGTCCTGCGTGTTGTAGCCGGGCCAGGGCAGGCCGCTCTGCTGGGTCTGCGGCAGGCCGTAGAAGGCGGTGCCGACCGGGCCCATGAAGTTCAGCTTCTCATCAGCCATACGTTCGGTGCGTACACGGCGGGCGTTCTCGCTGACCGTCCACACGACCGAATCGAGCGGGCGTACGGTCGAATCAGCGTCAATGATGCCGCTGTCATCACGCATACCCACGGACAGCTGGCGGTCCTTCAAGGTCGCCTGAATGTCCAGGTGGCCGTGCGAAATCTTGGTGCGGCCGTCAATCTGGCCGGGCACGCACTGGTGACCCGGGGTTCCGGGGGTGGACGGCTGCGCAGACGGTGCCGGGCTAGTCGGAGCAGGTGCGCTCGGAGTCGGGTTCGCGGGCGCCGGAGTGGAGGGCGCCGGAGCAGGCACGCTCGGCTCTGCGGAGGCGGTCGGCACCGCAGGCACGGTCGGAACCTCGCTGGGGGACACCGACGGAACGATGCTGGGCTCAGCGGTCGGAGCCTCGGAAGGAGCCTCGCTCGGCTCAGCAGAAGGCTCGGCAGAGGGCGCGACCGTAGGCTCAGCGCTCGGCGACGGATCCACCGGAGCAGGCTTCGGCGCATCGCTAATGGGTGCGCTATCCGGTGCCAGCGCACCGTGCGCAGTGTACTTGGTGCCCGGCTCGTAGTTCGCCGCAACCTCAGTGGTGGAGGCGGAAGCGTTCATATCCGGGTGGGTCAGCATCTTCACGCGCAGAGCCGTGCCCTTGTAGAACGACTCGTCACGGAAGGTAAAGCGCGCCACGCCATCCTCGACGGAGCCTTCCAGGTCGAGGTACGGGTACACCGGGTCATCCTGGGCGTAGAAGCCGCCGCGCATGAAGCCGCGCACCTTCGGGTCCTTGAAGCGGACCTCAACGGTGCTGAATCCGTTGCCGTTCGGGGTGACGGTCACGTCGTAGTCCATGCTGGTCGGCGTGTACTGCTGGGTGCTGAGCACGGTGTTCGCCTGATCCGGGATCTCCTCGGGCCAGGAGCCGTTACCGTCGTCGCTGTACACGCTCTCAGCCTTGCCGGACTCGTAGGCGAGCTTGTGCGAGATCCAGCGGGACGCCTCCGCGCTGTTCTCGTCGGAGGTGTCGGGGGTGAAGACCGCCTGCAGCTGGGAGCCTTCGCTACCGAGCATTTCAGACCAGGTGGCGGTACCGTTCACGACCGGCAGGTCGGTCAGGAAGTAGCCGTTGTTGTACAGGGTCAGGGTGCCCTTGAGGTTCTTATTCGCGGCGGTGAAGGTGATGTCGCTGAGCTTGTCGTCAGCGTCCTTGTTCTTTGCCGGGTCGGCGTCCAGGCGGTGCGGCGCCACGGACAGCACGTACTTTGCGGCGTCCAGGTCACCGACGGGTGCCGCGTTGTAGCGGTTGACCGTGGGCACGGCGGTGGGGGTGCCGTCACCGAGCGTGGGCTGCATGCCGCCAACCTGCCAGACCAGCTTCGACGGCTTAGAGCTGATGATGCGGCCGTCGGTGGAGCGCGCCACGGTGCGGTAGGTGACCACGTAGCGGCCGGGGCGGGTGAAGGTCGTGGTGTTGTGCGTGTGGCTACCCTTATCGAGCAGCCAGGAGTGCCAACCGTTCGAGCTGCTGGAGAGCATGCGGTACACGTCGGCGGGGGCATCGTCCGGGTTGTAGCGGAAGAGCTCCATGCGGCCGGGGCCCTCAACCGAGAGAATGTCGGTGGCGAACACGCCGTCACGGAAGCGTTCGGTGGGCACCTTAGCGGAGGCACCCAGGCCAGCCCAGATGGGGTCCTGGTTGCCGGAGGTCAGGTGCGGTGCCATGTAGAGGGTCTGGCCGGGTTCGCCGAGGAACGCCAGGGAGGGCGAGTCGCCCAGGGTCATGGTGTACTGTGACTTGCCGTCGCGGCCGCTGTAGCCCTTGCCGACCCAGTTGACGGTCTTATCCAGTTCGTAGGTGTCTGCGCCGGTCTTGTAGGGGTTCGCCTCGTTCATGAGAACGAAGGTGCCGTTCTGCTCGTCCCAGTATGCCTTGGGGGCGTCGACGTGGCCCTTGGTGGTGACGATTTTGCCGTCGTCGGGGCCCGCGGCGGCGGGGATGGAGGGGGCTGCACCGGCGAGCGCGAGCAGTGCTGCGGCGGAGAGGAACGCGGCGGCGCGGCGGAGGGCGGGCTTGCCGCCGGGGATGAAGAGCGCGGGAGTGTGTGTGGTGACCCGTCGTTGGGTCTGCTTCTGAGAGCTCATGACAACCTTTCTCATTTTTCTCTTTCTTAGCGTAGCGCTTTTGCAAATAATTGTCATTCAGAACCTAACTGAGTATAGTGATTCTCAGAAACACATGTGCGCAGAGGCGCGCCCAAAAACGCACACCACGTACATTCACAAAGAGAAAACACGGCAGAGCGCACCCCGAGCCCAAGAGGGAAACCGGCAACAGGCCGCCGGACCCAGCACCGAGCTATCCCCGAAAGCATCGGGTAGCGCGCCAGCCAACGAGCAGTCATCCAAGGAGCCACCATGCAAGGACGCACCAAACCCCTGAGCCTACTCAGCGCAACCACCCTCGGATGCACCCTCGCACTCGGGGCACCCCTCGCCCTCCCCCAGGTCGGCACCTTCACCGCCGCACAGGCGCAGGAAAACCAGGCGCAGGAAAACCAGACCGGCGCCCAGGCGGGTACCGAGTCGCGCGGTTACGTCAACTACGAAGGTGACTACGTCATCGCGGGCGTACACACCGAAATGCTCAACGCCTTCCTCGACGGCAGCCAGTTCACCCTCGGCACCCTCGCAGACACCGGCCCCGGCCAGCAGGGACGATTCAACCCCGCCCGCACCGTCTTCCACCTGCCCGACGTCGAGGATGCACACACCAACGTCGTAGCAGGCTACGACTACATTGCCCCCGAAGGCACCGACATCTTCTACATTCCCTCCACCCGCACCCGCGGCCTGCTCTACCCCGGCCTCGGTGCGGAAGGAATCCGCCCCGGCGCGCTCAAGGACAACACCATCAACCTTGAACTCGTGCGCAGCAGCGTACCCGAAGGCGGCCGCGCCGAAGTCTTCACCGAATCCGGCCGCGACAACCCGCGCGTCTTCAGCACCAACGACCAGCTCGCACCGCACACCATCACCGCGGGCGGCCACGAGCACCTCAGCTGGGCATTCACCCGCGAAGGCATCTACCAGCTGACCTTCCGCGCCACCGCAACCCTTGCCGACGGCACCCCGGTCAGCTCCGAGGCGACCTACACCATCGCCGTGGGCACTAACGCTGAGGACGGCTTCAAGCTCCTGAACGCGCAGAACGCCGCAAAGGAAGCAACCAAGGAAGCCACGAGCGAAGCAACCACTACCCCCGAGGCAACCTCCACCGCTACCGAGAGCGCCACCAGCAGCCCCAGCGCATCTACCTCCGCAAGTGCTGAGGCGAGTGCTTCTGCTGAGGCGAGCGCATCCACCGGTATTCGCCGCGTGGATGGATCCGTGAACGGTCAGAACGCCGCGCAGGTGACCGACCCAAACGGCGCGAAGGCGGCGGCGAATGGTGAGCAGGCATCCCAGGGTGGATCCGGTGTAACCGCTATCAGCGGCACCGACAACACTAATAACGGCTCTGACAAGGGTGAAAACAAGGGCGGCAGCAAGAGCGACAACTCCCGCAGCGTGAAGGGTTCCAACGCCCAGAACGTCAGCGCACCCAGCAACAACAGCGGCGGCGGCATCCTCTCCTCCGGCCTGCCCGGCAGCCTGAACCAGCAGTGCATCGCCACCGAGGTCCCCGCCGAAGACGCCAAGGATTCCAAGGACGCTCAGAAGGACAGCAAGCAGAGCAACCAGGCAGCCCAGGCGCCGACCGGCATCCCCACCCTCGCCGTGGTTAACGCTGCCGAGCACAGCGGCCGTGAAGAAGTCACCCACGGCCACTTCGACGTGGGCCCCGTGCTTAACGGCGGCAACCTCACCAGCAGCGTGAAGGACGACCGCACCAGCCCCGCCCGCCACGTCTCCCCCGGCGCCCTCGAGTTCGTACTCAATGACGCCGCGAAGCTCAACCTGCCCGCGGGCATGGAAGACATCGCCCCGGCGGGCACCCCCGTGCACATGATCGGCGCAACCCAGCAGCAGGGCGTACCCTGGCTCGGCTGGAGCACCCAGGACCCCGAACTGCTCAAGCAGCTCGACGGCCCCGTCACCATGACCCTCAACGGCTTTGAGGGTCCCGGCACCCTATCCACCTTCCTCTCCGGCAACTTCGGTTCCGCCGGTCAGAAGGTCTTCGATTCGCGTAGCGGCGGTTCCTTCCAGGTGCCCGCGAACACCCACCAGCACAGCAACTGGGTGTTCACTGCCGAGGGTCGCTACACCGTGACCATCGGCTGGACTGCGCGCCTGAAGAACGGTCAGCAGGTCAGCAGCGAATCGGTTCTGCACTTCACCGTCGGCAACCCCGATAACGCCCCGGCCAGCGATAACGTGCAGGGTGCGGCGGGCACCAAGCAGGACGGCGGCAACGCTAACAGCGCTAACGGCGCCAACAACGGCGGCGAGAAGAGCACCGCCAAGAACCCGCTCAACGGCACCGTGGACGAAGCCACCGGTATCGTCACCAAGCCCGACGGATCCAAGGTGCGCATCGTCGGTAAGACCGCCTCCGGCGAGGATTGCGCCTTGACCAGCCAGGAGCTCGCCACCGCCCAGAAGGCGGCCGCGGCGGGTAAGCTGCCGAACACCGGTGTGGTCATCGACCCGTTCATGGTCAGCACCTCGGTTCTCGCTCTGGCGCTGGGCGCCATGATTCTGCGTTCGGCACGCCGGAAGGGACGCCGCGGTGACACCGCATAGCGGGCATACCGCCGGCGAGGGTTCGCACGCCTATACGCGACGCGCCGCCCTCACCCTCGCCTCCCGTGCCGCGGCGGGTGCAGGTGCCCTCGCGCTGAGCGGATGCGCCACCACCGTCAATGCCTCCTCCGACCGGATGCACGTGGTCGCCACGACCCCGATTCTGGCGGACTTGGCGCAGCAGATTGCAGGAGAGCGCGCCAGCGTGCATTCCCTCGTGCCCGCCGGTGCCGACCCACACTCGTACGAGCCGAGCCTGCGCGATATCCGCGATGTCGCCTACGCCCGTTGCGCCCTGACGAACGGCCTGCTGCTGGAGCAGCGCAAGCTCAGCAAAATGGTTGAGGCGAACCTGCCCGCCGGGGTCGTGTCCGTGGCTGTTGCGGAGAAAATCGAGCAGTACGGCGGCAAGCTCGAAGCCATTGTTGAGGATGCCTCCCTGGACTCCATCTGGCTGGGTTTGCGCGTTGAGGAGGGCGGGCAGAACGAGTCCGCCCCCGCCGACTCTTCGGAGGCCGGCATGCGTTTTGAGGTGCAGAGCGTGCGGGCGCGCACCGCCACCGATTCCTCGAATGCGCAGCTGGCGGCGTTCATTACGCAGACCTTCGGCGCGGTGGAGATGCTGTGCGATTCGCATGCGCGCGGCGTGAACCTCACCCGTGAGGGGGACACCGCGGTCCGTACCGGCGATATGGGTTCGCTGGAGCTACCCCTGCAGGCGCATACGCACCTGTCGTGGGCGTTTAGTGATGCCGGCGAGTACGCCATTGAGCTGAGCGCCACCGCGGTCAAGGCCCCGGAGTCGGTGCGTTCTTCGCGCGGCACCCTGTACTGCGCGGTCGGTCGTGACCCGCAACAGCTGGTGGACCGTCTGGCGAAGGAACAGAACGTACCCGCCGCCGAGGTTAAGGTTCTTTCCGCAGGTCACGCCGATATTACGGCGCGCACCGGCGACGGCAGGCTCGTGCTCCGCGCGGATTCCTCCCAGGGTGCCGTCGAGTACGAACTGAACCGCACCGTGGTCGCGGTCCCCTCCCGCACCCTGCAGGAGGTGCCCGCCGGCGGTAGCTACCGTTTCCTGCGGTCGGGTGCTTCGGAGCATCGCGGTCAGGTGTACCTGCTGGCGCAGGCCGTTCTGGGCAAGCACGTGCACGGCGAAATCGACCCGCACATTTGGCATTCGGTGCCGAACGCGAAGGCGAGCGTGCAGGTCATTCGTGACGCGCTCACCTCCGCCGACCCGGAGGGTGCGAGCGAGTACGCGACCCGCACCGAGCAGGTCATGAAGGAGCTTGACGCCCTGGACGCTCAGCTGCGCCAGGTGTACGGGGGCCTGCCGGAGGCGGCGCGCAACCTGGTCACCACGCACGACGGCTACCGCTACCTGGCGAGCGCCTACGGGTTGCACATTGCAGGTTTTGTGAGCGCCAGCGCCAGCGGCGAGCCGAGTATTCAGCAGCGTCAGCGCCTGCGCCGCACGGTCGAGGATTTGAAGGTTCCAGCGATTTATCTGGACAAGTCCACGGCGATGCGTTCGCCGGTTCTCACGGAGCTGGCTCGGGAGGCGCAGGTGCGTACCGGGGTGCTCTATTCGGACACTCTGGATGCGCAGGCTCCTCACTACGCGCAGATGATGCTGGCGAATGCTCACACGATTGCGCTGTGCTCTGGGGCTAGTTCTGGCGGCGATTCTTCGGGTGCTAGCTACTCGGAGGCAAGCACCTCGTAACCCGGTTTTAAGCTACCCACAAGCTTATATAGTCGTATCAGCATATAGATAATCTTTCACACACCGTTTCGGTCATGATCCAAGGAAGTCCTCATGATGAACTCAACCACCCCCTCCCGCTCCTCACGTAGCCGCACCCTGCCCGCCCTGGCTCTGGGCGCCAGCCTCATGCTCGCCCCCCTGGGTATGGCACACGCGGAGACCACCCCGGCAACCGCTGAGAGCGCCTCGACTCAGCCGAGCGACAGCAACCTCAGCCGCGGCGAGCGCGCCCTCACCCAGACCCTGTCTGCGGAGCAGCCGGTCGCATCCGGCCGCACCGAAATTTCCGCCGGCCACGTGGATATGGGTCCTCGTTTCAACAACGGCAAGTTTGAGCTCATGCTCCACGACGACCACGGTGAAACCCCCGTCTGGCGCAGCCTGGACGAGGTCATCTACCGCGGCAGCGATAAGGCGATCCTGGAGGTGCCGAACGACCCGCGCTACTCCTTCGTGGGCGCACCCGCCGGCTCGAAGGTGTACGTGATTCCGCAGACCGAAACTAAGGGCGTGATCTGGCCGGGTTGGAACACCCAGGATCCGCAGCTGGTGTCCAAGCTGAACCGCGGCGTGAACCTGACCCTGGAGCAGGTGAGCGGCCCCGGCACGTTCAGTCTGTACCTGGAGAACGGCAACTTCTCGGCGCCGCAGGTGCTGTGGTCCTCCACCAAGAGTGAGCCGCAGAAGCTGTGGGTTGAGAAGAACACTCACACCCACGCGAACTGGGTGTTCACCACCCCCGGCGAGTACCTGCTGAAGGTCACCGCGAGCGCCGAGCTCTCCGACGGTTCGACCGTGTCCGATACCCGCTACCTGAAGTTTGCGGTGGGTGACTCCGCGAGCGCCGATACCCTGTACGCGATGGAGGCGCAGGCGCGCGGTTCCTCGGGTTCGGCTTCTTCTGCTTCTCAGGCCGCCGGTGCCCAGGCCACCGGCTCCTCCTCTGCTGCCGCGGCGAGCGACCAGAGCGGTTTCCGTGCCGAGTTCTCGATTTCCTGGAGTCCTATTGTCGCTGGCATCGTGGTCGTGGTGGGCGTGGGCGCGTTCATCGCCTCCCGTCGCCGCCGTTCCTCCGCGCAACGTGAGGCACTGGATGAAGTGCGCGGTGACCGTTCGTGAGCGCGTCGGTAACAGCGAGCACTGAGCCCGTCCTCGAAATTTCAAACCTGTACGCGGGCTACGCGCGCCGCTCCATCCTCAAGGATCTGTCCCTGACCCTGGAGCGCGGCGAGTTTGCGGGTCTGATTGGTGCCAACGGTGCCGGTAAGACCACGCTGCTGCGCACCATTTTGGGCCTGATTCGCCCCGCCTCCGGGCAGGTTCGGGTGCTGGGTGAGTCGCCCCGCGCGGCGCGTGCGCACATCGGTTACGTGCCGCAGAAGCACCAGTTCCAGTGGGATTTTCCGCTGACCGTCAAGGATACGGTGATGACCGGCCGCGTGCGTGAGATTGGGTTCTTCCGCCGCCCGGCGAAGAAGGATTGGGTGCAGGTCTTTTCGGCGATGGAGCGTACCGATGTTCTGCACCTGCAGGATGCTTCCATTGCGGAGCTTTCCGGTGGTCAGCGCCAGAGGGTTCTTTTGGCGCGCGCCCTGGCGGCCGGCCCCTCCCTGCTGCTGCTGGACGAGCCGTTCACGGGCGTGGATGCACCCACCCAGACCACGCTGACCCGTCTGTACCGCGAGCTGGCGGACGAGGGCATCACGATTCTGATGTCCACGCACGACATGCTGGCGGCGCGCGAATCCTGTTCGCGCCTGTGCGGCGTGCGCGGCAATATTCACTTGGACGGCCCGGCGGCCTCCTTCAGCCTGGAGCAGTTGCACACGTGGCTGCACGGTCACGATATTGAGGAGGCGCAGGGTCACGCCCGCACGGGCTTCACCTGTGCCGGTGGTGCGTTGGATGAGTACGGCCACGAACTGCCGGATTCCTGCGCTTCTTCCCCCGCCCACGCTGATACTGCTACTTCTACCGGGGGTGCCCGTTGATTACTCCTCTCGATTTTCTGGCCGATCTGTTCAACCCGTCCCTGGCGTTCCTTCCGCGCGCCCTGGCTGCGGTGCTGCTAGCCTCGGTGGTGACGGGTGTGGTGGGTTGCCATGTGATGATGCGCGGCATGGTCTTCATTGGCGATGCGGTGGCGCACTCGGTGTTCCCGGGCCTTGCGGTGGCGTTCGTGCTGGGCGGCAACCTGATGGTGGGCGGCCTGACCGCGGGCGTGGTAACGGCTATTCTGGTGGCTATTTTCAGCCAGAATCAGCGGCTGCGCGAGGATTCGGTCATCGGCATTTTCTTCGCCGCCTCTTTTGCGCTGGGCATTGTGATTATTTCCTTGGCGCCGGGCTATTCGGGGTCGGTGCAGGATTTCTTGTTCGGCTCGATTGTGGGTGTTTCGAATGAGGACATCACCAACGCCGCAATCATGGGCGCCGTGATTCTGCTGGTGCTGTGGCTGTTCCACCGGCAGATTGTGACGGTCAGCCTGGACCGCGAGAGTGCCCGCGCGATGGGCCTGCCGGTGCTCGCCCTGGACATTGTGCTGTACGTTCTGGTGACCATTTCCGTGGTGCTGGGCCTACAGACCCTCGGTAACGTGCTGGTGTTGGCGCTTCTGGTGATTCCCGCGTCGGCAGCGCGCCTGGCGTGCCGTCGACTGGGGTCGATGATGGTGTTCTCGCCGGTATTCGGCGGTATCTGTTCGATTGTTGGCCTGTACCTGTCCTGGGCGTTTAACCTGCCGACCGGTGGCACGATTGTGCTGTCGATGGTGGCGGCTTTCGTGCTGGTCTGGGCCGTTACGGCGGTTCGTTCTCGAGCGCGCGCCCAGCTCAAGCAGAGTTCGGAGGCAGCGGCTTAAGCCTTCAAGAGGCCCCATGCTTAAGCTTTAAGAACCAAAGAGAACACTCCGTGTAATAAAGACGCTTAATTTAACACTCCCTGTTTAATGAAAGTACAACCTATCAAACACTTCTTATAGGTTGATATAGGCAGTGATAACGTCATCGCTACCCCTTACATGAACTTCAACGGAGGAGTCAGCATGAAAGCGTATGTTTACCACGGCCCCGACCAGAAGGGCGCCTGGGAAGAAGTGCCGAACCCCACCATCCTCGAGCCCACGGACGTTATCGCACGCGTGGACACCACCACCATCTGCGGTACTGACCTGCACATCCTCAAGGGCGACTGCCCCGAGGTGGAGCACGGGCGCATCCTTGGCCACGAGGCTGTCGGCACCATCACCGAGGTGGGCTCCGCGGTAACCGATTTGAAGGTCGGCGACCGCATCATCATTCCGGCCGTGACCAGCTGCGGTAAGTGCTCGTACTGTAAGGCGAACCAGCCTTCGCACTGCCAGACCGTCGGCGGCGTCGGCTGGATTTTCGGTTACATGATTGACGGCACCCAGGCTGAGTACGTGCGTGTTCCCTACGCAGAGACCTCGGTCCACCTGGTTCCGGAGGGTCTGACCGATGAGGACGTCCTCTTCCTCACCGACGCGCTACCCACCGGATTTGAGATGGGTATTCTCAACGGCAACACCAAGCCCGGCGATACCGTCGCCGTGATTGGTGCGGGCCCGGTGGGCCTGGGCGCTATCATGACCGCTAACCTCTGCGGTGCCGGTCGCGTCATCACCGTCGACTTCGACGACAACCGCATGAACAAGGCACTGGAGCTGGGCGCAACCGATAAGGTCAACGCGGGCGACCCGGACTTCATCGAGAAGATTAAGACTCTCTCCCCCGACGGCCTGGGCGTGGACGTGGCAATTGAGGCTGTGGGCGTTCCGCAGACCTTCGAAACCTGCACCAAGATTGTTCGCCCCTACGGCAACATCGCTAACGCCGGCGTGCACGGCAAGCCCGTTGAGCTGCCCCTGAACACCATGTGGATCTCTAACGTTCGCATCAACATGGGTCTGGTCAACTGCAACACCGTCGGCAACCTGCTGAACATGGTCCGCTCCGGTCGCCTGAACGCCAAGGCCATGGCGACGCACCATTTCTCCTTCGACCAGTTCGAGGAGGCCTACGACGTCTTCGGGCACGCAACCGAGCACAACGCGGTCAAGGTTGTTATCGCTCGCGAGGACGCCCCCACGCCTCGATAGGCACGCATACCGTCAAGGTCCCGGAACTCCTGTGTTGAGTGTGGGGTTCCGGTGGGATGGTTCATGACACCGTGAACGTCCCTCGATGCGCCCCCGGGTGAGAAAGGGTAGGACTCACCCGGGGAGCGGATCCCCCGTCCGCGGTAGCGGACGGCTCGAAAGACGTGATGCACCCGCCGGCTACCCGGCGAGATGGCCGGTACGATGCACGACGAGCGCATCGATAGGCTCTTCTGGAACGCGCGGTACCTCCGATTTCGCGCGCACCCGAAGAGAATAAAGAAAAGGGTCGTACGCTTACGGTTCAACGGCGAACTCGTAGGCTGCGACCCTTTTCTCATGCCCGGAATTTGGTGCTCCGGGGATTTTCTGTACTCCGGGGATTTTCTGTACTCCGGGGTTTTTCTGTGTTCCGGGCGGGCTATTTAGTTTTTGGGCTTCTCAGCGCCGGGTTCCTCACTGGCGGCATCGTGCGAGATGCGGGTGAACGCCTCCGTGGGGTCGTCTGCCCCGGATACGGCAACTGCTGCGGCGGAGGGTTCGGTGGCACTTCCGGTGACGGGCTCGGTGGGTGCATCAGCCGGATCCTCGGCAGGCGCTTCAACGGGCACCTCCGCAACGATGGGCTCCTCCGAGGCGGGCGCCTCCTGAGCCTTCTGCGCATCCTCCTGCTTATCCTGAGCCGGAGTCTCTACGGGCTGCCCAGAAACACCCTGCTCGGTAGCTACCGGCTCACCGTGCGCGGAATCCTTCTGTGCATCCTTCTGCTCATCCTTGTGCGCGTCCTTATGTTCGAGCGTGTAGATGATGCGCGGTTCCAGACGCTCGAAGCCAATCTTGGAACGCACCCAGTTCACGAAGCGGTCGATGCGGTCCTCACCCTCGGTAGTTTCAACAACCCGGTAGTTACGCGGCAGCATCACGCTATCGCTGAGCACACGCGGGTACTCGTCGATCTCCTGGATACCCGCCATGTACATATTTTCGCGGAACTGGTGGGCGAACTCCTGCTGGCCAAGGAACAGCTGGTCGGCGTAGGTTTTAGCCGCCAGGCGCTCGCTGTAGGCGTGGGCCGAGTCGCGGGAGTTCTTCTTGGAACCGTAAATATCCCAGAAGTAGAAGTACACGTTGTTCGCGATAATGGCCGAGATGATGCGGTTCTGCAGGATGACGAGGGCGCCCACGGCGGCCGCGCCCAGGATGAGGAGTATCACGGCCAGCGGGGAGAGCGCAAAGTCAGACAGGTCACCACGGTGGTTCGTGAAGAGGCCAATCAGGTAGGCGATGGTGACCACGATGATGGGCACGCCGATGAAAATCACGGCCAGCGGAACCCAAATGTACAGCAGGGCACGCAGAATCAGGCGGTAGTAGCTAATTGAGTCGCCCATCTGGATGGGGGTGGGCTTGACCGAGGAGTGGGCGCGCTTCATGAGCAGGCTGAAGATGCGGTTGCTGTCGATGCCGACCTTACGCAGCTTCGATTCTAGGGAGGCGCGCTTGAGGAAGACCCGGTAATTCTCCAGGACGACGCGCTGATCGGAGGTCAGCTCATCGGCGGGCGGCAGGGCGCTAATTTCCATGCCGGCTTCGGTGAGGAGCTTGCTCCACAGTTCCAGTCGCGCCAGCTCGGAGGGCTTTGCCGCCGCCTGCGCCTGATAGTTCTTATAGGAGATGAAGATGGTGCTGGCACCGATCAGCAGGGTGATGAAGGGTGCAATCCAGTCTTTGAGTCCCATTCCGGCCTTTCTCGTTGAACGCGTGTACCGGGGTTTCGGTCGCCCCGGGTTCCGCGCGCACGCGGCCCGGGCGTTGCCTCGGGTGCAATATCTTCCGGGTTCTACCGTACCACCCGCACCTGTGACCGGCTGTGCGCGGGCTGGAAAATCCGCATGACTGGTCGGCGGTTCACGCGGCGCCCCCGGGGCACACCTCCGGGTAACGCAACGCCGCCCGCGCCGGCTTCCGAAGAAGGCCGGGGCGGGCGGCGGACCCATGACGAACGGGGGCGATATTAGTGTTCTGCGTTTAGTGTTCTGCGGGCTTCATTTCGCGAGGAGCCTTGCGGATCATGAGGTAGCTGATGACAGCCATAACACCCATGAGCACGGCGCTGAACGCGGAGCTCAGCACCACGCCGGAGTCGAAGGCGGCAAATGCGGAGGAGAGCAGCTGGTTTGCCTGCTCGCCACCCACCTGGCTTGCGACCGTCACGGCACCGCCGAGGGTTTCGTGGGCGTGGTCGGCGAGAGTCTCATCCAGGCCGTCGGGTACAACCACATTTGCGCGGTAGACGGCGGTGAGCATGCCACCAATGATGACGGTGCCGAGCACCGTACCTGTCTCGTAGGAGGTCTCCGAGATCGCGGATGCCGCACCAGCCTTACGCGGCGGCACGCTGGAGAGCATCAGGTCGTTCGAAATGGTCTGCGCAATACCGATGCCGGTACCGAGCACAATGAAGATCAGGATAATCACCAAGTCGTTGTGCGCACCCAGGAAGGCGAGCACCGCGAACGCGGCAGCGTGGAGCGCCAGACCGAAAGACACCACCTGCGCCGGGTGGAAGTGCACCGCCACGCGCGCAATCACCAGACCGGCGATAATGATCGCCAGGGTACCGGGAATCAGCAGCATACCGGCGTACATGGGCGGCAGACCGGAGACCAACTGCAGGTGCTGGGAGGCGAAGTAGATGAAGCCAACGTCCACCATCATGGAGATGAGGTTTGCGGTAATCGCGCCGGTGAACACGGTGTTGCGGAAGAGGCGCACATCCAGCATGGGCTGAATATCGTTCTTCTCGCGGTTGAGCTGACGCAGCACGAACAGGACAATGAAGCACAGGCCGGCAAGGATGGTGCTGATAGCCACCGCATCGAACCCGGTTTCGGAGGTGTGAGTCAGACCGAAGGTAATGCCGGTCATGCCGGTCATAATCAGCAGGATGCTCAGCGGATCCACCGGGCTGGGGTTCGGGTCCTTCGACTCGGGAACCATAATCGGGGCGAGAATCAGCAGAGGAATCAGAATCGGCACAGCGAGCAGGAACACCGAACCCCAGTCGAAGTGCTCCAGCAGGAAACCACCCACAATCGGGCCCAGCGCCGCACCGGCGGAGAAGCCCGAAGCCCACACGGCAATAGCGATGCGGCGCTCGGTCGCATCCACAAAGATATTGCGGATAATCGACAGGGTCGCCGGCATGAGCATCGCACCGAAAATACCGAGCAGGGCACGGGCAATCACGAGCATCAGTGCGGAGGGTGCGAACGCCGCGAGCGCAGAAATCGCAGCGAAGCCGGTCGAACCGATGAGCAGCAGCTTACGGCGGCCGATGCGGTCACCGATAGCGCCCATGGGCACGAGCAGGGCGGAGAGCACCAGCGAGTAGGCATCAACGATCCACAGCTGCTCCGCGGAGGAGGGGCTCAGCGCCTTAGCGATTGCGGGCACCGCGAAGGCGAGCACCGTGTTGTCGATGGAGACCAGGAGCACCGGGAGCATGAGCACGCCGAGTGCCGCCCAGCGCTTGGTCTTCTGGTCGGGGGCGTGAATGGGCAGAGCCGTGGTGTGCGGATTGTGATTCGTCATGGGTTGTTTTCCTGCGTCTATGGGATTTCGGCTGATGCGGCGGACGCGGCGGCATCGGCCCGGCCTATCTTTTGGACTAGGGCTTTTAGTGAGGTTTCGGGGCTTACCCGGAGGTTTTAGGGTGCCGGGCGGGTCCACAAACGAAGATTAACTATACCAACTGGACGGTATAGTTTCAAGCGGTTAGACTGGTACCCATGACCACACCCAACCACCGCAAACAGCGCGCCAACAACTCCCGCGAACACATCCTCGACACCTACATCGACCTGCTGATTCGCTCGGGAGAACGCGCCGCAACCCTCGACGCCGTCGCCACCGCCGCCAAGGTTTCCAAGGGCGGGCTACTCTACCACTTCGCCTCCAAGAAGGCGCTACTTGAGGCGCTCGCAGAACGCACCCTCACCCTGGCTAAAGAGGACTTCGCGGCAATGGAGCAGGCACCCGAGGGGGCAAGCGCCTACTACATCAATTCCTCCACACCGGATCACACCCCCTTCGACCGTGCCCTCATCGCCCTCAGCCGCCTGGCGCAGAGCAATAATGAGCTCGCCCAGCAGACCATGAGCCGCGTGCAGGAGGGCTGGCATGCCCTCGTCCTCGCTGAGCTGGGTGACGAGCAGATTGCCCGCACCGTACTGCTTCTGGGTGACGGCATGTACTACAACGCGGCGTTCGGAGGCGACTCCGCCAGTCCACAGAGGGCCGCAGCCATCGCGGCAGACCGCGCGGCGCTGGAACGCGCCCTGCAGGTTCTCAAGGCTGCGGCTCACTAAATCTACACAAGCCGCTCGATGCAGCGGTTAAAGCCACAAGCTAAAACCGCCGCCTCAGACCGTATTCTTCAGCGCCGGCGAGCACCCAGGACTTAAACTGGAAGAGTACGTAACCGCTCTTCAACCAAGGAGTTCCAATGATTTTCATTGCTGTCAAGTTCCCCGTCAAGCCCGAATACGCTGACCAGTGGATCGAGAAGACCCGCGCTTTCACCGAGGCAACCCGCGCCGAGGAAGGCAACAAGTTCTTCGAGTGGTCCCGCAGCGTTGAGGACCCGAATGAGTTCGTTCTGCTCGAGGCTTTCAACGACGACGCAGCTGGCCCGCACGTGAACTCTGACCACTTCCAGCAGGCCATGAAGGACATGCGTCCGCTGCTGACTGCAACCCCGAAGATTATTTCTCGCCTGATTGACGGCGACGACTGGGAAGCTATGGGCGAGCTGCAGATCGACTAGTCTGCACCCCGAATATGCACCCTAAAATTACATAGTTAGACGTTGCATAAGTAGACGCTAAAGCGCCTCTCCTGCCTGTTCTATTGGACAGGCAGGAGAGGCGCTTTAGCGTGTCCGGTACCTGAACTTTTCCCCTTGACACGACGCGGATGGTACCGGTTTTCGGGTCAGCGGATGCCTTGCGTGCATTTTTACCCTATTAACCCCTTAAAATGGGTAGAGTATGCACACCTATCGATACCCATTCGCACAGGAGGTCTGAATGAGCATCGCATCTGAGCCTCTTCCCGGCGCAGTCGCCGTCGAAGAGCACAACGACGTGGACCACACCTCTGTATCCCTCGCCGTCTCGACCGTTATTCTGGCACTGCGCCCCAAAGACAACGAAACCCACCCGACCCTGTGGCTACCGCTGGTTCGCCGCCTCCGCGAGCCCTACAAGGACCAGTGGGCGCTACCCGGCGGCCCCCTCAAACCGACCCTATCCCTGGAGGAGGCGGCCGGCTTTACCCTGAAGCGTGCCACCAACCTGGAGCCCGGCTACCTGGAGCAGCTCTACGCATTCGGCGACGTTCTGCGCGCCCCCGAGGCACGCGCCGCCCGCCTGAGCGGCGCCCCGGTTCCCACCCCCGCCGCCGACCACGAGCGCGTGGTGTCCGTGGTGTACTGGGCGTCGATTCCCGCCACCGAGGTCGCGAACACTCGCGTGCACGAGAACATCCGCTGGTTCCCGGTGGATGAGCTGCCCGAGCTCGCCTTCGACCACAACGAAATCATTGAGTACGCACTCTACCGCCTACAGAACAAGGTCGAGTACTCGCGTATCGCGCACTCCTTCCTGGGCGAGGAATTCACCCTGGCGCAGCTGCGTGAGGTGTACGAGGCGATTCTGGGCCGCACCCTGGATCCGGCAAACTTCCGCCGCCAGATTGCGGCATCGAAGTCGATTATTGACACCGGCCGCCGTGTGGAGGGCACCCGCCACCGCCCGCCGCGCCTGTACCGTTACAACGACGCTCAGGCGTACGCGGATGCGGGCCCGCTGGGCATGTACCGTGAGCGCCACGAGGCGTAATAGCGTTTCGCGCGTTGTACGCGCGCAGATTTAATGCCTAAGATCTAATGCTTCAAAGGAGGGGCGGCACCGAATGGTGTCGCCCCTCCTTTTGCGTTCTCTAGGGGATATCGGTACTTGTCAGAAGGTTTTGCGGGAGGATGTTTGACTCAGCACCCGCACGCTCCCTATGCTGGAGCCATCAGCTCTCTATCCGCGCTACCCCACCGTGGGGGTAGCTGGCGGAGCTGAACGTATCGTTTGGCCGAAGCCACCCAAGGCGCGACCGGGGCGGTATTCGGAATCTAGGAGGCATCAAAGAAATGACCCACCGAGCATAAGCCCGGATCCAACAACACCAGGTCAATACGCTTTTATGCGTCCACCCCACTACCCGGGCTTACGTGTACCTACAGACCGCGCTCGGGTTTTTCATATTCTCATGCCTAACGTGCACTACGATGGCGGGAATCCGAGCACCCATTCGAAGGAACTCGGCCCATGCCACACCACATTACACTCGACCATATTTCGTATGCGCATCCGGGTGAGCCCCCACTTTTCACAGACCTTTCCGCGGTATTTTCTGCGCCACTCACCGGGCTTATCGGCGATAACGGCGCCGGAAAAACTACCCTCTTCAGACTTATTCTTGGCGACATAAACCCTAGTCAAGGCATAATCAGCGCCCCACCGCACATAGCGTACCTACCGCAAGATTTAGGGTTGAGTGGGCATCACCATCTTGCCGATATTTTTGGAATTACAAAAATACTGCAGGCGCTTGATGCGCTGGAATCGGGCGAATATTCCCCCAGCCTTTACGACACCATAGGCGACGCCTGGGATATTGAAGAACGCACCCTCGTAGCCCTTGCCGAACATGGTTTTGGTCCTGCCCTCACTACGACCGATACACAGGCCCGCCGCAACCTTCTGATGCGTCTCCTTAGCACCTTTTCAGGTGGTCAGACGGTCACAGCCGCACTCACCGCGCTTCTGTATTCAGACCCAGAGTTCATTCTGCTCGACGAGCCGACGAACAACCTGGACTCCGCGGCGAAAGCCCAGCTCTTCACGACACTGGAGGCACTGCCCTGCCCGGCGCTCATTATCAGCCACGACCGCGACCTACTGGAGCGTGTAAACGTGATTGCCGAGCTTCACGCCGATCGTCAGGGGCTGGCTCATCTGCGCCTCTTCGAGGGTAACTACAGCACATACCGGCAGGCGCTGGAGACCGAGCAGCAGGCAGCTCAGCGTCGCGTGACCGAGGCGAAGAATGAGGCGCGTAAGGCTGAGCGTGAGCGTGCCGAGAACCAGATTAAGCTCGATCGCAACACTCGCCGAGGTCGCGAATTTGAGCGGTCAAAGCGGAAACCTGGCATGGCTATGGGCCTGGATAAGAACAGTTCAGAGCGCTCTGCCGGGAAACTTCACACAGCCCACGAAAGCATGGTGGCGGATGCGCGGGCGGCAGTTGGAGAAGCCCAAGAGAACCTGCGCGTGCAGGAGCGTATCTATCTGGAACTTGTTCAGGATGCGCTCCCACTGGGGCGGAAAGTACTGGAATTACATCGGGTGAAGAACGACTCTTGCGCATCTACACCGCAGAGCGCCGACCTTAAGAATGCATACACCCAAAACACCGTTTCATGTGAAACACAACCTTATAAAGTTGATTATCTGCTTCGAATCCAAGATTTTCCCGAGGTTCTTATCCTGACCGGACCCGAACACCTGCACATCACGGGCGCAAACGGCAGTGGCAAGACTGTGCTTCTCAATGCGATAGCGCACGCGAACGACCCTGATTACCGTTCCCCAGTGCCGCCTGCATACCAAGTGCTCTACCGTCTGGACAACACCGCATACCTGCCGCAGCGCATCATCCTCGACCCGGAGCTCACCCTCCTTGAAACCGTACAGAGGGCGAATCCCGGTGCGAGCGAGCAGCATCTGCGTGACCAGCTGGCGCGCCTGCTCTTCCGCCGAGAGAGCGTGCACCACAAGACCGGTGAGCTCTCCGGTGGTGAGCGTTTCCGTGCCGCGGTGGCGCAGGTGCTTCTGGCAGATCCGGTGCCGCAGCTACTCATGCTGGATGAGCCGACGAATAACCTCGATATTTCCTCGGTGGATTGGCTGGTGCAGGCACTCGAAACCTATATCGGCGCGCTCATCGTGGTGAGCCATGATGAGGATTTCTGCCGCCGTATCCGCATTGACCGCACACTCAACCTTTCAACAAAAACTCTCGGGAAGGAACCATTCGGGGAATCAGCACGCTGAATCTTCTCCTACATGGGGGGTGTTTGACTCAGCGCCCAGTCAGTTCCTATGCTTGAACCATCAGCTCTCTATCCGCGCTACCCCACCGTGGGGGTAGCTGGCGGAGCTGAACGTATCGTTTGGCCGAAGCCACCCAAGGCGCGACCGGGGCGGTATTCGGAATCTAGGAGGCATCAAAGAAATGACCCACCGAGCATAAGCCCGGACTCAGAAGAATTTTTTGCGCGCTCACGCAGCAGCTCTACGGACACGTTTCCTACGTGTTCCAATCAGCGCGCACGCACCCGGGCACAGGTACATCCATCGTTACGCTCGGGTTTTTTCGCGCCTTTTTTGGGGCAATCCTCTTACCGCCACGCGCTCAGCATAGGCACCCAAACCGCCGGCACACTACTGCAACGCACCACCGTCGGAGTTTGAGAGCACCCGAGCATCCATACCTCAAGGAGCTCGTATGACACACGTACTTCAGCCGCAGGCGACCTTTCCCCGTTCCGCTTCTTCCCGCGATGCCCGCTCGCACGCCACTTCCCACGCGGCGGTGCACGTTAGTATCGCCCATCTACACTTTGCGCACCCGAGCCAGCCTCCGCTTTTTGCGGACCTTTCGGCAGTATTTTCGGCACCTCTAACCGGACTCATTGGTGACAATGGTTGCGGAAAAACAACCCTCATGAGGTTGATTTTGGGTGATTTGACCCCGGATTCCGGTTCTTTGGCGGCGCCGGAACATATGGCATATCTACCTCAGGATTTGGGTCTGGACCGGGAGCAGACCCTCGCCGAGCTCTGCGGAATCTCTGAGATTCTGCGGGCGCTGCAGGCAGTGGAATCCGGCGAATACTCCCCCGAACTCTATGAGATCATCGGGGAGAACTGGGACGTTGAGGAGCGCACCCTCGCGGCTCTTGCGACCTACGGTTTCACCCCGGCGACCGTGGTTGATCGTGACAACTCGGAGGCGGTTCAGGCGCTCTTTGCCCGTAGCATGCGCAGTTTCTCCGGTGGTGAGGCGGTCATTGCCGCACTTGCCTCGCTGATGATTTCTGACCCAGAGTTCATTCTGCTCGATGAGCCGACGAATAACCTAGACTCCGCGGCGAAGGCTCAGCTCTTCACCGCTCTGGAGGCGCTACCCTGCCCGGCGCTCATCATTAGCCACGACCGCGATCTGCTGGAGCGCGTGAACGTGATTGCCGAGCTTCACGCCGACCGCCAGGGGCTGGCGCATCTGCGTCTCTTTGAGGGTAACTACAGCACCTACCGCCAGGCGCTGGAGACCGAACAGCAGGCAGCTCAGCGTCGCGTGAGCGAGGCGAAAAACCGGGTGCGTTCGGCGCATCGCGAGTGGGTGCATGCACAGGAGATTATCTCGAAGAACATGGCGCATGTGTGGAAGGACGACCAGCCGGATACGATTCTTGCCCTCACCAAGGACGCCTCACGTCAGGCGGCGGCAAAGCTTCGAGTTCTGCGCATCGGCAAGCAGGAGCAGGCTCAGGAGGAATACCAGAACGCCCAGGATGAGGTGCGCGTGCAGGAGAAGATCTACGCCGAGCTGAGCCAGCAGCCCCTACCCGCGGGACGCAAGGTGCTGGAGCTACATAGGGTTGATTCTCACCGTGTTGATTCTCGGGTTTCACGTGAAACATTTACCGTTCAGCAACCCACTAAGGTTGATTCTCTACATTCTTCGCCCGCTGAGGCCGGCGACAAGAACCAGCAGGGAACCCCGGCGGAGCACCCCGAACACCTGATTCTCAGCGGCCCCGAGCACCTGCGCATCACCGGCGCGAATGGCAGCGGCAAGACCACCCTCCTCGAGGCCATCGCCCACGCCAAAGACCCGGAGTACCGCTCCCCCGTGCAGCCCACCTACCGCGTCAGCTATTGCATCGAGGGGGCCTACATTCCCCAGCGCATTAACCTTGACCCGGAGCTCACTCTTCTGCAGTGCGTGCAGCGGGCTAACCCCGGCGTGAGCGAACAGCATCTGCGTGACCAGCTGGCGCGCCTGCTCTTCCGCCGAGAGAGCGTGCACCACAAGACCGGTGAGCTCTCCGGCGGTGAGCGTTTCCGCGCGGCGGTGGCGCAGGTGCTTCTGGCCGACCCGGTGCCGCAGCTACTCATGCTGGATGAGCCGACGAATAACCTCGATATTTCTTCGGTGGATTGGCTGGTGCAGGCACTCGAAGCATACACCGGCGCGCTCATTGTGGTGAGCCATGACGAGGATTTCTGCCGCCGCATCCGTATTGACCGCACGCTGGCGCTCTAGGGCTCCGCTGTACATCTAAGACAGGAAATAGTATCCAGAGCGCCATCTAGGACAAAGTTACATGGCAATCGTGTATGTACTCCTGCGTGAACTTTACATTTGAGTGACAAAATCTGCTGGAAAGTTACATTTTGTCACTCAAAACCTGATTGAGAGTTACATATTTGCCACTCAAAACCACCAGATTTACAAATTTCACATTCCAGTTGTTACATCAGCACGCTTAAAACTACGGGCGCATCCCGATTAAGCCGTTAAAGAGACGGGTGCCCGGCACCTCCAAATATGGAGGCGCCGGGCACCCGTTTCGGTTATTCCGCCGCGGCTACGTCACCGCGTCGGCGAAAACCTTAGATTAGAGGACCAGACCCTTGGTCTGGGACACTGCGCGCTCGAAGCGAGCCTGAACGTCAGCCCAGTTCACAATGTTCCAGAATGCCTTGACGTAGTCGCCCTTGACGTTCTGGTAGTCCAGGTAGAATGCGTGCTCCCACATATCCAGCTGCAGAACGGGGATCAGTGCAACGGAGATGTTGCCCTGCTGATCGTAGAGCTGCTCGATGATGAGGCGCTTGCCGACGGTGTCCCACGCGAGGATTGCCCAGCCGGAGCCCTGGATGCTCAGTGCAACGCTGGTGAAGTGCTCGCGGAACTTGTCGAAGGAGCCGAAGAACTCGTCGATTGCTGCTGCCAGCTCGCCGGTGGGCTTGTCGCCACCCTCGGGGGACAGGTTGTTCCAGAAGATGGAGTGGTTGGTGTGGCCGCCCAGGTTGAACGCCAGGTCCTTGGAGAGCTTGGAGACGTTGCCGTATGCACCGTTCTCGCGTGCCTCTTCAAGCTGCTCGAGAGCTGCGTTAGCGCCTGCAACGTATGCTGCGTGGTGCTTGTCGTGGTGCAGCTCCATGATCTTTGCGGAGATGTGGGGCTCGAGCGCCGCGTAGTCGTAGGGGAGCTCGGGGAGAGTGTACTTTTCAGCCATGATGATGCCTTTCATTAGAATGCTTGGCTCGTATTAAAGATTACCAGCGTAGCGTTTACTTTACTTTTCATGAGTTGGGGAGCGTCACATTTATGTAAGACCTCGCTCGAGCCTGTGGATTTTAGGCAAAGACTTTTCCCCACATCTGTGGATAACCCTGTGTATCAACAGGATTTTCAGGGTCGGCACCCTATTCCGCCTTGAAATACCGGGGTATGCACTCATGTGAATAACAGTGCTGCAAGTTCTCCACACTGTGGAAAACTTCTGTGGATAACCATCTTTTAAGAGGATAGGTGGAGGATTACGTCGCGCCCAAGCCCCTCGCTCCCAGCCGAAGTATGTGACATCTCGTGACATCACCTAACGATTTTTGGGACTGCGGGGCGGAGGCGGTGGATTAAGTGCACAGGGTTATCCACAACTGTGGAGAAAATCTACATCCGCGGATTTAAAGGCGATAAACCTTTCGGTTTAAGAATTCCCCCTCGGTTTTAACGAGCGCAGAAGCCTGTAATTACAAGAATTTTCCGGCCGCCCAGAATTTTTAAGGCACATCGGTCCCCCCGCGCAGGGAGCAAGAATCACACGCATGTAAGTTCTCCACACTGTGGAAAACTCCTGTGGATAACCTCTTTTCTGACAAGAACGAGGGAGAAAAGATTGTGGAGACGTACCCCTGGAACGCCAGGGAACCAAACTACCCCGAGGAGCCGCACCAGAGTGCCAAATTTTCCGTCGACGCCGACGTCGGGGCGTAAAAGGGCAAAAGAAAAGAGCATCCCGCCGCGGGATGCTCTTGAGTGAGTGATAGAGAAACGCAATTAAAAAGATACGGTACGGAATGCAGCCCAACCACGAACTGCATCCGCACCGCACATCCGTCGGTAGAAATACGAGTTACTCGTACACCGACGACAATCACCGATAAATAGAGAGTCGAACCTATCGAAGCGAGCTTCCGGTCTCGCCTCGGAGGCTTCCTTCGACCCCGTTATGTAACCAGTGTACACGGTTTCATAACGTCTGCAAACCCAAAATCGGGGTTTTTTAAAAAAATTTGTTATCGTTTTGTTATTTTTCACCCAGGGCAAGTTCTTTGCACTCTCCAGAATTTTCATCAATACCCCTAAAATCCTTGATATTCCGCGGAAGTTGCCCGGTGGGCCAAAGATGATTTTTGAGTCATTCTCGTTTATACTTGCGGTGGAAATCTTTTTATAAGTGTCTTGGGTCACTAGGCAGATTGCTATTTTTGCACCTAATACTCATAAATCGACAACCCTAGCACCCTCCGAAAAATTAGCACCAAAGTGTCAAGTATTACTTGACCGTACCAATTTCAACCTTGAGCGGTTGTTGCTTCGCTACAATGGGTGCCAACACACCGCATCTCCCCTTAAAAAGGGAGCTCCATATCCGATAAAAGAGGAACCAATCCCGTGTCCACACCAACCACGCCTGCGCAGCGGTCTGACAATACCGCACACAGCGAATCCGTCCAGTGGCTTTCGCCGCAGGAGCGAGAAGGCTGGCTCTTTATCAGCTCCATCATTTTCAGCCTCACCCGCAAGCTGGAAAACCAGCTGCAGACCGAAGCCGGCATTAGCTTTGTTGAATACATGGTGCTCGCGATGCTCTCCGAGTCTAGGGATCATTCCCTCACCATGACCGAGCTGGCAATTACCACCAACACCCTACCTGCGCGTCTCTCCCGCGTGGTGGCACGCCTTGAGAAGAGCGGATACGTCCGCCGCTCCCTCAGCGCCGAAGACCGCCGAGTCAGCATCTGCCACCTGCTCCCCGCAGGCGAGCAGAAGGTGCAGGAGGTCGCCCCCGGCCACGTGAACGAAGTACGCCGCCAGATTTTCGACCACCTCACGACCGAGCAGATTGAGCACCTCGCAGAAATCGGTGAGGCAGTCCTGGGCAACACCCCTTCAAACGTCATCTCCATTGATGCGCTCAAGCGCGGAGAATACCCCGCACAATAACCTCCTCCACCTCGGGTGAGAGTTGAGAGAATCAGAGATAAGGCACATTCCCCACCGGGAGCGTGCCTTATCTCTTTAACAGTTTTCTTTAACAGCCTCTTGTAGCCGCGAGCGCTACGGCACGGGTGAACCTAAAACAGCCTCAAGTAGCCCCATCCCCCGCCATATGCGAAGAATTTTAAAAAAATTTTTACAGCTCGAGGACCACGCAGGAACGCCGGATGAGCGGCTGTCGAGCACAAGCTGCCTCGTGTAAGTGTGTGGGAGGTTGAGGCATCTAACGCCTCCCTCAACCGCGAAATCTCAAGGAAACACACCCAATACCACCCATCCCAAAGGTTGTATTCAGGTCACCCACACTAAGGGTAGTGGTGACAATATGTCAGGGGTACCTCATCTACCCCACCGATTAGCCTTTTCTCTCTGTACACACCCCACAGCACCCCGTACGATAAATACCAACAGGTTGCACCGCGCCGTCCGGCGCCCAGAAGCAACCACCATATAAGGAGAAACCATATGTCTAAGTCTTTCTACGACCTTCTGAACGAGCAGATCGGCCACGAGTTCGCAGCATCCCACCAGTACCTGTCCATGGCTATCTGGCTTGACGGTGAGGACCTGCCCCAGCTGGCTAAGTTCTTCTACCGCCAGTCCCTCGAGGAGCGCGAGCACGCACTCATGATGGTTCAGTACAAGCTGGACCGCGGCCACAAGGTCGAGATCCCCGCTGTTCCCGCCGTCAAGAACGACTTCGAGAACGTCCAGGAAATCGTTGACATGTCCCTGGCACAGGAGAAGGTCGTCACCGGTCAGATCGAGGCTCTGTTCTCCGCAGCACGCGCTGAGAACTACGCACTGGGCGAGCAGTTCATCCTCTGGTTCCTGAAGGAGCAGGTTGAGGAAGTCGCCACCATGGAGACCCTCGTAACCGTCGTGAAGCGTGCCAACGGCAACCTCTTCGACCTGGAGAACTACGTTGCCCGCGAGCTGGGCGACGACCACGGCCAGGAGTCCGGCGCACCCGCAATCGCAGGCGCCTAATCTCGCATTTGCGCGGCTAGGCCCCTAGTCGACCCCGCAGAATACCTGCAGAATCTTTAACGTTCCGCCCTCACCGCATACCGCGGCGAGGGCGGAACGTTTATGCATTTAAAACCTAAAAGCCTACCGTAGAGCACCGTCCAGGAGCTAAAAGCCGCCAGCGGATACTCGAATACTCATACAGTGCAGAGTAAACTTAAAAGCCTTAGATGCCGCAGAATCTCGCGGCAGAAAGAGGAGAGAATGACCCACACCAACCCAGATACCCTCAGCCGCGGCTCCTACAGCAACTCACGCCGCGTAGCCGATATTCTGCGTGCAGAATCCGTCGGCGGTACCATCCTGCTCATCGCAACGGTGCTGGCAGTAGTACTCGCCAACACCCCCGCCTCCACCTTCTACTTTGGTCTGCGAGACACCGTGGTCGGCCCGGTTATCCCCGGCTTCAACCACCTGCAGATGAGCATCGGCACCTGGGCAGCAGACGGCCTGCTCGTCGTCTTCTTCTTCCTCACCGGCCTGGAGCTGAAGAAGGAATTCGTGATTGGTGACCTCAAGTCGCCGTCGACCGCTATCGTGCCGATTGCGGCTGCCTTCGGTGGCGTCATCACCCCCGCAATTATTTACGCGGCGATTAACTTCGGTAGCCCCAGCGCTCTGCACGGCTGGGCTATCCCCACCGCAACCGATATTGCGTTTGCGGTGTCTGTTCTCGCCGCTGTGGGCACTTTCCTCCCCTCGGCGATGCGTGTCTTCCTGCTGACCCTGGCTGTGGTCGACGACCTGATCGCAATCTGCATTATCGCGATCTTCTACACCAATAACTTCCACGGCGAGTACCTGCTCTTTGCGCTGATCCCCCTCGCCCTTTTCGCGTTCATCGCCTACCGCGGTGAGACCATGCTGCATCTGAAGCCGCTCGCCGCATGGATTCTTCTGTTCCCCCTGGGCGTCATCACCTGGGCGCTCTTTCTCGAATCCGGTATTCACGCAACTATTTCCGGCGTGGTTCTCGGTTTCCTGGTGCCAGTGAAGATGTCCGCTCGTTCTGAGGCGGCGCAGGCTGAACACGGCCTTGCAGAGGTGCTGGAGCACCGCTTCCGCCCCCTCTCTACCGGCATCTGCGTGCCCATTTTCGCGTTCTTCAGCGCGGGTGTGGCTGTAGGCGGTTTCGAGGGCCTTGGACGCGCCCTCACCGACTCCGTGGCGGTCGGCATCATGGTTGCGCTGGTTGCAGGTAAGACCATCGGTATTTTCGGCACTACCTGGCTCGTGACCCGATTCAAGAACGCTAACCTCGACCCGGACGTCGCCTGGATTGACGTGGTCGGTCTGGCTGCAACCGGCGGTATCGGCTTCACCGTGTCCCTGCTGGTGGCTGAGCTGTCCTTCCCGCACGGTTCGGCGCACACCGAGGACGCAAAGATTGCGATTCTCGTCGGCTCTGTTCTGGCTGCCATTGTGGGTGCGGCTATCCTGTCTCGCCGTAACAAGCACTACCGTGCCCTGGCTGAGAAGGAAAGCGTGGACGCTGACGACAACGGCATCCCCGACGTCTTCGAGGGCACCTACCGTGACCCGAAGACCGAGCCGAAGGCCTAAAACGCTCACCCGCTACACCCCGATTCCCAGCCGAAGATAACCATGTCTCACCGCATCGAAACCACCGAAAACCACGCTCCCTGCGGGGACCGTCGCACGACGGACAACCCCGCGGAACGCGCGGAATACGTAGCGGATGGGCATGCTCGCCACCGCGTAGCCGGCAGGAGGCGGCAGAAACCCGCCGCCCCCTCCCGGTACGCGGAAATTTCGGCCCGCTGGGTTATCGGGGTGTACTCGTTTGCCGCGATTCTCACCTCGTTCGCGTGGATTCTCTCGCCGTTGCGCCACGGCCGCGGGTTCACCTGGTGGGAGGTCATCGCCGACCTGCTCAATATCCCGTCCACGCACACCCTGCCCAGCGCCATCACCCTGATTGTGGTGGTTTCCGGGCTTATCGCTCGTAAACGCGCCGCCCTATACGTCGTCATTGCCTTCCAGATTTTTGGCGCGCTCCTGGCCTCGCATAGCGCTTTCACCCTCTTTTTTCCCGCCGGCATTATGCCCAAGGACCGGCTCTTCTCCTCGAGCATCGACATGCTCTCGATTCTGTGCGCCGCGCTGCTGGTTCCCTTCCTCGTGACGATTCGCTCGGCGTTCCCCGCGCGCGTGGGGCGCCTCTCCTGGGCCGGGGCCCTGGCGACCGCGGTGGGCGGCATCGCTCTCACGACCCTCGCCCTGTGGTACCTCTGCCGGGTGGGTTGGTGGCCCGAGCTACGCCACGTCTCAGTGTGGGAGTTGCTGCTGCACGGGCTGGGCATCGAGCGTATGCATCCGGGCTTGTGGTCCGCAGACCTCGTGGGCTTTATCGCCTCCGTCAGCGATGGTCTCTTCCTCGTGCTGGCCCTCTATCAGCTGGCCCGCGGGTACCGCGCCCCCGACGAGTGGGACGGCGAGAAGGAGCTACAGATTCGTGCCCTGCTGCAGCACTACGGCGCAAACGATTCCCTCTCGTACTTTGCGACCCGCCGCGATAAGCAGGTTATCTTCTCCTCCGACCGCAGGGCGGCCATCACTTACCGCACGGTGGGTTCGGTGTGCCTGGCTTCCAGCGACCCCGTGGGCGATCCGCACGCTTGGCAGGACGTCATCGAACGTTGGATGTTTCAGGCCCGCAGCTACGGTTGGGTTCCAGCGGCCCTGAGCGTCAGCGAGGCCGGTGCGCGCGCCTATAGTCGCGCGGGCCTGAGCGTGCTTCAGATGGGCGAGGAGGCGGTGCTCGAGACCGACCGGTTCACCCTCAACGACACCTCGATGCTTGCGGTGCGCCAGGCCGTTCAGCGTGTGCGCCGCGGCGGGTACGGCGTGCAGATTCGCCGCTACTCCGAGCTTGACGATACCCAGAAGCGGCAGATTCAGTACAATATCGAGGCGTGGCGGCACGGTCGCGTGGAGCGCGGCTTCTCCATGGCCCTGAACCGCGTTAATGATCCGGCGGATCAGTCCACGGTTCTGGTATCGGCCCACGACGGTGAGGGCCGCATGGTGGCCCTGCTGTCCTTCGTGCCCTGGGGCCCCACGGGGCTCTCTCTGGATATTATGCGCCGCTCCCCCGAGGCCCCCAACGGGGTGGTGGAGTTCATGGTGGCCTCCCTCATGGAGCAGGCCGCTTCGCTTGGCGTGCGCAGGGTGTCCCTGAATTTCGCGATGTTTGGGCAGATTTTCGCCGCGGCCGACCGGGTGGGTGCCTCGGCGTGGAATCGTTTCGCTTCCCGTTCCCTGGGCGTGCTGGACCGTTTCTTGCAGCTGCGTCGCCTGTATCGCTTCAACCTGAAGTTCTCCCCGCGTTGGGTACCCCGCTACCTTGCTTGCGAGCCGACGCTGGCGCTTGTGAACGTTGCGGTTGCGGCGGGCGTGGCGGAGGGCTTCCTGCCGGATCTGTCCGCCCGTCGCTCGCGGGAGGAGCATCGCACGTTGAGCGAGGGTGAGTTGGTTCTTCTGCGCGAGATGCAACAGGTGCGCGCCGAGGAGCACCCGCAGGTGCCCCGTAGCCAGCAGACGCAGCACCGCCTGCGCCACCTGCAGGAGCTGCGCGATGCCGGCATGAACCCGTACCCCATCGAGGGTGAGGATGTCGCCGAAACCCACAGTTGGAGTGGCTCTGCCACTGTGCTCAGTGTGCCCGAGGCCCTCGATATATTCTCCCACCAAAATATTCCTGAAAAAGAATATACTGTTTCGGGTCGCGTTCGCGCTCTGCGTGACCACGGTGGAGTCCTCTTTGTAACGCTCTTTGAGGCCGGCAAGACCCTGCAGGTCATCCTAGAGCGTGAGTTCGTTGGTGAGAAGCTCCTAACCCTCGCCTCCCGAGCTCTCGATACCGGTGACCTCATCGAAACCACCGGCACCTACGGCACGAGCCACACGGGCACCCCCTCGCTCATCGCCTCCGGATGGCGTATGGCCGCTAAGAGCCTGCACCCCATCCCCTTCGATTCCTTCACCGACCCCGAGGCCCGCCTGCGCCGACGCTCGACCGATCTGATCGTGAATCCCGATCAGATGCACAACCTGCGCCTACGCACGGCGGTTATCAAGGCACTACGCGCGCGCCTGGACGCCGAGGGCTTCCTCGAGGTTGAGACCCCCATCCTGCACACGGTGCACGGCGGGGCGAGCGCACGCCCCTTCCGTACCTACATCAACGCCTACGGCGAGGATTTGACGCTGCGCATCGCCCCCGAGCTGTACCTCAAGCGCTTGGTGGTTGGCGGTAGCGGCCCGGTTTACGAGTTGGGCCGAGACTTCCGCAACGAGGGTGCGGACGCAACCCACAACCCCGAATTCACGGTGCTGGAGGCGTACCGCCCCCACGCCGATTACGTGCAGATGCGCCAGCTGACCGAGCGGCTCATCAAGGACGCCGCGCGGGCCGTATTCGGCATGGTTCAGCTGCCCCTTGGCCCCAAGTCCTCGTTGGAGCGTGTGCTGACGGATGTTTCGGGCCCCTGGCGCGTGGTTTCGGTGTGCGATGCCCTTTCGGAGGCGCTGGGCCGCCGCGTCGACCTGCAGGCAGATTTCGAGGAGCTCCTGGCCCTCGCGCAGCGTCACGGGGTGCGCGTCCACGAGGGCATGGGGCCGGGCGCCATCATCGAGGAGCTGTACGGTGAGCTGGTGGAGGCCGTCACCGTGGAGCCGACGTTCTACACGGATTTCCCGGCGGAAACGAGCCCGCTTGCGGCTCCGCATCGCAGCGTACCGGGCCTGGCGGAGCGCTGGGACCTGGTCATTAACGGCATGGAGATGGGGTGCGCTTATTCGGAGCTGACGGATGCCCTCGTGCAGCGTGAGCGTCTGACGGAGCAGTCGCTGAAGGCCGCCGCGGGTGACCCGGAGGCGATGGAGGTGGATGAGGACTTCCTGTACGCCCTGGAGACGGGTATGCCCCCGACCGGTGGCCTGGGTCTGGGCGTTGATCGCCTCGTGATGCTGCTGGCCCAGACGCAGATTCGCGGCGTGCTTTCGTTCCCGTTCGTGAAACCCCGGCGCTCGTGAAGTCCCGCCAAGATTAGAGGGCAAGGATAGGGCACAACATCGCGCCTTCTCGCCCCGGCACCGCCTCTTCGCGGCCCGCCGGGGCGTGAATGTTTAACCCGACCCTATATTAAGTATTCGTTACAATTTGAGCTCTGCCCCACTTTTAAGTTGCCGAACGAAGCCTGCGAACTCCACAATGAGATGACTAATCGTGCGCATTTTAACCGCGCGCCGCGGAGTTAAAGCCGCATCACCAGCAGAGAAGCCCCTCGTAACCCACCCTTCGGTGTGAACGTGTGGGCTTTCGCGCTTTCTAGATTGGAGTACCGAGTGGATTTTCTTCTGAACATCATCGGGGACATAAATGAGCAGACCTCGGGACTGACTTCTTCCGTGTATGCTGTGCAGAACTGGATGTGGAGCAACTTCCTCTACTACGCCCTGATTGCGGCTGGTCTGTACATTACGATTCGTACTCGCGGCGTGCAGTGGCGTTCCATTAAGGAAATGGTCCGTGTTCTGGGTGACCCGGTTGCTCGTGAGGCTGACGGTAAGAAGAGCATCTCTTCGTTCCGTGCGTTTACGGTCTCTGCCGCATCCCGCGTGGGTACCGGTACCGTGGCGGGTGTGGCCCTGGCTATCGCTATGGGCGGTCCCGGCGCTGTGTTCTGGATGTGGGTTATCGCGGCCGTGGGCGCGGCTTCTGCCTTCGCGGAGTCTCTGCTGGGTCAGCTATACAAGGAGCGCGGTAAGGATTCCTACATCGGTGGTCCGGCGTACTACATGAAGCGCGGTCTGAACGCTCGCTGGATGGGTTACATCTTCGTGGCGTTCATCGTGATTACCTATGCGTTCGTGTTCGTTGCTGTGCAGACTAACGCCGTGGTGGATGCGACCTCGAACTCCCTGGGCATCGACGTGTCGGGTACGAACTCCATGGGCTTCCGCGTGGTCGTGGGCGCCGTTATGGTGCTGCTGACCGCGGCCATTATTTTCGGTGGTATTCGCGCGATTTCTTCGGTGACCGAGTGGCTGGTTCCGATTATGGCGGTGCTGTACCTACTGCTGGGTCTGCTGGTGGTTCTGCTGAACATCACCGAGATCCCGAACATGCTGCTGATGATTTTCCAGGGCGCGTTCGGCATTAAGGAGTTCGTGACTGGCGGTACCATGGGTGCCGTGATTTGGGGTATGAAGCGCGGTCTGCTGACCAACGAGGCCGGTATGGGTACCGCTCCGAACGCTGGTGCGACCGCTACTATTTCTCACCCGGCTAAGCAGGGTTACGTGCAGACCCTGGGTGTTTACTTTGACACGATGATGGCCTGCACCGTGACTGCGTTTATTGTTCTGCTGTCAAACCCGGCCTACGGTGATAAGTCGCGTGGTGCTTCGCTGACTCAGTCGGCGTTGGCTATGCAGCTGGGCGATTGGGCGGTTCACTTCCTGACTATCGCGATTTTCATGTTTGCGTTCTCGACTGTGATTGGTAACTACTACTACGGCGAGTCGAACATGCGCTTCGTGACCGGGAACAAGGTGGTCCTGACGATTTTCCGCGTGCTGGTTCTGGTGTTCGTGTTCTTCGGCGCGATTTCTTCGCTGGATCTGGTGTGGACGACCGCGGATATGCTGAACGCTGGCATGGTGATTGTGAACTTGACGGCGGTGCTGCTGATGACGCCGAAGGTTGTTGCGGTGCTGAAGAATTACGAGGCGCAGCGTAAGGCCGGCCTGGAGCCGATCTTCAGGGCTTCGGACCTTCCGGAGATTAAGAACCTTGCGGCTTGGGATGGCACGGACGTAGTGACGACCCGCGAGTTCTGGGCCGAGTACGATGCGAAGACGGCCGAGCGTCGCAAGCTGAAGGCCGCCAAGAAGGCTGCGAAGGCCGGTCGCTAGGCTAGCTGACGCGATTCACCGAGCGTGAGCCGTCGACTGAGAGCTGTGTGAGGGCCCGTTCCCGCCGAATGCGGGGGCGGGCCCTCACGCTATTCGGGGGGCCCAACGGTGCGATTCGGCCGGTGGGCGTCGCGTGCACCGGTATTCTGGTGGAGGTGCGCCGCGCGTAGGCGGGGCGCTATTGAGGCATTGTGAGGAGAAGTAATGGACTGGAAGCCCGTAGTGGATATCGTGGTGACCGCGGTTTTCCTGCTGGGTATCGGCCTGGCCCTGTGGGGTCTGCTGACGGTGCACCGTAGCCCGTACTTTTCCGAGGTGCAGAAGCTTAAGTGGCTTCTGCTGGTGCTGTTCCTGCCGTATCTTGGCCCCCTGGTTTGGATTTTGCGGGTTCGTACCGAGCGCGCGGAGGCCGCACAGCGGGAGCTGGAGGCGGCGAAGCGGGACGGGGCTCCGCTCGGGGAAGCCGGTGAGGTTGCGGCTCGGGCCGAGTAGTCCGGGTCTAACACCCCCACCCAACCATTAAGGTAACGAAGGTCACACCATTTCAATTGGACAGTACATCACACACCCCGTATAGTTCTATGTGTTGCCTGCGGTGATACACCGTAAGACACTTGCGCGAGTGGCGGAATAGGCAGACGCGCACGGTTCAGGTCCGTGTGCCCGTGAGGGCGTGGGGGTTCAACTCCCCCCTCGCGCACCAACGATCCCCGGTTCGAAAGAACCGGGGATTTTTTCATGCATTAACGGCCCAATCCCCAGACGATACGCGGGATTCCGGGCCGATTCACCCGTGCATCCCCTAAAATGGAACCGGGTGTGTTCACGCACAGGACACACAGCTAACGCACAGACACGCTCGTTAAACTGAACCCTTTGAGGTATACCGCGAGCGCAGTAGTTGCTCGAATTGGTCGTTGAGAAGGAGGCGGCATGAAGTTTTTCGACAAGCTAGGAAAGCTGGAACAGGGCATCGGCCGCACCGTCGGCTTTTCTAAGGGCTTCGGCACCTTTGAGAAGGCAGATGTCGCCAACCGCGTCCGCATCATGATGGACGACGAGTCTTACGTGGACGGCAGCGGCCGCACCATGGCCCCGAATATTTACACGCTCCGCTTCGCGCCGGTCGATTTTCCGCGCGTGCGCGAGTGGGGCAACCCGTTCGCCGTGGAGCTGTGCGACCTGGCCATCTCTCACGCTCGCGCCCAGGGATACACCCTCATCGGCGCGGTGCGCGTGACCTTCAACGTTCTCGATTCCCTGGCCGAGGGTGAATTCGAGGTGGTGGCCACCTTCGAGCCGTTCTCGGTTCCGGATGCGCCCGCCTCCCCCACCCTGCGCGGCGCCGCTAACTACGCGCCGGTGCGCCCGCCCCGGGAGTCTTCGCTGCCCACGCGCATCACGAAACCCGCCGCCCAGCCTCAGCCCGCGCAGCCGGTTCAGCCGCAGCAGCCGGTGGCGCAGCCGAACTCTCGTCTCTCGCGCATCCCGCGTAGCGGCCAGGGTGGGCACGCCCCGCAGGGCGCCCACGGTGCCCCGGCGTCCCCGGCCGCTCCCGCCGCGGCGGCTCCCCGTCTTTTCCTGGAGATCAACGGGCGCATGCACCCGATTAGCCGCCTGCCCTTCACGCTGGGCCGCGGTTCGGAGTCTGACCTGCGCCTGGACGATAAGGGCGTCTCCCGTCGTCACGTGCAGCTGTCGGCGCATAACGGCGCCGTCGTTGCCACCGACCTGGGGTCCACGAACGGCACCCTCGTCAACGGGGCTCCACTTCGCTCTCCCGTGGTGCTGACCAACGGTTCACTCCTTCGCATGGGCAATACCCGCATCATCTTCCATAGTTCTACCGGAGGTGCCCGTTAATGGCGTCCGAACTAACAGTCACTATTCTTCGCTACGCGTTCCTGGCGCTCATCTGGTTCTTCGTGTTCCTGGTGGTCTCCGCGGCACGCCGCGACCTGGGTCTGGGTAAGAACTACCGCGCAGTGCCTGTGGAGGCTTCCGCCGAGGCCACCCACATCACGCCCCCGCCTTCGCGGCCCTCGCAGTTGATTATTACCGAGGGCGCGCAGGCCGGCGCCATGATGCAACTGGGCGACCACCCCATCACGATTGGTCGCGCCAACGATATTGAGGTGTCCCTACAGGACGATTACGCTTCGGGCCGTCACGCCCGCCTGTTCCCCCAGGGTTCCCGCTGGTTCCTGGAGGACCTGAACTCGACCAACGGCACGTACGTCAACGGTGAGCGACTGACTCGCGCTACCCCGATTGAACCCGGTGATGAATTCCGCGTGGGCGGCACCACCATGCAGCTGAGGGGGTAGCCGATGAAGATTGCTTTCCGTCTTGAGGCGCGCTCCGATACGGGCCTCAAACGTTCCAAGAACGACGATTCCGGTTACGGCGGCCGCTACCTTGCGGTCGTCGCCGATGGCATGGGCGGCCACGTGGGCGGCGATGTCGCCTCCGCGACCACGGTGCTAAACCTAACCCCGCTGGACCACCCCGACTTTGAGAACGGCACCGGCGGCGTTTACCTGGCCGACGAGATTCAGAGCGCCAACCTGATTATTAACGAGCTGGCCGCAAACGACCCGCAGCTTGCCGGTATGGGCACCACCTGCACCGCGCTGCTGATTGACGGCGATTGCATAGAGTTTGCCCACATCGGTGACTCGCGTGCATACCGCCTGCGCCCGGGTGCCGACGGTGAGTTCGAGCAGATTTCGACCGACCACACCTTCGTGCAGCGCCTGCTGAACGAGGGCCGCATTACCCCGGAGGAGGCCGAGCACCACCCGCATAAGAACGTGATTATGCGCGTGCTCGGTGACGTTGACGCCTCCCCCGAGCTGGAGCTCAAGACCCTGGACGCCGTCGTGGGCGAGCGCTGGGTGCTGTCCTCGGACGGCCTGGACGCCGTGGTTTCCGTACCCGAAATTGAGCAGGTGATGCGTTCGCACGACGACCTCGCGGAGGTTGCCGACACGCTCATCTCCATGACCCTGGAGCGCGGCGCGCCCGATAACGTGACCGTCGTGGCCCTGCAGGTCATCGACCGCGAGGAGCTGCCGGTGGACGAGCCGGTGGGTCCCTCCGCGCTACCCGATTCCGCGCTGCCCGACTCGATTGTGGCGGAGCAGGAAGTCAGCGTGAATACGCAGAAGCTCCCCGAGATTGCCGCAACCGCCGAGGCCGCGGAGGCAACCCTCGCCGCGCTGGAGCAAGAGTCCGCTCACCACAACGTGCGTCGTTTCCGCCGTGCCCGCGACTTTGCCGGAACCCTGCTGCACAGCGGTTCCGATGCGGTGCGCCACCACATCGGAACCTACGACAACGCCGTGGATGCGGCCCTCACCAACGCCGCGATTCTGCGCGGCGAGCTGGGTTCGCGTCCGCATCAGCTGGTCGGTGCCGCCGCGGTGGCGACCGAGACCGGCATGATTCCGGCGGTGACCTCCCGTACCCTGGAGCACCGCGCCACGGTGGCTCAGCGCATGCCGCTAACGGTGGATGAAGCGCCCCTGCCCGCCGAGCTGGAGGAGCTCATCGCGGAGGAGCCGGCCGAACGCACCTCCCGCCGTTCCTGGTCGGTGCGTCTCTTCATCTTCCTGCTAGTGGCGGCTCTGCTGACCCTGGCGGCGTGGACCGGCCTGCGCTACGTGGAGCGTAGCTACTACGTGGGCGAGAGCGACGGCACGGTGGCGGTGTACAACGGTATTCCGCATGCGCTGGGCCCGATTCGCCTCTCGCACGTGGTGGAGAATACCGATATTTCGACCTCGCAGCTCTCCGACCACACCCGCACCCTGCTACGTAATTCGATTACCGCGAAGGACCTGAACGAGGCGCACCAGATTGTGTCGCGCCTGAAGACCCAGGCCGAGCAGAACCGCATCAAGGCGGAACAGGCGGCGTCCGCCTCCGCTTCGCCGACCCCCGATCCGACGGCGACCGCATCGTTGGCTCCCGAGCCCGCGGAATCAGGGGCTGAAACCCCGACCGAATCCCCGAGCACGGAGGGCGGTGAGAACCATGGCTAAGCTGTCGTTCCGACGCGATTCCGATGCGCCACGCGCGCGCCGCTTCACGGAGCTACTATTGCTGGTCGTGGCCGTGGGTATTAGCTCTTTCGGCATGTACCTGATCGACCCGGAGCACGCCCTGGACACTTCGAAGAGCCAGTGGCTTCCCTGCACCATCGTGCTGGGCGCCGGTTCGCTCCTGATCCACCTGGTCCTGCAGTTCCGTGCCCGCTACGCCGACCCGTTCATCCTGCCGCTGGTGGTGGCTCTGAACGGTATCGGTTTGACGATGATTTACCGTCTGGACCCGCAGATTGCCGCGCCGGTGGGCGACGGCCAGCTCATGTGGACGGGCGTGTCCATGGTGCTGTGCGCGGTCATCGTGTTCGTGTTGCGCGACCACCGCGTGCTGCGCAAGGTCACGTACACCTCCCTGGTGCTGTCGATGATTCTGCTCATCATGCCGCTGATTCCCGGCCTGGGCATGGAGTTGAACGGTGCGCGCATCTGGATTCACATCGGCAACCGCACCTTCCAGCCCGGCGAGGTCGCGAAGATTACGCTGGCGATTTTCTTCGCCGGTTACCTGGCAACGCACCGCGACCTGATTCTGGTGGCGGGCCGCCGCATCGGTCCGGTAAACCTGCCGCGACTGCGCGACCTTGCACCGGTGTTCCTGGCCTGGCTCGTGAGCCTGGGTGTTCTGGTATTCCAGAAGGACCTGGGTTCGGCCATCATGTTCTTCGGCCTGTTCATGGCGATGCTGTACCTGGCGACGGGCCGCCTGTCGTGGCTGGTTGTGGCCGGTATCGGTATCGCTGTGGGTGGGTACTTCGCGTACAACTACGTTTCGCACGTGCACGCCCGCATCTACGCGTGGGTTCACGCCTTTGACCCGGATATTTACCAGGCTTCGCCGGGTGGTTCGGGCCAGATTCTACAGGGCGTATTCGGCCTGGCGTACGGCGGCCTGTTTGGTCGCGGCTGGGGTCAGGGCCGAGCGAACCTGGTTCCCTACGCAAACTCCGACATGATCATCTCTTCGCTGGGTGAGGAGCTGGGCCTGATTGGTCTGGGCGCCATCCTGATGATGTTCATGTTGCTGGTTTCGCGCGGCTACCGCGCGGCTCTGGGCACCCGCGACGGCTTCGGTAAGTTGCTGGCGGCGGGACTGTCCACGGTCATGGTGCTGCAGCTGTTCGTGGTGATTGGCGGCGTGACCCGTCTGATTCCGCTGACGGGTCTGACGACTCCGTTTATGTCGGCGGGCGGTTCGTCGCTGGTGGCCAACTGGATTATTGTGGCGCTGTGGCTGTCGATTTCGCATAGTGCCCGTGCTCCGCACCTGGTGGCCGGTTACGATGCATCGCAGGGTATCGACCATATGGATACCAGCTACGAGCCCGAGGGCGCGACGAGCGTCCTGGCCCGTATCACGGCAAAGGATTCTGGAGGTGAGAAGAATGGATAGGGCGATTCGCCGCATGTGGATGTCAGCCGCGTGCGTGTTTGTCCTGCTGATGGGTACCCTCAGCTATATTCAGTTCTTCGATTCGAAGACCCTGATGGCTAACCCGTGGAATAGCCGAGCACTGTACGACAACTACGGTTCGGCGCGTGGTTCCATCGTGGTGGACGGCACGGAGATTGCTTCCTCGGTGAAGTCCGATGATGAGTACAACTACCAGCGCGTGTACAACCACCCGCTCAAGTACGCGGCTCTGACCGGCTACTTCTCCACCATCTACGGTGCGACCGGCCTGGAAGCCGCCATGGATAAGGAGCTCGCCGGCACGAGCGATAGCCAGTTCTACGATCGCGTGGCGCAGCTCTTCAGCGGTTCCTCCGCTCAGGGTGCCAGCGTGGAGCTGACCATCAACTCGAAGCTTCAGGACATCGCCTACAACGCTCTGCAGGGCCGTAAGGGTGCCGTCGTGGCGCTGAACCCGAAAACCGGCGAGATTCTGGCGATGGCCTCATCCCCCTCCTACGATCCGAACCTGCTGTCCTCCCACTCGGGTTCTTCCGTGATTGCGAACTACCAGGCGCTAACGGCAGATGAGGATCAGCCCCTCTTCAACCGAGCGATTGCCGGTAATACGTACTCGCCGGGTTCGACCTTCAAGATTATTGACGCGGTCGCGGCCCTCGAGTCGGGTAAGTACAACGCCGAGTCGGTTATCGCGAACCCCGCGCAGTTGCCTCTGCCGGGCACGAACATCACCCTGCCGAACTACACGGGCGGCCAGTGTTCCACCCGAACTCAGGCAACGATTGAGTGGGCGTTGGCGCAGTCCTGTAACGCCCCGTTCGCGCAGATTGCGATGGACCTGGGTCAGGAGCGTATCGCTAAGACCGCCGAGAACTTCGGGTACGGTCAGGATTTGAAGATTCCGCTGACCGTGTCGAAGTCTTCGTTCCCTTCGAATATGACGCAGAGCCAGCTGGCTCAGTCGGCCGTCGGTCAGTACAACGTGAAGACCACGCCCCTGCAGGTGGCGATGACCTCCGCGGCGATTGCGAACGGCGGTGTGCAGATGAAGCCGAACCTGATTCGTTCGGTGAAGACCAGCAACCTGAGCACCCTGCAGGAGTTCTCGGCTGAGAAGCTCCGCACCTCCACCTCCCCCGAGGTGGCCAACCAGGTGAAGCAGTGGATGGTGAATTCGGTTGATAATGGTATTGCACGTAATGCCGGTGTCGCGGGCGTGAAGGTGGCGGGTAAGACCGGTACCGCAGAGACGACGGCGGGTTTGAATAATTCTTGGTTCACCGGTTTCGCTCCGGCCGATGACCCTCAGATTGCCATCGCGGTGGTGTACGAAGATATTGACGTGGCGACCGGCGCACAATTGGCAACCGGTACAAGTAAGCAACTTTTTGAGGCGGTGTTGAACAAGTGAGGCCTGCGGCTGATATTACCCTGGGCGGGCGCTACACCCTGACCGAGCGTATCGCAATTGGCGGTATGGGTGAGGTGTGGAAGGCTCGCGATAAGGTGCTTGGTCGCATCGTTGCGGTCAAGATTCTGAAGGAAGAGTACACCGGCGACCCCGGCTTCCTGGAGCGTTTCCGCGCGGAGGCTCGCAATACGGCGCTGCTGAACCACCCCGGCGTGGCGAACGTGTTCGACTACGGCGAGGAGGATAACTCCGCGTACCTGGTGATGGAGCTTGTGCCGGGTAGCCCCCTGTCGAGTATCATCGAGCGCGAGGGTACCCTGCCGCCGGACCGCGTCCTGAACTTTATCGCGCAGACCGCTCGTGCGCTGGCTGCCGCTCACTCGCAGGGCCTGGTGCACCGCGATGTGAAGCCCGGTAACCTGATTATCACCCCGGACGACCGCGTGAAGGTGACCGATTTCGGTATCGCGCGCTTGGCAAACCAGGTGCCGTTGACTGCGACCGGTCAGGTGATGGGTACCGCCCAGTACCTGGCTCCCGAGCAGGCTACCGGCCAGGCTGCGACCGCTTCTTCTGATATGTATTCTCTGGGCATCATCGGTTACGAGTGCCTGGTGGGACGACGCCCGTTCACCGGTGAGTCGCAGATTGCGATTGCGCTGGCTCAGGTGAACGATCCGCCGCCACCGCTTCCGGAGAGCATTCCGGCTGCGGCACGCGCGCTGATTATGTGTCTGCTGGCGAAGGACCCGGCGCAGCGTCCCAAGGATGCAACCGCCCTGGCCTCCGCGGTGGATGCGATTCGCCGCCGCGACCTGAAGGCAGCGGTGAAGGCTGTGCCCTCCCTGGCCCAGTTCCTGGCCGAGGAGAATGCCGACGATGCAACCGTGGCCATGGACGCCATGAACGTTGCGGCTGAGCCGATTAGCGCCTCCGCCGCACCGCGTTTTGGTTCGGGCGGGCGTTTCTCGCCGGAACCGACCACGGCGCCTATCCCCCGCACGAGCGCCCAGACGGTGCGCACGAGTGCGGAGCGTTCTGCCGCGGCGCCCCGTTCCTCGACGAAGCGTGGCCCGAACGTGTGGATGTGGATTGCGATGCTGCTGGCAATCCTGCTGATTCTGGGCGGCATCTGGACCGTGTTCTTCACCAATAATGGTGGAGGCGGCACGTCCCCGGAGACTTCGGCGAGCGCTTCGGCCTCTTCGGAACCGACAAACACCGGTAAGGTGTCGACGGTGGAGACGAGCGAGGCCGCTGCCACGACCTCTTCCAAGAAGAAGGTGACCGTGAACGCGGTGAACTACGAGGGTCGTGAGCTGCAGGATGCGGTGAACGAGTTGAAGAACCTCGGCCTTTCCCCCAAGACGGAGGGTGTGGAGTCCACTCAACCGGAGAACACGGTGATTTCGGTTTCTCCGACGGGTACTTTGGAGCAGGGCAATAGCGTCACGGTGCGCTATTCGACCGGTCCGAAGTCGGTGACTCTCCCGTCGAACCTTGAGGGTAAGAACGTGGACGAGGCTTCGAAGGCCGTCGCAGCGCTCGGCGTGAATGTTTCTCTTCACTACGAGAATTCGGATACCGCGGCCCCCGGCACGGTTCTTCGTACTACACCTTCATCTGGCACTAAGGTGACGGTTGGTAGTAATGTAGACATGTATGTGGCCTCTTCCAATTCGGGTAGGGGATCGAGTGCCAGCGCTTCCGCTGCACCGTCTGCGTCGGCTTCCGCCACGGCGCGTTAGCCCCTACGTTTTGATTTAGTTTTTGTCTTATTGATCCAGGAGAACTTATGGACCTGTCGGTTCCCGACACGGTTGATAACCGTTACAAGGTACTCGAGGTAATCGGTACCGGTGCGATGGCGACCGTTTACGCTGCCGAGGACACCCGCCTCGGCCGCAAGGTGGCTCTTAAGATTCTGCGTCCGGAGCAGGCCCAGGATGAGACCTTCCGTGCCCGTTTCAAGCGGGAGGCGGAGGCCGTCGCGTCTCTGAATAATCCTGCGATTGTTGCGGTGTATGACACCGGTTCATTCGATCCTTCCCAGAGCTACGGCGTGGATGAGGCCGCGGGCGAGTCTACGCTCATCCCCTATATCGTGATGGAGTACGTGGAGGGTCACACCCTGCGCACCATCCTGTCGCGTGGCGGTCACCTGCCGGTGAGCGATGCGCTGGGCTACGCCGAGCAGTTGCTGGGCGCGCTCCAGTACAGCCACTCGATGGGCATCATTCACCGCGATATTAAGCCGGCGAACATCATGGTGCTGGACCGCACCAGCGAGGATATCGCGAAGGGTCAGCCGGGCCAGATTAAGGTCATGGACTTCGGCATTTCTCGCGCGATTGAGGAGGCCGGCGAGGCGCTGACCAAGGCGAACGTGGTGATGGGTAGCGCACGCTACATGTCCCCCGAGCAGGTCAGCGGCAAGGAGGTCGACGCCCGTAGCGACCTGTACTCGGCCGCCTGCGTGATTTACGAGATGATTGCCGGCCGTTCCCCCTTCGATGCCGAGTCGAATGTGGATTTGGCTGCTAAGCACCTCTCCGACACCCCTGAGCCCCCGAGCAAGTTCACCCCGCTCGAGGTTCCGGCAGGTCTGGATGCGGTCATTCTGAAGGGTCTGGCTAAGAACCCGGACGACCGCTATCAGAGCGCTGCCGAGTTCGAGCAGGCACTGGTCTCCGTGATTCGTCCCGGCGAGGAAACCGTGGCTCAGGACGCCGCCATGACGACCGCGTTCGTGCCGTCGGCAACCACCGCGTCTCTGGGCGAGGATTACGCCCCGTACACCACCTCGATTACCGAGGCTTCGGTGGAGGACGGCGGTCTCAACGGATTCTTCGACTACGAGGATGAAGAGGAACCGTACGAGGATGAGGAGTACGTCGAATACGATGAGGGTTCGCCCCGTAAGCGTGCGTGGACGCGCTTCCTGGTTGGTATTCTCATCGCCGCGCTACTGGCATTTAGCGTCGGCTCGGTGCTGTATTACCAGAACAAGCTGAACGAGGTTCCGCAGGTTCAGGTTCCGGCCGTGGTGAACGTTTCCCGCGATGATGCCGATAACCAGCTGCGTAACCGAGGCTTCGTGGTGGAGTACCGTCAGGGCTACTCCGACAACATCAAGAAGGGCGACGTGATCAGCGTCGAGCCGGGTGTCGGTTCTATGGTTAATAAGGGCTCGACCGTGACCGTGACCGTCTCAAGCGGCCCGGAGAAGATTAAGCTGCCCGATAACCTGCAGGGCCAGAGCGAGGCGTACGTGCGTAACGCGCTGAAGGACCTGGGTCTGGTGGACGGCCGTGTCTCCACCGTGGAGAGCGCTTCGGTGCCTGCCGGTATGGTGGTTGAGCTGTCCCCCGAGAAGGGTTCGACGGACGATAAGGGTGTTCAGACGGTTGAGGCCGGTAGCACCGTGAACATTGTCCTGTCCTCGGGTAAGGTGAAGGTCCCCTCGCTGGTGGGTCTGACCAAGGATCAGGCGATTGCCGCTCTGACCGCTCAGGATGTTCTGCTGAACACCAACATTGAGACGGTTCAGACGACCGAGCGTCCCGCCGGTACCGTGCTTTCGCAGAGTTCTGCGGCCGGTACCCTGGTGCCGCAGAACAGCACCGTGACGATTCGCGTGGCTGCTACCCCGACTCAGACGACTGCCCCGACTGCTGCGGCTACTCAGCCGGCAGCGTCGACCGGTAACCAGAACGCTACCACCGGTAACCAGCAGCGTCAGGCCACTCAGCAGGCTACTCAGCCTGCCGCCTCGACCGGTAACCAGAACGCTACCACCGGTAACCAGAACCAGCAGCATTCTACCGCTTCGGCTACTCCGGCACCGGCTGCGTCCGCTACTGCGGGTACCCGTACGATTCAGGGTAATAACGCGAACGCCAATGCAAATAACGCTAACTCCCGCTAAGGGGTTTTAGAGGTTAGCCGCGAAAAAAAGGGGCGGCGCTCTACACCGTTGGGTGTGGGGCGCCGCCCCTTTCGTGTGCCTGCCCGTGTGCCCGGGCTTGCTCGCGACTATGGGCTCAGATAGAGTATCGCCTCCAGCTTCCCTGTAGTGCGCCTACTACGGAGCTTCTGGAGGCGATATAAGCCACTGAGGACTCTAAAGGCTATAAGGGATTAGGCCATGAGGGGCGAGAGGCTCTTAGCGCGTTCTGCGGCACCCTGCAGGCCGGTTTCTTCAAGCCAGTTGCCGAGCATCAGGTAGCCGCCTTCGGTCAGGACCGATTCGGGGTGGAACTGTACGCCGTGCATGGGGGCTTCGCGGTGGCGCAGGCCCATGATGATGCCGTTGTCGGTCGTGGAGGTGGTTTCCAGGACGTCCGGCATGCTCTCGGGTACGACCGCAAGCGAGTGGTAGCGGGTCGCGGTGAAGGGGCAGGGCACGTCCTTGAAGACGGAAACGTTCTCGTGCACCATCTTCGAGGTCTTGCCGTGCATTAGTTCGGGGGCGTGGGTAACGGTGCCGCCAAAAGCCTCGGCAATGGCCTGGTGGCCCAGGCAGACGCCCAGCAGGGGCTTATTTGCCTCAGCCGCCCAGCGGATGGTGTCAATGATGACGCCGGCTTCAGAGGGCGCTCCGGGGCCTGGAGAGATGAGCACGCCGTCGTGGTCTTCCGCGAGCTTCAGCACGTGGTCCAGGTCGTATTCATCGTTGCGGATGACCGTGGTCTCGGCGCCGAGCTGCTGCAGGTATCCCACAAGGGTGAAGACGAAGCTATCGTAGTTGTCGATGACAAGGATGCGGGTCATGGTGTTGTCCTAGTGCTAATGGTTGATGGTGACGTTCTGGTTGAAGGGGCCGTACTCGGCGAAGTGCGGGAAGACGTACTCCATGAGCAGGTAGACGGCTACGAGCACCAGCACGATGGCAATAATGATGCGCAGCCACAGGGGCCCGGGCAGGTGTCGGAAAATCCATCCGTACATGTTCTTTTCCTTTCCTTAAGATCCGGCCACCGAAGCGGCGATTTCTGCGGGGGCGCCGGCGGAGGCGGGACGCCACGATTCGAATCGGGCGTGCACGATGTATCGTTCGGTATCGCCGTAGCGTGGGTGGCAGGTGGTGAGGGTCATGAGACGCTCGGTGGGGGCCACACCGGGTTGGCCGGGCACAGGTTCGATGACTTCAACCTGGTCAGGCTGCACGATTTCGTGGCTGTAGACGGTGTAGGTGTAGTAGCCGTCTTTGGTGCGCACGTAGATGTGGTCGCCTTCGGTGAGCAGGTCGATGTCGTTGAGGACCTTACCGCGGGTTTGGCGGTGGCCAGCGAGGGAGAAGTTGCCGACCTGGCCGGGCATGGCGGTCCCGTCGTAGTGTCCGAGACCGAGGGAGTCGAGCACGTCGGCGCTGGTGCCCTGGGTGGCGGGACGATGATAATCCGCGCCAAATTTGGGGATGTAGACGACTCCGAAGACCTCACCGTGTTCGGGTTCGCTCAACCCGGCGGGAGGGGTGTTAGGGTCCCAGCTGGGCGGGGCTTCGGCCGGATGCGCGTCAAACTCCTGCACGAGGGTGCTGACGGCCTGGGACTGGGTACGGTCGGCGTCGATATTGGTCCACCACAGCTGCCAGGCAACGAAGAGAAGCAGAATAACGCCCGCGGTGATAAGGAGCTCGCCGGTAATCTGGATAATCCATTGCAGCACGGTGCGGGGTCGGCGCGCGGCATTATGTGCCTTTCCGTGGCTCATGCTCTCTCCTTGGGGTTAGTGGCATTGGCGTTTCTCAGCCGTCATACGCTGTGTTTAACGCTCGGGCGAGGTGAAATCATCCCGCAAGTCTGCAAAGATAGGTGTAAACGTATATTTTTAGGTTACCCATACAACAATAAGCGGAGGAAGTATGTCGTCCAACTCGGCTAAGGCATCGTCCAAGAAGAAGTCTCAGAAGTCCGAGAAGTCTGAGGTGGAGGACGCAAGCGAGATTCGTCTGCGCGAGATTGCCCATGAGATGGAGAGCGGTACGCAGCTGAAGGAGCAGACTCCGCTGTGGTACCGGGTCATCATGTTTTCGCTGCTGGCCCTGGGCATCCTGTGGATTATTGTTTTCTACATTACGCAGGGCCTATTCCCGATTCCTGACTTGGGTATGTGGAACGTCAGCATCGGCGTGGGCGCCATGATGGTGAGTATGCTGATGATGACCCGCTGGCGCTAGAGCGTATTGAGGAGGCGGCCGTCCCATTACTGGGCGGCCGCCTCTGTCGTTCTCGAAGAACCGGGGGCTAGTGACTCTCTGCCCCTGTTTTTCTGTTCTGAAAGGCAGCCCGAAAGGTCGCGGTCATGGCGACCATGATGAGCAGTTCGGTGAGGGTTTGGGTGAGTACGGTGGCGCTCATGAGGTTTGCTGACGCTGCGGTGAGCGGGCTGACCAGCGTTGCGCCAGGTAAGCGGCTGCTAGGGGCACGATGAACGGTGCAAGGCTGAGTTAGCTTTCGACGGGGAGGGGGAATATTTCTCCCACTACCCCATATTTAATATTCTCATATAAATATATACACTAGTCCATATAGGAATAGAAAGGATCTGGGCGCTAAGTAGGTAGGGTGTTGCCGCCAGCAAACCTCGATATTCCCCTCCGGCGATACACGTAAAGACCACAACGTAATCCACGCATGGAGCCAGCAGAACAATCGCTGCAGCTAGAGCAACGGGACCGCCCTCGGGAATAAAGAGGGGAACGAGCAGCGCAACCAGAACTGGAGTCCCCAAAGCAGCAACCAGCACCACAGTATGGGTGAGCCTTTTGTGCTGACCGGCGCTCATGCCGCTTAGGGGCATGAGAGCGAAGTTGGTCCAGAGTAGCGCACCGAGCGCGTAGGGCACGAGCTGCTCGGAGACCTGACTCCATCCGCCCAGCCCCGCGCAGGCAACTCCCACAGCCATGGAGCCAAGGTAGAGGGCCACCTGGTGATGTTCCACAAAGCCCACGGAACCGCCCCTTCTAGTAGATAAGGTCGCCTCGTGCCGCTTCGTGAACGCGGCGGGTTACGGTCTCCATGACGGGTGAGTTAATGTTCCACCGTTGCCAGTAGAGAGGGAATTCTACGGGGGTTGCGGCGAGCTTGATGAGGTGCCCGCTTGCGAGTTCTTCGGCGCATTGCGCTTCGGGGATAAGACCCCATGCGATACCGGCGCTGACAGCACGCGCGTAGTCCGGGGAGGAGGGAATGTAGATGGTGGGACTTTGGGTGAAGGTTTCTTCAGCCTCCAGACCTACTTCTTGTTCGATGAGGACTCGTGCTACGTCCTGCACGAAGTCTTTGCGGTCGTATTCGACGACGGGGGCATGGTTGAGCTCCTCGCGGCTTACGCGCTTGGGCCAGCCGAGCAGGTAGCGCCGCACGTAGTCGGGGGTGGCGACGCACCAGTACCGTGCCACACCGAGGGTTTCAACGGAGCAGCCGGGGATTTTTTCGGGTTTGGAGGTGATGACTGCCATGACTTCTCCGGAGCGGAGCATGGCGGAGGAGTGGAATTCGCCTTCTCGTCGCAGGTCGCAGAAGATGCTGTCTTCGCGGCTGAGGGTTCCGACGGCGTCGATGAACCAGGTGGCAAGCGAATCGGCATTGACCGCCACAGACACGCTTTGGAAGCCGCCGGCACCCATGAGTTCGCGTTCCATTTCTTGCTGCAGGAATTCACTCTGGCGGGCGATGCGCAGCACGCTCTGTCCGGCATCCGTGGGGGTCACGGGATTGCTTCGGCGCAGCAGAACCTTTCCGGCGATCTGCTCCATGGCTTTGATGCGCTGGGAGATGGCGGAGGGGCTCACCCGTAGAACATCTGCCGCCGCGTCGAAGGTGCCATATTCGATGACGGTGGCGAAGGTGGTGAGCTGGTCGGTACTGAAACGTGTCATAAGAATATCTTACGCAGTGTGAAAATATTTAGATAGATTTAGGGTCCTTTTTCCCGTATTCTCGTCTCTGGCGCTTCATACTCCTGCTAACGCAGGCTTTATCCCTGCGTCGCGAGCTTTTGCCTGGCAAGCTGGTAGTAAGAGAGCCGCTACCCGCCACTGCGTACGCGGGTTCATACCCCGTTTGATCGACATAGAAAGTTTCACGATGTCCACATCCCTGTCCCTGCTGTTTCTGGGTGCCACCACCACTATCTCTTTGGTGGCCGCCATTGGCGCCCAGGGCACGTTTGTGTTGCGTCAGGGCATTACGGGTCGGCATATTACCCCGATTATTATCTTCTGCGTGCTCTCGGATGCGCTCATGATTGGCTTGGGTGTTGTGGGTCTTGGTGCGCTACTTGACGCCGCCCCGTGGGTTATGGAGGTTCTCCGCTACGTCGGCGCAGCTTTTCTGGCGTGGTTCGGCTACGAGTCGGCGAAGCGTGTTTTCACCCCGCATGCGGTTGTCGTTGAGGAGGGCACCGAGGATGCGCAGTCGTTGAAGGCGGCCCTGCTAACCACGGCGGCGGTCACCTACCTCAACCCGCTGGCATGGTTGGACACAACGATTTTCCTCGGTTCTCTGGCTAATACGCAGGGCGATCCCGGCCGCTGGTGGTATTACCTGGGCTGCTGTTGCGGTAGCGTGCTGTGGTTCCTCATGATTGGCTACGGCTCACGAATTTTACGTCCGCTCTTCGCCCGCCCGGAGGCCTGGCGTGTACTTGACGCGGCGGTGGCCCTACTCATGGTGTATCTGGTATTCAACCTGCTCACCATGGACCTGTCCGCCCACTAGCACCATACCTTTTATCCCTTGTCAGGCTCTTTTTCCGCAGTCTCCTCCTCGCTAAGGGGTACGAGTACTTCGCTTTTAGGCATGGTGAGCAAGCCCCAGGTAGATATCGCGAATAATCAGGATGTGCTTGATTTGCTCAATCATGGGTTTGAGGAAGCTTCGGACATATTTTTCGTCGCTACTGGTGGTTGCGACGAAGCTGAGCCCGGAGAACACGGCAACGATCATGGACACCTTGATGACCACGGCGTTGATATTGGTGTCTACGCCGAGGATTTTGAGGTGTTTGGGTTTGACGGCCATCCACGATTCAATGATGGTGTCACTAATGGCGATGGACGAAAAGCCCATGAAGAACCCGAAGACGAGCAGCATGAAGAAGCTTGCCTGTATAATCTACCCGATCATGGGGATGATGATGAGGTTGCCCCAAGGTGCGATTTTGAGGGGTCGGTGTTCGTGGATTTTCTTTTCTTCGACCCAGTCCTGGGCGGTGTTCCAGATTCCGCCTTCGAGGGCTATGGCGCGCTCGTAGTCGTTTTCTCGCTAAAGCTTGCGACGTCGTCACCTCTGTTGCGACCCAGAAGGCGCGCTGTGCGCTCTAGAGAGGCCGTGACGACCACGAAACACGGCGAGTATCCCCATGAGCCCCAGAACAGCCCAGGTACGCGGGAAGCTGAGCCCCTGCAACGAGTACGGTAAAAGCACCTGCGGTAATTTGTACCCACTTCGGGGAGCGCACCATCAGCAGATGTACCAGGGCAATAAACGCACCAGAGATAATCGGCATCACGAGGAAGATGCCACCAAGCACGAGTAGGGGAACGACGTCCTCGCTCAGGGCAGTATCGGTTGCAATGGCCCTAACGTACTCCGGGAGGGAACCGTTAGTTCCGTCAAGGATGAAGATGAGGATATCGCGCAGGAAGATATAGCAGACGTGCATGATGCTCACCCGCAGAATCCAGGGAATGGAGCGCGGGAACGCGTCGAGAGCACGCTGACGTGCAGGAATGATGAGGGGCACGCCCTGCTTGCGGAACCAGATATTGCTTTACCTCAGCATATCGGCTCTGCTGTATTGCAGAGATCGTCCCTCTGCGGCTTTGGTGCGCAGTCGTGCCCAGGTGGGTCGTGCACCCTTTTTCCGCGGGGTGTTCTGCTCCTGTGTGCTCATGACATACCACTCTACAGGGTCGAGAATACCTTATAGTTTTTCCTTCTGGAGTTCAGCTCCAATGAAACGGGCATACGCACCCATGAGTAGCGCAGCTACTTCTTCGTGTCCCGCGTAGATGCCTAACTCCTCATCCTCTAGTCCTTTGTAGGTACCGCTGCTCATCTCGAGCAGGGATAGCGGTCCTTCTGCAGTCTCCGGTGCCAGGGCATCCAGGATGAAGCTCAGGCTCTCTTCTGCGTCTTCCTCTACTCCCATGAGGCGCCCTAGGAGTGTTCCCGGGTAGGGGGCAATGGTAAGTACGTCTTCGTTTACGCATTGGATAACACGGGCTATAGGAATAACATCACCGTTCTCGGTCTCTTCGAGCAATAGCTCAGCGGAGAGGTCTATATGGCTTTCCTCGCTCTGTAGGAGCTGCCTGGGCCACCAGAGGTGAATGTATTCAGTGAGTGCTGCCCATACTTCGTGGGGCTCCAGAGTGCTTTCTACATAGAGGGCTACAGTGCGTTCTTCGCTGACCGGTTGCTGCTGATCGGTAGGCTCTGGTGCGTGGGAAAACATGGGGTAGTGCATGGTTCTACTCTATCCCACTGGTCACCTCTCAGGAGGAGATATTCTTTCTTCCTCCTTGCCCCCCCTCCCTTCGAAGGGGTACGAGGGCACAAAAAAAGGGGGGCAGACCCACCTGGGTCTGCCCCCCTCCCAGCTTTAGCTGTTAAAGCAAAAGAGCCCGCGCAAGCGGGCTCTTTTTATTGCCTATTGGATTGTTATCCAAAAACCATACAGTGAACGCAAACAACAATTTCTCGAAAAAATAAGCCTTCAGCCTATTAGTACCAGTCAACTCCACGAGTCTTCAGTCCCCGCTTCCATACCCGGCCTATCAACCTCATCATCTATAAGGAGCCTCACACACCAAAGTGCCAGGAAATCTCATCTCGAAACAGGCTTCCCGCTTAGATGCTTTCAGCGGTTATCCCTCCCGAACGTAGCCAATCAGCCATGCACCTGGCGGTACAACTGACATACCAGAGGTTCGTCCGTCCCGGTCCTCTCGTACTAAGGACAGCCTTTCTCAAATTTCCAACGCGCGCAGCGGATAGGGACCGAACTGTCTCACGACGTTCTGAACCCAGCTCGCGTACCGCTTTAATGGGCGAACAGCCCAACCCTTGGGACCGACTCCAGCCCCAGGATGCGACGAGCCGACATCGAGGTGCCAAACCATGCCGTCGATATGGACTCTTGGGCAAGATCAGCCTGTTATCCCCGAGGTACCTTTTATCCGTTGAGCGACGGCCGTTCCACAACGTACCGCCGGATCACTAGTCCCGACTTTCGTCCCTGCTCGACCTGCCAGTCTCACAGTCAAGCTCCCTTGTGCACTTACACTCAACACCTGATTGCCAACCAGGCTGAGGGAACCTTTGGGCGCCTCCGTTACACTTTAGGAGGCAACCGCCCCAGTTAAACTACCCATCAGGCACTGTCCCTGAACCAGATCATGGCCCGAAGTTAGACATCCAGATTGACCAGAGTGGTATTTCAACAACGACTCCACACAAACTAGCGTCCATGCTTCACAGTCTCCCACCTATCCTACACAAGCCAAACCAAACACCAATACCAAACTATAGTAAAGGTCACGGGGTCTTTCCGTCCTGCTGCGCGAAACGAGCATCTTTACTCGTACTGCAATTTCGCCGAGTTCATGGTTGAGACAGTAGGGAAGTCGTTACTCCATTCGTGCAGGTCGGAACTTACCCGACAAGGAATTTCGCTACCTTAGGATGGTTATAGTTACCACCGCCGTTTACTGGGGCTTAAATTCTCAGCTTCGCCCAAAAAAGGCTAACCAATCCTCTTAACCTTCCAGCACCGGGCAGGAGTCAGTCCGTATACATCGTCTTACGACTTCGCACGGACCTGTGTTTTTGATAAACAGTCGCTTCCCCCTGGTCTCTGCGACCCATACACGCTCCAGACAGCAAGTGCCCATCACGCTCAAGGTCCCCCTTCTCCCGAAGTTACGGGGGCATTTTGCCGAGTTCCTTAACCATGATTCTCTCGATCGCCTTAGTATTCTCTACCTGATCACCTGTGTCGGTTTAGGGTACGGGCGGCTAAAACCTCACGCCGATGCTTTTCTCGGCAGCATAGGATCACCAAATCCCCCAAAAACAGGGTCCCATCACGTCTCAGGCACACAGCCGGCGCATTTAACAACCGACAACCCTACACGCTTAGACCACGACAACCATCGCGTGGCTTGGCTACCTTCCTGCGTCACACCTGTTAACACGTTTACCTCCAAAGATCGGGTCCCACAACCCACACAACACACAAACAAAAGCCTGCACATCATGCTTCGCATGGTTAGCATCACAATATCAGTATGGGCGGTTCTTCACCGGTACGGGAATATCAACCCGTTATCCATCGACTACGCCTGTCGGCCTCGCCTTAGGCCCCGACTAACCCAGGGCAGATTAACTTGACCCTGGAACCCTTGATCATCCGGCGGATGAGTTTCTCACTCATCTTTCGCTACTCATGCCTGCATTCTCACTCGCATAGCCTCCACCACTGGTTTACACCGCAGCTTCACTGGCTACACGACGCTCCCCTACCCAACAATCCAAAAAGATCATTGCCACAACTTCGGCGGTGTACTTGAGCCCCGCTACATTATCGGCGCAGAATCACTTGACCAGTGAGCTGTTACGCACTCTTTCAAGGGTGGCTGCTTCTAAGCCAACCTCCTGGTTGTCTAAGCAACTCCACATCCTTTCCCACTTAGCACACGCTTAGGGGCCTTAGTTGGTGGTCTGGGCTGTTTCCCTCTCGACAATGAAGCTTATCCCCCACTGTCTCACTGCTACGCTCTCACTTACCGGCATTCGGAGTTTAGCTGACGTCAGTAACCCGTGAAGGCCCATCGGCCATCCAGTAGCTCTACCTCCGGCAAGAAACACGTAACGCTGCACCTAAATGCATTTCGGGGAGAACCAGCTATCACAGAGTTTGATTGGCCTTTCACCCCTATCCACAGCTCATCCCCTCCATTTTCAACTGAAGTGGGTTCGGTCCTCCACGACGTCTTACCGTCGCTTCAACCTGGCCATGGATAGATCACTCCGCTTCGGGTCTAGGTCATGCCACTCAAACGCCCTATTCAGACTCGCTTTCGCTACGGATACCCCACACGGGTTAACCTCGCGACATAACACTAACTCGCAGGCTCATTCTTCAAAAGGCACGCTGTCACCCCAAAAGGCTCCAACGGCTTGTAAGCACACGGTTTCAGGTACTATTTCACTCCCCTCCCGGGGTACTTTTCACCATTCCCTCACGGTACTGATTCACTATCGGTCACTAAGAAGTATTTAGACTTACCAGGTGGTCCTGGCAGATTCACACGAGATTCCACGAGCCCCGTGCTACTCGGGTGGCCACACCACGGACAGAACAATTTCGATTACGGGACTCTCACCCTCTACGGCCGACCATTCCAAGTCGTTCACCTACCATCCTGAACATCATGCCGGCAGCCAGTTAGAACTGCCACTGTGACTCCCACAACCCCCATGATGCAACGCCTAACCGCTATCACACACCACAGGTTTAGTCTCTTCCGCTTTCGCTCGCCACTACTCACAGAATCATTACTTTATTTTCTCTTCCTGCGGGTACTGAGATGTTTCACTTCCCCGCGTTCCCCCCAACCAGCCTATACATTCAGCTGGCGGTAACTCACCATGAAGATGAGCCAGGTTTCCCCATTCGGAAATCCTCGGATCAACGCCCAGTTATCGGCTCCCCGAGGCTTATCGCAGATTCACACGTCCTTCATCGGCTCTTAATGCCAAGGCATCCACCGTGTGCCCTTAATAACTTACACACAATCAAGAAAAATAAGAATCTAAAATCAACAATCAAACCAACACCAAAGCATTGATTCAACGCAAATTCCAGAAGATGCTCGCGTCCACTATATAGTTCTCAAACAACAACCCACAACACAACAACAACACAAACACAACATTCGCATCATCACCATGCCAGGCAAAAACAGGAACAACACCAACGTGTTACCCCAAAACCCAACAATGCGCTTCACTCAACCCAAAACCAACATTCCACCCATGAGCAAAACCACCCACCCGACACTCGCGGGTAGCATGGCCAACTAAATGTGCTCCTTAGAAAGGAGGTGATCCAGCCGCACCTTCCGGTACGGCTACCTTGTTACGACTTAGTCCCAATCGCCAATCCCACCTTAGACGGCTCCCTCCAAAAAGGTTAGGCCACCGGCTTTGGGTGTTACCAACTTTCGTGACTTGACGGGCGGTGTGTACAAGGCCCGGGAACGTATTCACCGCAGCGTTGCTGATCTGCGATTACTAGCGACTCCGACTTCATGGGGTCGAGTTGCAGACCCCAATCCGAACTGAGACCGGCTTTTAGGGATTAGCTCCACCTCACAGTATCGCAACCCTCTGTACCGGCCATTGTAGCATGCGTGAAGCCCAAGACATAAGGGGCATGATGATTTGACGTCATCCCCACCTTCCTCCGAGTTGACCCCGGCAGTCTCCTATGAGTCCCCACCATAACGTGCTGGCAACATAGAACGAGGGTTGCGCTCGTTGCGGGACTTAACCCAACATCTCACGACACGAGCTGACGACAACCATGCACCACCTGTATACCAGCCCCGAAGGGAAACACCATCTCTGATGCGGTCCAGTATATGTCAAGCCTTGGTAAGGTTCTTCGCGTTGCATCGAATTAATCCGCATGCTCCGCCGCTTGTGCGGGCCCCCGTCAATTTCTTTGAGTTTTAGCCTTGCGGCCGTACTCCCCAGGCGGGGCACTTAATGCGTTAGCTACGGCGCGGAAAACGTGGAATGTCCCCCACACCTAGTGCCCAACGTTTACGGCATGGACTACCAGGGTATCTAATCCTGTTCGCTCCCCATGCTTTCGCTTCTCAGCGTCAGTTACAGCCCAGAGACCTGCCTTCGCCATCGGTGTTCTTCCTGATATCTGCGCATTCCACCGCTACACCAGGAGTTCCAGTCTCCCCTACTGCACTCTAGTCTGCCCGTACCCACTGCAATACACGGGGTTAAGCCCCGGCCTTTCACAGCAGACGCGACAAACCGCCTACAAGCTCTTTACGCCCAATAATTCCGGACAACGCTCGCGCCCTACGTATTACCGCGGCTGCTGGCACGTAGTTAGCCGGCGCTTTCTCTGCAGGTACCGTCAATTTCTCTTCTTCCCTGCTAACAGAGGTTTACAACCCGAAGGCCGTCATCCCTCACGCGGCGTCGCTGCATCAGGCTTGCGCCCATTGTGCAATATTCCCCACTGCTGCCTCCCGTAGGAGTCTGGGCCGTGTCTCAGTCCCAGTGTGGCCGGTCACCCTCTCAGGCCGGCTACCCGTCGTCGCCTTGGTGAGCCGTTACCTCACCAACAAGCTGATAGGCCGTGAGCCCATCTATAACCACTACATAACGCTTTCCACCAACACCCCATGCGGAGATTGGTCGTATCCGGTATTAGACCCAGTTTCCCAGGCTTATCCCAGAGTTAAAGGTAGGTTACTCACGTATTACTCACCCGTTCGCCACTAATCCACCTAGCAAGCTAGGCTTCATCGTTCGACTTGCATGTGTTAAGCACGCCGCCAGCGTTCGTCCTGAGCCAGAATCAAACTCTCCGTTGAAAAAATAGAAAAGCTTGATAACCTGATCTCAAACAGCGAATCACACACGGGGGTGCGTGACTCAAGCTGACTTTTTTGAAACCATTCAATGATTATCAAATAAATAAATATTTGGTATTAGTTTCAGTTTCCATCACCAATTCGGTGATTTTATTGAACAAAGCACACTATTGAGTTCTCAAGCAACACACCGATTCAACACCTCAACCCCTCCAACCGAAGGAGCCTCACCGCTGAACGGTCATTCTCTTTTTATTGTTACCGCGTTCCCGCGGCAACCCAATCAACTATACCAGCGTTTCATTCGCCATGCAAATCCGATTTCCGTGATTCACACCACAAAGTTTCTTTCCTAAAATCCTCCACAATCACCATCAGGCAACCAAGAATTCCTTCAAGCAAGAAACCGAAACACTATACAATTGAAAACCTGTCAAAACCGCTTCCGACTAGGAGAAACACCGAAGAAGTTCTTCGTTTTTTCCTCCTCGCCGCGGCGACTCATACAACTATACAGACCCGAATAC
>NZ_JVSP01000013.1 GCF_001061665.1 Rothia mucilaginosa | reverse complement strand
GGGATGAGTAAGCCTGAGGCGATGATGCGTTTCGGTATTGCAAGCGTAACACCGTTGAAGCAGTGGTGCAGGCTGTACCGGCAGGGCGGCGCGCAGGCGCTTAAACCTAAGCCCAAGGGCAGGCCGAAGGGGTCGGTGCGGGCGGTGCCGCCAACGCGTGAGGAGGAACTCGAAGAGCGCGTGCGCAAGCTTGAGGCGCAGGTGGCGTACCTAAAAAAATCGATTGCCCTGAAGGCGCACAGACGCTCCCAAACCGGGACAAAGCCCTAGTGGTCGCTGAGCTTTCAGGGCAGGGACACGCGGTGCGTGATCTCCTCGAAGCTGCTGGCCTTGCCAGGTCGAGCTACTACTACGCGCTGGCTCACCCCCAGCAGCCAACCAGAGTACAGCTACGTGCCAAGGTCGCCCAGATCTTTTCGCGTACCCCCAACGGGTGTGGTCACAGGCAGATAGCTATGTGCCTGCGCGCTGAGGAAGGGGTGCGTATCGCTGATAAGACGGTTTTGAAGATGATGCGTCAGATGGGGCTGCGCTGCGGTATACGCCGTGAGAGGGCCTACCATAGGTACAACTCCTACAAGGGGGAGGTGGGGCAAAGTTTTGAGAACGTCATCGGTCGCGATTTCACGGCGACTGGTCCTTGGCAGAAGTTGGGTACCGACGTCACCGAGTTCAAGCTTTCCTTCGGTAAGGCCTATCTCGCTCCGGTTTACGACTTTGCCAGTAAAGAGATTGTTGCCCACTCGATCTCGATGTGCCCTAATCTTGCCCAGCAGCAAGAGATGCTTCAGGTACTCATGGATGCCAAACCCGAGGGAGCTAAGCCGATTTTGCACTCGGATATGGGGTGGCAGTATCAGCACGAGACCTACATCAGTATGCTCGCTGATAATGGTTTTATCCAGAGCATGTCACGCAAAGGTAACTGCATCGACAATGGTGCCACTGAGCAGGTCTTTGGACATCTGAAGGACGAGTTTTTTCGCGGGCAGGACTGGCCAACCTTCGAGAGTTTCAAAGCTGACCTTGAAGCCTATATCACGCACTGGAATACAACAAGACGCCAGGTAAAGCTTAAGGGCCTGACCCCGGTTGAGTACCGGGTTCAGGCCCTGCAGGAAGCTGCATAGCGGCTACTATTTATAGCGTCCAAGTTTCGGGGCGCAGTTCATGATCGTGTGGGGGCTCTTTGCCGTTCACAGCACAAGCTGAGGTGGGAACCTACCGCGGACAGGCGGTGTCGTCCGTAGCGACATCAGGGTGCCCGAGCTCTGCGAGGGCGGGTGCCCCTGTAGGAGCGAGGACGAACACCGCCATCCGCACAACCCGTACTCTCGCAAGCTAACGCTTGATAGCGTCTAGCGCCTCACGCTGAGCCTTCGCAATGCGCTTCTCAGACACCGTGTAGGCGGTACCGAGCTCCTGGGCGAAGAAGCTGACGCGCAGCTCCTCAATCATCCAGTTCACGCGGCGGAGCGCATCCGGCACGATGGTGCCTGCCGGTAGCGACTTGACCGCGTTATCGTAGGAATCCTCAAGATCCTGCACCGTGAGCATCAGCTGGTTGTCGCGGTGTAGGTTCGGGCCGAGCTTCGTCAGGCGCACCTGGGCGGCCTTCAGGTAACGCGGCAGGTGAACCAGCTGGTCGTAGCCGGTCTGCGCCACGAACCCGGGGTAGACCAGGTTCTCCATCTGAGCCTTCACGTCGGAGACGGCGTGCATGGTCGTCAGCGAGGTTGCCTTTTTGATTGCCTTCTTCAGCGCGGTGGCTTCGGAGAGGATTTCGGCGACGAGCTTGGTCACGTCGAAGACCGTCTCGATGAGTTCGGCGCGCACGTGCTCGTAGAGTTCGCTGTATTCGGCGTGCGTGAAGATGGGGGTGTGCGGCACGAGGTGGTCGAGCGCCGCGACGGTGCAGTCGCGAATGAGTTCGTCGATGGAGCCGTGCGGGTTCTGCGTGAAGACGATTTTCTCCTTGTGGGAGAGGTGTTCGCTCACGTAGCGCACGGGCGAGGGCACCTGCAGTTGGAGCAGGCGGATGATGCCGCGACGCTGCGCGTGCAGCTGCTCTGCTTCGGTGGGGAAGATGCGCAGACCCACGCTAGAGCCTTCGTCCACGAGGGCGGGGTAGCCGTTAACCGCCTGGGTCGCGATGATGCGCTGTACCTTGCGGGGGATGGCTCCGTCCGGGAACATGTCGGCGGGGAAGGCAGTGAGGCCGGTGACCTCGCGTACTCCGCCGGATGCACCCGCCTCGGCCTGGGTGCCCTTCGCCGGGCTCTTCGCGCCCTTCTTGGCAGAAGCCGCGGAGTTACCCGAGTTGCCCGAGCCGCCTGAGTTACCAGAGCCGCCCTGGGCGAGCGCAACCATCTTCGCCATGGCCTCGTCGGATGCACCGAGCGAGTCGGCGAGGGCGCTGCGAATCTCCTTGTGTAGCTGCTGCTGCAGGGCTCGCAGGTCCTTGCCCTCACCCAGGATTTTGTTGCGGGCGTTGCGCACCTGGAAGCCCATCTTCAGGTGCTCGGGCACGGCGTCCCAGTTGAAGGCTTCGGGCTCGACAACGACGCCGCGCAGGCGGCGCAGTACGAGCGCGAGGGAGGGGAGCAGCTCGTCGGTTGCGGGGGAGTAGTCTTCCTCGAGGGCGGCGCAGGCGGCGCGCGCCACGTCGGGCGCGGGCACGAAGTTGCGTCGAATCGCCTTGGGCAGCGACTTGATGAGCGCGGTCACGAGCTCGTGGCGCAGGCCGGGAATCTGCCAGCGGAACGGTTCGGGGCTCAGCTGGTTGAGGAAGAGAATCGGTACCTGCACGGCCACACCGTCGCGCTTGGCGGCTTCGGTGCGGGCGCCTCCCACACCGGCGGTGGGAGCGTATTCGTAACGCAGGTCCAGGGTGAGTTCGCCGCTGTCGGTGCGCTGCACCCACTGGCGCGGGAACTGGGAGTCGTCGTAGTCGGCGGCCTCCTCGTTGATGAGCTTCTCGGGGTTGAAATCCAGGAAGTTGTCGTCTTCGAGGCGTGCCTGCTTCCACCACTTGTCGAAGGCTCGCACATCCGTCACGTGGGCGGGGATGCGGGCATCGTAGAAGGCGAAGAGCACGGAGTCGTCCACGCGCAGGTCGCGGCGGCGCAGGCGTGCCTCAAGCTCTTCGACCTCGGCGAGGGCGCGCTGGTTGCGCAGGTAGAACTTGTGCTGGGTGTGCCACTGGCCTTCGACGAGGGCGGACTGGATGAAGATTTCGCGGGCCGCGGCGGCGTCCACGCGGGCGTACTGCACGGGGCGGTCGGCGTAGATGGTCAGGCCGAAGAGGGTGCCCTTGGCGTAGGCTACTGCCGCACCGGAGCTGAGGGACCAGTGCGGTTCGGAGTACTGCACGCTGATGAGGTGCTTGCCGACCTCTTCGATCCACTGCGGTTCGATGGCGGCGTTGGTGCGCGCCCACAGGCGGGAGGTTTCGACGAGTTCGGCGGAGAGCACCCAGTCGGGCCCCTTCTTGAACAGGCCGGAGCCGGGGAAGATTGCGAACTTGGTGCCGCGCGCGCCGAGGTATTCGCGGGGGCCGCGGGTGCGCCCCTTGGAGTCCTTCTCGCGTTCTTCCTTGACACCCACGTGCGAGAGCAGGCCGGTGAGCAGGCTCTTGTGGATGTCTACCTCGTGCGCGGAGGCGTTAATATCGCGACCGCCGCTGGCGTGAATGTTGGCGGTTCGGCCCATTTCGCGCAGCTGGGCGAAGAGGTCCTGCCATTCGCGGATGCGCAGGTAGTTGATGAACTCGCGGTGGCACATCTTGCGCAGCTGAGAGGAGGACAGCGCCGCCTGCTGCTCGTTGATGTAGTCCCAGAGCAGCAGGAAGGAGGAGAAGTCGGAGGTGTCGTCGACGAAGCGGGCGTGCATGGCGTCGGCTTCTGCGCGCACGTCGGCGGGGCGTTCGCGCGGGTCCTGGATGGTCAGGGCGGCGGCGAGCACCATCATTTCCTTGGCGCAGCCGCGGCGGCCGCCCTCGATAATCATGCGGGCCAGGCGCGGGTCCACGGGGAAGGCCGCCATGGCTCGGCCGATGGCGGTGAGGGTTGCGCTGTTGTTACCGCCTCGTCCCTTGCGGTGGGTGCGTTCGGTGAGCGCGCCGAGTTCGCGCAACAGGTTCACGCCGTCGTTAATGGCGCGGGATGCGGGCGGCTGCACGAACGGGAAGCGCGAGATGTCGCCGGGTTCGCGCACCACGCCGATGGCGATCATCTGCAGGATGACGGCTGCGAGGTTGGTGCGCAGAATTTCGGGGTCGGTGAACTCGGGACGCGAGTTGAAGTCTTCCTCGGAGTAGAGGCGGATGGCGATACCGTCGCTGACGCGGCCGCATCGGCCCGAACGCTGGTTGGCGCTGGCCTGCGAGATACGCTCGATGGGCAGGCGCTGAACCTTGGTGCGCGCGGAGTAGCGCGAGATGCGGGCGGTGCCGGTGTCGATGACGTACTTGATGCCGGGCACGGTCAGCGAGGTTTCGGCAACGTTCGTGGCGAGCACGATGCGCGGGCGGGATCCGGGGGAGAACACGCGGTGCTGCTCGGCGAGCGAGAGGCGCGCGTACAGGGGTAGCACTTCATAGTTTAGTCGCGGGGACTTGAGAACCATGGCCTCGATTGCGTCCTTGGCGTCGCGGATTTCGCGCTCGCCGGAGAAGAAGATGAGGATGTCGCCGGGGGCTTCCTTGGAGAGTTCCTTGATGGCGTCGAGAATTGCGTCGGTGGGGTCGCGGTCTTCGGCCACTTCCTCGTCGTCCAGGTAGGCGTCTTCTTCGCCTTCGAGGGGGCGGTAGCGGATTTCGACGGGGTAGGTGCGGCCGGAGACCTCGATGATGGGCGGCGCGTCGTCGGGCAGGATTGCTTCGGCAATTTCGCGTTCTTCGTCGCTGAGGTTCTCGTCGACGATTCCCTTACCCGGCACGTAGCTGGGGGAGAAGTGGCGGGCGAAGCGCTCGGGGTCGATGGTCGCTGAGGTGATGATGACCTTCAGGTCCGGGCGCTGCGGCAGGATGCGCTTGAGGTAGCCGAGGATGAAGTCAATGTTCAGGCTGCGTTCGTGCGCCTCGTCAATGATGAGGGTCGAGTAGCGGCGCAGCAGCTTGTCGTTCTGAATTTCGGCGAGCAGAATACCGTCGGTCATGAGCTTGATGGCGCTGTGTTCGCCGACCTCGGAGGTGAATCGCACCTGGTATCCGACGGTTTCGCCGATCTTCTGGCCGAGCTCTTCGGCGATGCGTTCGGCCACGGAACGCGCGGCGAGGCGGCGCGGCTGGGTGTGGCCGATGAGGCCCTTCTCGCCCAGGCCGAGCTCGAGGCACATCTTGGGAATCTGGGTGGTCTTACCGGAGCCGGTTTCACCCGCGATGATGACGACCTGGTTGTCGCGGATCGCGCTCATGATGTCGTCGCGGCGTTCGCTGACGGGCAGCTCTTCGGGGTAGGTGATGACCTCGGGAATGAAGGGCTCGTAGCGGCGAGGGGCGGGGCGGTTCTGTTGCTGGTTACCCTTGTTACCGCCCTGCTGGTTGCCCTTGCTGTTACCCTGCTTGCGGGCGCGATTGTTGGCGCCTCCGCGTCGATTGGAGCGGGAGGCGTTGGAGGAGTTCTTGCGGTCTACGTTGTTCTTCTGTGCACCCTTCTTTGGGGCGCCGTTCTTTACCGCGTTCTTCTCGGTGTCTTTGCCGGTGTTTTTGCCGGCGGGCTTTTCGGTGCTTTTTTCAGCGTTCTTTTCGGAGGCGCGCACCTTGGCCGCGTGGATGGCGGCGGCCATGCTCGCCATGGTGGGGGCGGTTCGGGGCGCCCCGGTTTTAGGCGCGCGGGAGGTCTTATCTGCGTGATGGGTTTTCTGCTCAGACATATCCTATCCAGTGTACTCGCCCCCTTCGCGGCGGGGAACGGGAGTATGCACCCGGCGAATATTGCGTCATATTTGGGCGGGTTGCACCCCTCGAAAGGGAGAGCTCGTCATCTTTGCGCGAGCAAGATCGAGCTCAAGACGTTTCAAAAAGCACCAAAATGGTTAAAGGAACCAATAAATTGGTCGCTAATATTTCAAGTATGGCGGATGCGAAATAAGTATCTTTTTTGGCTTTCTTTCGATACTTTCGTTCGGGTGTTACAGTGGTGTATAACACAGTAACGAAGGAGTGACTATGCCAACGCCCAAGACGTACACCTCCTCACGCACTCCAGTGTTGGACTGCTGCGAGGACGCACGCCACGAAGAAATCCACCACCGCAGCGAAGAACTGTTCCAGGCCCTCGTCCACGCGAGTCTTCGCACGCACTTTGAACGCCTGAGCTCCGCCGAAACCCTGTACCTGGTGACCGGCGACGGGGAAAGGGTACAGATTTCCCCCGAAATGTACGGCCCCATCACCTCGGTGGCACGGGCCTTCGCCGACCGCAAGGACGTGTGCGTGGTCCGCCAGGACCGCCTCATGACCACCCAGGAGGCCGCCGACTATCTGGGGGTATCGCGACCGACCATCGTGCGACTCCTCGAGCGCGGCGAGATTCCCTTCGAGCGCATCAACACGCACCGTCGCGTGGCGTTCGACGACCTGGAACGCTACCGCCTCGACCACGAGCACGTCAGCCGACGAAACCGATAGGCTGAACGCTCGATAGGTCGAGCCGAGCGGGGTTGAGCCGAGCCGAATTGAGCCGAGCGGCGCTCACGATTCGCGGCCCTAACGGTAGGTAACGGGCCGCCTACACAGTGGCGTTCATCGTGGCGTTCAGGAAAGACAGCATCCGCTGAACAATCTCGGGGCTAAAACAGCGCGAATCCCCGTGTTCGGCGCCCGGAACCAGCACCAAATCGGTGGGTACCTGCCGCGTGCGCAGGGCCTGATACACCCGCACCGACTGCTGGTACGGCACGCACGAATCGGCAATGCCGTGCACTAGCATGATGGGTGCACACGCCCGGTCCGTAGCCTGTTCCTCAGTCTGCTTTTCGTCGAAGTTTTTGCGAGAGGGCTCGCCGGCAGAGCCGTCGGCGTACACTCTGTGCGCAAAATTCCCGCGCGCAAGGTCCAGGGGATTCGCCCTTTCCCAATTCTGCAGGGCGCGCTCTCGGTCGATACCGGGCACGCGCTCCACCCATTCACGCTCCTCGCGCACGGGGTAATCGCATCCCAGCAGGCGCCACTCGGCACCGTCGTCGTCCGGATGCACCAGCGAGTACCCCGCCAGGGGACGGTCGGAGAAGATGGTGCGCAGGTCGCTGACCCCGTAGAAGGGAACGGCCGTGGTAACCGCCGAGCTCACCCCCGGGTAGTTGCTGGAGGCACGCCCCTCGTAGTACTCGTGCAGTTCGGGATCCCCGCTCGCGTAGCCGGCTGCATCGGGACCGGCGAGCGCCGCCATCATGCTCAGATGCCCGCCGGCGCTTCCTCCGGCAATCGCGATGCGCCCGGGGTCGATACCAAACTCGGCGGCACGAGCGCGGAAGAAGCGCACCGCCTCTTTCGTATCGTGCAGGTCGCCCGGGAAAATCGCCTGGTGCGAGTAGCGGTAGTTGATGGCTGCGACCGCCCAGCCCTGTTCCTGCAGGGCGCGGCGCATGAGGGTCTGCCGGTTCGTGCGCGGCCCCTCGGGGGTCATGATCTCTACATCGCGCAGGCCCCGGTTCGTGCCGAAGCGCCAGGCGCCGCCGTGCACCCAGATGAGCAGGGGAGCGGGCTCGGTACTACCGACCCCAGCGCTGCCCGACTCCTCAACAGAACCGGACCCCTCGGCACCGCGCGCGGGGTAGAAATCGTAGGCGAAGGCCTCCCGCGTGACGGGCGTTTCGGCCCCGTAGCCCGGCAGGGACAAGCCGTCAAAAAACCCCTCGGGGCGGTAAAAACCGGAGCGGTACTCGTCGACGCTCTGCGCGGCCTCGGAATTCAGCATGAATCAGCCCGTTCTTTAGGTTTCTTAGCTCTTTGGTCTCTAAATTTCTTAGGGAACCAGCACGATCTTGCCGCGCGTGTGGCCGGAGGCCATAAGCTCCTGAGCCGCGGCGGCCTCGGCGAGGGGGAAAATCTTCTCCACGTGCACCTTCAGCAGGCCCAGAGACATGAGCCGGGCGATCTCCTGCATCTGCGTACGGTCCGGGTGAGCCGTCAGCCACTGCGCCTCAAACCCGCGCTCGCGGGCCACATCCAGCGGGTCGGGATTCGTCAGCGTCACGATGCGCCCGCCGGGGACCAGTACCTCCAACGAATCGAGGAAGGTCTGCCTGCCGGTCGAGTTGAGCACCACGTCCATGGTCCGACCCAGCACCGCGCGGAAATCCTCGGTGCGGTAGTCGATGGGCTGGGCCCCCAGCGAGCGCACGAACTCGTGATTCGCGGCGGAGGCGGTCGCAAAAACTTGCGCGCCCGCCTGAATGGCCAGCTGCACGGCGAGGTGGCCGACGCCTCCGGCACCGGCGTGGATGAGTACGCGCTCGCCCTCCTTCAGGTGCGCCACCTCGAAGAGCGACTGGTAGGCGGTGAGCCCGGCAAGCGGTGCGCCGCCGAGCTGGGCGCACGGAACGTCGGAGGGAACCTTAGCCAGCTGGTAGGCGGGTGCGAGGACATACTCGGCGTACGCACCGGCGGGGGAGGGAAAAGAAACGAGACCAAATACGCCGTCGCCCACCTTAAAACCCGTGTAGTCGCCGGCGGTAGCGACCACAGTGCCGGCAACATCCCATCCGGGCACGAAGGGTCTATAGGAGGGGTCGGCCAGCTGCGCGGCGGGACCCAGGCCCTTGCGGGTGGTCACGTCGATGGGGTTCACGCCCGCGGCGACCGTCTTGATGAGCACGTGACCGCGCACCGGGGTGGGGATGGGCACGTTCGCCTCGTGCAGAACGCTTTCGTCGCCCCATTCGGTGAGCTGAATCTGGCGCATGGTGGTCACGGTTTACCTCCGCTGGTGTGGTGTTGTCGTGCTTTGTTTGAACGGTGTGCGCGTTTCCCTATTCTCTCAACTGCGGGGCCTCCGGAACAACAGGGGAGCGGAGGCGTCCAGCCTCTGATGCTTCCACCCGAGATGTAAGCAGAAATAAAAAGGAGCCGACACCCGCTGGGCGAGTATCGGCTCCCGTGTTCCCTCTCGAATAAGAACATCGTGCCCCTGAAAGGATTCGAACCTTCGACCCCCAGTACCGGAAACTGGTGCTCTAATCCGCTGAGCTACAGAGGCAACCCACTTATGGTATCAGATATGCGTCGGATAAACGGTCAGCCCCGGCCCAATGCTTGCTAGAATAGGTTCTTATGACTCCTGAAGAACTCTCCGAAGCCATTGCGCTTGCCCTAGAAGAAACCATTTCCTCCGGCCAGCTGACCCTCGTGGAGGGCGCTGAACTGCCCGCCGTCCGAGTGGAGCGCCCCAAGTCCCGTGAGCACGGCGACTGGGCCACCAACGTCGCTCTGCAGCTCGCCAAGAAGGTGGGCAAGAACCCGCGCGAGGCAGCAGCTCTTCTGGCTGAGAAGATCGGTGCCATCCCCGGCGTGGCATCCGTTGATATCGCTGGCCCCGGCTTCCTGAACATCACCCTGGACGCCGCCGCAGCAGGCGAGCTCGCCGCCACCATCGTTGAGGCTGGCGAAGCATACGGCCGCAGCGACAAGTTCGCCGGTAAGACCATCAACCTTGAGTTCGTCTCTGCGAACCCCACCGGCCCCATCCACCTGGGTGGCACCCGCTGGGCTGCCGTGGGCGATGCGCTCGCCCGCGTGCTGGAGGCCGAGGGCGCTAACGTGGTGCGCGAGTACTACTTCAACGACCACGGCACCCAGATTGACCGCTTCGTGCGTTCCCTGATTGCCGCCGCCCGCGGTGAAGAGACCCCCGAGGACGGCTACGCTGGCGCGTACATTGTCGACATTAAGGACCAGATCCTGGCTCAGCGCCCCGATGCGCTTGAGGCTGAGAACCCCGAAGAGATTTTCCGCGAAATCGGTACTCACCTGATGTTCGATCAGATTAAGGAGTCTCTGGCGGCCTTCGGTACCCACTTCGACGTGTTCTTCCACGAGAACTCCGTGTTCGAAGGCGGCAAGGTGGATGCCCTGCTCGAGACCATGCGCGAGAACGGCCAGCTCTTCGAGGCCGACGGCGCCTGGTGGATGCGCACCACCGACTACGGCGACGACAAGGACCGCGTGGTCATCAAGTCTGACGGCAACCACGCCTACGTGGCGGGCGATATCGCCTACTACCAGGACAAGATGACCCGTGCTGAAAATCCCGCCGACGTGGCGATTTACATGCTCGGTGCGGACCACAACGGCTACGTGGGCCGTCTGAAGGCTATCGCCCAGATTCTTGGCTACCGCGCCGACCAGATTGAGGTCATGATTGGTCAGCTGGTGAACCTGGTCAAGGACGGCAAGCCCGTCCGCATGTCCAAGCGTGCCGGCACCGTGGTCACCCTCGAGGACCTGGTCGAGGCCGTTGGCGTTGACGCGGCTCGCTACGAGCTGACCCGCTACTCGGTGGATACCCCCATCGACATTGACCTGGGCCTGCTGACTTCCAAGAGCAACGAGAACCCGGTCTACTACGTGCAGTACGCTCACGCACGCACCGCCGCCGTGGCACGCAACGCCGCGGAGGCCGGCGTGAAGATTGAGGACGGCGTGGACACCTCCCTGCTCGACTCCGCCGCTGACGGCGAGCTGCTGGCTGTGCTCGGCCAGTTCCCCGCCGCCGTGCGCGACGCCGCGAAGTTCTACGAGCCGCACCGCGTGAACCGCTACCTGGAGCAGCTCGCTTCGGCGTACCACAGCTGGTACGGCGTCTCCCGCGTCGCCCCCAAGGCGGATGAAGAGGTCACCGACCTGCACCGCACCCGCCTGCTGCTGAACAACGCAGCACAGCAGGTGCTGGCTAACGGCCTGAACCTGCTGGGTGTGAGCGCACCCGAGCGCATGTAATACCCCTCGAATCAACCCCCGACCCGGTGCTACCGGGGCGGGGGTTGAACGTATGCCGCCGCCGGTGGCTTCATTGCCCAACCCGGCACAGTGCACAGAGGGCACAATGCACAGGGCACAGTGCCCAGACAGACTACACAGGCAAGCTGAACAGACAGAGAACCGCCGCCGCGCCGAGGGCGTTGACCCCGGAGCGTGGCGGGCAAGAACATCCAGAAAGAGACACGATGAGCGAAGCCCGTTCCCTCTACCGCCCCGAATGGCTGACCCAGCCTGAGAACCCCGCCGACCTGTCCCGAAGCATCTGGACCGATTCCTTCACCCGCAATGCGGAGGGTGAGCTCTGCATCGACGGTGTGACCGTCAGCGAGCTGGCCGCCGAGCACGGCACCCCGCAGTACGTTTTCTCCGAGACCACCTTCCGCGCCCGCGCCCGCGCCTACCGCACCGCTTTCGAGCAGGCTTTCGCCAAGCATGGCGCGCAGGTGAGCGTCTACTACGCCGGCAAGTCCTTCCTCTCCACCGCGGTCGTTCGCTGGGTTCGTGAGGAGGGCCTGTGCCTGGATACCGCCTCCGGTGGCGAGCTGGCGCTGGCGCTGCGCGGCGGCATGCCCGGCGAGCGCATCGCCCTGCACGGCAACAACAAGTCGGAAGCCGAAATCGCCCGCGCGATTCGTAGCGGCCTGGGCCGCGTGGTGGCCGATTCGGTGGACGAAATCAAGCTGATTGAGCGGGTGTACGCCGAGCTGGCCGCCGAGCGCGTGGCTGAGGGTGAGGAGCCCTACCCGCCCGTTCCGGTGCTGATTCGCATCACCCCGGGCGTGCACGCCTCCACCCACGAGTCGATCGCGACCGCTCACGAGGACCAGAAGTTCGGCATGTCCCTGCAGCCCGGTACCGCTGCGCTGGCCGGCCTGGACGAGGCAGAGCTGGAGCACTGGGGCGTGGAGGCCTCCGACTCCTACGCTGCGCTGGCGGCGGCAATCCTGAATGTGACCGACTCCCTGGAATTCCGCGGTATTCACTGCCACATCGGTTCGCAGATTTTTGAGGCGGAAGGCTTCGAGCAGGCGGCAACCACCGCTCTGGAATTCATGAACCGCCTCAACCGTGACCTGGACGTGACCCTGCCGGAACTGGACCTGGGCGGCGGCTACGGCATCGCCTACACCGAGGCGGATCGTCCCCGCTCCATCGCCGAGGTGACCGAATCCATCGCCGCTTCGGTTGCGGCCACCTGCGAGCGCCTGGGCATGGCGATTCCGCATATGTCCTTCGAGCCTGGTCGCTCGATTTCGGGCCCCTCGGGCGCGACCCTGTACACGGTGGGCACCATCAAGAACGTGAGCATTGAGGACGAAAACGGCGAGATTCGCGTGCGCCGTTACGTCTCGGTGGACGGCGGCATGAGCGATAACGCCCGCCCGGTGCTGTACGAATCGGACTACTCGGCAACCCTGGCGAACCGTGCCCCGGAGGGGGAGCAGGTGCTCTGCCGCGTGGTGGGTAAGCACTGCGAATCCGGCGATATTGTGGTGCGCTACTGCTACCTGCCGGCCGACCTGCAGGCGGGCGATATTCTGGCGGTTCCGGCGACGGGCGCGTACTGCTACGTGCTGGGGTCGAACTACAACTTCCTGACCCGCCCGCCGGTGATTGCGACCGCCGAGGGGCGTCCCTCCCGCGTGATGATTCGCCGCCAGAGCGAGGACGACATGCTCGCCCTGGACATGGGTTCGGATATCTAAGAACCCCATCCCAGAATCTAAGAAACCGTGAAGTCCCCGTCTCTGAATTGCACGCCGTGAGGCGGCGGTTGCAGGCGGGGCTTCACGGTATTGCGCGTTCAAGACTCCGCCGACGATAAGGCTCACCTCATAATTGTGAGGGATGCCTCATCTCAGAGAATAAAAGTCGCAGCTTGAGGCCGATGGCTTCATCCCGCCTCTTGATAAAGTGGTGTTGAGTGCGTGCTCCGCGTAGCGCGCCGCACCGTAGCCCGAAGAGACCCCGGGGAACGCCCCGGAACGACCGTAGAAAGAGACTATCGTGGCTGACAAGATCAAAGTTGCCCTGCTGGGTGCCGGTAACGTCGGTTCCCAGGCGGCACGCATCCTGGTAGAGGATAACGCCGTCCTTGAGAAGCGCATTGGTGCGCCCGTCGAGCTGATCGGCATTGCCGTGCGTGATACTCAGGCAACTCGCCACTGGAATGCCGACCCCTCGCTGTACACCACCGACGCCGAAGCTTTGATTGACGCCGCCGACGTGGTGATCGAGCTGACCGGCGGCATCGAGCCGGCCCGCACCCGCATCCTGCGCGCGCTCAACGCCGGCAAGTCCGTCGTTTCGGGCAACAAGGCCCTGCTGGCCAAGCACGGTGTGGAGCTGCAGGCCGCCGCCGATGCATCCGGCGCGCAGCTGTCCTACGAGGCCGCCGTGGCCGGTGCGATTCCGATTCTGCGCCCGCTGCGCGACTCCCTGGCCGGTGACCGCGTGACCCGCGTTCTGGGCATCATGAACGGCACCACCAACTACATTCTTGATCAGATGGACACCACCGGCGCCTCCTTCGCGGATGCGCTGGCCGACGCCCAGAAGCTGGGCTACGCAGAGGCCGACCCCACCGCCGACGTTGAGGGCCTCGACGCCGCTTCGAAGGCCGCTATTGTTGCTTCGCTGGCGTTCCACTCGGACTTCACGATTGACGATGTGCACACCGAGGGCATTACCGCCATCACCGCCGATGACGTCGCGGCAGCGGATGCAGACGGCTACGTCATCAAGCTGCTGGCTATCTGCGAGCGCGAGGGTGAAGACGGTGTGAACATTCGCGTGAACCCGACCCTGATTCCGCGCCAGCACCCGCTGGCCGGCGTGCACGGTGCGTTCAACGCCGTGTTCGTCGAGGCTGAGAACGCCGGTGAGCTGATGTTCTACGGCCCCGGTGCCGGTGGCGCCCCGACCGCCTCGGCTGTTCTGGGTGACTTCGTGTCCCTGGCTCGTCGCCTCGTGCTGGGCGGCCCCGGCGTTCCCGAGACCTCCCACGCTCAGCTGCACGCAACCAGCCTGGACAACGTGATTTCTCGCTACTCGGTGGGCGTTCTGGTGGAGGACCGTCTGGGTGTTCTGGCGAACATTACCCGCATCCTGGCCGAGCACGGCATCTCGGTGGATTCGCTGCGCCAGTCCGCCCCGAAGGAGGGTGTGGCTCAGATTCGTATGGTGACCCACTCCGCGAAGGACTCCGACCTGCGCCGCGCCATCGCCGTGATCGACGCGCTCGATACGGTGCGTGAGGTGAACTCCGTGATTCGCGTGGAGTCCGAGAAGCACTAGGTGCACATCGAAAGACTATCTAATCCCGCGGCCTGATGCGCCGCACTAAACCTGCGAGGGTGACCCGCGAGGCCCCTCGCTCACTGACGAACCCGCGTACCCGCTACCGGGGTCACAGGACCCCGGTAAGCGGTACGCCTCAAGATTGAAGGAGAAGCCAATGGCACACGTGTGGCAGGGCGTTATCAATGAGTACCGTGACCGTCTGCCCTTCGGTGAGGACGTTCAGGTCGTGACTCTGGGCGAGGGCGGTACCCCGCTGATTCACGCGCCGGCACTGTCCGCCGAGACCGGCAACACCGTTTACCTGAAGTTCGAGGGTATGAACCCGACCGGTTCCTTCAAGGATCGCGGCATGACCAGCGCCATGACCGCCGCTAAGCGTGACGGTGCGAAGGCTGTTGTGTGTGCTTCGACCGGTAACACTTCCGCTTCCGCCGCAGCCTACGCGCTGCAGGCCGGCCTGCGCTGTGCGGTGCTGGTTCCGGACGGCAAGATTTCTATGGGTAAGCTGTCTCAGGCTATCGCTCACGGTGCTGACATCATTCAGATTGACGGCAACTTCGATAACTGCCTGGAGATTGCTCGCAAGCTCAGCGAGAACTACCCGGTGTTCCTGGTGAACTCGGTGAACCCTTACCGTATCGAGGGTCAGAAGACCGGTTCCTTTGAGGTTGTTGACACCCTGGGCGACGCCCCCGATTACCACCTGCTGCCGGTTGGCAACGCCGGTAACATCACCGCGTACTGGAAGGGCTACAAGGAGTACTCCGAGCCCTACACCAACCGTGACGGCGAGGTTCTGGAGCCCGTGGCCACCAAGCGCCCGATCATGTGGGGCTTCCAGGCCGCCGGTGCCGCCCCGATCGTGGCGGGTCACCCCATCGAGAACCCCGAGACCATTGCAACCGCGATCCGCATCGGTAACCCCGCTTCGTGGGAGAAGGCCGAGGCCGCCCGCGACGAGTCCGGCGGCGTGATTGAGGCCGTGACCGACGAGGAGATTCTCGAGGCGCACCGCTGGCTGTCCTCGCGCGAGGGCGTGTTCGTGGAGCCCGCTTCGGCCGCCGGTGTGGCGGGTCTGCTGAAGAAGCACCGCGCGGGTGAGGCCCCCGAGGGTAAGACCATCGTCATCACCGTGACCGGCCACGGCCTGAAGGACCCGCAGTGGGCCCTGGAGGCAGTGAACGGCGTGAAGGTCGAGCCGACCAAGGCTCCCTTCGACGTGGTTGCTGTGGCAAATATTCTCGATTTGCACTAGCCTATTCGTACTACGAGGTGCACTCCGTCCCGGTTTTCGGGGCGGGGTGCACCTGCATGATGGCGGGGCCCGTACCCCGCCACCACCCATTGTTATGGCGGATGTGCGGATTATCAGCATCCCGCTCGCTCACTCCGTCACCGATCGCGAGGTACCTCTTCACATGTCTTCCCTGAACCTTTCTGATATTCCCGTGGGTGCATCCGTCACCGTGCGCGTGCCCGCCACGAGCGCCAATTTGGGTCCCGGCTACGACAGCCTGGGCCTGGGCCTGGGATTCTACGATGAGCTGAGGGTTGAGCGCATCGAGTCCGGCCTGGAATTTGAGCTGACGGGTGAGGGTAGCGCCGAGGTTCCGCGCAACGAAAACCACCTGGTGGTTCGCGCCATGAAGGCGGCTTTTGAGGCGGCCGGCCTGGAGGAGTTGCCCCCGCTGAAGCTGATTGCGGATAACAAGATTCCGCACTCGCGCGGCATGGGCTCTTCGGCCTCCGCGATTGTTGCCGGCGTGGCGGCCGCCAGCGCGCTGCTGCCCGAGGAGCACCGCCTGGACCGCGAGCGTATGCTGCAGGTCGCCTCCGATATGGAGGGTCACCCCGATAACGTGGCTCCTGCGATTTACGGTAACCTCTCGGTGTCCTGGGGACAGCTGGGGGAGTGGCACTCCCTGATTATTCCGGTGCACCCGCAGGTGCGTCCGGTCGTGGCCGTGCCCGACTACGAGGTGTCCACGAAGCTGGCCCGTTCCCTGATTCCCGCGGAGATTCCTCACGCTCGGGCCGCGGCCAATTCGGCGCGTTCCGCGCTGCTGGTGCGTTCGCTCTCGGATGCTCCCGAGTACCTCATGGATGCGACGGTGGACTACCTGCATCAGGGCTACCGCGTTCCCGCCATGGAGCCGTCGGCCGCCCTGGTTGCCTTCCTGCGCGAGCGCGGCCTGGCCGCCGTGATTTCGGGCGCTGGCCCGACCGTCCTGACCTTCGCCCGCGGTGATGAGCAGGTGCAGCAGGCCGCCGAGGCTATTGCCGAGTTCGAGGCGCAGAGCCCCGCGAGCGAGGTGGAGGACCGTCGTCTGAAGTGGCGCGTGCTCCCTCTTGAAATTGATACTGAAGGTGTTATAGTTACTCAGTAGGACGTGTAACGTCCTATCGCGGGTTCTACCCGCCGTTCGACGACGACCGTAATTGACGCTTCCTCGCGGGTACGTTCTGTACCTCACCCCGTTTCGCCCCTTTCCGGACCTTGTACCCGGTTGGGCCTCGGAGGGGAGCTTACCTTCTACAATGCCTCACCCGCAGGGTGCCGACGTGAAGGTACGGTCTCGGTTACGGCGATTGAACCCTCCCGACCGTTCATTCTTGACCCGCCGGCCCCAGGTGCGGGTCCGATGAATGAGGGGTGCACGCATAATGATAGAGCGCCTTATCTTCCGTGTGTGCTCGCCGTGTCTGAATCGGCGGGTACGGTAAGAGACGCGAACCGCCTCCAGCGCGGTTCGAGGGAGTCGAAGGTGCAGGTCGCCGCGTTCTGCGGCGGCGCAGGAACCTTTGACCGCGCTATAGCGCCCGCCCGATCTTTATTCTGAAGATTTTCAGGGCTTACAACCAAAGGAATTGTAGTTGGCAAAAAATATTGTTGTCACCGATGAGTTCGGCACGGCATCGACCGCGCCGGAACTGGCAAATTTGAAGGTCGCGCAGCTGCGCGTCCTGGCTCAGCAGCTGGGTATTCGTGGCTACCTGAAGCTGAAGAAGGCGGAGCTGGTTCAGGCTCTGGAGGAGCACCAGCGTGGTGGCGCCGTAGCTGCCCCGGCCGCTCCGAAGGCCGAGACCCCCGCCGAGAAGACTTCCGAAAAGCCCACCGCGAAGGCCGAGGAGAAGGCCGCCGAGGCCTCCGCTGAGGCTCCCGCCGAGGGTGAGAAGGACTCCGAGCCTGTTCAGAAGACTCGCCGTACCCGCCGTACCCGCGTCCAGAAGGATGCTGAGGCACAGGCCGAGAAGGCAGAAAAGAGCGAGTCCGAGGGCTTCGAAAAGTCTGAGAAGTCCGAGAAGCGCACCCGCTCTTCGCGTTACGAGACCCCCGCTCAGAAGCGTGCTCGCGCTCGCCGCGCCGCCGAGGGTCAGGAGGCCCCCGAGGCCTCCGAGAAGGGTGAGAAGTCCGAGAAGTCCGAGAAGCCCGAGAAGCGCACCCGCCGTAGCCGCAAGGACGAGAAGCCCGCAGAGCTTCCCCCGCTGGATGTGCGCGCCGAGCTGGCCGCGGAGCGTATCTCTGAGCGTTCCGAGCCGGGCGATTCGGCTCCGAACTCCTCCGAGCTGAAGGCATCCACCGCCGATGGCACCGCAAGCCTGGACAGTCTGAACGCCGCCCTGGACATGACCTTCGGCGCCGTTGACGGCGAGAAGAGCTCCAAGCGCACCCGCACCCGCGAGCGTCGCCGCGATCAGGACGGCGAACGCACCGAACGCGCAGAGCGTACCGAGCGCCGTTCCAAGCGTGACCGTCAGGCCGAGCGCGCAGAGCGTGCTGAGCGTAAGAACTCCGAGCGTACCGAGCGCCGTTCCAAGCGTGACCGTCAGGCCGAGCGCACCGAGAAGCAGGCTCGCCGCCGCGAGGAGAACGAGCCCCGCCTGAACGAAGACGATGTGCTGGCACCGATTTCGGGTGTGCTGGACATCCTCGACAACTACGCGTTCGTGCGCACCACCGGCTACCTGCCGGGCACCAACGACGTGTACGTCTCCCTGGCCCAGGTGAAGAAGTACAACCTGCGTAAGGGCGACCACGTGCTCGGCGCGATTCGCGTGCCGCGCGAGGGCGAGTCGAACAGCCGCCAGCGCTTCAACGCCCTGGTTCAGGTTGAGGCGATTAACGGTCAGAGCGTTGAAGAGGCCGCTAACCGCCGCGTGTTCTCCAAGCTGACCCCGCTGTACCCCAAGGAGCGTCTGCGCCTGGAGACCACCCCGAAGAAGCTGGGCACTCGCGTGGTGGACCTGGTGTCCCCGATCGGTAAGGGTCAGCGTGGTCTGATTGTCTCGCCGCCGAAGGCCGGTAAGACCCTCATGCTGCAGTCCATCGCGAACGCGATTACCGTGAACAACCCGGACGTGTACCTGATGATGGTCCTGGTGGACGAGCGTCCTGAAGAAGTGACCGATATGCAGCGCACCGTCAAGGGTGAGGTTATCGCCTCGACCTTCGACCGCCCCGCCGAGGACCACACCACGGTTGCCGAGCTGGCTATTGAGCGCGCTAAGCGCATGGTGGAGCTGGGTTACGACGTGGTCGTGCTGCTGGACTCCATGACCCGCCTGGGCCGCGCATACAACCTGGCGGCTCCCGCATCCGGTCGTATCCTCTCCGGTGGTGTGGATTCTGCCGCACTGTACCCGCCGAAGAAGTTCTTCGGTGCCGCCCGCAACATTGAAGAGGGCGGTTCGCTGACCATTCTGGCTACCGCCCTGGTCGAGACCGGCTCGAAGATGGACGAAGTGATCTTCGAGGAGTTCAAGGGCACCGGTAACATGGAGCTACGTCTGTCCCGCCAGCTGGCCGACAAGCGTATTTTCCCGGCCGTGGACATCAACGCCTCCGGTACTCGCCGCGAAGAGAACCTGCTCTCCCCGGACGAAATCAAGATCATGTGGGGTCTGCGCCGTGCCCTGGCCGGCATGGAGCCCGAGCAGGCCCTGGGCGTTCTGACCAACCAGCTACGCAAGACCGAAAGCAACGTGGAGTTCCTGCTCACGGTGCAGAAGAACGGCCTGCGCCTGGTCGACTAAGACCCGTGTTTCACGCGCCCCACCCCGGTACGACGGTGGGGCGCGTGAGGCGTTCACCCGTGCCTCCCAGCGAGGCGCCCCGTCAGGGGAGTGACGAATTCTAGTGCCCGCCCGTGCGGCGTAAAGTGCGGGAGATGGAAGAGAGAATGTTTGAATCTATTCAGGTTCTGCTGGACGAGCACGCTGACCTGCAGAATCAGCTGGCCGATCCCGCCGTGCAGTCGAATCAGGGTAAGGCACGCCGAGTGGGCCGCCGCTACGCGGAGCTGACCGGTATCGTGACCGCCTACAACAAGTACACCTCGCTCAAGGACGACCTCGAGGCCGCTCGCGAGATGGCCGAGGAGGACCCGGAGTTCGCCGCGGAGATTCCCGGCCTGGAGGAGGAGCTGGAGGTAGCTCAGGAGAAGTTGCGCCGCCTGCTGATTCCGCGTGACCCGGACGATGGCCGCAACGTCATTCTCGAGGTGAAAGCCGGTGCCGGTGGTGACGAGGCCGCCTTGTTCGCGGGTGACCTGTTGCGCATGTACATGCGTTACGCCGAGCACAAGGGCTGGAAGACCGAGATTATCTCTTCGACCAGCACCGACGTGGGTGGTTACAAGGACGCCCAGATTGCTATTAAGGGCTCCTCGAACGAGCCGGCCGAGGGCGTGTGGGCGCACCTGAAGTACGAGGGTGGCGTGCACCGCGTGCAGCGTGTTCCGGCGACCGAGTCTCAGGGCCGTATTCACACTTCCGCCGCCGGTGTGCTGGTGTTCCCCGAGGTGGATGAGCCCGAGGAAATCGAGATTAACCAGAACGACCTGAAGATTGACGTGTACCGTTCTTCGGGCCCCGGTGGTCAGTCGGTGAACACCACCGACTCGGCGGTGCGTATTACCCACCTGCCGACCGGTATTGTCGTGGCGATGCAGAACGAGAAGTCTCAGCTGCAGAACCGTGAAGCCGCGATGCGCGTGCTGCGTGCGCGACTGCTGGCTCACCAGCAGGAGCAGATTGACGCCGAAAACGCGGCACACCGTGCTTCGCAGGTACGCACCATGGACCGTTCGGAGCGCATCCGTACCTACAACTTCCCGGAGAACCGCATCGCCGATCACCGTACCGGCTACAAGGCATACAACCTGGACGCCGTGCTGAACGGTGACCTGGAGCCGGTGGTTCAGTCCGCTATTGAGATGGACGAGGCGCACCGCCTCGCTCAGGTGGGCCAGGAGCAGAAGTAATTCTGTGCAGAAGTAACTCTGTACAGACGTAGGTTCTGTATAACTTTCACTTGTTAGTGGCTTTGGGTTTGCGTTAGCAGACCGGTATAGGCGCGTGAGTTTAGCTTGATCGCTGAACTCGCGCGCCTTTTTGCGCCCTGTCGCCGGGAGCTGAGTGGTGAATGACCAAACGCCGCGCGCGTTTGAAAGCTTCACCCTAGACTGGAGGTGTAGCTAGCGTTGGCGGGGTTTATCGCGAGTGATAGCCCCGGTAACGGTGTTCTTTGAAAAACGAATAGAGAAAAGATGGAAGCCGCTTTAGGGATGCCGGGCAACGTAGTCCGGCACCGGTAATTTTTGAGATTTCGATACTGATAATTTTGGTTAGCTATTGAGCGAAAGGCAGAGAATATGGGCGTTATTGTTGACCTTCAACCGGGTGATGGAATCCTTGCCGAATTTAGCGACGGTAATGATGGTAAGGACGGCAGGGGACTAGTGGTTTTGGAAGTTGCTGCGGTTGAGGGCTCGAAGTTCTCGGCACGCTTGCTGAACCGTTCTCGTCTTGGTCGGACTGCCGATTATTGGGATGATCGGTACGTCTTTACCGGCGAGGTGAGGGAAGATGATCCCCTGAAAGTTTGGTTGAAGTGTTACGACTGGGAAGGCAAGGAATTTGATGGTTATATGTCGCTCAGGTATGCGTTCTATTTGGGGGCGCCCCTTGACCAGACTACTGTCACAATGATGACGAGGGACGGAATCGGCCGAGAAATTGTGTGCAGGACCGGAGATGATGTGTTGACCTCTGACGGCCCGCGTGTTGTGAAGGCTGTCTACGAGAACGTGGTTGTGGTGAAGGACCATAACTATGTTTATCTCGGCAGGTATCTGCAGAAGAAGCTGGGTTCTGACCACTGGCCGGATGCTAGGCACCGGCAGACGTGGAACTTTGGCGGTGCGGTGGCTTATATCCTGCCGATTACTCCGGAGGTGGCGAACTCCTTGAACGCTCTCAAGCATTCAAAGGAATATGCGGAGCTTCAAGAGGAGCATCCGGAGCTTTTTGAAGGAATATACAGTGCTGGGAGCTACTGGTTCCGCTCGTATTTTCCGCCGCTGGCTGATGAACCGTATCCTTCCGAATTGCTGAACGCTACTGCGCCTCAGATGCTGTTGGCGCTGGTGGATTCGGGGTACTTCTTTTACAAGCACACCGATCTTTCTGCCCCTGATAGCGTTCAACCCGATGACCCGTTGAAGGTTTACCCGTCCTGGTACGAGGAACGAGACGCGTGGAAAAGTATGAGGCGTAGGGCAGCCCGCGTAGTAGCAGATTGGATGGAATCGCTAGCTAATGTACTTCGCGAGAAGACTGGGGAAGCTACTTCGTTCGAGGCTCGGCTATGGGAGGAACTGTCCTATCTGCAGGGAACATACGAATACCAGTCGACTGGGGTTCCCGGTGAAAAGTGTGATGTGGACTGTGACGCCAAATGCTGGCGTTGTGCCGGAGGCGACCCGAACTATCGGGGTGAGGACCTCTGGTACTAGGGGGAGCGTCTATGAGATATCCCCGTAGCGCATAGCGTAGAGGAGGGGCGGTCGTGACAGGCTGTTACGGCTGCCACCCCCCCCCCGACCCCGACCGCCTCCAGCACAAGGGAAGACGCCTCCCTCCTTATTGGGGGGGGGGAAAAAAAAAAGACCCGGGGAGCGGGAACACGGACGGGAACAAAATTACAGAGTGTGCAGCTGAGAGAGCTAGGAGAGAAAGGGCCAGAGGACATGGGAATTATCGTAGATCCTCAACCGGGAGACGGATTTCTTATCAAGGTTAGCGATTCCAATGATGGCAAGGGCGGTACAGAGCTACTCGTTTTGGAAGTAGCCGCAGTTGAGGGTTCTTTGTTTTCTGCGAGGTTGCTGAATTCGGCTCGGCTGGATCTTGACTGGAAACGGGGCGAAGAATACGAGGTTTTTATTGGCAAGATTATTGAAGACGATCCCCTCCGCCTCGAGCTTAAATACTATGATTCGGCGGGTGAATTAGTGCCTGATAGGCTTGAGAGTTATTCTGCGATTTACCTTGGGGCACCTGTCAAACAGACCCGGGTCACTCTGACGACGGAGGATGGGTACTATCGACATATCGTATGCCGTTCAGGAGATGATGTGCTTACTTGGGGAGGCTCGCGCATCGTAAAGGCCGTCTATGAGGGCATGGTGGTGGTGGACAACCACAGTTACGTCTACTTGGATGCTCCTCTGCACGAAAAACTAGGTGTGAATCATTGGCCTGAGTGCAGGCATCGACAGACTTGGAATTTTGCCGGTGCAGTTGCGCAGATTCTCCCTATCACCATCGAAGTAGCGAGTGCTTTGGATTCTCTGAGGCAATCTGCTGAGTATGCTAGCCTGCAGGAAAGTCACCCTGAGCTATGGGATTGGAGGCGATACCCCAACCTTGGCTGGTTTTATTCAGAGTTCCCCTCGGTCTGGGAAGAACCCTATCCTGGCGAATTGGTGGGACACTCTGCCCCTCATATTCTTCTTGACCTGGTGGATTCGGGGCGCTTCTTCCGTAAGGACCATCCCTACTATTCCTTTGAAGAACCGGACGATTTCTTGGACCGAAAATCTGGGGAACGAACAGAGCTAATGTTGAACGCAACCCGCGCGGTGACCGACCGGTTGGAAGCTTTGGCAGACCTCCTGCGTGAGAAGACCGTGGACACCACTCCCTATGAGGCGTTGTTGCGGGAGAACGTAGCTCGGCTCAAGGAAACGAAAGAGTATATATGCACGGGTGTCCCTAATGAAAAATCTCGGGCTCATTCCTTCTATGGCGGGTATAGCCCGCCCTTTGGGAAATGTCGAGAGCTATGGTGACGCCTGCTACCTGCAGGTATATTGCTGCTCCTCGTACTGCCCCTCCCTATCGGGGGGGGCATAATGACGAGCGCAGAGATGAAATAGCTAGATATTGTGTAACGTTATACGTAGATAGAGAAAGGACAAAGAACATGGGTGTTATTGTTCAGCTTCAACCGGGTGATGGAATCCTTGCCCGAATTGTGGATTTCAGTGATGGCAAGGGCGGAACAGAGCTACTGGTCCTCGAAGTGGACACTGTAGACGGTGACCAGTTCACCGCTAAGATGCTGCATGATGCGCAACTGGGTGAACCGTGGGTGACTGAGTGCGACGGGCGGTTCGTATTTAGCGGCACGATTCTAGAACACGACCCTTTTAAGGTCGACCTTCGATACCACGATACCGAGGGACGTTTTGAGGAAAGGGGGGTAAATATTGAACAGGCTCTTTACCTAGGACCCCCGGTCAATGAGACTGTAGTAACCGTTGCAACCCCCATTAACCCGCGTCGAGATATTCCGTGTCATGCGGGAAACTACGTGTTGACCGGAGTAGTTCCTTGGATTCCAAAGGCCATTTACGAACACGTGGTAGTGCCTGAACACGGTATGTTTATCTACATGCACACCCACATGCGCGAGCAGCTGAGTCGTATAGTGAGGGTGCATAACTGGCCTGCAATCACCTATGAACGCACCACCAACTTTGCGGATGCAGACTGCCATATAGTCCCCGTATCGGCTGAAGTGGCACATGTTCTCAAGAAGATGAAGGGATCCCCCGAGTATAACGATCTCGACTATGGCTGGTTCTCTTATCTTGAGAGGTGGGAACACCCCCAAGTCCATTTATCGAGTGCGTGGCCGAACGGCATGTACAAGAACTTCTTGAACAAGCCGGCTATTTCCGAATTCATGGAGGCGGAAGGGCCGCATCTGATTCTCTGCCTGGCGGATACCGTGGACTTCTACATGAAGAAGGGCTGGCGGAACAACCTGCGCGAGAAGTATGAAGACCAGGGTAAGTATTCTGACGAATACTTGAAGCTGGTTTGCATGGCAACCCGAGTGATTGCCGACCGTATGGAATTCCATGCGAATGACATTTATAGCTACCTGGAAGAAACCAGCCCCTTTGAGCTGCTACTTCGGGAGAGCATCGCGCTCCTCAAGGAAACCCCGGAGTATCAGTGCGTGGGTGTTTTCGGTGAGAAGTGTGAAGAATCCTGCGATTCTAGCTGCCCTGCATGCCGCGGCGGCGAGTTCCGTCGAGAAGATCACTTGAGTGACCAGGACGACTCGAGTTCGCTACCGAGGCTCCGACCTTCCGAACTCGGCATGGTCACTGTGCTGGGAGCTTGCGATAGCGCGCCCGTCGAAGAGTCAGAGGAAGAATCGGATGAGGACTCCGAGGGTAATTCCTAAAAGGGGATAATTTCTAAAGGTAGAAGAGAGCGTAAGGAGAGCTCATGAAGGTGAATGTGCATGACCCGCGCGGGGAAGAACTCGCGCAGGTACTTGTGCGCGCCACCGCGGCGCTGGCGCAGGTGCCCAGCCCCCGCGTCGATGCCGAGCTACTCGCCGCGCATCTGCTCTACGACGGCTCACGCTCGCACCTCCAGCACGCAGCGCTCATGGGGGAACGGCTCACCCCCGACCAGGTCGCAGAGTACGAGGCACTGGTCGCTCGCCGCGCCTGCCGCGAACCGCTGCAGCACATCACCGGCTCCGCTCCCTTCTACCGCCTAGAACTGGCAGTCGGACCGGGCGTATTCGTACCCCGGCCCGAAACGGAACTGCTCGTCGAAGAAGCCCTCAAGGTGCTGAGCGCACGCGCCGAGTCGGCGACCGGTCAGTTGCGCATCGTCGACCTGTGCACAGGGTCCGGCGCCATTGCGGCGGCGGTCAAGAGCGAATTGCCGAACGCCCAAGTCTTCGCGGTGGAGCTCTCCGAAGAGGCCATCCCCTACGCCCGCAAGAACCTGGAGTCGCTCGGCGTGCACCTGGTGCAGGGGGACGCCCTCACCGCCCTCACCGAGCTGGCTGGCCGCTTCGACGCGGTGCTCTCCAACCCGCCGTACATTCCGCCGGCGAACGTGCCCGCCGCCCCGGAGGCCGCCCTGCACGACCCGGAGATGGCGCTGTACGGCGGGGGAGCGGACGGCATGAAGATGCCCTCCGCCATCGCCGCGCGCGCCTACGAGCTGCTGGCCCCCGGAGGCTTCTTCATGATGGAGCACGACGACACCCAGGAAGAAGCCGTCGCTGAGCTCCTGGCGCGCGTTGGCTTCGAGCGGTGCTACCCGGTACGGGACCTGAACGGCAGGCCCCGGCACAGCGCGGGCTACAAACCTGCCGCCGCAGGCTCCTAGCATCGGGGCCGACTCCTAGCCTCCGAGCCGGGCGGGGCCACCGAACGGAGCCGCCGCGCATCCTAACCGTCGTATCAGCCGCCGACGAGGCGCGACGCGTCAACCCCGTGACGCGCACCCTCCCCGGCGTATCGCCGCAATCCATAAAACGTGAGACAATATAACCCGTGACTGCAAAGCTGTACCCCGTAACGACTGAAACCGAGACCCGCGAGGCGCTGGACGCCGCCCGCGAGGCCCTCAAGGCGCACGACACGATTGTGATGCCCACCGATACCGTCTACGGTATTGCCGCCGATGCCTTCTCGCATCAGGGCGTTGCCAAACTGCTGGCAGATAAGGGCCGCGACCGCACCATGCCGCCGCCCGTACTCATCTTTGATATCGCGGCGCTCGCCGGCGTGGTGGATGACGTTCCGGACGACATCTACGACCTGGGCTACCGTTTCTGGCCCGGCGCGCTGACCGTTATTCTTCACGCCTACCCCTCGCTGAGCTGGGACCTGGGCGAGACCCGAGGCACCGTCGCGGTGCGTGTTCCCGACGACGAGTTTGCCCTGAAACTGCTGACCGAGCACGGCCCGCTGGCCGTCTCGAGCGCTAACAAGACCGGCCAGGAGGCTGCTGCGACCGCCCAGGCCGCCATGGACTCCCTGGGCGAGGACGTCGCGGTGATTATTGATGGTGGCCCCCGCCCGAAGCCGCACGAATCAGAGCCCAACGAGGACGGCGTCACGGTGGTGACCGAACGCGAGCCGGCTCCCTCGACCATCCTGGACTGCACCTCGTTCCCCTACGTGGTGGTGCGCGAGGGCGCGATTCCCGTTGAGGAGCTCCGCGAGGTGATCCCCTCGATTCTGACCCGCGCCGAGGCCGACGAACAGGCGGCCCGCAAGGTTGAGGAGGCACAGGGCTCATCGCAGAGCGCGTCGAACACCTCGGACGCCTCCCAGCAGGTGCTGGACGAGCAGGAGGGCCTGGACGAAGCCTACGAGCAGTGGGACAGCACCCACACGGTGAGCGGCGAACCCGCCCGCCGCGCCGAGGCACCCGCGGCTGGTTCGATTGCCGCCTCCCTGCTGGGCGCTACGAGCGCGCTGGGTTCGGGCTTCGGCATCACCTCGGTGGACCAGGAGCGCTCGCGCGGCTACCGCGACAACACTCCCAAGCCGATTCGCGCGGATGAGCCGCGGGTTCAGCCTGTCCCTGCCGATACTGCCCGCGCCCTGGTCTTTGGCGAGGCACCCGCCGCCCCGAAGACTGAAGCGAAGGCTGAGCAGAAGAAGACCGAACCTGAAGCCAAGGCCGAGGCTGATGCTAAGACCGAGGCTGATGCTAAGACCGAGGCTCCGGAAGCCGCCGAGGATCACCTGTAGGCCCGGCCACGGTTAAAACTCCGTGAGTAGAACTCAGGAGTAAAACTTAAGGGAACGCCCGATATATCAACAGATATATCGGGCGTTCCCTTATGCTATCTCGCGCGCGTTAGGCTGCTTTCTCGCCGGAGGCGGCGCCACCTAGCTATTGGCGAAGCGGCGGTCCTTCTTCTTACCCAGTGCCGTGTGGGCGGTGCGCAACACCTCGCGCACGCGCGGGGTGGGTAGCAGGTTGTTCTTGCGGGCCCAGGAATCGTCAATACCCTGACCGAACCACATGACCTCGACCTTACGCACGGAACCGGAGAACCTATCGTTCATGAGCTCCGATACCTTGTAGCCGGCCTTGATGGCCGCGCGGCAGAGCCACTCGGGCAGGTGATGGGGCTTGCGGCGGCCCGCATCCAGCGAAGCGGAGGCGACGGTTGCGCCTTCCCAGGGCTGCAGCACGATGGTGGGCAGCTCGCCGGGGAAGGTTCCGAGCATCACCACGAACTCGGCCAGCGCGTACACGCTGGAGACGGGGGACTTACCCTGGCCCGCACCGGCCACCGATGCGAAGGGGGAGGAAGCCATCTTGGCAAAGAGCTCGGTCGTGCGGCGGCCGCGACCCTGAACACTGGTTGCGCGCAGGATGCACAGCTCCGGTGCGCTCTCGGGATGCTCCTCCAGGAAGTAATCCTGCAGGTCGAGCAGCGCTTCCTCGCCAAGGGTCTTGGAGAACGAGTAGGCGCTGAAGGGCGCGGTCTCCTCGGATGCGTCGAGTACGGGGCGGGGGCCCTGCACCGCGGCAGAGGAGAGATGAATGACGCGGCGCACGCCGGTGCGCTGGGCGGCAATCGCGATGACAGCCGGCAGCAGGGCGTTCGCGCCCATGAGCGGGGGCAGGTCCTGCATGTTCGGGGCGGCGAGGCCGGCGGCGTTCACCACGACCTGCGCGCTGGCGAAGGCTTCTGCGAGGGAATCGATGATGCCCTCCAGCTGTTCTGCCTCGTCGATAATGCTGTCTACGTCAAGGGAGCGGGTGGCGAGGCGGGGCGCTTCAATGGGATCGACGCTGATCCCCTCTGCGTTCAGACGCGCAACGATGGCGGAGCCAACAAAGCCGCTGGCGCCAATGACTTTCCACCTGGATTCGGACATGTCTTTACCTCTCAAAAGCCCGCGGTCGGTGCGGGGAAAAACAGGGTCATTTCAACTTTCGCATATTTGCACCGGTTATGGTGAATTGTTGGGGCGGTGACCGGTTTTTGGTCGCTTTTTCGCACGACGGGCACAGCTCGGGCACAGGGGAGCCATCGAAAACAGCCTTGAAAACATTGGCTGAACGGCACCTTGCTTCGCCGCGGGCCGTAATACCAGCTCGTAACCTGCGCCTCCACCTAATCCTTAGAGGTTATTCACCCTCTGGCGAAGGGTGAACTGCCGCGGGGCCGGCGCAATCCGACATACGGAAAAACAACCGATTGAGGTTGAATATGCGTCATAATGGGTGCGTTAGTGGGGAAGATTCACCTCGAGGTGAAGACCCCGGTAAAATGGTCACTTTGGAGAGTTATATCCTCATCCAGTAGCGTCGCGGACACCGCCGAAACACCCGGTCCCCGCACGGAGAAGGATATGCCTCAACGTTGAACGGATAAGGTGCCTCGGCGCCGCGGAGGGAGAACACTATGGCAGAACAGCACAGCAACCGACCCGCGCCTACCCAGCACCCCGCCGAACATGACGGTCAGCACGAACCCCGCACCGTCGCGGTGGTCGTAACCTACAACCGCCGCGATTTGCTTCCCAAGACCCTGGCAGGCATCGCCTCGGGCCGGATGCGCCCGGTCGCCGTGGTCATCGTCGATAACGCTTCCACCGATGACACCGCCGCATACCTGGACTCCCTGGAGTACGACCTGCCGGTGGACCGCATTACCCTGCGGCAGAACATGGGCGGCGCCGGCGGTTTCGCGGTGGGCATCGACCGCGCCCTGGAACGCCACAACCCCGACCTCGTGTGGGTCATGGATGATGACACCGAGCCGACCGAGAACACCCTGGCCGAAGCCGTTGAGGCGTGGCTCGGCTACTCCGAGGTCCCCGCCGAACGCCCCGCGGTGGTGGCCTCTCGCGTGGTGTGGACGAACGGTGAGGACCACCCCATGAACACCCCTCGCACGATGTTCGCGGCGGGGGAGCAACGCCACGCCCGCGCCCGCGCGGTGGGGGCCCGCCCGATTCGCAGCGCCTCCTTCGTCTCGATTCTCATGGACGCGCAGGTCATCCGCCGTAACGGCGGCCTGCCCATCGCCGAATTCTTCATCTGGAACGACGATTTCGAATTCTCGACCCGCCTGATTCACCACCGCGACGGCATTGCGGTGCCTTCCTCGGTGGCGAAGCACCACACCAAGACCTTCGGCACGACGAACGCCAACCCCGGCCCGCGCTTCTATAACGACGTGCGCAACAAGCTGTGGGTGTTTACGCGCTCGCGTACCCTGAACCCGCTGGAAAAGCTGCTCTACGGTGGTTCTTCGGCCCGCCTGTGGGTCTCCACCCTGCTTCGTACCGACGACCGCCGTACCTACCTGGAGTACTTCCTGAACGGTCTGCGTGACGGCCTGCGCCCGACCACCCCGAACCGCCGGGTGCTGGAGGGCATCTACCCGCTGACCTTCCCGGGGCGCTACGGCGTTCCGGCCTCGAACCCCGAGCCGGTCGTGACCGGGAACGCCGGGGCCGCTGGATGCGTGAGCTCCGCCCCCGACTTCTCGGTGCTCATGAGCGTGTACGCGAAGGAGAACCCCGCGTACCTGGAACAGGCGCTGGAATCGAATCTGCTGAACCAGACCCTGCGCCCCTCCGAGCTCGTGCTGGTCCTGGACGGTCCGCTCACCCCCGAGCTGCGCGCCGTGGTGGACCGCTGGGGTGCCCGCGCCGAAAACCTGGATTGCCCACCGATTCAGCTCGTGGAGCTACCGCAGAACGTGGGTTTGGCCGAGGCCCTGAACGCGGGTCTGCGGGCCTGCAGCTACGAGCTGGTGGCGCGCGCCGATTCTGACGATATTTCCGAGCCCACCCGCTTCGCCGAGCTGATTCCGGCCCTGGCCGCGGGTGGCTACGCGCTACTCGGCTCGGCCATGCTCGAGGTCAACGAGAACAACTCGGCGGTTGAGTCGGTCCGCGAGGCCATCGTCGAGCCCAAACGACTGCTCCGCGCCATGGATTCGCGCAACCCGATCTACCACCCCTCGGTGGCATTCCGTAAGAGCGCCGTGCAGACCCTCGGCGGTTACGAGTACGTGCCCGGTGCCGAGGACTGGTGGCTGTGGATGCGCCTGCGCGACGCCGGCTACCGCCTGGGCAACCTGCCCGCACCTCTCGTGCGCTACCGCGTGGGCGCCGGCGCCTACACGAAGCGCGGGGGAGTGGACGCCTGGAAGCAGGACTGGGCGATTCAACGCCGACTGTACACGGGCCACGCCATTTCGAAGGCCCGCTGGGCGCAGAACATGGCGGTGCGCAGCGTGTACCGCTTCGTGCCCGAATCCCTGCGCCGCAACGCTTTCCGCGCGCTGTCCACCGTGGCCGCACGCGCATCCTCTACTCGCTCATCTTCGGACCGTTTCACCGGTGCCGCATCTGAAGGAGGCTTTTAATGGCCCAGCTGAAATCTGACGCCCACGAGGCGGTACGACGTGCTGCTCAGCGCGGCACGCTGATGACGGAGGGCGATTCCGGAGCCGTTCTGGTGAATCGTCTGTACGAGCGCAAGCCGTGGTGGCTGATTGCGCAGGCGCTGATTGACTCGAGTGCCTGGGTTCTTGCGGTGCTGTTCGCGTACATGCTGCGCTATAGCGTGCTACTTAGCAATGGCTCGGTGTTTGACATCATCCACCCCATTTCGCTGACGATTACGGCCGCCGGGGCGGTGCTGCTGCAGCTGATTTTCGGTTTGGCGGCAGCCAAGATTTATAACGGCGTGTACTCCTACGGATCCTTTGACGAGTCGTGGCGCGCCGCGGCGGCGGCGCTGAGCACGGGCGTGGTGCTGACCGGTTTCTCCTTTGTGGATGAGCTTGTTGGCCTGCCGCACATTCCACACAGTGTGCCCGCGATTGCCGCGGCGTTCAGCCTGATTATGATGGCAGGTGCCCGCATGGCCAAGCGCGTCTACACCGAGCGCGGCGCGGTGCGTGAACTGACGGGCGAACCGGTGATCGTGTACGGCGCCGGTTTCATCGGCGGCATGGTGATGGATTCTATGCTGCACGATGAGGAGGCGAAGCTGCGCCCCGTGGCGGTCTTCGACGATGACCCGCTGAAGGCCGGCACTAAGTTCCACGGTATCCAGGTGATTACGACCTACCGCGAGCTTGAGCGCGCGATTCGCGAATCGGGCACTCACAAGGTGATCGTCACGATTTCCGATATGCCGGAGGACTATTTTGAGGCCTTCTGCGAGCGCATGCGTCGCCTGAAGGTTGAGGTGCAGCGCATCAGCAGCGCGAACGCCCGCCTGATGGGTGAGCGCCTGGTGAACGCGAGCGATAACGACCTGATGCGCGTAATCCGCGGCGAGATTAACTACGATATCGATCGCGATATCCTCCGTTCGTACCTGCACGGCAAGCGCGTTCTGGTGACGGGTGCTGGCGGTTCGATTGGTTCTGAGCTCTGCCGCCAGATTAGCGAATTTGAGCCTGAGACCCTGATGATGCTTGACCACGACGAGACCCTGTTGATGGACACCAAGGTGTCGATTACGCACGAGTCAAGCCTGGACGACGACCGCATTATCCTCGCGGATATTCGCGAGGGCGATACCCTGCTGGAGATTTTCCGGGAGCGCCGCCCCGAGGTGGTGTTCCATGCCGCCGCGCTGAAGCACGTGTCGGCGCTGGAGGCCTACCCGCAGGAGGCCTGGAAGACGAACTCCCTGGGCACCCTGAACGTCTTGCGTGCCGCCGAGGCCGTGGGCGTGAAGACCTTCGTGAACGTTTCGACCGATAAGGCGGCGGACCCGAAGACGGCCCTGGGCCAGTCCAAGCGCGTGGCGGAGCGCCTGACCGCGTACTTTGGCGAGAAGACCGACAACACCTACGTTTCGGTGCGATTCGGCAACGTGTTTGGTTCGCGCGGCTCGATTAAGCCGCTCTTCACCAAGCAGATTCTCTCTGGCGGCCCGATTACCCTGACCGATAAGCGCGCGACCCGCTACTTCATGCTCATCGCGGATGCCTGCCTGCTCGTGATGCTGGCCGGTGCGATTGGCCGTCCGGGCGAGGTCATGGTGCTGGACATGGGCCAGCCGGTCAAGATCCTGGACGTGGCCAAGGCTATGCGCCAGGCCTACGAACGCTACGACGTTGAAATCAAGGAGATTGGCCTGCGCAAGGGCGAGAAGCTAGACGAGACGCTCTTCGGCGATACGGAGAAGCTCGTGCCCAGCGAGGAGAACCGCTACATTTCACGCTCGAGCGCGCCGGCCCTGAACCCGGACGAGCTGGATTACGAGCTGTGGATTCAGAACTACCGCGAGCACAGCGGCTACGAACGCCACGGCCTGGAGCGCGCGCCCGATCCGCGCACCCTGGAGAACGCGCAGACCTTCTAACCGACCGGCTCTTCGACGCCGCCCCTATCGGAGCGTCTTCCCGGCGCCCCGGGGTCGGCGGAGCCATACGATAAACACATTCACGAGACAGTACGACCCGGAGCCATCATGACCTCCTTTCCCGAGCTAACGAGCATTTTCGTTCTTGCGGTGATTGCCGGTGCCCTCCTGCCCTTTGCGGTGCGTCCGATTCTGCATCGCTACAACATGGTGGACATCCCCAACGAACGGTCCTCGCACACCACGCCGACCTACCGCGGCATGGGCCTGGCGACGGCCGCGGCGACCCTGCTGGCTTTCCTCGTGGCGACCCTGCTGGGCTGGACCTACCGCTCCGCCGAGTCCCTGCAGCTGGCCATCACGATTGCCGCCGCCATGCTTTTCTCCCTGGCCCTGGGCTGGCTCGAAGATATTCGCGGCGTGAGTATCGTTCGTCGCGCTGCCCTGCAGCTGGTCATCGGTGTGCTGGTGAGCGTCAGTTTCGCGACGGTTCAGGGTACCAACCCGCTGCTGGTGGTGGTCGGTGCCGTGTTCATCGCGGGCTACATTAACGTGGCCAACTTTATGGACGGCATCAACGGCATCTCGGGTGCTCACGGCCTGGTGGCCGGTTTGGCGTACGCGCTGACCGGTTGGATGGTCAACCTGCCCTGGCTGGCTATGGGGGGTGTGGCGGTGGCCGGCGCGTACCTGGCATTTCTGCCGTGGAACGTGCGCCCGGGCAAGAACGTCTTTCTGGGGGATGCCGGTTCCTACGTGCTGGGTACGGCCCTGGGTACTCTGGCGGTGGGCGCCTGGTTTGCTGACGTTCCGGTGCTGCTGGCCTTCGCTCCTCTCGTTACCTATCTGGCCGATGCCGGTTCGACTCTCTTCCGCCGCTTCATGGCGGGGGAGCAGTGGTACAAGCCGCACCGCACTCACGTATATCAGCGCCTGACGGACGTGGGCTTCAGCCACCTGGGATCGACCGCAGTGGTCACGGGCGTGACGATTTTGGTGTGGGTCCTGCTGGCCTTCGCCTCCGACCTGTACACCTCGGGTGCTGGTTTTGCCGCGCTCGGCGTGGTGCTTGTGGCGCTCGCCGTGCTGGCCGTGTACCTGCGCATGCCGCAGCTTTTTGGTGGTGAAGCCCCCAGCTCAACGATTGACCTGACGAAGGCGGCGAAGGGCGGCTCCTCTGCCGAGGCCGGTACCCCCTCGTCGGCTTCTCCCGCGGAGCAGCCGGCAGCCCCGAAGAAGGCGGGTCGGGGCACCTCGTCTTCTTCTGCGACCGGTGTTCCCGCAACCCCGGAGCGGGTGGAACCGACCTCTCTGCATCCCGCGCCCATCATTCCGGACTCGGTGAAAGATTGCGCGGAGCAGCCTTCTAATGAGCACTCTTCTGCGCCTCAGTCGAAACAGAACCGTGGGGAGAAACACTAATGGTGTCTAGGTCGCCACAACCTCAAAAGGAGGCTGTAGCAGAGCCTGTCTGGAGGCGCGTGGTGGACGTTCTGTGGTATCCGCCGGCGGAGCGCAAGAAGCAGCAGAAACGCCGCCGAGAGCGTGCTCAAGCAGGTTTGAAGGCCTCTTCTTTCGAGAGTCAAGAGCTTTCCTGGAAATTTTTATTCTACAGGGTATCGGCTTACTCTCTACTGGCTTGGTTGGGCGGTATGATGAGTGCGTACCTGTTTGCGGGCCCTGTGGGCGCGCTAGGAATAACATTGGGCTTTCTGATAATCTATATATGCTTCACTCTGGGCGTATTGGTTATGTTGGTTGCTCCCATTTTCGACTGGGGCGTACCCAAATCGCTGGTGGTGAGCTATCTTGTGAAGATTGCCCTGCTCGGTCTGGTGTTGATGTTTGTTCCGTTCCCAGAGAACCTGAGGCACGGTTGGACTCTCGCAGGCGCATGCACCGGCGTGATTCTGTGGATTGTTATTGAGACAGTCAGCATTGCACGATTGAGAATTTTGTACTTCGACACCGACTCGGAAGACCATAGTCGGTAACACGATAGGTGTTTGAAAGGAATATACGTTTGGCCGAGGAGAAGAAGTGGTGGGACGGAGATCGAAAGCTCCGCACCACCGGAGAATTGGTATCCGGCGGAGGTCTCTCCGGCGCCGTGATGTCAATTCTCTACCTGATCATCGGCGTTGCGGTGTGGGGAGGTATTGGTTACCTCGGTGACCTGGTCTTCTCCACCACCTGGATGGTATGGGGTGGCGTCTTAATCGGCGCCATCGGGGGTTTAACCCTCGTCTTCACCCACATGACCAGGCAGAATAAAGACCGTTAGGTCATTGAACGCGGACCGCTAGGTCACACATTCATCCATGTAGTTAGCATGTCAGTCACGCAAGAGCTGGCATGGGCTCTTGATAGCCACAAGCAGCAAGAAAGGACTTGCTTTGATCGAGAACGGGTTGATCCTCGCGGAAGCCGGGGCCTATGTTCCGCCAAACCCCGAAGACATGCATCTTCCCCCCTTCTTCACCATTGGTGATTTCGCCTTTGGTAAGCAGAACGCGCTGGTGCTACTCTCCGTGGTGATTATTGCGGTCTTCTTCCTCACCGCAGCGCGCAAGCGTGCCATGGTTCCCGGAAAGACTCAGTTCATCGCTGAGTCCGGCTACCTGTTTGCTCGCAACACCCTCGGCAAGGAAACCCTGGGTGTTCAGCACTACAAGCCTTTCGTCCCGATTCTGTTCGCCTCCTTCTTCTTTGTTCTGGTGAACAACCTTTACGGCGCGATTCCGTTCATCCAGCTGCCCTCCTTCTCCCACCCCGGTAGCGCCTACGCGCTGGCTGGCGTGGCATACCTGACCTGGGTCGGCGTGGGCATCAAGCGCAAGGGCCTGGGCGGCTTCTTCAAGGACATCACCATGCCTGCGGGCCTGCCGTTCTGGATCTACCCCATTCTGATCCCGATCGAGTTCTTCTCGAACATGCTGATTCGTCCCGCAACCCACGCACTGCGTCTGTTCGCCACCATGTTCGGTGGTCACCTGGCGCTGATGGTTGCCTCCAGCATGGTGACCTACATGGTTGAGGCTCTTGGCGGTATCGGCTACCTGGCCGCCATCGCTCCCGGCGCCCTGGGCCTGTTCCTGTACTTCCTGGAATTCATGATTCAGTGCATCCAGGCGTATGTGTTCGCTCTGCTGCTGGCTGTGTACCTGCAGGGCTCGGTTTCTGAGGGTCACTAGTCAGTTTGCTGACACTCTAAATTTTTTATTAGGTTTTCGCGTTCGGGGCTGGGGTACCGGCTCCGGACAAGAATAAAGCAACCCACACGTTCATTGTGCGGGCTATAACTCAAATCAAACTCTGCTCTGTTCGGATATGTTCCCGGTTGAGCACTGTTGAAAGGAAAAATAATGGTTGGTTCCATCACTGCGGTTGGCTACGGTCTGGCAGCTATCGGCGGCGGCATCGGCGTGGGTCTGGTCTTCGCGGCTTACATGACCAGCGTTGCTCGTCAGCCTGAGTCTCAGAAGACTCTGCAGCCCATGCTGTTCCTGGGCTTCGCACTGGTCGAGGCACTGGCAATTCTGGGCCTGGTTCTCGTCTTCATCAAGTAACCGGCTCCGCCACATCCTAAACGACCCATCCCATAGAACAGGATTCCCTCCATGATTTATCTGGCAAGCGAAGGGGGAGCGGAGGCAGCTTCGAACCCCCTCATTCCCGACGTCGGGGAAATTGTCATTACCCTCATCGGATTCCTGATCCTCTACTACATCGTTGCTAAGTACGTCGTCCCGGCGTTCGAGAAGATCTACCAGGACCGTAAGGAAGCAATCGAAGGTGGCCTTGCCAAGGCCGAGAAGGCACAGGCAGAGGCTGCAGCGGCTCGCGATGAGTACACCCAGCAGCTCGAAAGCGCTCGACTGGAGGCTCAGAAGATTCGTGAAGAGGCACGCGCAGAGGGCGAGGCAATCATTGCCGACGCTCGCGAGCGTGCAACCGCTGAAGCACAGCGCATTAGCGATAACGCGCTGAAGGCTATCGAGGCAGAGCGTGCGGCAGCAGCAGTGTCCCTCCGTTCCGAGGTTGGCACTCTGGCTACGACCCTTGCCGGCAAGATTGTGGGCGAAGCCCTCAACGATGATGAGCGATCGGCCCGTGTGGTAGATCGTTTTCTTGCTGACCTTGAAACCGAGAAGCAGAACGCAGGTGCGGCTCGGTAATGGCAGGAGTATCTACTGAATCACTGAGCAAGGTGGAAGAGGTTCTGGAAGCCCACGCTTCCCTGCAGCCTCTGAAGCTTGCGGGCGAGCTTTTCGCACTGGTCGACGTGCTCGACCACAACGGCACCCTTCGCCGCGCCGTCACCGATTCTTCGCGTGACGCAGCGGCCCGCCAGGGAATCGTCAATTCCGTTTTTGACGGCAAGATCTCTTCGCAGGCCATGGCTGTACTCACCAACGCGGTGGCTCAGCGCTGGTCCGAGGATTCCGACCTGGCGGATGCCCTGGAACGTGCAGCGGTGCTCGCCGTGATCGCATCGGCTCAGTCTCGCGGTGGCGTGGATGCCCTGGACGAGGTACTCAACGAACTACTCACCTTTGTGCGTACCGTTGATTCCAACGCTCAGGCGCAGGAAGCGCTGTCCGACCATCAGGCAAGCAAAGAAGCAAAGAAGAAGCTCGCCGTGGCGCTCGGTGGCCCCGCCACCACCGCCGAGGGTGTGCTTCTGCTCGAACGAGTTGGCTCTAATCCTCGTGGCCTTCACGCCGCGCGGGCTGCCGACGAGTTCGCAGAAATCATCGTCAAGCGACAGAACCGTTACATTGCGCGCGTTACCAGCGCAATCAACCTGTCGCAGGCACAGCTTGAACGTCTCGGTCGCGCACTCAACGCCGTGTACGGCCGCGAGCTGAAGCTCGACGTTTCGGTGGATCCCGCCGTTCTGGGCGGTTTGCGTGTTCAGGTGGGCGACGAGGTGATCGACGGTACCGTCGAGACCCGTATGTCCGACCTGTCTCGTTCCATCGGCTAGCGGCTCAAGCTAGCGACGCTGAACCGTTCGTCGCAACGGTGATTTAGAAGATACCTCGGGTAGGCGGGTGCGCGGCGTATGCCTCCTCCAACGCGGAGGCGGCATGGCCCGCCCGTTGAACCCGGATTGCAAGTTTCGGTTAGTTCCGTTGATGGAACGTAACCACAATGAGAGAGCAGGGACACAAGATGGCCGAACTGACCATCAATGCCGACGATGTCCGTAATGCGCTGAACGAGTTTGCAGCGTCTTACGAACCCGGCAATGCAGAACGTGTTGAGGTGGGTCGAGTTGTATCGGCCTCCGACGGTATCGCTCGCGTCGAGGGCCTTCCCTCGGTGATGGCGAATGAGCTGCTTCGTTTCGAAGACGGCACCCTCGGCCTCGCACAGAACCTGGATACCCGCAATATTGGTGTGATTGTCCTGGGTGACTTCACCGGTATTGAAGAGGGTCAGGTTGTACACCGCACCGGTGAGGTTCTCTCGGTGCCCGTTGGCGACGCGTACCTCGGTCGCGTTGTTGACCCCCTGGGTAACCCGATTGACGACCTGGGCCCCATCGAGGCTGAAGGCCGCCGCGCACTGGAGCTGCAGGCTCCCGGCGTGACCCAGCGTAAGTCGGTTCACGAGCCGCTGCAGACCGGTCTGAAGGCAATTGACTCGATGATTCCGATCGGCCGCGGTCAGCGTCAGCTGATCATTGGTGACCGCCAGACCGGTAAGACCGCTATCGCGATCGACACCATCCTGAACCAGAAGGACAACTGGGCTTCCGGTGACCCGGACAAGCAGGTTCGATGCATCTACGTGGCCGTTGGCCAGAAGGCATCCACCATTGCGGCTGTCCGCCACACCCTGGAGACCCGCGGCGCGCTGGAGTACACCACCATCGTGGCATCTCCCGCATCCGACGCAGCCGGCTTCAAGTACCTGGCACCCTACACCGGTTCGGCTATCGGCCAGCACTGGATGTACGGCGGTAAGCACGTCCTCATCATCTTCGACGACCTGTCGAAGCAGGCAGAAGCATACCGCGCCGTGTCCCTGCTGCTGCGTCGCCCGCCGGGACGTGAAGCATACCCCGGTGACGTCTTCTACCTGCACTCCCGCCTGCTGGAGCGTTGCGCTAAGCTCTCCGACGACCTGGGCGCAGGCTCGATGACCGGCTTCCCGATCATTGAGACCAAGGCAAACGACGTTTCCGCCTTCATCCCGACCAACGTCATCTCCATTACTGACGGCCAGATCTTCCTGCAGTCCGATCTGTTCAACGCTAACCAGCGCCCGGCAGTGGACGTCGGTATCTCCGTGTCCCGCGTTGGTGGTGCCGCACAGACCAAGGCTATGAAGAAGGTCTCCGGTACCCTGAAGCTGGAGCTGGCACAGTACCGTGCAATGGAAGCGTTCGCGATGTTCGCATCCGACCTGGACGACGCCACCAAGGCTCAGCTGACCCGCGGTTCCCGCCTGACCGAGCTGCTGCGTCAGCCGCAGTACACCCCGTACGCCGTCGAGGAGCAGGTTGTCTCCATCTGGGCCGGCACCAACGGCTACCTCGACGACATTGAGGTCTCCGACGTGCTGCGCTTCGAGGCAGGCTTCATCGAGTACCTGCGTCACAAGACCTCGGTCCTGACCGACATTGCCTCCTCCGGCAAGCTTGAGGACGACACCGTTGCCGCTCTGAAGACCGCGGTGACCGAGTTCAAGCAGGGTTTCCAGTCTGAGGGCAGCAGCCACCTCGTCGACGCAGGTCACGAGGAGCACAAGGCAGCTCGCGATAGCGACATCACCCAGGAAACCATCGGTTAGCGATTAGTCCTCGCTCCCTGCCCGCCCCGGCTCTAGGGTCGGGGCGGGGCAGACGAGCAGGAGAAAGGAAGCTCTATGGGAGCCCAGATTAGGGTTTACCGACAGAAGATTGCTTCGACGTCGTCCATGAAGAAGATCTTCAAGGCGATGGAGATGATCGCGACCTCCCGCATTAACAAGGCTCGTAACGCTGCTCAGGCAGCTGGCCCTTACGCGAACGCTCTGACCCGCGTGGTGACTGCGGTTGCGACCCAGAAGGGTATTCAGCACCCGCTGATTTACAAGCCGCACGAGTTTGGCACCTACGAACACCGCCGCTCCGCAATCCTGGTCGTCACCAGTGACCGCGGTCTGGCCGGCTCGTACTCCTCCGCCATCCTGCGTCGTACCGAATCTCTGATTGAGAGGCTGCGCTCGAACGGCCAGGAGGTACAGCTGTACCTGGTTGGCCGTAAGGCAAAGGCTTACTTCGAGTTCCGTGAGCGCCCCTATGCCCGTGCGTGGGAGGGCCACACCGATGCACCTCGCGTCGAAACCGCCGTCGAGATCCGTGACGCGCTGCTCGAAGCCTACGATCTGCCCTTCGAAGAGGGCGGCGTGGACGAACTGCACATCGTGTACACCGAATTCAAGTCGATGGTTGTTCAGGAACCCAAGATCCTGCGCCTGCTGCCCATCCACGTGGGCGAGGCAAAGGCACTGGGCGAGGAAATCGTTCCCGATCAGGAACTGACCAAGGCTGAGTACGAGCAGGCGGCATCCTTCGAGTTCGAGCCCTCCGCTGAGGAAGTGCTCAACGCGCTGTTGCCGCGCTACATTGCATCGCGTATCTTCTCCTGCCTCCTGCAGGCAGCAGCAAGTGAGCTGGCATCCCGCCAGCGCGCAATGAAGACCGCGGGCGACAACGCCGAGACGCTGATTACCAAGTACACCCGTTTGATGAACAACGCACGTCAGGCGGAAATTACTCAGGAGCTCTCCGAAATCGTGGGCGGCGCAGACGCCCTCGGCTCCTAGTATCGGTACGCCAACGAAGCCATCAACTGTCCAAACTTTCTAAGTAAGTGAGAAATATGACTGCCACCTACAACGATTCGGTCTCCGCACCGACTCAGGGCGCAACGGGTCGTATTGCCCGCGTCATCGGCCCCGTGGTCGACGTCGAGTTCCCCGCCGGTCAGGTCCCCGAGATTTACAACGCTCTGACTACCGAGCTGACCCTCGACGGCCGCACCCGCACCATCACCTTCGAGACCGCTCAGCACCTGGGCGACTCGATTGTTCGCGCCATCTCCCTGCAGCAGACCGACGGCCTGGTCCGCGGTCAGGCTGTGGTCGACACCGGCGCACCGATTTCCGTTCCCGTCGGTGACGGCGTGAAGGGTCACCTCTTCAACGTGCTCGGTGACGCCCTCGACGTGCCGAACTCCGAGATTAAGGCTGACACCTACTGGCCGATCCACCGTGCCGCTCCCGGCTTCGCAGAGCTGGAAGGCTCCACCGAAATGCTGGAGACCGGCATCAAGTCCATCGACCTTCTGACCCCCTACATCAAGGGCGGTAAGATCGGTCTGTTCGGTGGTGCAGGCGTGGGTAAGACCGTGCTGATCCAGGAAATGATTACCCGTGTGGCTCGTAACTTCGGTGGTACCTCCGTGTTCACCGGTGTGGGCGAGCGTACCCGTGAGGGTAACGACCTGTGGGTCGAAATGGAAGAGGCAGGCGTTCTGAAGGACACCGCCCTCGTGTTCGGCCAGATGGATGAGCCCCCGGGAACCCGTCTGCGCGTGGCGCTGACCGGTCTGACCATGGCGGAGTACTTCCGCGATGTGAAGAATCAGGACGTGCTGCTCTTCATCGACAACATCTTCCGTTTCACTCAGGCAGGTTCTGAGGTTTCCACCCTGCTGGGCCGTATGCCCTCCGCAGTGGGTTACCAGCCGAACCTTGCCGACGAAATGGGTCTGCTGCAGGAGCGCATCACCTCGACCCGCGGTCACTCCATCACCTCCATGCAGGCAATTTACGTGCCTGCGGATGACTACACCGACCCGGCGCCGGCAACCACCTTCGCGCACCTGGATGCGACCACCGAGCTCTCTCGTGAAATCGCATCGCGCGGTCTGTACCCGGCAATTGACCCGCTGTCCTCCACCTCCCGAATTCTGGACCCCCAGTACATCGGTCAGGAGCACTACGACACCGCAATTCGCGTGAAGGCTATTCTGCAGGAAAACAAGGAACTGCAGGACATCATCGCAATTCTGGGTGTGGACGAGCTCTCCGAGGAGCAGAAGATTGTCGTGGCTCGCGCACGTCGTATCGAGCAGTTCCTCTCCCAGAACACCTACACTGCAAAGCAGTTCACCGGTGTCGAGGGTTCGACCGTGCCGCTGAAGGACACCATCGAGTCCTTCCAGATGATCTGCAACGGCGATGTGGACCACATCCCCGAGCAGGCCTTCTACAACATTGGTGGTATGGACGACGTCATGCGCCGCTACGAGGAAATCAAGGCACAGACTGGAGCTAAGTAATCATGGCTCTGAAGGTTGAAGTTGTTTCCCGCGAGCGCACGGTGTGGACCGGTGAGGCGAACTACGTTCGTGCACGTTCCGTCGACGGTGAGCTCGGTATTCTGCCGGGCATGATCCCCACCTGCGCGCTGCTGGCACAGGACGGCGAGCTGCTCATCGAACCTGTTGAGGGCGAAACCATTAAGACCACCCTCAACGCTGGTTTCTTGACCGTCTCGAACGATCACGTGACCATCGCCGCCAAGCACGCACGGGTCTAGGTCCCGCCTGGACTCGGTGATATAGCAATCGCCGGTGCCTCACCCCCTACGGGGTGAGGCACCGGCGATTACTGTATCCGGGCTACGTGGTGTGCGCAGAAAGAGGGGCGCTTCCCAAAGCACAGGAAGCACCCCTATGAGTTGTCTAGAGCCGCTTAGAACAGGCGGTCCGCGCTGTCGTCCACGCCGCGCATGGCGTCGTAGTCCAGGCTCACGCAGCGGATGCCGCGGTCCTCGGCCAAGGTGCGGGCCTGCGGTTTGATGGTCTGAGCGGCGAATACGCCCTGCACAGGCGCTAGCAGCGGGTCACGGTTGAGCAGCTCCAGGTAGCGGGTGAGCTGCTCCACGCCGTCGATATCGCCCACACGCTTGAGCTCGACCGCCACGGAGACGCCGTGCGCATCCTTGGCCATGATGTCGACCGGGCCGATTGGGGTGGGAAATTCGCGGCGCACAAGGGAGTAGCCCTCGCCCAGGGTGTGGATCTGCTCGGCGAGCAGGCGCTGCAGGTCGGCCTCCACGCCGTCCTTGATGAGGCCCGGGTCCACGCCCAGGTCGGTGGAGTGCTCGTGCTCGATGCTGTAGATGCGAATGAGCAGACGGTCGTCGCTCTTGGCGGCCTGCACCGTCCAAAGCTGCTGAACGTCGGGCTCCAGGTCCTCACGGATGCTCTGCGGAACGTCCTCACGCTCAGCCACCAGTAGGGAACAGGGAGGGCTCATCCAGTTCAGGGGCTTGTAGGAGCCGCCGTCGGAGTGAATGAGAACCGAGCCGTCGTTCTTCACCATGAGCAGGCGAGTGGCGCGAGGAAGGTGGGCGCGCAAGCGGCCCTCGTAATCAACGGAACATTCAGCAATGACAATACGCATCCGTCCACTCTAGCAGGTATCCGCAGCCTCGGGGGAGAGGGCAGGAGCGGGCGCGGTAGAATAGGGCTCATGGCACGTAAGAATCACCCCGGTAAGCGAGCGTCCGGTACCACCAGCGATAAGTGGCACCGTAGCGCACCCGCGGGACGGGACATCAGCAGGATTCTTGACCCCGCGCCCCGCCTGGAGAGCGACCGCTTCGGCGATTGGCTCGTGCAGTACATTCCGGCGGTGAACGCCCGTAAAACCTACACATGCCCCGAATGTTACCGCCCGATTCCGCCGGGAACCGCGCATCTGGTGGTGTGGCAGGAGAGCCACACGCTGGGACGTTCGAGGGCCATCGACGAGCGCCGGCACTGGCACCAGCACTGCTGGAGGACCCGCCGCAAATAGCCGCGGCAGAGCATCGCGTCGGATAATCCGGCACCCCGACGCTAGAAACTCCAACGTTAGAAGAATGACAGACGCGCACGCGCGTACATCTCAAGAGTGAAGGAACCCCATGAGCACCGCAGAGGTTACCCGCGAGCAGGAATTCGATCCCGCCCGCTACGTCTTCAGCACCCCCGCAGAACCCACCCCCATTAAGGCACGCACCGTGCTACCGGCACGCCGCGAGAACTTCGTCGTGACCACCGCCGACGGCAAGCGCCTGGTCGGCGAGCTGGCCCTGCCCGAGGGCGAAATCAAGGCAACCCTGGTGACCTTCCACCCGCTGCCCACCCACGGCGGCTACATGGACTCCCACGTGTACAAGAAGGCATCATTCCGTCTGCCGGCCCTGGCGAACATTGCGGTGCTACGCTTCAACACGCGCGGCACCTCCTCGATTCGCGGCACCAGCGAGGGCGTCTTTGACGGCGGCTTCGCCGAGAAGAAGGACTTCGACGCAATCCTGAAGTTTGTGCGCGAGCGCGCCCTGCCGAACCCCTGGCTGGTCGGCTGGTCCTTCGGCACCGAGCTGGTGCTCAAGTACGGCCCCGAATACGCCGGCGAGTTCACCGGCGCTATTCTGCTTTCCCCGCCGTTGCACCGTGTGCACCCGGCTGAGCTGGACGAGTGGAACAAGATCTCGAACCCGCTGTACGCGCTGGTCCCCGAGCACGACGACTACCTGCAACCTCCCGCGGCCCGCGAGCGCTTCGCCGCCGTGCCTCGCACTCACGTGATTCCCTTCGAGGGCTGCAAGCACCTGTGGGTGGGCGAGAAGTCGGTGCAGCAGGTGCTCAACACCGTGGTGAGCATCGTGACCGGCACCGAAACCGAGCTGCCCACCGAATACAGCGGCCCGGTGGCAGAAGAAATTACCGAGCTCTAAACGCTCAGCACAGAAACGTAAAGGCGGCGGCTTTGGATGGAGAATCCAAAGCCGCCGCCTTCGTATCTATACGAGATAGTTGCCCGCAGGAAGAAGAACGAGCGCGTAGAGAACCTACAGCTGTTTACAGCTGGAGGTGACTACAGCTGGGAGGTGACTATAACTGGTCTTGGCGAGGAATGAACACCTCACGCACCAGAATCAGCATGGAAGCCGCCGTCGGAATAGCAATCAGTGCGCCCAGCACGCCCCAGAGCGCGCCACCGGCAGCCACCGAAATAATCGCAACACCGGCAGGGACCGACACAGCGCGAGCCATAATACGCGGAGAAATCAGGTACGCCTCCACCTGCAAGTACAGGAAGTACGCCACCGCAAACCACAGCGCCATGCTCCAGCCCTGGGTCAGCAGAATCAGCGAGGTCAGAATCAGCGCCACCACGCCGCCAACCAGCGGGATGAACGCCAGAATTAGGATGACGATGGCCATCAACTGGGGGAAGCTGAACCCCAGGAAGAGCATGGTGAAGAATGCGAAAAGGGCGTTGCAGATGGCCACCATAGCCTGGCCCATCACGTAGTTACCCACCGAGTCGGTGATCTTATCGGTGATGTACTTGACGCGGGCGCGCTTGGAACCCGGCGCCAGACGCACACCCCAGGCCTTGATGGTGTTCATCGAGGTGAGGAAGTACAGGGACAGGAACAGAACAATAATTACGCCGGTCACGCTCTGCGCCAGGGTAGAACCGGCAGACAACAGGCTCGACATAAAGCTATTGACCTGCGAGGAAGAGAACGTTGACTCCAGGAACTTGGGGACGTTCTCATTCACCCAGCTGCTGATGTTAAAGCGCTGATCGAGCTCGTGGTACCAATCAGAATCGATAGTGTTTTGGTAAATATTCGGGGCATACTGCACAAACTTGGAGGCCTGCTCGCTAATAATCGGGCCGATGCTCATCACCAGGGCGGCAACGGCACCGGCAAAACCGGCGAGAACCACGATCACACCGATGTTGCGCTTAATGCCCCAAGCCTCCAGGCGACGCACAATCGGGTCCAGACCCAGCGCAATGAAAATAGCGCCGGTCACCCAGCCCACCAGGGCACCCACGTTATTGAAGATGTAGTAGGCCAGCAGGGCCAGACCCACACCGACGGTCATGAGGAAGCCGAACGCGACGGGGTTGTGCATCATGGAGGTCTTGCCGTTACCGAGGACCTTCGGCGGCGGGGGAGTATCGCTACCGGCCGCCGACACCACGGGTAGGGTGTCGGTCGGGGGCATGGATGCGCGTCGACGGTTGGAGCGCACCTGGCTGATGCTCTCGGTCAGATCGGTAAGGGTACCCGTCAGCTGATCGGCGAGGGATTCCTTCTTGTGGTGTTCCTCGGAGTGCTGGTCCCCGCCATCGCCGGAGGGGTGCTTCTGATTGCTCATACGGGTCCTTTTCAAGGGAATCGGAGGTTCGTGCGTTGCGACGTCGCGTATGTCTGCGGCGTTTCTCTACTGTGCCATTCTACCGGCTCACGGCCGTGAGGGTTGTGCCCATCGCGACAGGGCCGACTCGCGAGAGTTCGGTTGCACCGGCCGCGCCCCCCGCCGGTTCGGATGTGCTGAGAGCTAAGGGGCTGGAGTTATCGCCCCCCGGGCGAGCCGAAACGGAGATAATGGAGGGGAGGGCCGCAGCAGATTGGGCCACCGCGCGAGAACGCCCGGGCTCAAAGCCGTCGTGAACGACGTGCGCGCGGCACGAGAAGTTGAATGTCGGGAAACGCCGAACAACGTGAACGGAAGGAACGCAGGATGAGCATTATCTTTGACCCGGCAGACCGCGGGCAGAACAACGCCGCACGGGGTGGGGCGCAGGCTGCGCCGGCCGAGGCGAACATCCCCGCCTCGGTGCGCAACGCCGTGGAGCTGAACCCCACCTCCGGCACGCAGGGGTCCGCGGCATCCTCGGGCAATCAACCCGATGCCCCCGCCGCCCCCACCTGGCGCTACGACGTGAACACCCCCGAGGAGTTCCAGAAGTTCGTGCAGCTCTCCAGCCAGGGCGCCGTAATCTTCGCGCTCTACGCGCCCCATTCACCGTCCTCCCTGCAGATGCTTGAGGGCGTGCAGAAGCTTGTGGACTCCGCCGCCGGATCCATGATTTGCGCCGCCGTGGACATCACCAAACTGCCCGAGGCCGCGCAGGCCTTCGGCATGAGCGGCGTACCCGCCGGCGTGGCCGTGCTGGGTGGGCGACCCGCCCCGATCTACACCGGCCCGGTCAGTGCCGAGGACCTGGCCGATGTGCTCTCGCAGGTTCTGCAGCTCGCCGCCCAGTACCAGCTTCCCGGCGGTTTTGATCCCGCCGTCCCCGAGGATGAAAAGCCCCTGCCGCCCCTGCACGCTGAGGCCGTGGCCGCCCTGGATCGCGGCGACCTGCCCGCCGCCCGGGAGGCCTACCGCAAGGCCATCGCCGAGAATCCCGGCGATAAGGAGGCGAAACTCGGCCTCGAGCAGGTGGAGCTGCTGGCCCGCGTGAAGGACCTGGATTTGGCCACCGAACGCGCCGCCGCCGCATCTGACCCGCTGAATATTGAGGCGGCCTTTAACGTGGCCGACCTGGACCTGGTGGGCGGCCACGTGGAGGATGCCTACAACCGCCTGCTGCGCCTGTTCAGCGCGGTTGGCCCCGACGATAAGAAGCGCGTGCGCGAGCGCCTCGTGCAGCTCTTCGACGTGGTCGGCGCCTCGGACCCGCGCACGGTGAAGGCGCGTGCCGCGCTGACCATGGCGCTGTTCTAAAGAGGCTCCCCGGCGCGGCCGGGGCAACCTCCGGGGGGACCCATCGGAGAATCGTACGGAATGGTGTGCAATAGGCGGGCCGCCGCCTCGTCGACCTGTAGTGTCGGCGGGACGACGGCCCGTTTGCGTGCGTAACGCACCGGCAGGGTAGGGTACGGCATCTTCGTCTTTGGGATGCTCTGCGGATAGCCTCTCTGCGAATGGCTCCAAACGCTCGAGATGCGGACAAAAGACATTTTTTGAGCATCTTTCAGAAAAAGGTATTTTGGCTAATGGGGGGGTGATAGGGTGAGAGTGTGACCCGTTACTCTCACGCGTAAGGAACCAACGATGCCCCAGGATCCGGTGAACACCCCGCCCCACGACCCGCAGCACGGAACGCCGCAGAACGGTGCAGCGCAGAGCCCAGCTCAGCCTACCCCGGTTCAACCTAGCTCAGCTCAACCCGAACAGCCGGTAGCCCAGCAACCCGAACAAGCCGCCTACGCTCAGCCGGCCTACGCTCAGCCGGGTCAGCAACCCCCGCAGTTCCAGCCGGCCCCCGCGCAACTTCCCGTGGTGCCTCCCCAAGCACCGTCGCAGACCGGAGCCGCCGTCGAGATTCGGGGACTCGCTAAGCTCTTCGACGACAAGGTCGCGGTGGATCGCATTAACCTGACGATTCCCTCCGGCTCGTTCTACGGGCTGGTCGGCCGCAACGGCGCGGGTAAAACCACGACCATTTCCATGGTTACCGGCATGCTTCAGCCTACCGAGGGTACCGCGCTGATTCGCGGTATTGACATGTGGGCCGACCCGCTCAAGGCTAAGGCGCACCTGGGTGTGCTGCCCGACGGCGTGCACCTCTTCGACAAACTTACCGGCGAGCAGCTCATCACCTACTCCGGCTACCTGCACGGAATCGATAAGGAAACCGTTGCCTCCCGCGTCAAGGACCTGCTGGCCGCCATGGACCTGACCGACGCGGCCGGTCGCGCCGTCGCCGACTATTCCGCCGGTATGACCAAGAAGATTGCGCTCGCCGCGGCGCTCATCCACGCGCCCTCCGTGCTGATCCTGGATGAGCCCTTCGAGGCGGTCGACCCGGTTTCCGCGGCCAATATTCAGGACATCCTGCGCGGCTTTGTCGCATCCGGCGGCACCGTCGTCATCTCCTCACACGTCATGGACCTCGTGCAGCGCCTGTGCGATCATGTGGCGATTATGGACTCGGGCCGAATCCTTGCCGCCGGAACCGTCGACGAAGTACGTGCCGGCACGAGCCTTGAAGAACGATTCGTGCAGCTGGTTGGTGGCCGCACCTCCTCGGAAGGATTGTCATGGTTGGGCACCTCGTCTCACTAAAGTGGAAGTACGTGCAGGCCTCCTTCCGCCGTAGCGTCTGGGCGGTTATCGGTCTGGTCATCGCCGCCGTCTTCGCGGTCATCCTGCTGGCTGGTCTCGCCGTCGGGTACCTGGCGGCGGCCTTTGAGGCGCCCGAAACCGGTCCGCTCATCGCGCTACTGGCCGGCTCGGTGCTCGCCATCGGCTGGGCCATCGTCCCCATCTTCTTCAGCGGTCTGGACGGCACCCTGGACGAGAGCCGATTCGTGCTCTTTCCCATCGAGCCCGCCACTCTGCAGAAGGGACAGTTCCTCGGCGGGTTCGTGGGCATCCCCGGCGTTGCCTCCGTGCTAGCCGTGCTCCTGGGCCTCATCGCGTACGGTTCCCAGCCGCTCCTGCTGATCGTGTACCTGGTTTGCGCGGTACTGGGCCTGGCCAACCTCATGGTGTGGGCACGCCTGGCCAACCGCCTGGGCATCATGCTGAGCGCAAACCCGCGCGTCGCCAACGTGCTGATGATTGTGGCTGCGGTGCTCATGATGAGCATGGGCTTTATCTCCGGCGGTACCGCAACCTACCTGATGAGGCACTGGGATGCGCTGCTCCCGTTCCTGCCGTGGCTGGGCGTGACTCCCTTCGGCGCGGCCTACGCCGTACCCTACTGGCTCGCGGCGGGTAACGTTCCCGCGGCCCTCGGATGCCTGGTGCTGACCCTCGGCTACCTGGCCGGCGGCTGGTGGCTGTGGGGTAAGAACCTCGCGCGCTCCATGGCGAACGTTGGCGGTAGCGCCCACCACGCGAGCGCAGCCGAAGTCGCCGCGGGCGACCTGGGTCTGTTCGCTCGGTTCCCCGCAACCCCGCGCGGCGCGGTGGCGGCCCGCACCCTACACTCGCTGCTCAAGGACAACCGCCTGCAGATGCTGACGGTTACCACGGTCATGATGTACCTGCTCCTGGCGGTTGGCTTTCCCCTCTTCATGTCGGCCACGGGCGGGAGCATCCATGGGGAGATTGGCTTCGGCCCCAACCCCGAGCAGGCTACACAAGTCGTCAATAGCGGCGTGATGCAGCTCTTCGGATTCTGGATCTACTTCTGCACCGTCTTCACCGGCTACTACATGTGCTTCCTCGTTTCCTACGACAACACGGCCTTTAGCCTGCACGTGCTCTCCCCGCTGCGAGGTATCGATGACCGAATCGGTCGCCTGTGGGGCTACAGTATTCTCGTTGCTCCGATTGTGGTGCTGATGGTGCTGGTGGCCTCTGCGGTGAACGGGCACCTGGAACTCTTCCCCATCGTGCTGATGCACCAGCTGGGCGTGTTCGCGGCGGCGGCAGGCATGGGCTGCGTGCTGGATACCTTCATCACCCCGCCCGTGGCGCCTCCCGGTGCTAACCCGTTCAAGAACCCGAAGAATAACGAGGGCATGGGCAAGCAGCTGCTCCTCATGCTCTCCATGGCCGTGGTGATGCTCAGCGCCCTGCCCGGTGGCATCTCCGTGATCGTGTACGTTTTCCTCACGCAGAACCTGCTGACGCTGGTCATCGGAGGCGTACTGCAGCTGATGATCGGCGCGGGCCTGCTGGTCGGAGGCGTCGTCTGGGGCGGCCGCCGTTTCGACCGGATGAGCCCCCGCATGCTGGAACGCGTGGCGCGATTCAGCGTGAACTAGCGCCCGGCAGCTGACGCCGTGCTGGTTCGCCGCGCGTCCCTCACGGCGCCCGGCGCAGAGCCCGCGGCCCGCAATCGTCACGGTTGCGGGCCGCGGGTTTGCTATGAGCCACTAGAATGGAGAGAGGCATGCACGAGCTAGGAGCCGCGGGGTGACCGCGCTCGCAAGAACTTAAAACACCAAGGAGAGAAGAATGAGCTCTATTGAAGGTATTGAAGATCCGTTCGGCCCCGGAACGGCCGGCGGCACGGCACTGCTGGAGCGCGAGGAAACCCAGCTATCCGAGCCGGGCGACCACGAGCGTTTCTCCCACTACGTGCGCAAGGAGAAGATTCTAGAGTCGGCGCTGACCGGTGAGCCGGTGCGTGCGCTCTGCGGCAAAATGTGGGTACCCGGCCGCGACCCGCAGAAGTTCCCTGTCTGCCCGCAGTGCAAGGAGATTTACGAGGGCCTGGCACCCGGCAACGACGGCGATAACGGCTCCGGCGAATAATACAACCAGATAATACGACTCAGACAATACACCTGGGTAAACCCGAGTGAATACATCTGAATAACACGCCTCAGCAGTAAAGCTCAGCGGCAAAACACCCCATGAGACTTTGCTGACGAGCACCAAATTCTTGCACCACAGCCCGGCCCAACCCGCGGCGGTGGTGCTAGAATTTAACCTCGCTGTGCCCGGAAACCGGTTTTATAACAGGCTCAGAACGGGCCGGCAGAGGCAGACGAGGAAGAAGGAGAGAATGAGCGCAGCACCAGAGGAACCCACGCTATTTGACAGCATGGTGAAGCCGAAGCTCTCCCCGGCATACCCCGACCGCGCCCCCTGGGGCACCTCGGTGCACCTGCGAGCCTGGCAGGCCGAGGCCATGCAGAAGTACTTCGAAAAGAACCCCCGCGACTTCATGGCCGTGGCAACCCCCGGCGCGGGTAAAACCACCTTCGCGCTCACCCTCGCCAAGGAACTCTTCAACCGCGGCACGGTGCGCCAGCTCATCGTTGTCGCGCCGACCGACCACCTGAAGAAGCAGTGGGCGGATGCCGCCGCGAAGGTCGGTATTCCGATTGACCCGAACTTTAAGAACGCGGACGTGACCATCAGCCGCCACTACAAGGGCGTGGCGCTGACCTACGCGCAGGTGGCGAATAAGCCGCAGCTGCACGCGCGCAACACCGAGGCGACGAAAACCCTCGTTATTTTTGACGAGATTCACCACGCCGGAGACTCCCTCTCCTGGGGCGACGGCCTGCGCGAGGCCTTCGACGACGCGACCCGCCGCGTGGCGCTGACCGGCACCCCGTTCCGTTCCGATACCTCCCCGATTCCGTTCGTCACTTACGAGGTCGACAACGACGGTATCCGCCGCTCCAAGGCGGACTACTCCTACGGCTACGGCCCGGCGCTCAAGGATCACGTGGTGCGCCCGGTCATCTTCATGGCGTACTCGGGTCAGATGCGTTGGCGCACCTCCGCGGGCGAAGAAATGGCGGCAAACCTGGGCGAGGGCTTCACCAAGGACATCACCTCCCAGGCATGGCGCACCGCCCTGGACCCCAACGGCGAATGGATTCCGACCGTGCTCGCCGCCGCCGACAAGCGCCTAACCGAGGTGCGCCGCACCGTGCCCGACGCCGGCGCGCTCGTCATCGCCACCGACCACGCGGACGCCAAAGCCTACGCCGAACAGCTGCAGAAGATTACCGGCGAATATCCCACCGTGATCCTCTCTGACGACCGCGAGGCCTCCGCCAAGATCGACGAGTTCCGCGAGGGCACGCAGCGCTGGATGGTCGCCGTGCGCATGGTGTCCGAAGGCGTGGATGTGCCCCGCCTCGCCGTGGGCGTGTACGCCACCAGCACCAGCACCCCGCTGTTCTTTGCGCAGGCTATCGGTCGTTTCGTGCGTGCCCGCAAGCGCGGCGAAACCGCCTCCGTGTTCCTGCCCTCGGTGCCGCAGCTGATGATGCTGGCCAACGATATGGAGGTCGAGCGCGACCACGCCCTCGACCGCGGCGCACCCCAGGAAATCGACCCCATGGTCGAGGGTCTGGACGACCACCTGCTCGAAGAAGCGAACCGCGAGGAACGCGCCTCCGAGCAGCTGGCCCGCGGTAAGTTTGAGGCGCTCGGCTCCGAGGCATCCTTCCACGGCGTGCTGTTCGACGGCGCCGAGTTCGCCTCCGGCAACCTCGCCGTGGGCAGCGAGGAGGAGCAGGACTTCCTGGGTATTCCGGGTCTGCTGGACGCCGAGCAGGTGGGCACGCTGTTGCGCGCGCATCAGCGTGAGCACGCGGCTCGTCGCCCGGCAACCGCGGTGCCTTCGGTGGTGGATCATCGTCAGCTGAAGGCGCTGCGCAATAAGTTGGCGAAGAACGTGGCGGCGTGGTCGATTCGTTCGGGCAAGCCGCACGGCGTGATTCACAATGAGCTGCGTAAGATTTGTGGCGGCCCGGCGGTGGCGCAGGCATCTGCTGAGCAGATTCAGGCGCGTCTCGATAAGCTGTCGGACTGGTTCGTTGGCCGACGCTAGAACATAGGTAGAACGTATAGAGAAGCCCCGCGAGTGTATGCGCTCGCGGGGCTTTGCGTGCATAAAATGCAGAAATGTTGGGTCTGAGGCGCCATAATCATGGCAGCGCGGAGATGGAACGTGTAGCCTAGTGGGGGTAAGTTCTTTAGAAAACACGGCATGGTCGCCGATTATAGGGAACTTTCCAATGATGCGCGGCATATAGGTCTATGCTGAGTCATCAAAACTTTAAGAAACACCATGCAACTAACCCCCGGATGACGCGCGCCCGAATAGTGTGCACTGGGACGGTTGCACCAACCATTGAAGGACAGTGATGTCTCATATTTCTCGCCGTAAGGTCGTGAAGGGTGTCGCCTGGGCGACCCCTGTGATTGCGGCTTCTTCAGTAGTGCCGGCCTTCGCTTCTTCTGTGGACTGTACTTTTGCAGAGAACGCATATGCCTCCGCACGGGGTATGAGCAATTATGAACGCGTTGAACAAGAATTTACTATTCCAGCAGGCACCCATAAGCTACGTTTTGAACTGACCGGTGGCGCAGGCGGAAGATACGAGAAGGGCCTGGATGGAGGATCCGGTGCCAAGGTCAGCGGAATCGTTGAAGTGAAACCCAATCAGACCGTCAAAATTATTGCTGGCGGCGGTGGTAGTTTTGCTCCTGAGTTCTACAAAGTCGGTGACGGATACCGAACCGCTCCGGTAGAGGGCGGATACGGGTTCGGCGACGGAGGCTCGACTCCTGAGGTGAGAATCCCTAACGATGTTATGGATAAAGTATATGAGCGCTGGGTCTGGGCTCACCAATGGTCTTACGGACCCAATCCTTTGCCTATGGAAGAAGTCTACGGATGCTCGGGCGGTGGCTCATCGGCACTACTGATTGATGGTGAAGTCATTGCCGTTGCCGGTGGTGGCGGTGGCGTATCAATTGTCGGAAAACCATACACCGCAGAACCTAATCATCGCCATTTCCCCGGCATTGTGGATGTCCGCATGACCGGTCCGGAGCACCCGACCCACGCGCCCGTATATAGCGCTGCTGGTGTTGCTAGTGGAGCTCGTGGTGGTGACGCCACCGAAGGCCACGAATACTATGCTCAGGATTTGAGCCTTGAACTGACTGTTGAAGGCGGTAAAGGTGGCGGCGGAGGCATTGGTGGTGCTGGCGGCGCTAAGCCGACCGTGATGACCGGTACTCCCAACAGCATCTTTAGCTTTGATAGTCAGAATAATCAGGTGCTTTATAGCTCCTCGGCAGCAGGCAATCCCGGCACTAACGGCCTGAATGGCAAAGGTGGCGACGGAGTAATGTCTGTGAGCTACCAGCTGGATAATAATAAAGCAGAGTTTCGGCAGGATGACGTCGAGGTTCTTGAATTCCCCGATGGAACCCGAGAAGAAATCGGCTACTACGGAGTAGCGCCCTTCTTTAACGGTGCGCAGATTATCGTCTCCGGTGGTGGCGGCGGCGGTTACGGTGGCGGTGGCTCGGGAGCTGCGCTCTCGCAGTCATCTATCACGATTGCTCAGAAGTGGAATAACAATCCGAAGGGCATTCGCCAGAGCATCAGCTATGTGCAGTTGGCAGGCTCTGGTGGTGCGGGTGGTTCCTACCTGGCACCGCAGGTGATGGAGGGGGAGATTTCTAACTCCAATAACGTCACTTCCAGCGAGGCATTCAGCGGAGCAACGTACTCTCATAATGGTATCGTGAAGGTATTCCTTTGCCAGACCGGAAAGTAATTTGATATTGCTTAATCGCATGTTGAACTAGCTACTACCGGTATCAGCTCTTGGCTTGAAGCCCCGCGAGTGTGTATGCGCTCGCGGGGCTTTTGCGTGCCCGTAATATTTGTTCGCGTAGACGCAATAGGGCGGGCATCCCGAGTACTCTCGGGGTGCCCGCCCTATCGTTGTGCGAGTTGCGTTGAGGCTAGAGGACCTCTACGACCTCCACGCCGTCGGCTTCCAGTGCCTCGGCGGTTTCGTCGAGCTTATCCTCGTGCACCGGCGCGGTCAAATCAATCAGAACGCGGGTCTCGTAGCCGGCGTCGACCGCATCGCGCGCGGTGGCCGACACGCAGTAATCGGTGGCGATACCGACAACATCAACGTACTCGATACCGCGCTCATCCAGCCACTCCGACAGGGGAGTCTGCGGGCCGTCCTCGGAAGCGTCTGCGCCCGGCTCGTGCTCGCCGGTGGCCACCTCGTCCTCGGGGGCCAGCAGACCCTCGAAACCCGAGTATGCGGCCTCGTAGCGGCCCTTACGGAAGTACGCCTCAATGTAGTCGGTGTCCAGGTTCTCGTGAATCTGCGCACCCTTGCTCTTGGCCACGCAGTGCACGGGCCAGGAGTCCACGAAGTCAGGGGTGTCGGAGAAGTGCGAACCCGGATCGATGTGCCAATCCTGGGTGGCCACGATTGCGTCGTAGCGGTGGTGGTTGTTCTCCACGAACTCGCTAATGAGCGAAGCCACCTCGGCGCCGCGAGCGGTCGCCAGGGAACCGCCCTCGCAGAAGTCGTTCTGCACGTCCACAATAATCAATGCCTTAGACATAGCCGTCCTTATCAAGCCGTTCCTATACGGTCACGGGTAGAAGTATGGCGCGCCGCCCCGCGTGATTGCGCCGGATGCACCCCGTCCTTGAGGGGTATCGCGGCGGCTCGCGGGGCGGGCACCGTGGGGGAGTTTTAGATGAATTCGGTCGGGATAACCGGCTCGCCCTCGGAGAGGCGACGAGCGGCCTCGGGCAACTCGGCCAGGGACGCGGCGTGGCGGGCGGTTGCGCGGCGCACGCCCTCCTCGCCGGTGAAGCCGGGCAACAGCTCGCCCTCGCGAACGAAGTCCACGAGCAGGGGGCGGGTGTCCTCGTGCAGGGCCGGGTCTTCGTGGGTTCCCAGAACCTCGGCCGTTGCGATGCCCATGCTGTTCAGGCGGCGGGCAGCGAGCTTGGCGCCACCCACCGAGGCCTTGCCGGCCGAGGCCTTCGCGACCGGCTGCATCTCGCCCGCGGAGTTCTCGCGGGCCACGACCTTGTACACCATGGAGGAGGTCGGCGCGCCCGAACCGGTCACCAGGCGGGTACCCACGCCGTAGGAGTCCACGGGGGCGGCGGCCAGCGAGGCGATGGCGTATTCGTCCAGGTCGCTGGTCACGGTGATCTTCGTATTGGTGTTACCCAGCGAATCGAGCAGTTCGCGCACGTGGGCGGCGGTGGTGACCAGGTCACCCGAGTCCAGGCGAACGCCGCCGAGCTCCTCGCCGGCCAGTTCCACGCCCAGGCGCACGGCGTTGTCCACGTCGTAGGTGTCGACCAGCAGGGTCGTGCGGGCGCCGAGGGAACGCAGCTGCGCTTCGAAGGCTTCGCGCTCGTTGTCGTGTAGCAGGGTGAAGGCGTGGGCGCTGGTGCCGATGGTGTGCAGGCCGTAGGAGCGGCCCGCCTCCAGGTTGGAGGTGCCGGCGAAGCCAGCGATGACGGCGGCGCGGGCAGCGGAGACGGCGGCGCGCTCGTGGGCGCGGCGCGAACCCATTTCGAGGCAGGGGCGGTTGCCGGCGGCGGCGGTCATGCGCGAGGCGGCGCTGGCCACGGCGGAGTCAAAGTTCAGGATGGACAGCAGGTAGGTTTCGAGGATGCACGCCTCGGCGAAGGTGGACTCGATCTGCATGACGGGGGAGTGGGGGAAGAACGCCTCACCCTCGGCGTAGCCGCGGATGTTGCCGCTGAAGCGGAAGGACTCCAGGAAGGAGAGGGTCTCCTTGTTGACGACGTTGCGGGAGGAGAGGAACGAGAGCTCTTCGTCGGTGAAGCGGAACTCGGAGAGTCCCTCGAGGAAGCGGCCGGTGCCGGCGAGCACGCCGTAGCGGCGGCCCGCGGGAAGTCGGCGGGTGAAGACCTCGAAGGTGCACTTGCGCTGGGCGGCTCCGGAGGCGAGAGCTGCCTGAAGCATGGTCAGCTCGTAGTGATCGGTGAGAAGTGAAGTAGTAGTCATGTGTCCAATTGTAGAGGGGGGAGCGGGCGTTTTTCTTGTTGTGACGGCGTGTCAATCACTACATAAAGTACTATTGACTATAAGTAGTGTAGTATGAAAAAGTACAGGCACTCTGCCCGCCGCCCGGCGCGTCCGGCCGTATAATCGAAAGAGATTCGGCCCCCGCACACACCGGCCGCGAGCCGCCGCCACGCTGCACGAAGTGGCGAGGCTCGGTTCCCAACAGCCCGGCCCCACGAACTCCGGAATCCATCAGACCGGACCCCGAAGGACCCCCATGAATAACGCAGCTGTGACTCTCTCCAGCGGAACCCTCACCGAAGGCGACACCGACCTGACGACCGAGCTCGAGAACATCCTCGCCGCTGATACCCCCTGGAACGTCATCGTCTGGAACGACCCCGTCAACCTCATGACCTACGTGGCCTACGTCTTCCGCAGCCACTTCGGCTACTCCCGCGCCCGCGCCGAGGAGCTCATGCTGCAGGTGCACCACAACGGCAAGGCCATCGTCTTCACCGGGCCCCGCGAGGACGCCGAAAAGCACACCCAGGCCATGCACGCCTGGGGTCTGCTGGCCACCTTCGAGAAAGTGGAGAACTAATGGCACGCCCCTTCCGACGCACCCCCGGCGGCTACACCGCACGCTTTGAACAGCCCGAGCGCGAGCTCATCCGAGAACTCGCCGAGGACGTGCGCGCCCTGCTACGACCCTCCGACACCGCCGCCGACGGCAGTACCGTCGACCCGCTCGAGGCGCTGGTCGGCATCACCGAGAACCCCACGATTCCCGAGGATAGCGCCGTGGCTCGCCTGCTCCCCGTCGCCAGCAGCGACGAGGAAAGCGCGGCCGAGTACCGTCGCTACACCGAACGCGATTTGCGCGAAACCAAGCGTGCCAACCTGGCGATGCTCGCCTTCGACATTGAGTCGAGCGACCTGCGCCTGAACGAGGAGCACGCCCGCGCCTGGGCCGCTGCCCTCGGCGATATTCGCCTGGTGCTCGCCGACCGCCTGCAGATTACCGATGAAGAACGCGCCGACGAGATCGGCACCATCACCGACGCCTCGCAGGTCACCAACAATGAGGAGTACATGGCGATGGTGTACAACTTCATCTCGTGGGTGCAGGATTCGCTCATGCTTGCGATGATTGAGGGCCTGGACGAAGAGGAGTAGAGGCCTCTTCTCGGTTCATAAGGTGCACGCGCGCGCAGTAATATTGCCCGTCGACGTGCGATAGAACACCGCCCACTGAACGGATTTTTCGTTTGCCCCCTCGCACCGCCGTCACAGACCGTCTCATAATGGTGGTTCTGGACTCATCTAACCCCCTCCCGGGAAGAAACCACCCCGAACGCGGGTTAGCATAGAACGAGGAAACGACCGATACCGAAGTGTAGGTGACCCATGAGTGACAGCATCGACGCAACCAATCCCTACCGTGCCCGCACCCCCTGGGGAAGCCCCGAACCCGTAGCCCCCACCGCCGCGGCACCCATCGGCGTCTTCGACTCCGGCGTAGGCGGCCTTACCGTGGCCCGCGCCATCATGGATCAGCTGCCCCACGAACGCATCATCTACGTCGGCGACACCGCGCACGGCCCCTACGGCCCCCTCAAAATCGCAGAGGTGCGCGCCAACGCACTGCGCATCATGGACGAGCTCGTCGACTCCGGCGTGAAGATGCTCGTCATCGCCTGCAACACCGCATCCGCCGCCGTGCTGCGCGACGCCCGCGAACGTTACACCCGCCAGTACGGCATCCCCGTCATCGAGGTGATTCAGCCCGCCGCCCGCCGCGCGCTTGCCGCGACCCGCAACCGCAAGATCGGCGTGATTGCGACGGAGGCGACCGTCACCTCCCGCGCCTACGAGGACACCTTCGCGATTACCCCCAACCTTCAGGTGTACTCGGTGGCCTGCCCGCGCTTCGTGGAGTTTGTGGAGAAGGGCATTACCTCCGGCCCCGAACTGCTGGAGACCGCTCGCCAGTACCTGCAGCCGCTCAAGGATGCAGGGGTCGACACGCTCGTGCTCGGATGCACCCACTACCCGTTGCTGGCCGGCGTGATTTCCTACATCATGGGCGAGGACGTCACCCTTGTTTCCTCCGCGGATGAGACCGCCAAGGATGTATACCGCGAACTGCTCAACCACGCCATCGAGAGCCCGGTTCCCGAGGAGCACCCGCACCACGAGTTCCTCGCTACCGGCGAATCTGAGACGTTCTCGCAGCTGGCGCGCCGCTTCCTCGGCCCCGAGGTCACGAACGTACGTCACACCAAATCCGTGGCCGAGCGTTTCCCGACCGGCTCCTTTGCCACCATCACCCCCGAGATGCTGGCCGCACACCGCAACATCACCCTGGACGAAGACGTCGCCGAGGCCGAAGAGGCCGCGGCGACGCAGGAAGGTCCCGCATGCGCCTAACGATTATCGGTTGTACCGGTTCCTTCCCCGGCCCCGTCTCGCCGGCCAGCTGCTACATGCTCACCGCGACCGACTTCGCCGGCCGCACCTGGCGCGTCATCGTGGATATGGGCAACGGCTCCCTCGGCATGTTGCAGCGCCATATCGACCTGAGCGATATCGACGCGATTCTCATCTCGCACCTGCACCCGGACCATTGCATCGACCTGTCCGGTCTGCACGTGGCCGTCAAGTGGGATCCGCGCGGCTGGCCCAAGGGACGTATTCCGCTCTACGGCCCGGCCGCCATTAACGAGTACCTTTCGGCGACCCACGGCCTGGACCCCGATCCGGGCATGAGCACCGAGTTCGAGTACCACACCTGGACCGAGGGCGAGCCCGTGCAGATTGGCCCGTTCCGCGTGGAACCCTTCCGCGTGGTGCACCCCTCGAAGGATCCCTACGCCCTGCGCATCACCTGCAACGACCGCGAGGGCCACACGATTTTCGCCTACTCGGGTGATACCGACCTGTGCGAGGGCCTGGTTAAGGCCGCGCGCGGCGCCGACCTGTTCCTGTGCGAGGCCGCCTACCAGGAGGGTCGCGACGACGCCCTGCGCGGTATCCACCTGACCGGCAAGCGCGCCGGACAGGCCGCCCAGGAGGCGGGCGTACGCAACCTGCTGCTGACCCACCTGCCCGTATGGAACGACCCTGACATCGCCCGCGCCGAGGCACGTAGCGCCTTCTCCGGTCCCGTGGGTGTTGCCGAAATGGCCGCGAGCTACCGCATCTACCCGCGCCCCACGCCGGCGCATCCGGTGACCTCCACGCTGAACGTGGTGGAGGTGCTGGACCCGCCGCTCAAGACCGCCATTGCCCTCCCTAAACCCTAGCTGGACTAGCGCAAACCACATTCAACCCGACCAGGTTATAAGCACAACAGACCGACCGACCCAAGGAGAACCCATGACTGTGACCCGCGACGACGGCCGCGCCCTCAACGAACTGCGCCCCATCACCATTACCCGCGGCTGGTCCCGCAACGCCGAGGGTTCCGCCCTCATCGAGTTCGGAAACACCCGCGTGCTGTGCACCGCATCCTTCACCGAGGGCGTGCCGCGCTGGCTCAAGGGCGAGGGCAAGGGCTGGGTGACCGCCGAGTACGCCATGCTGCCGCGCGCAACCAACACCCGTTCTTCGCGCGAGTCGCTGAAGGGCCGCGTGGGTGGTCGCACCCACGAGATTTCTCGCCTGATTGGTCGCTCCCTGCGTGCGGTCATCAACATGGATGAGCTGGGCGAGAACACCATCGTGCTCGACTGTGACGTGCTGCAGGCTGACGGCGGTACCCGCACCGCCTCGATTACCGGCGCGTACGTGGCCCTGGCCGACGCTATCGCCTGGGCGAAGGAGCAGAAGATTATCTCCGCCAAGGCGAACCCGCTGATTGATTCGGTGTCCGCGATTTCGGTGGGCATCATCGACGGTACCCCCATGCTTGACCTGCCCTACACCGAGGACGTGCGCGCAGAGACCGACATGAACGTGGTCGTCACCGGTAGCGGCAAGTTCGTGGAGGTTCAGGGCACCGCCGAGGGCGCCCCCTTCGACCGCGACGAGCTCAACAGCCTGCTCGACCTGGCCCTGGAGGGCACCGCAGAGCTGGCCCAGATTCAGCGCGAGGCCCTGAAAAACGACTAACCCGCACGGCGCCCCACCCCGCACCGTGTGCACCTGTTGCAAAGGAGAAACCATGGCAGAAGCAAAGATTGTTCTGGCAAGCCACAACAAGGGCAAGCTCAAGGAGCTACGCGAGATTCTGCGCGGCCACATCGACGGCCTGGACGTTGACACCCAGGTCGTGGATGCAGCCAGCGTGAACGCACCCGATGTTCCTGAGACCGGTGTGACCTTCGCTGAGAACTCCCTGCTCAAGGCTCGCGCGGTCGCCCGGGCAACCGGTCTGATTGCTATTGCCGACGACTCGGGCCTGTCCGTGGACGTGCTCGGCGGCGCTCCCGGCATCTTCTCGGCCCGCTGGGCCGGCCGCCACGGCGATGACACCGCGAACCTGAACCTGCTGCTGGCTCAGCTGAGCGATATCGCTCCGGAGCACCGCAGCGCGAAGTTCTGCTGCGCCGCATCGGTGGCCTCCCCGGACGGCTTCGAGGCGGTTGAATACGGCGAGCTACCCGGCGAGCTGCTGACCGCACCGGCGGGGGAGGGCGGCTTCGGCTACGACCCGATTCTGCGCCCCGTGGAGCTCAACGGCGAGAACGCCCTCTACGAGGGTAAGTACGCCGGCCAGTCCTGCGCGCAGATTCCCGCCGAGATCAAGAACTCGATTAGCCACCGCGCGCGTGCTTTTGAGGCGCTGATTCCGCAGATTGCTGCGGCTCTGGCCTAAAACCGTCACCGGGGCGTTACAGCTTGTTTGCTGTGCCTGATATCTGTCGGGTATCTGCCTGGCGGAGGGGCGAGTGGGATTTATTCGTACACCGCGGCCAAAATCCCCCATACGAATACCACTTAAAGGCACAATAGGTAAAGAAGCTTTACCTCAGGGTTAGTGACACCAAAGAGACTCGTCTGCTGAAGGTACCTTCGGCAGACGAGTTTTGTTGTTGAAAAGCACTTCAACGGAGCATCTGCCTGATGTCTGCTGCCACCGACCCCGGTAGAAAAACCTGCCGCGAAAGAGAACGCACCGATGTTCATCCTTCTCTTGCTGATGGCGCTGATGCTTGCCGTCGCCCTCTGGTCCTACTCCTACGTGTGGCGCGGCCTCAACCGCCGTGTTATCGCCGCCGTCAAGGTGGTCGACCCCATGATTACGCTCGGCCCGTACGCCATGGTGGCCTGGGCGGGGTTGATGGGCATCATCGCCACGAATATGTGGGCGACCGGTACCCTCCAGCTGGTGCTGAGCGTGGTGTTGTGGGTGATTGTTGCCGGTACTCTCGGCTGGGCTGGTTTTTGGCTCCTCATGCACTGCCTGGGCGGCCAAACCCCCGGCAAGCGCCCCATGTGGTGGCGTGAGGCGGTTGCCGCGAAGTTCGCCTGGCGTAACCTGTCCCGTATGCCCGCCTACCTGGGCGCTCGCACCAGCATCTTGCCGGTGGAGAACCCGCACCTGACCAAGCCGTACTCGGGCTCGTGGACTCGCCCGCTCGGTGCGACCATGCCCGGGTACAGCTCCAACGGTGAGTTTATTGAGGGCTTTGACGAGTTCGGTCGCAAGATGCCGCGCCTCTACCCGGTGGGCCCCGAGCCGACTATTTTTGAGATGGCGCGCTGGGGTAAGTCGGTGAGCTCCGATCAACTGCTGACGACCTTCCTGCCGACTGCGCCGTTTGAGCGTCTGCGTCTGCCCGGCACCATTACCGGCCCCTTCACCTTTGCGGGGGAGGTGCCGCACGGTGCGGTGACGAAGTGGCCTCGCCGTAGCGGTGCGAACCGCGCCTTCGGCTCCTACGCTCGTTTGGGCGAAATCACCGAACGTAAGGTTGAGCTGCTGGTCGACCACCGCATCATTGCGGCACTGCAGACCACCCGCGAAAGCTACGAACGCCGACACAGCTGGATGCTCGCCTTCACCGATATCACGCCCGGGGACTTCGTTATCGACGCCAATGAACAGGGCAAGCTGCGCATCACCTTCGGCACCGCCACCGAGGGGTACGAAACCCCCTGGGTCTTCACGAGCACCCTGGAGGACAGCCCCCGCCTGCGCCGCAAGATTCGCCGCGCCATGCGCGAACGTCGCGTGCTCAAGCAGAGCAGCGGCGAGCTGATGGACTGGTACTTCGTGCCGAAGCTCAGCGAGTTCCCCCACGGCCCGGTCACCAATGAGCTTCCCGAAGAGTTCTACTTCAAGTCCAATATCATGGTCACGAACCGTCACGAGAGCTCCTCGAAGGCCACGGGTGAGGCACACTAGCGGGGTGAACGTGGGAACCACGCACGGCACCATCGGTGACCGTCCTGACCACCCTTTTCCCCAAGCCACGCTAGAATAGAGTTCCGAACGTTGAACGCTCTGCGGGGCACGACACGCGTCGTGCCCCGCATCCGTTCTGCCTAGTAGCACGTGAGCCGGGCCCTCACTCCGCCCTGCGTGCGGCGCGCGTTCACCACCGCAGACATATTCACCCGAAAGGAATCCCGTGGCGTCCTCGAACTACACCGCTCGCAACCTCTCCGTTCTGGAAGGTCTTGAAGCAGTCCGCAAACGCCCGGGCATGTACATCGGCTCCACCGATTCCCGCGGCCTCATGCACTGCCTCTGGGAGATTATCGACAACTCGGTGGACGAGGCGCTCGCCGGCTTCGGCCAGTCCATTCAGGTGATTCTCTACCGCGATGGTTCGGTGGAGGTTCGCGACGACGGCCGAGGCATCCCCACGGATATTGAGCCGCGTACCGGCCTGTCCGGTGTGGAGGTCGTCTTCACCAAGCTTCACGCCGGCGGTAAGTTCGGCGGCGGTTCCTACACCGCTTCCGGCGGTCTGCACGGTGTGGGCGCATCCGTGGTGAACGCGCTGTCTTCGCGCCTGGACGTGCAGGTGGACCGCGGTTCGAAGACCTACCAGATGTCGTTCCGTCACGGTATTCCCGGCCACTTCGATTCGGGCCGCACCCCCAAGCCCGATGACCCGTTCACCCCCGCATCCGAGGGCACCGACGCCCTGCAGATTGTGGGTAAGGCGAAGCGCGGTGTGACCGGCACCCGCGTGCGCTACTGGGCTGACCCGCAGATTTTTACCCCCGACGCCAAGTTCAGCTACGAGGACCTGGTGGCTCGTGCGCGCCAGACCGCGTTCCTCATTCCGGGCCTGCGCATTTGTATTCGCGATGAGCGCCGGCTGCCCGGCACCCCCGGCGAGCTGGAGGCGCACGAGGAGGTCTTCCAGTACGACGGCGGCATTAGCGAGTTCGTGGAATTCCTGGCGCACGACGAGCGCGTCACCGACATCTGGCGTTTCAGCGGTAGCGGAACTTTCACCGAGACCGTGCCCGTGCTGGGGGAGGACGGCCGCTCGCAGCTGACCGATGTGGAACGCGATTGCGAGGTGGACGTTGCCCTGCGCTGGGGCATCGGCTACGAGACCACGATTCGCAGCTTCGTGAACATTATTTCGACCCCCAAGGGCGGTACCCACACCGCGGGCTTCGAGCAGGGCCTGCTGCGCGTGATGCGCAAGCATCTGGCCGACAACGCCCGCAAGTACAAGGTGGGTAACGACAAGATTGAGAAGGACGACGTGCTGGCCGGTCTGACCGCCGTGCTGACCGTTCGTCTGGCCGAGCCGCAGTTTGAGGGTCAGACCAAGGAGATTCTGGGCACCCCGGCGGTTCGCCAGATTGTCTCCAAGGTGGTGGGCGATGCCCTGAAGGCCCGCCTGGAGTCGACCGCCCGCGCGGAGAAGGCGCAGGCTACGGCTCTGTGCGAGAAGGTCGTCTCTGAGATGAAGACCCGCGTCTCGGCGCGTATTCACAAGGAGACGCAGCGCCGCAAGACCGCGCTGGAGTCTTCATCCATGCCCACCAAGCTGGTGGATTGCCGTTCGACGAACGTCGAACATTCCGAGCTGTTCATTGTGGAGGGTGACTCGGCGCTGGGTACTGCGCGTCTGGCTCGTTCCTCCTCGTACCAGGCTCTGCTGCCGATTCGCGGTAAGATCCTGAACACTCAGCGCGCCTCGGTGACCGATGTGCTCGCGAACGCCGAGTGCGCGGCGCTGATTCAGGTGATTGGTGCCGGTTCGGGCCGCACCTTTGACCTAGAGTCTGCCCGTTACGGCAAGGTCATCATGATGACCGATGCGGACGTTGACGGCGCGCACATCCGCACCCTGCTGTTGACCCTGTTCTACCGTTACATGCGCCCGCTGATTGAGGCCGGTCGCGTGTACGCCGCGGTTCCGCCCCTGCACCGCGTGGAGGTGGTGCGCCGCGGTAAGCCGAACGAGATGGTGTACACCTACTCCGAGAAGCAGCTGCACGAGCTGCTGGATTCTCTGCGGGAGCAGGGCGTGACCTACAAGGAACCGATTCAGCGTTACAAGGGTCTGGGTGAGATGGACGCCGACCAGCTGGCCGAGACCACGATGGATCCGCGCCACCGCATGCTGCGCCGCATCCGCATCGAGGATGCTGAGGCTGCCGAGCGCGCCTTCTCGCTGCTGATGGGTTCCGAGGTGGCTCCGCGTAAGGAGTTCATTATCGCCGGCGCGCATCAGCTGGATACCGAGAACATCGATATGTAGCGGTTCTTCCCGTGTGTGTTTGCGTGTGTATTTTCTTGCGAGACTCGTGGAAAACATGCTGACGATTTGTCATAAAGTGGGAATTTTCTATGATTATTGTCACAATAGATTTCACCACGGCGCAAAAAATCAGTATTTTTGATGCAAATTTAATGAATTGGCACTGAATAACTATTGTGTCAGTTTCGATAAATCCGTCACCAAAATCTTGCAGACATCGCAATTTACTGCAAGGTTTGAGGGAGGGGTTGGAAAAGGCTTCCGTACTCCGGATGGTGACAGGCTGTTTCTAAACCGTCTCACCTCGGTATTTGCTGATAACGTGCGATGAACCTTTATCGAAACGTCAAACATTTAACGCCCAGTCGGCACACAGGTGCCTCACAGCCTTCAAAGAAAAACCTGTACCGTAGATGGGTGAGAGACACTGTGTCAGTAACTCTCGCACTCCCTTCACTGACGGGGGAGTGCCCGATTCTGGCGCACGCGCATATCAGTACACACATAGTAAGGACCTATCAATGGATCCCCTTGATTTTGGTAGGTGGCAGTTCGGTATCACCACCGTCTACCACTTCTTCATGGTTCCGCTGACCCTGGGTCTGGGCCTTGTAGTGACCTACCTGTACATTTGCTACGTTCGTACCAAGAAGGACGAATACAAGCGAATGACGAAGTTCTGGGGCAAGCTGTACCTCATTAACTTCGCCATGGGTGTGGCCACCGGTCTGGTTCAGGAGTTCCAGTTCGGTATGGCATGGAGTGAATACTCCCGCTTCGTGGGCGACGTCTTCGGCGCCCCGCTGGCTATGGAAGGCCTCTTCGCGTTCTTCGTCGAGTCGACCTTCCTGGGCCTGTGGATCTTCGGCTGGGATCGCCTCAAGCCCGCAGTCCACGCCTTCTCGCTGTTCATGGCTGTTCTTGGCTCCTGGGTTTCCGCCTTCTTCATCCTGGTGGCAAACTCCTGGATGCAGCACCCCGTCGGCGCAGAAATGATTGACGGTCGTCCCCGTATGACCGACATCGGCGCCGTGCTGATGAACCCCACCGCATGGGTCACCTTCCCGCACGTCATCACCGCATCCATTCAGGTTGCCGGTGGCTTCCTGGTCGGTATCGCCTGGTACAAGCTGTGGCGCCGCCGCAAGGACGGCATTGACAAGGTCGTTGACGGCAAGGTTGTCGTTGGTGAGTCCGACAAGGGCGCACGCGACAAGAAGGACTTCCAGGTTTGGCTCAAGTCCCTGCGCCTGGGCGCAGTGGTGGGCCTCATCGGCTTCGCTGGTGTTGGCGCATCCGGCCACATGCAGGCACAGATGATGATTCACGAGCAGCCCATGAAGATGGCTGCCGCCGAGGCCGCCTGCCACGACGGTACCTCCTTCTCCGTGCTGACCGTTGGTGAGCTTGGCGCTCAGAGCTGCGACAAGATTCACACCATCATCGAGGTTCCCGGCGTGCTGTCCTTCCTGGCACACGACAACTTCAACACCCCGGTGAAGGGTATCCAGACCCTGGTTCCCGAGTACGAAGCTAAGTACGGCACCAACCTGCCCGATAACCCGCTCTACGGTGAGCGTGCAGGTCAGAAGATTGATTACCTGCCCTCCCTCGAGGTCTCCTACTGGGGCTTCCGCGGCATGATCGGTCTGGGCGCAGTCGTCGTTCCCTTCTACCTCTACGCACTGTGGGTTACCCGTAAGAAGGGCGTGGGCACCGTCCCCGAGTCCAAGCTGCTCAAGAACGTTGCCGTCTGGTCCATCCTGGCTCCCTTCTTCGCAATTGCACTGGGCTGGATCTTCACCGAAATGGGCCGTCAGCCCTTCGTGGTTGTCCCCAACCTTGAGGGCGATCCCGCAATCCGCCTGTACACCGCAGCAGCTATCTCCCCGGGTGTTTCCGGTGAAGAAATCCTCTTCTCCCTGCTCACCCTGGGCCTGCTCTACGGCGTGCTGATGGTGGTTGAGGTTTACCTGCTCATCAAGTACGTCAAGGCCGGTGTGGTTGCTGCAATGCCCGAGCTGGTTCAGTCGCACCACGAGGACGAGTCCAACGACAAGTCCAAGCGCGACGTGCTGGAGTTCGCCTACTAGGCGGGTAAGGATTGATTCACCATGAACTTTGATTTCAATATCTTTGCCGGTCAGCCTGGCCTGCCCACCCTCTGGTTTGTTGCCATTGGCGTCTTCCTCATCATGTACATGATCCTGGACGGTTTTGACCTGGGTGTCGGTATGCTGATGGGTTCCAAGTTCGCAAAGAACGAGAAGGAACGCCGTCTGCTGCTGAACATCATCGGCCCCGTCTGGGACGGTAACGAGGTGTGGATTGTGTCCGGTGGTGCTGCTATCTTCGCGGCATTCCCCATCTGGTACGCAGCCCTCTTCTCGGCTCTGTACATCCCCCTGACCCTCGCGCTGGTCTTCCTGATTCTGCGCGTGGTCGCAATTGAATACCGCGGTAAGAAGAACGACGAGAAGTGGATCCGTAACTGGAACATCGCTCTGTCCGTCTCCTCCTTCTTCATCGCTCTGCTCGTGGGCGCGCTGCTGGGCCTGACCTCCATGGGTCTGCCCATCAACGAGAACGGTGACCGCGTTGGCGGTGCCTTCGCCTGGATTTCTCTGCCCGTCCTGCTGGGCGGCCTGGGCTTCGTGGGCTTCGCTCTGGTTCAGGGTCTTGCCTTCGTCGCTCTGAAGACCGACGGCGATATCCGCGACCGTGCCCGCAACACCCTGGTGCGCTGGGCTCCCGTCCTGCTGCTGCCGATCGTCGCATGGGTTCTGACCCTGGACTTCACCAGCGGTAACGGCATCTCCTGGCTGTGCACCATCCTGGCTGTTGTTGCCGTTCTGATTGCTTGGGTCTCCGCTAAGGGCGGCCGCGAGGGTCGCGCTTTCGCCGGCCTGTCCGTGTTCGTCGCACTGGGCGCACTGGCAATCTTCACCGCAATGTACCCGAACGTGCTGCCCTCCACCCTGGACCCGGCATACTCGCTCACCATTGCGAACGCATCCAGCTCCGAGTACACCCTGGGCGTTATGACCTTCGTGACCTGCCTTGGTCTGCCGGTCGTGTTCGTCTACCAGGCTTGGACCTACTGGGTCTTCCGTAAGCGTCTGCACGTGGATCACATCCCCGATGCTCACGACGCTACCGAACTGGCTGAATTGCCGACCAAGTAGCATGTAGCTGATTGAAGAATCCCCCGAATTTCTCTTCTGAGAAGTTCGGGGGATTTTTCTATTTGCGGAGAGGGCGTGGATTCAAGGTAGGTGAGCAGAGAAGTCATAAAAAATTTTTGGTGCACACCCCCCCCGGATTTAAGGCGCGGCAAGGAGCAAAAAGTGTAATGTGGTGTGCAACTCACTCTTATGAAAGGTGTTCAACGATGAAGTCCCTCACCCGCCGCACCGCCGCATCCGCCCCTCGCACCGGAACCGCCCCTCGTACCGGCACGCGCCGCCGCCTGCTCACCACGGGCGCCCTGCTCTGCATCGGCGTGCTCCCGCTGAGCGCGTGCTCGCTCTTCAACCCGCCGCTGGAACGTGACGAAAGCGTCCACGCCATCTTCGACGCGGAGCAGGACATCGTGAAGATGCCCCTGGACGATTACTCCCACTACGAGGGGGGCACTCATTACGAATACACGGCCTTTAAGATTGCCATGAAGCAGTGCTACGCCGAACACGGGCAGAGCTACACCGACCCCGACCAAGCTCCCCAATCTGAAAGCGCGCCGCGTGGCGATCCGGGCCGAATGTACGGCCCCTGGAACGTCGAGTACGCCAAGAAGTACGGTTTTCAGAAGCGAGACCCCAACGCCAAAGCTCCCATCTCCGTCACCCCAGGGGCAAGCCTCAGCCCCGAGGACAAGCTTCGCACCGAATGCTACCCCAAGGCCCGCGAGACCCTGGACGCCGCGGTTCCCGAAGGTAAGAGGCCCGAGAACGACGTGCAGTCCACATACAGTCGTATCTCCACCGAGGCGGTCAACGCCGTTTACGGTAGCAAACTGCACCGCGAACTCGAAGAGAAGTGGAAGCAGTGCGTCTCAAACCGGGGGATCACCCCCATTAAGGCAGGGGCGGTAGCCGAGGAATCCCCGCTGGCTGAGCAGTGGAGCAAGAACGACGGTATCGACGAGCCCGCCTCCGAAGAAGAGATTCGCATCGCCACCATCCAGGCCGAATGTAACCAGCAGGTCGGCATGAGCAAGCAGCTCTACGACCTGGAAGCTCAGTACCAGATGCCGCTCATCCGCAAGTACCAGTCGCAGCTTGAACAGGACCGCAAAGCAGAACGTGAGCGTGACGAGAAGTTCAAACAGTACGTTCTGGATCACCAGTAAACCGGGGCACTAAAAGACAGCGCACCGAAAGACGGCGCTAAGAAATAGGCAGCGCAGAGAAATAGACAGCGCTGACACAGTTCAGAAAGACACCGCCATGACCACTCACACGAAAAACCAAAACAGCGGGCACCGCTTCAGCGAACGCATCGCCCGACCCCGCGTGCTCCTGCTACTCGCAATCCTCGCCATTGGCTCGCTCATGCTGTCCTTCTACCTGGGCACCCGCTACGCAGCCACCGGACCCGACCCGACCGTGCAGGCGAAAACCGTGATCCCGGTCTGGGCGAAGGTTGAAGAACGCACCGTCAGCGAGGGTCTCGCCATTGCCGGAACCACCAAGGCTGGAGAGACCGCCCCGATTAGCGCGCGCACTAACGGTGAACCGGTGCTCGTCTACCAGAACCAGAAGCCCGGTAACGTGCTCAAGGCCGGTGACTTCATCGGCATCATTGGCGCCGACCCCGTCTTCGTGCTGGAGGGGCCGCTGCCGCTGTACCGCGACCTCAACCTGGGCGATAACGGCGACGACGTGCTCGCCTTCCAGAAGGCACTGAACTCCGCCGGGTACGCCACCGCTCAGAGCGGCACCGTCACCGAAGACACCCTCGACGCCGTCACGCGCCTGCACCGCGCGCACCTGACCGGCGTGCCCAGCGAAGGGGTCACCAGCATTGCCCGCAGCAACTACGCGATTCTGCCCGGCGGAAGCCACACCGTCACCGCAGTTGCGGCGGTCGGCCAGCTCATCAGCGACGGCAACCCCATCGCAAGTGTAGAAACCAGCGAACCCTACGTGGAATCCAGCGTTGAACTCGCCGTCGCCAACAAGCTCAAGGTCGGCGACCGCATCAGCCTGCGCACCTCCACCGGCAGCGTCGAGGGAACCATCACCAGCATTGGTGAGCTGCAGAACGACCCCTCCAAGGGTGCGGCAAAGAGCGTGCGATTCAGCGCCGACGACCCGAGCAAGCTCACTCCGGGGCAGAGCGCCTCCATCACCAGTAAGGGCAACACCTCAACCACCCTCGCCGTGCCGACTACCGCGGTACGCCAGGACTCCCAGGGCACCTACGTGCTCGTTGAAAAGGGCGGAAGCTCCACCTCGACCAGCAAGGATGCGCCCGCCACCGAACGAGTCAACGTTGAGGTTCTACGCACCGCCGGCGGATACGCCGCAATCAACGCGAACCTCAGCACGGGACAGAAGGTGCTTGTCTCATGAGCCGCCGTAAGAGAACCCCAGACGCAAGCCCAGGACGTGCGCCTACAGTTGCGCCCAACGTAGCGTCCGCCGCTACACCTGCCGCCGGGCTCGGTACCGCGCCCGCTATCGAAATGCACGGCATTACCCGTGTTTTCGAGGGGAGCGAACGAGCAGTCCTCGACCACCTCGACCTGGTGGTCGAACGTGGCGAATTCCTCGCCATTATTGGTCCGTCGGGCTCCGGTAAATCCACCCTGCTCAACGCCATTGGCCTGCTCGACACTCCCACCAGCGGAACCTACAGCCTCTTCGGCAAAAACACGGAAGGACTCAGCGACAGAGAACGCGACGAAATGCGCCGAGACCACCTCGGCTTCATCTTCCAATCCTCAAACATGCTGCTGGACGAAACCAGTACGACCAACGCCTCCATGGGCCTGCGTGTGCAGGGCGTACCCTACGGCGAGCGCCTGCAACGCACCGAAGAAACCCTAGAATTTCTGGGGTTGAGCGACCGCGCCAGCATCCGCACCCGCTACCTCTCCGGCGGCGAGAAGCAGCGCTGCGCCATTGCTCGTGCTCTCGCCACGCGCCCGCCGCTGATTCTTGCCGACGAGCCCACCGGTAACCTGGACAGCCACAATAGCGCCAAGGTCATTGAGATTCTTCAGCGCATTAACGCGACCGGCTGTACCGTGCTGGTGATTACCCACGACCCGGAGGTTGCCGCTGCCGCCCGCCGCGTGATTCGCATTGAGGATGGGCGGCTGCACGAGCAGAGCCGCGCCGACTTGGCTACGGTGCCGGTCGCCGAGGTGGTTCCGGTCGTGCAGGATAGCCCGGCGGATGCCCCCACCAGCCTCGCACCGGGGGAGAAGCCCGCTACGCATCGCCGCGGAAGCTTCCTCACCGACGACAGCATCGAGGCGATCTCGGCGCTCACCTCACGACCGCTACGCACCCTGCTGCTGGGCCTGTCCTTCGCACTGGGCGTGGGCGGACTCATCAGCGCCTCCGGCATGAGCGAATCCGCCAGCTACCAGGTGAACCAGCGCCTGCTCGGATCCGAACAATCCACGCTCTACATCAGCGACAGGGACAATGACCAAAACATGCTCGGAACCTACCGGCAGGGTGAATCCGCGCAGAATGTTGCCGACCGCATTAGCGCGCTGGACTACGTGAAGAACACCGGATTCGTCAGCAGCGTGGCGCCCGCCGACGTGCGAATCACCCGATTCAGCCCCTACGAGGATGAACCCAAAACGGCGATTGGCCTCAGCTCCACCTCGAAGACCAGGCTCGAGCAAATCGGTGCCCGCATGAACCCCGAAACCCTGCGTGCGCTCGAACAGATGAACTCGACCCTCACCCAGGAGAATGTTGCCGACCGTGAACGCGCCGAGCAGCTCTCCGGCGCTATTGTGTCGGTCTCCGCTGCCCGAGCCCTCGGCATTCTCCCCGAAGATAAGGCGGCAGATAACGCCACAACCGAGCCCCGCCCCGGCGAGCTACCCGCCGTCGACTACGGCATTAAGCTCGGCGGGCTGCCGCAGGTAGCACCCGGTGTGAGCATCTGGGTGGACGGTCAGCTGATGCCGGTCATCGGCCTCTTCGACCCCGGCAATAGCGGCTACGAATTCAGGAACACGGTCATTGTCTCGCCGGGCACACTTCAGCGCACCGGACGCGGCCAGGTGACCTACATTACCGAAACCGAACGGGGCTACGGCAAAGCGGTCGCCAAGGCAATTCCGCTGACCCTCAAGCCCGCTGAACCCAGCCAGATCAACGTGGAAACCCCCTCCGACCTGCAGAGCCTGCGCGCATCCATCGCCTCGGATCTGGGCCTGTACGTGGGCGTGCTCTCCGGTATTCTGCTGGTGCTCGCCTCCCTCTCGGCGGCAACCGCCATGTACCTGTCCGTGCAATCGCGCACTGCCGAAATCGCGCTGCGCCGCGCCATCGGATCGAGTAAATGGCTGATTGCCCGCATCTTCCTCATGGAGGGCGTCATGCTCGGCGTGCTCGGCGGCTCCATCGGCGCCTGCTCCGGCATGATTGCGACCATCATTCTTTCGCTCGTGCAAGGCTGGCAGGCGGTCCTCTCCCCGGGATTCGTGGTGCTCGGCGTGGGCGTTGGTGCCCTTACCGGTCTGGTGTCTTCGGCGTACCCGGCGTGGGTGGCGTCCCGCAAGAGCCCCGCCGACGCGATGCGCGGATAGAACTAGCGCTGGGTGAGGACCAGCCAATTATCCGAAACTTGACTGGTCAAATAGGTATTGGATAGCCCACCCCTTAAACTGATGGGAGGTAAAAACAGCAGAAGACTAAGGACAACACGTGAGTCGAACGCACACACCGCGTCACGCTGACAAACATCAGAACACTGAGGCACCAGAGGCGACCGAAGGAAAGCGCAATAACCGCGCTGACCGCCGTCCGCCGCTGGGACCCAACGCCCGCAAAAATCTGAGCACCTTCGGCATCATCACCGCCGTGCACACCCTGGCCACCGTGCTTTTCAGCGCGGCGCTCGCGGTCATCATTGCCCGCGCAGCCCACGCGGGGTTTGCCGCGGTCGCCGCCGAACACGCGCGCCTCAAGGAGACGAGCGCGCCGGACGTGTACCGCGCCTACGTTGAGTTCGCCGGCTCCGCCCAGGCACACCTGGAGGCGCACGGCGGCTGGCTGCTCGGACTCGGCGGCATCTTCGGTGACGGCGACGCCATCACCCCCGGCCTGCTCATCGTGGCGGTCCTGGCTCTCGCGGTGCGTTCGGGCGCGGACTACCTGCTGGCGGTGAGCGCGCAGCGTGCCGCCTCCGGAGCGAAGTCTCAGATTCGCCGTAGCCTGTTGCGCCGCGTGCTCGCCACCGGTGGCGCGGACACCCCCGAGGGTACCGGCGCGACCGCGGTGTTGCTTTCGCGCGGCCTGAACGCCCTGGACGACTACTACACCAAGACCCTGACCGCGTTTGTTTCCACCGCGGTGGTGCCGGTCCTGCTGTGGATTGTGGTCGCCTCCCTGGACATGATGAGCGCCCTCGTGTTGCTCTGCACCCTGCCACTCATTCCCGTGTTCATGGTGCTGATCGGCAAGAACACCCGCACCGAAACCGCGGAGGCGCAGGCCGAGCTGCACCGCCTCTCAGACCACATCCTGGAGCTCGTGCGCGGCCTGCCCGTCATCATCGGTCTGGGCCGTGAACGTGCGCAGACCCGCGCCATGAACTCTCTGGGTCAGCGCTACCGCGAGCGCACCATGCAGACCCTGCGCAGCGCCTTTATGTCTTCGCTGGCCCTCGAGCTGATTACCACCATCTCCGTGGCGCTGATTGCCGTGCTGATTGGTGTGCGCCTGGTCAACGGCACCCTGGGCCTGGACACCGCCATTCTCGTGCTGCTGCTCGCCCCCGAGTGCTACCAGCCGCTGCGCGATGTGGGCGCCGCCTTCCACCAGTCCGAGGACGGCGTGGCCGCCCTGCGCAGCGCCCAGAAGATTATCGATGCGCCCCTGCCCGAGGAAACCGTCGAGGACGACTCGGCCAACCCCGCAGCCATCGAGGTGCGCAACCTGGACGTGAACTACCCCGATCGCCCCGAGGTGCTGACCGACCTGTCGCTGAGCCTGCCTCGCCGCGTGGCTCAGGCGGCGGAGCCCGGTTCGGAACGCGGCACCGTCATCGGCATCATGGGCCCCTCCGGTTGCGGCAAATCCACCCTGCTGAACGTGTTCTCCGGTGCCGTGCGTGAGGGTCTGGTGCCCACCGGCTCGCAGGAGCCGATGCGCGTCACCGGTAGCGTCACCGGCCTGGGCACGACCCTGATGATTCCGCAGTCGCCGGTCTTCACCGCACCCACCGTGCGCGCCGAAATGGCACTGTACGCCCTGAGCGCCGACGACTCCGAACGCGAGCGCGCCGCGGCCCTGGTGACCGGCGTGCTAGAGCGCGGCGAGTTCGCCGTGAGCCCCGCCGATAACGACCTGATGATGCGCCCGCTGGCGCAGCTGGGCCTTGAGAGCGTGAACGTGCTGGAACCGGGCGCCCTGAGCGCCGGTCAGGCGCGCCGCCTCGCCGTGGCACGCACCCTGGCCCGCGCCGAGGCCATCTACCGCGCCGGCGGCGAGCAGACCGTGCTGACCGTGCTGGTGGATGAGCCGACCGCGCACCTGGACGCCTACTCGGCATACCTGGTGACCCGCGCCCTGCACCGCCTGGCGGAACTTGGCGCCACCGTGCTAATCGTGACCCACGAGGGTGAACTGGCCGCGCACTGCGACCACCTCGTGCGAGCCGAGCTGGGCGCGTCCGGATACACTTGGAGCACCTCGCTTAACGCGACCCGCGTGCCCGTGCCCGCCGAAGCCCCCGCGCACCTGCTGGAGCTCAAGAGCGAGCACGAGGCCGAAAGCCGCGCCCTCGTGGAGGCCACCCCCGCCGCGGACGAGAACCCGCAAGAGGAAAAGCCCGCAGGCCTGTTCGCCACCCTGCGCACCCTCAAGGAGCTGACCGGAATCGGTGCGCGCGCCTTCTCCGGCCCCGTGCTGATGGCGGCGACCACCTCCCTGATGGCCGCGGCGCTGACCGCGCTGTCCGGCTGGCTCATCGTGCGCGCGGGCGAGGGTCCCGCCATGATGTACCTGATGGTCGCCATCGTGGGCGTGCGATTCTTCGGCCTGGGCCGCGCGTGCGCCCGCTACGCCGAGCGTCTGATGACCCACTCGAAGGTGCTTGCCGCCGCGAATATTCTGCGTCTGCGCGCCTGGGTTGGCGCCTGGCAGAGCGTGAGCAGCGTGCGCGCCCTGCTGCGCGGCGACGCCCTGCTGGAGCGCCTCGTGGGCGGTATTGACGAGCTTCGCGACGGTATTCCGCGCGTGATTATTCCGCCGGCCGCGCACCTGCTGGTTATGATTGCCGCGCTGGTGACAACCGCGTGCATCCTGCCCCAGGCCCTGATTCCCGTGCTGGCGGCGGTGCTGGTGAGCACCTTTGTGGCCCCCTGGGCCGTGCTTCGTGCCGATGCCCGCGCGGAGGCTCTGGCCCGCCAGTCCACCGCACGTATGCTGCGCCTGGGCACCGGTATGCTCTCCGCCGCCGAGGACCTGCGCGCCAACGGCGTGGCGAACACCGCCGAACGCGCCAACAACGAGCTGGACGCGCAGAACCTTTCCGCCCTGCAGAAGGGCTCGACCGCCCAGGGCCTGGGCCGAACCCTCGTGGCGCTGAGCTGGTTTGGCGCTGCGCTGGCGAGCGCCGTGATTGCCTACCCGCTGGCTGTAAACGGCACCGTGGGCGCCCCCGAGTCAGCGATCGTGGTGCTACTGTGCACCGGCATGCTGGAGAGCTCCCTGGGCCATATCGAGGCGGTTCGCTCCTGGCCCGAGTTCGCCCGTCTGCTCGCCTCGATTGCCCCGAGCGTTCGCGACGTATCCCTGGAGGGCGTTGTCGCCACCTCGACCCTGAAGCGTTCCGTGCCCACCGAAGCCGAGGTAGACACCCACGTTCTGCCGCGTCGTGCCGAGCGTCTGCGCGCCCGCGCCGAGGCTGAGATGGAGGAGCTGCTGGAGGCGGACCGCCAGCGTGCCCGCCGCTTCGCGCGCCCCGACTCTGCGGCTGATTCCAAGGCTGATTCCCAGGCTGAATCTCCGCGCCCGCCCAAGCCAGGCGAGCCCAAGATAGTCGGATGCGGCACCCCGCAGCAGCTCGGCGTGAAGGTCACCGGCGCGACCCCCGCCCTGGCCATGCAGGACGGTTCCGCCCGCTGGCCCGGCATGGACCACCCGGTCTTCGCACACCTGAACCTGACGGCTCGCGAGGGCTCCTGGACCGCGGTGACCGGCCCCTCCGGATCCGGTAAGTCCACCGTGCTTGCCACCCTGCTGGGCTTCCTGCCCCTGGAGTCGGGCCGCATCGAGGCCGCCGGCGAGGTGCTGGATCCCGAAGAGCTGCGCGGTTACGCGGCGTGGTGCCCGCAGGCGGCGCACATCTTTGAGTCGACCCTCGAGGGTAACCTGCTGCTGGCCCGCGACCGTTCAGATCGACCGAGCGAGGAGGAGCTCATCGAGGTTCTGCGCCGCGTGGGTCTGGGCGAGTGGTTTGACGCCCTGCCGAAGGGCCTGCGCACCCCCGTGGGTGCCGGCGGTTCCTTCCTGTCGGGCGGTCAGCGTCAGCGCCTGGCGGTGGCTCGCGCCCTGCTGGTGAACTCGCCGGTTCTGCTGCTGGACGAGCCGACCGCGCACCTGGACGCCGAGTCTGCCCGCGCGCTCATGGCAGACCTGGATGCGGCAACCCGCGCCAGCTCGGTGGCCACGGTCCTGGTGTCGCACCGTCCCGAGGATGTCGCCTACTGCGACGAGGTGGTTCGCCTCTAAACGCACCCGGGCGCAGGCACCGCGTGCGAGGCTGAACGCAAGAAACTGCGAGGAATGCCCCGGTACTTTGTGAAAGTACCGGGGCATTTCTGTGTGCGCAGATAGTTCTGAGTGTTTATATCTCCGCGCGGATAGGTTCGGGTGAGGGGGGGGAGAGGAGGAAGCTAGACCCAGCCGAGTATCTGCGCGCTCAACCGCAGTAGCATGAGGGTCATAACGATAACAAGCACGCGGCGAATGAATCGTTCGCCCAGGTGAATTGCGGTGCGGGCACCAACCCAGCTTCCCGCCATGTTGGCGCATCCCATGGTGATTCCGAGGAGCCAGTGAATTGAGCCCAGCGGAATGAAGTAGAGGAGCGCGCCGAGGTTGGTGGCGGTGTTGAGAACCTTGGCGGCGGCGGTCGCGTGGAGCATATCGTAGCCCATGGCTACCTGCAGGGCGACGAGCATCATCGCGCCGGTGCCAGCCCCGAGGATGCCGTCGTAGCCGCCCAGAATCAGACCCAGCGCAAAGCCGCGCACTAGGAACGATGAGGTTGTGAGCGCGCGAGGCTGCCCGCGAGGTATGCGCGGTTGTAGCACCGAGAAGACGAGGATAGCGGCTAGAACCACCACAATGGCGGGGCGGAAAATATGTGCCGGCAGGATTGTGGCGCAGTAGGCGCCGGCGGCGGAGGCGCAGAACGCCACGAACGCTACGGGGAGCAGGATTTTCCACGGGATTTTGAGCGAGCGAATATAGGTTGAGGCACTCATCAAAGTGCCCATGGCGCTGGCAACTTTATTGGTGCTCAGAGCGGCGACGGGCGAGAATCCGGGCGCCATGAGCAGGGCGGGGAGCTGGATCATGCCGCCTCCGCCCACGACAGAGTCGATGCAGCCCGCGCAGAAGGCAGCGAGCAGGAGCACGATAAATAACTCTGGTGTGACGGACAGTAAATCAAGCACGACAAATCCTCTAAGAACAATGCGTCAATAAATGTGTGCTGTGTTACTTAAGGTACACCACATAAAAGCCGGGGGTGAAGACACACACAACGTATCTTCACCCCCGGCTTTGTTAGCAACATGAGGTCGAAAGGCCGTGAACGGCGCGCCTAGAAGAGCTTTTCACCCTCCGGGCTGACCGCCAACGCCGCGGAAACCGCCGCGTAGTTCGGACCAACCACACCGATGCTCTGGGTGAGCATCACGCCGGAGCCGTCGCGGGCACCGTGCTCGGTCGGCAGGGAACGAGCCACGCCGCCGGAGGATGCCGCCTTCGCCGGGCCCACGCCCACCCACGCCAGAGCCAGCTGGCTCTCACCGGTGAGGAATCGGTGCGCACGCACACCGCCGGTCGCGCGGCCCTTCTGCGGGTACTCGCTCAGAGCGGTGACCTTGGCGCTCGCCAGGCCGTCCTTGCCGTTGGTGACGGTCACGACCTCCGCCGCGTCGCCGGGTGCGGTCACACCCAGGGCGATGACGCGGTCGCCCTCGGTGAGCTTGATGCCTGCGATGCCGCCTCCGGTGCGTCCCTGCGGACGAACCTTGGCGGCGTCGAAGGTCAGCAGTTTTGCGTCGCGGGTGACGAAGGTGAGTACCGCATCGTCGGCGGGGCAGGGGGCGGCGGCCACGATTTCGTCGCCGTCCTTGAGCTTCATGATGTCCCACTCGGTCTGATTCAGCGGGTAGTCGGGGTTCACGCGCTTAATCACGCCGCCGGCGGTTGCCATCGCCAGCACGGTGTTCAGCGGCACGAGTGCAATCAGCTTCTCACCCTTAGCGAGCTGAACCAGCTCGGTTGCCTTCACCGCCGACGCCATGGAGGGGGTGCCGCCGTTCTCGTCCAGCACCGTAATGTCCATGACGGACAGACGCACCATGCGTCCGGCGGAGGTGACGGCACCAATCTCACCGCGTGCGGTGGTCGGCACAATCGAAGCGAACACGTCGTGCTTGAAACGCTTGCCGGGATCCACGAGCGCCTCGCGGATGGGCTTGCCGGGGGTGCGTCCCATCATGCCGGTGGCGGAGAGCAGCACCCAGCAGGGCTCGTCGGCAATCTCGAGGGCCAGGCCCAGGCTCTTCTTCGCCTTGGACTGCGCGGTGACTGCCTCGATGGCGACCTGCATGTCGTCCTTGGTCTTGAGCTGGGTGCGGCGGTCGGTGCCGTAGCGTTCGGCAACTTCGGCGAGCTCGTCAGAAACCAGCTCGCGCAGGGCCGCATCAGAGCCGAGGATGCGCTGCAGCTCGGCGATTTCCTGCTGCAGGGTATCGCGTTCTGCTTCCAACTCCAGGCGGGAGTACTTGGTGAGCTGGCGCAGGCGCAGCTCCAGAATGTGGTTCGCCTGGGTGTCGGTCAGGTCGAAGACGACCTTCAGCTTTTCGCGTGCCTGAGCGGTCTCATCGGATTCGCGAATAATCTGGATGACCTCGTCAATGTCGAGGATGGCCACGAGCAGGCCCTCCACCAGGTGCAGGCGGTCGGTGCGCTTGCCCAGGCGGAACTCGGTGCGGCGGCGGACCACGTTCAGGCGGTGGTCAATGTACACGCGCATCAGGTCGAGCAGGCCGAGGGTCTGCGGCTGACCGTCCACGAGCGCTACGTTGTTGATACCGAAGGAGTCCTCGAGCGGGGTGTGCTTGTATAGGGCGGCGAGCACGGCCTCGGGGTTGAAGCCGTTCTTGATCTCGATGATGAGGCGCAGGCCGTGGGTGCGGTCGGTCAGGTCGACCACGTCCGAGATGCCGGTGAGCTTCTTGGAGTTGACGCCGTCCTTGATCTTTTCGATGACCTTTTCGGGGCCGACCATGTACGGCAGCTCGGTGACGACGATGCCCTGCTTGCGGGGGCTGACCTGCTCGATTGAGACCTTCGCGCGGGTCTTGAAGGTGCCTCGGCCGGTTTCGTAGGCGTCACGGATTCCGCTCAGGCCCACGATGGTGCCGCCGGTGGGCAAATCGGGGCCGGGAATGAACTTCATGATGTCTTTGAGGCTCGCCTCGGGGTGCGCGATGAGGTGGCGGGTACCGGCGATGACCTCGCGCAGGTTGTGCGGCGCCATGTTGGTCGCCATGCCGACCGCGATGCCTGTGGTGCCGTTGACGAGCAGGTTCGGGAACGCGGCGGGCAGCACGGCGGGCTGCATGAACTGGTTGTCGTAGTTGGGCACGAAGTCGACGACATCTTCGTCGAGGTCGGCGGTCAGCGCCTGCGCGGCGGGTGCCATGCGCGCCTCGGTGTATCGGGCGGCCGCCGGGCCGTCGTCGAGGGAGCCGAAGTTACCGTGACCGTCAACGAGGGGCAGACGCAGCGCGAAGGGCTGGGCGAGGCGCACCATCGCGTCGTAGATGGCGGCGTCGCCGTGCGGGTGGAGCTTACCCATGACCTCACCGGTCACGCGGGCGCTCTTGACGTGGCCCTTATCGGGGCGCAGGCCCATCTGCTGCATCATGTAGAGGATGCGGCGCTGCACGGGCTTGAGGCCGTCGCGGGCGTCGGGGAGGGCGCGCGAATAAATCACCGAGTAGGAGTATTCCAGGAAGCTGGATTCCATCTCGGCGGATACGTCGATGTCGACGATATTCTCTACCACATCCACCGGGTAGTCGCTGACGGCGGATTTGGATCGGCGAGCCATATATCTCCTCGTGTCCGTGTGTTTTCGCTCCTCCTATTTTAGCGGGTGGCAGCGGATGAGACGGGCCGACCGGTCAGCGTCACGCGCGAAGATACACGGAGACGCGCGGGGATACCCGGGCGTGCGTCTGGGCGGGCCGGGAGATGGTGCGTCGACCCGGCGGGGGAGCGGGCCAGGCCCGGCGTCTCGTCATATGCGCACCTGTACGCGTGGTTAAGTAGCACAGCCCGGCTGGAACCCTCTAAGGTAGAAGGTAGTAATGCCTAACCGCCGAAACGCGCACGCCCCGCAGAGCCGCCGTGCGCGCCGGCTGACACCGCACGAAAGAGGTCCGATGAACACCCCCACCCCCGAACGCGAGCAGCTGGTCGCAGACATCAAGCACGCCGGCTTCTACCCCGACCTGGTGCTGGAAGTGGTGGACGAGGCCCTGGCCGATATGAATCCCGACGCCCACTTTGTGCAGCACGAAACCCATTTCTCTCGCGATGATTTCCACCGCCACATCACCGTGATGGTCCTGTGCGGCGACTTCATCGTGTTTGCACACCTGGACGACCAGCACCTCGAGGGCGATGCGCAGGGCACCGTGGCGCACGTGAGCGTGGAGGCCGTGCACCTGAGCGACCTGAACGCGGTCACCATGAGCTACGGCTTCAGCCAGCCGCAGGCCTACAACGCCGGCAACACCGCCCCGACCGAAATTTCCTTCCAGATTGCCTGGACCGGGTCCCTGCACCTGGAGCTCGCCCCGGCCGGTTGCCAGGATCCGCAGTGCAACGCCGACCACGGCTACACCGGTGACGCCCGCCGCGAGGATATCGCGGTGCGTGTTTCCGCAACCGCTGACGGCCCCGAGTCGGTGTACCGCGCCCAGCACTTTGCGCGCGCCCTGCACCGCGCCCGCATGCGCGCCGCCCGCCGCTAAACAAGCACCCGCCGCTAAACAAGCACCCGCCGAGAGGAACCACCATGACGGCCCCGTCCCGCACCGAACAGCCCGCCCTGCACGATATCTTGGGTGCGCCGTTGCCTCCCGCGCCCGCCTACGGCAGCAATAGCATCGCCGATGTGCTGGAGTCCGCCTCATCCCTCGTGGCTCAGCGAAGCCTGGCGCGCCCGGTCCACGCCCTGGACGCCGACCCGGCCTTCCACTCCTCCGCCGACCCGCTAAACCTTGCCGGCCGCCTTGAGGAGCAGGATGTTGATCCGGCGTCGTTCCGCCACGCCTGCGTGATCATGGTGGACGGCCTGGGCGAGCAGCTGCTCAACAGCTACGGTGGCTACGCGCCCGCCCTGCGTAAGACCCTGAACCTGGGCCCGCTGGACGCCGCGTTCCCCACCACGACCGCTGCCTCCCTGACCTCGCTGGGCACCGGCACTGCACCCGGCGCGCACGGCGTTGCCGGCTACGAGGTGCGCAACCCGGCGGGCAACGGGGGAGCGGGCTCGGTCATGAACCACCTGTCCGGCTGGGACCAGTCGGTGGACCCGCACGCCTGGCAGCCGCTGCCGACCGTGCTGGAACGCCACCATACGAACCGCCGTGTGCTGACCATTTCGCTGGGTAAGTACCGCGGCACCGGCCTGACCGAGGCGGCGCTGCGCGGCGGCGACTTCGTAGATGCCGTCGGCTACAATGCCCGCGTCACCTACGCCCTGGAGGCGCTCTCCAGCCGCACCCCGACCACCGTGTACCTGTACTGGGGCGAGATTGACGCGGCGGGCCACCGCTACGGTGTGGGCAGCGACGAATGGCTACAGCAGCTGGAGGAACTGAACTCGGCGCTGAAGCGTCTGACGGAGCGCGCCCCGGCGTGGGCGGCACTTTTCGTGACCGCCGATCACGGCATGGTGAACGTGCCCGAGCACCAGCGCATCGACTACTCGGGCGTGGAGGAGCTGACCCGCAACATCGCCATGACCGCCGGTGAACCGCGCGCCGTGCACCTGCACCTGGAGGACACCTCGGAGGCGGCACGCACCGCCACCGCTCAGCGTTGGGCGCAGTACTGGGGCGAGCGCGCCTGGGTGATTGACTCTCGCGAGCTGATGCGTGCCGGCTACTTCGGCCCGGTCATCACGGATGCGGCGCGCGGCCGCATTGGTGACCTGATGGTGTGCGCTCGCGACGATTGGGCGCTGTACGATATGCGCCACTATCAGGAGCGTGCCCTGCACATGGTTGGTCAGCACGGTTCGCTGACGGACGCTGAGCGTCTGGTGCCGTTGCGCATGCTCAAGACCTTCTAAGACTCGGAAGAGCCCCGCTCAGCGGATACAGGCTGAGAAGATAGAAAAAGCCGCTGGTTATTCACGCGAATAACCGGCGGCTTTCTGCTGTCTTGGCGCCTTTGCCTAGAAGCCTTTATCGGGCGGCGCGCGGGTGGTCGCTTACTTGCGGCCGCCGAAGATGATGTCGTCCCAGGCGGGAACGCTCACGCGCTGCTTCTTCGAGGAAGACTTGGGCTTCTCTGCCGCGGAGGCCTTGGCGGATTCCTCGGCCGCACCCGCAGCTTCTGCGGGCTCATCCTGCGCCGCGGGAGCCTCGGCAGTCTCGGCTGCCTCGGTATCGGGGGAGTGCTTGCCGTACTCCTCCGGTGCCGGATGCGCCGCGGGGGTGTGCGCGGAGGGCGCACCGGTCAGCGGGCCTCGATCGGCGGTTGCGGTCTGTGCAGGCTGTTCCTCGTTCGCGCGGGTGGTCGCCTCAGCCTTGGGGGCCTCAGCAGGAGTCTCTGCGGGAGCCTCAGCCTGCGGAGTCTCAGCAGACTCGCGATGCACGAACACCTCGGGCTCCTCAACCTGGGCGGGACGCACCGAGCGGGCACGCTCCAGAAGCTCCTTGAGCTTACGCTCGTCAGCACTCTCGGAAGAAGCCAGGGGAGCCGGTGCGGGCTCCGGAGCCTTCGGCAGGCGGGCCTGCGGAACCTCCACGGGGGCCTTCTTCGCGGCGGCGGCCACAGCGTCCTCGCTATTGCCCATCAGGAAGTACGCGGCCTCGTTCGAGGCGTACAGGCCCTGGTTCGCGGGGTTGTACACCCAGCGGGCGGGGAACATCACCTGCGAGGGCAGGTTCTGACGCACCGAATCCTTCAGCGCAATATCAACCTCAACGCGCCACTGGCCGTTCTCCTGCTGGCGGGTCGTCCAATCCTGGGTGGCCTCCTCAAAACCGTAACGCTCCGAAACCTCCTCAATGCGGGCGCTGAGCGTCACCGGAATCTGCGCGCTACCCGAAGCCGAATCGCGGCGGCCAATCTTCACGCTCTGAGCGGCGCGAATAATGTGGGCGCGTTCGGCCACGATCGGCCACTCGTAGCGGCGCACGCGCTCCGGCTCCCAGCCGGACTCCTCCGCGATCTCCTCAACGGAGGCACCCTGACGGAAACGGGTCTGAATATCGCGCGGGCCGTAGGTGCCCTTAGCGCCCAGGCCGCGGGCGGGCTGAATACGGCGAGCCTTGGTGATGCTCGTGCGCAGGTTGGCGTCAATGGGCAGCAAGAAGCGGGTGCCGTCGGCAGACTCAAGCACCAGATTTTCGCCGTCATCGTGCACGCCAATCAGACGTAGCTCAAGCATGAGAACCTCCATAGGTGAACCGGGCGCCTTCCGTGAAATGTGGTGCACGGAACGCAAACTACCTTCCAGGGTACCGTGAAAGCGCGCAAAATCAGTAGCTCGGGGGCTTGTTTGGGCCAAAAAATATGTCCCGCGCCATCTTTATTGCACAGAATATGACGTCGTGTATGCTCAAAGCTCACGCTGGATTAGACAAAAGGGTGTTCAATGGTGAACAATACCTGGCATGTCGTCACGGGCGTAGCGGCGGCATGGAGAATTTTAAAACCAGAGTGGCGCGGCTAACGCGGCCACAGATTCAATAGATTCAACGGAGCGTGAAAGTTTGGCAACTGATTACGATGCACCTCGCAAGCAGGACGAAGAGCAGAGCGAAGAGTCCTACGAGGAGCTCAACGCGCGCCGTTCCGACATGCAGTCCGGCGCGGTAGACGAGGACGAGAACAGCGCCGCCGAGAGCTTCGAGCTTCCCGGCGCCGACCTCTCCAACGAGGAGCTGAACGTCGTGGTTCTGCCCGCTCAGGACGACGAGTTCACCTGCGCATCCTGCTTCCTGGTTCGCCACCGCTCGCAGATTGCACGCGAGGACGGCGGCCTGTACTACTGCGTCGAATGCGAAGGCTAATATTCCAAGGATGGGTAACCCCCACCCGATAGACATCTGAACGGGGCGAGTGCCACACGGCACCGCCCCGTTGAGTATGCCTCCGCACCCGCCGCGCGGGAGCCTGGCACACACATCCCGAAAGGACCGACCCCGATGAACCCCATCAACGTTCACATTAAGCTGCTCGATCCCGAGCTGCCCGCCCCCTCCTACGCCAAGCCCGGTGACGCCGGCGCCGATCTGCGCTCGCGCATCGAATTCGAGCTGGAGCCGGGCGAGCGTGCGCTCGTGCCCACCGGCGTGGCCATCGCCCTGCCCGAGGGCTACGTGGGTCTGGTGCATCCGCGCTCGGGTCTGGCCACCAAGCACGGTATTACCATTGTTAATGCGCCCGGAACCGTTGACTCCGGCTACCGCGGTGAGCTGATGGTCACCCTGCTCAACACCGATAAGACGAAGGCTTTCCACGTGAGCCGCGGCGATCGCATCGCTCAGCTGGTGATTCAGAAGTACGAGCACGCGACCTTCACCATCGTGGAGGAACTGGACGAGACGGAGCGTGGCTCCAGCGGCTTCGGCTCCAGCGGAGTTCACTAGGACGGGCTCGCACGGGTCCGCCGCGCTGCGGCTCGCGCGTAGAAACGTACCTCCCCTCAACGGATTCTGACGGATTCCCCGGGTGGAGGGAACACAACCCGCACCCGGGGTGCGGCGAAAGGTGGAACACCATGTTCGGATTTGGTAAGAAGAAGAAAGCCGAGGAGGCCGAGAAGGCCGCCATCGACAAGGCTGTCAACGAGGAAATCGAAGAGACCAGCGTCGAGGTCGAGGAGCTGAAGGAGGAGGAGAACTCCGCCGAAGTGATCAAGTACGATCGCGTGAACGGACCCCACGACATCGAGGAGGTCAGCGAAGAGGATCTCGAGGACTACGTCGACCTGGGCGCCCTGCGCATCAAGATGCACGAGGGCATGAACCTGCGACTCGAGACCGATGACTCGACCGGTGCGGTGATTGCCGCAACCATCACCCGCGACGGTGCAACCCTGCAGGTGCAGGCCTTCGCAGCGCCGCGTACCACCGGCATTTGGGACGACATCCGCCACGACCTGACCGAGTCCGTCGCCTCCCAGGGCGGCACGGTTGAGGTGTACGCCGGCGTGTTCGGTGCCGAGATGCTGACCCGCCTGCCCGCCATCACCCCGGACGGCAAGCGCGGCGAGCGCATCGCCCGCTTCGTGGGCGTGGACGGCCCCCGCTGGTTCCTGCGCGGCGTCATCTCCGGTGCCGCTGTGCTGGGCGACGAGGCTGCCGCAGCCTCCGTGGAGGAGGTTTTCCGCGATGTGGTGGTGGACCGCGGTGACGACCCGCGCCCGCCCCGCGAGCTGCTGCCCATGACCCTGCCCGCAGACCTGGCTATCGCCGAGGACGAAACTGAGGACGAGGAGCCGAAGGATAATCACCAGGAGCTCCGCCCGATGCCTCGCCGCGGCCCCGAGATCACCGAGATCGGCTAATGCCGAGCTTTTCGCATCATCCGAGCGCGCTCGTGGTTCCCGAGGAGCATCCGATTGCTCCCGGCTACCCCGAGCGCTTTCGCGTGCGCCTCGCCGGTCGCGTGGAGCAGGTGTGGCTACCGACGGCCCACAGCAAGCCGATGTACCGCGCCGAGCTGCTGGTCGCCAAGTCAAAGCCGCTGCAGTGGACGAACCCGCGCGCAATCATCGGCATGCCCATTGTGGAGCCTCCGGGCGAGGATTTTGAGGAGGAATCCGAGGACCCCGAGAAGCAGCACCATCTGAACACGGCCTCGCTGGCCACGGTCACCTCGCAGCTGGAAACCGTGGATGTGGCTTTTCCCTCCTACCCGCCGTTCAACTACGGCGACCGGGTGATACTCAAGTGGCAGGGCCAGCAGATGGTGCCGGGCGTCCTCGCCGGTGCGCTCCTGCGCTGTTCGGGCGTGGTGTCGATTCGCGCGAACCAGCCGATTATTTACAATCCGCGCTACGAGATTGTGCCGCAATTCTTTGTGGAGAAGGGATAACATGAGCTCCGAGCCGACCAATCCCGACCGGGAGGCCGAGAAGACCGCGCGCGAAACCGTGCCCGCATCCGCCGCACAGCAGAGCCGGGTGAGCGAGCGGAACGAGTCCTCCAAATCCTCCAAATCGTCCGAGTCGCCGCACCAGTTCGCGCAGGCGGTGAGCGCCTCCATGAGCGCGAACATGCGCCGCACCGCCAATGGTGACGTGGATGTTCTGCACGCCATCGGCGGTTGGCGCGGCCTGGTGGAATCCTCCCTGCCCGCGGTGGCGTTCCTGGTGTTGTTCACCGTGACGAAGGAACTGAACCTTTCGCTGATTGCCGCGCTGGTCGCGGCCGCCGCCTTCACCCTGATTCGCCTGGTGCAGGGGTCCAAGCTGGTGAGCGCCCTGACCGGTCTGGTGGGCGTGGCGATTTGCGCCTTCGCGGCCTACCGCACGGGTAATGCGAGCGACTACTTTGTGGTTGGTTTCTGGACGAACGGCCTGTATTCGCTGGGGTACCTGGTGTCCATGGCGGTGCGTTGGCCGATTACGGGCCTGATTTTCGGCGTGATTCGCGGCGAGGGCCTGACCTGGCGGAAGAACCCGGTGCGGGTGCGCCAGTACATGCTGGCCACCTGGATTATTACGATCCTGATGCTTCTGCGCCTGGCGGTGCAGATGCCCCTGTACTTTGCCAACGCGGTGGAGGCGCTGGGCGCCACCCGCCTGATTATGGGCCTGCCGCTGTACGCTTTGGGCGTGTGGCTGGCCTGGCGCGTTTCGGCCCCCGGAGAGGCGAGCTCGGGTGGGGACGCCGAGGCTCGCGATGCCGAAGAAGCTGAAGAACCTGAGACCGCTAATAGCGCTGACAGCGCTGAGGGCTCCGGCGTCGCTGAGGGCTCTGAGGGCTCTGAAAACCGCTAAAACACACCCCGCACCTTCGTAGAGAAGGCTTCATAGAAGATAAGGCGAAAGCCCCGGTCCGTAAGGGGATCGGGGCTTTCGCATCCTCAAATTTAGGGGATAACCACGCCGCGCAAGTCTACGCGAAGAGGGCGCGAATCTGATCCTCACCGGCAATCGTCGTGATGAAGAACAGCTCGTCGCCGCCCTCGAGCACGACGTCGGGGCTCGGCGGAATCGGGGCGCCATCGCGCAGAATCGCGGTGAGTACCGTATCGGCCGGCCACTGCACGTGGTCGACACGGTAACCGATGATGGGGTGATCCTCCGGCACAGTGTACTCGGCCAGGGTCGCGCCACCGGCCTGCAGGGTCAGCAGACGCACGACGTCGCCCACCTCCACGGCCTCCTCAACCAGCGCGGTCATCAGGCGCGGGGTGGACACGGCCACATCCACGCCCCAGGAGTCGTCGAAGAGCCACTCGTTGCGGGGGTTATTCACGCGGGCCACGGTGCGCGGCACGCCGAACTCGCTGCGCACCAGCAGGGAGACCATCAGGTTTGCCTTGTCGTCACCGGTTGCGGCAACGACCACGTCCGCCTTGTTCGGGTGCACCTGGCGTAGCACGGACAGCTCGCAGGCGTCACCTATATGCCAGCGCACGCCGGGCAGGTCGGCGCGCTTCTTAGCTTCGGGCTTGGAATCGATGATGGTCACGTCGTGTCCGTTTATCATGAGCTCCTTGGCAATCGACGCACCCACGGAACCGGCACCAACGATGAGTACCTTCATTACTTCTCCTTAGGGGTCGAGCGCTGGCGGCCAAAGAGCTGGCGGGGATCGGGCAGGGAGGGGGTCCCGAATCCAGGGGTGGCCTTACTCGTGGCGGAACGCAACCAGTCCATATTCGCGTCGGTGCGGTACTCCACCTCGTCGTCCTCGGTGCGCGGCGGGCGCGAAAGAATACGCGTCACATCGGCGACGTCGTCGGTGCGCATCATCACGTGCACGCTATCACCCTGCTGGTAGGCGCTATCGGGGCGGGGGAGCATACCCTCACCAAAGCGGGTGATGTAGGCGATGCGCACCCCGGCGGCACGCTCAATGTCGACGAGCGCGTGGCCGGCCCAGCCGTCATCCAGCGGAATCTCGGTGAGCATGAGGCGGCCCGAAGGCTCACGGAAATCACCCTTCAGCGCCTGCTCGGGCAGCAGACGGCGCAACACCTGATCGGTAGACCAACGCACCGAGGCCACCGTGGGGATGCCCATGCGCTGGAAGAATTCGGCGCGGTTGGGATCGTACACGCGAGCCACCACGTTCTTCACCTTGAACAGCTCGCGAGCCACACGCGCGGCAATGATGTTCGAGTTATCACCCGACGAGACGGCCGCAAAGGCGTAGGCCTCGGTAATTCCGGCGCGCTTGAGGGTCTCCTGATCGAAACCCACACCGGTCACCAGCTGACCCTCAAAACCCTTGCGCAACGGCTGGAAGGCGCGCTCATCCTGATCGATGACGGCAACCGTGTGCCCGGAGGCCTCCAGCGTGCGGGCCAGCATGACGCCCACGCGCCCGGCGCCCATGATGACAAAGTGAGGCATGCTTCTCTCCATGTGTTGATGACGCGCTTTAACGCATACCCTTCCAGTGTAATTGAACCGCTCATTGAATTGAGCTTTGGGGCCCGGGAAGATAGCCTTAATGGGTGAGAAATCGTTGGGACAGGATGCGCATCGCCCTGATCGGTCGACCGGTCAGCACGCGGAACCTTTCGGCAGTGACCCTGCCGAAGCGGTACGCCCTGCCCCTTTTTGGTGCCGACGGCATCTCCTCGGTGGCCTACGCCGCCGACCAGACGATTCTGACCCTGGCCGCGGCGGGTGCTTCGGCGCTCGCGTTCTCCCCGTGGGTTGGCCTGGCGGTCGCCCTGGTGGGGCTGGTGGTCATCGGCACCTACCGCTACAACATCAGCCAGATTGCCGCCGAGGGCGATATTCAGCTGGTGCACAAGAAGCTGGGCGCGTTACCCGCGGTCATGATGGGTGCCTCCTCGCTCATGGACTACATGCTGACGGTGTCGGTGTCCATGTCTTCGGCGGCCACATTCCTCGTGGCCCTGTACCCCGAGATTCAGGATTGGCGCACGACGATTGCGGTGCTGCTCATCCTGGCTCTGACGCTCACGGCCCTGCGCGGTCTGCAGCTCATGGGCAAGATTGCTCACTGGCCGCTGTACATCTTCCTGGCGCTCCTGGGCATCACCCTGATTATTGGTTGGGTGCGTGCCTCCGTGGGCGCCCTGCCCGTGGCCGAATCCGCCGGCTACGCCATCGTGCCGGAGCTAGGCAGCAACGCCACCGAAGGCGTGGCGCTCATGCTGCTGCTGGCACGCTCCTTCTCGGGAGGCGCGGTTGCTTTCTCCGGCGTGTCGACGATTTCCAATTCGGTCCGCTACTTCCGCCCGCCCAAGAAGTACAACGCGGCCCTGACCATGATGATGATGGGCATCATCACCTCCGTTCTGCTGGTGGGCCTGCTGAGCCTGGCCTACCTCACGCACGTGCACATGGTGCATGACACGACCCAATTCCTCTTCATCGACGGGCGCGCGCCGGGGGAGTACTTCCACCAGAAGCCCGCCCTCTACCAGGTGGCTCTCGCGGTGTACCGCGACACCCCGATTTACGCGCAGCTGCTGGTGTTTGCGACCGTGGGCGTGCTGATTATCGCTTCGATTACCGCGTTCACCGGCTTCCCCATGATCGCCTCCTCCCTGGCGGACTACCAGTACCTGCCCGTCTTCTTCCGCAGCGTGGATTCCCGCGGCCTGTACACCAACGGCGTGCTGACCCTCGCGGGCTTCTCGACGATACTCACCGTGCTCTTCGGCTCGGATGTCTACTCCCTGATTCAGCTGTACATCGTGGGTATGTGTATCTCCATGGTCATGGTGCAGCTGGCCGTGGTGCGTTACCGCATGCGCCTGCTGCGGGTTACCCTGGCCCAGATGCCCCGCCGCGCCCTCCTGCGCGATATCGCGGTGTCCGCCCTGGGCGTGACCGTCACCGCCGCCGTACTCGTTGTGGTGATCGTCACGAAGCTCGGTGCCGGCGCCTGGCTGTCCCTCGGAATGATTGCCCTCATGGTTGGAGGTATGATGCTCACTCACCGTCGTTACGCCACGGTCGACGAAGCCATGGATATGCCGCTGAACGCCGAGTCCGTGGCGGATGTGGCGGCCCTGCCCTCACGCGTGCACGCCATCGTGTACGTGGAACGCGTGCGCAGGCCCGCGGTGCGTGCCCTCTCGTACGCGCGTGCCTCGCGTCCCTCGACGATTGAGGCGCTCACCGTCAACAACGACCGCGCGGCTCTCGAGATCGTGAAGAACCGCTGGTACGCCCTCGACATCCCAGTGCCGCTGTCGGTCATCGACTCGCCCTACCGCGATACCGTGCAGGCAGTGGTCTCGTACATTCGCCGCCGCCGCAAGAAGTCGCCGCGCGACATCCTGGTCGTGTACCTGCCCGAATTCGTGGTGGATCACTGGTGGCAGCGTATTCTGCACCGCCGCACCGTGCGCCGCCTCAAGAAGGCGCTGCTTCATGAGTCTGGCGTGATGACCGCGACCGTGCCGTGGGCCATGCACGAGGACGAAGTGTACGACGAAATCTTCGACCAGCGCCTGCAGACCGAAGAGGTCGTCGAGGAGGCGACCACCCCGGGGGAGAACCCCGCCCTGGCACCGAACGTCACCCGCCCCGCCGGCGGCGGCCGAGAGCTCACCCAGAGCAACCGTCACGCGGTCTACCGCGGCCGATTGCACGAGGACTCTGCATCCTAAGCTACGCGGGGGAGCGCAGCTTCCCGAGAAAATCCCGAGAGCTTCCCGAGAAAACGGCGGCCCCGAAGAACCGCGCTGAAACACGAAGGGACCGCGCTGAAAGGCTCGCCCTATTGCCTTGCTACAAGCACCTGCTACAAACGCCCCGGACCGGCACGGTGAGGGCTTCACCGCACTTCACCCCCGGGGAGCGTCGAAACCCGAGACCCCGAATATTTCGGTGTAAAATAGTTCACATTAAGTGATGATTAGGAGACAACGTCGTGACTCAACACACCACTGACCCCGCCGCCGCCTCCACAGAAGCAGGTGGTTACAGCGTCGGCCAAGTCCTCACCGTCACCTGTGAAGCACCCGCCCACGGAGGCTCCTTCGTCGCTCGCACCGCAGAGGGCGTCATCTTCGTTCGCCACGGCGTTGTCGGCGAGCAGGCTCGCGTGCGCATCACCTCCATCGGCCCCAAGCGCCGCTACTACTTCGCGGACGTCATCGACGTTCCCGTGTCCTCCCTTGCCCGCCGCCCCCACCCCTGGATTCAGGCCGATGCGCTCGCCAGCGCCGAGGAGCGCGCCGCCGCAACCGGTGTGCCAGAGCTGCTGGGCGGCATGGAGTACGGTCACCTCGCGCTGGATGAGCAGCGCCGCTACAAGACCGATATTGTGCGCACCCAGATTCACCGTCTGGGCGGCCTGCCGCTGACCTCTCCGCTGCTAACGAACCTGACCGTCGAGGAGCTGCCCCTGCGCGATAACTCCGAGGGGCTGTCGTGGCGAACCCGCGTGCGCTACGCCGTGGCCCGCGTGCGTGAGGAAAACGCAGAGGGCCGACCCGTCGTGACCTGGCGCGTCGCCATGCACCCGTACCACGCCTCCTCGCCGGTCCCGGTCGTTGATTTTCCGCTTGCAGCCAGGGAATTGCGCGACCTGCACCTGGAGCAGCTGAACCTGCGCGGTGTGCGCGAGGTGGAGGCGACCGTCTCCTCCCGCGGCCGCGTGCTACTGCAATTCATCGTGGACCCGCGCTTCTCGATTGACGAGATTGCGCGCGCGGTGGAGGAGCAGGCCACCGAAGCCTGGGGACTGCTCGCCAAGCGTAAGGTGTCCCTCTACTTCACGCCGGAGTCGTCCTCGAACGGTAAGCCCAAGCGTCGCCGCCCTGGCGCCTCCCACGCACCCTACCGCCGCGTGGAGGAAAGCGACCGCCTGCTCGGTGCCGGCCTGCGTTCGGTGACCGAGGAAGTGACCTTCGGCCCCCGCCGCTTCAGCTACCAGGTCTCGGCCGGCGGATTCTGGCAGATTCACCGTTCGGCTCCTTCGACCATGATTGCGGCGATGCTGACCATGCTGCGCCCGCAGGAGGGCGAGTGCGCCCTCGACCTGTACGCCGGAGCGGGACTGTTCACCGCGGCCCTGGCCGATGCGGTGGGCCCCACCGGAACGGTCATCAGCATCGAGGGTTCCCCCGTGACCCACAAGGACGCCCGCTCCAACTTTGCGCCCGATGGATGCTCCCGCACCGATAACTCGGCGCAGACCCGCATCGAGGTGATTCGCGGTGACGTGGCGCGCCACCTGGTCGACCTGAAGACCGCCCGCGACTTCGAACAGATCCCGCCGATTGACGCCGTGGTTCTGGACCCCTCGCGTGAGGGTGCCAACCGCACCACCCTGGAGCGCCTGGACGCTCTGGATCCCGGTCGCATCCTGTACGTGGCCTGCGATCCGGCGGCTCTGGGCCGCGACACAGGTATTCTGCGTGAGCTCGGCTGGGATATGGTGCAGCTGCGGGCCTTCGACATGTACCCGAACACGCACCACGTTGAGAGCGTGGCGCTCTTCGAGCGTGCGCCGGCGAAGCCTCGCCCGCGTCGTCGCCGCAAGTAGGCGGCGGATTGGCCGCGGCTCGTCCTTCGACAGAGGAGGGCGGGGCGCGGACCGGCGTTCGATTGGCGGCAGACCTGCCCGGGGTGCCGTCGGAGGAGAGGAGAGCTCGTCTCACCTGACGGTGACGCGAATCTGATTTTTAGCCCCTTAAAAGGTAAAATCATTGGAGAACCAACGCACGGAATGAGCCGTGCCCTGAACCCTTGAGGAGTGTGGGTGTATGTCTGCTGAAAATGCGTCGCCGCAGGAGAACAACCCGAAGGCCGCCACCCCCGGAGCACCCACCGTAGATTACAGCCTCGGCGACGGCCACACGGCCCGCCTGCTGCCCGGCATCAAGGACCCCTCCGACCTGCGCAACCTGAGCTACGAGCAGCTGGAGGAGCTTTCCAACGAGATTCGCCAGTTCATCGTGACGAACGTTTCGGCGACCGGCGGCCACCTGGGCCCGAACCTGGGCGTTGTGGAGCTGACCCTTGGCATCCACCGCATTTTCGATTCCCCCAAGGACAACATCCTCTTTGACACCGGCCACCAGTCCTACGTGCACAAGCTCGTGACCGGCCGTCATGCGTTTAAGACTCTGCGTCAGAAGGGCGGCCTCTCGGGCTACCCCGACCGCAACGAGTCCAAGCACGACATTATTGCCTCCTCGCACGCCTCCAGCTCTATCTCCTGGGCCGACGGCATTTCGCGCGCCAACCGTATTAACGGTGAGGACGACCGCTACACCGTCGTGCTCATCGGCGACGGCGCGCTCACCGGCGGCATGGCCTGGGAGGCCGTGAACAACATCGCCGCCGACCGTAGCCGCAAGGTCGTAATCATCGTGAACGATAACGGCCGCTCCTACGCGCCCACCATCGGCGGTTTCGCCAACCAGCTTTCCGAGCTCAAGCACGGCGTGCAGCAGCAGGTGGACCGCGTTCGCCTGGACCACCGCTACGACCGCGCCCTCGACGCGGTGCGCGTGGGTCTGCAGCGGGGTGGTGCCCTGGGCCAGATGATTTACCGCGGCCTGCACGGCATGAAGGCCGGCATCAAGGACGTGGTGGTGCCCAAGGGTATCTTCGAGGAACTCGGCATGAAGTACGTGGGCCCCATCGACGGCCACGATCAGCAGGCTGTGGAGAACGCCCTGACCGCCGCGAAGAACTACGGGGGCCCGGTCATCGTGCACGCCATCACCGAGAAGGGCCACAGTTATGCACCCGCCCGCGCGAACAAGGACGACCAGTTCCACGCGGTCGGCCCGATTGACCCGCTGACCGGTAATGCCGTCTCCAAGAGCACCGCCGAGTCCTGGACCAGCGTCTTTGGCCGTGAGATTGCAGATATTGCGGATGAGCAGGAGAACGTCGTCGGCATCACCGGCGCTATGCTCATTCCCGTGGGTCTGCGCGAGTTCCAGAAGCGCCACCCCGACCGCGTGATTGACGTGGGCATCGCCGAGCAGCACGCCATCGCCATGAGCGCGGGCCTCGCCTACGGTGGCATGCATCCGGTCGTCGCGCTCTACGCAACCTTCCTGAACCGCGGTTTCGACCAGCTGCTCATGGATGTGGCACTGCACAAGGCCGGCGTGACCGTGGTCCTGGACCGCTCCGGCATCACCGGCCCCGACGGCGCAAGCCACCACGGCATGTGGGACTTGGCGATGCTGCAGTTCATCCCCGGGCTGCACCTGGCCGCCCCGCGTGACGCCGCAACCCTGCGCGAGGAGCTGCGCGAAGCCGTAGCCATCAACGACGCACCCACCGTGATTCGCTACCCCAAAGGCTCCGTGGGCGAGGACATCCCAGCTATTGAGCGCCGCGCCGACGGTGTAGACGTTCTGGCCCGCACCGGCGAACCGCATCCCGAGACCGGCCAGCGCGACGTGCTCTTCGTGGCCGTGGGCGCCATGGCCCGCGTGGCCCTGGAGGTTTCCGAGATTCTGGCCGCAGAGGACATTGAGTCCACCGTGATTGACCCGCGCTGGATCATTCCCGTTCCCTCCTCCGTCGTGGAGCTGGCCCGTGACCACCGCATCGTGGTGACCATCGAGGACGGCGTGCGTTCCGGCGGCGTGGGTGCGCGCATCCGACAAGAGATGCGTGAGGCCGGCGTCGATACGGCCCTGAGCGAGCTGGGTCTGCCCGCCGAGTTCATCCCGCACGCATCGCGCGAGCAGATTCTGGAGGAGGTTGGCCTGACCCCCGAGCGAATCGCCGCGGATGTGCGTGCCCAGCTGGCCGGCGACAAGGTGCCCTTCGCCCGTGAGGAGGGCCAGAAGCCCCGCCACACCGCGTAGCCGTAACGCGTAAAAGTTAGAGACGCAGAAAACCCAGCTACCCCGACCGGGTAGCTGGGTTTTCTGTGTTTTCAACAGTGCACCTCAACGGCACACGAAACTAAAACGAGGCAGAGGCCGGCCCTAGCTGTTGTTTCCCACAAAGATACGGCCGTCTTTCACCTGCACCGAGTAGGTCTTCAGCGGGGTCTCCGCCGGGCCGTGCAGCACCGAACCGTCGGCGGTCGCGAACTCCGAACCATGGCAGGGGCACACGATGCGGTTCGAATCCTGCACCTGCAACTGGCACCCCTGGTGAGTGCACACGGGGCTGTACGCCTTGTACTGACCCTCGGACGGCTGAGCCACAATCACGGTCGTGGTGCCGCGGGTCAGCTTAGCGGCCTTACCCACGCCCACCGAAGACGCGGCTGCCATATCCACGGTTCCGTCGGGCGCGGTCACCGTCGTGCCGCCGCCCTCGGCACAGGAAGCCAGCGCCGCGGTGGAGGCCAGTGCCCCGGTCACCAGGGTCGCACGGCGCGAAAACAGACGGGACGAGGCCCTCTCGGCATCCGACGCAAGGTCGGTTTCGGCAGTCGCCGTGGGCTTCACCGAAGCGGACTGCTCCTGAACGCTCGCCTGCCGACAGCAGGAACAATTCTGAGAAGTAGACATAAATCCTCTTTCGTTGAGCGAAAGCTAACCCAAATACTTCGCGAATACCGGCGCGATCGCGGGGGCGACCAGACCGGTCTGCCAGGGGCGTGCGCCGTAGGCGGCCAGCGCATCCCGCAGGGACTGCTCGTCGTGACGGGCCGGAGGCTCCCAGCAGAGGCGGCGCACGTAATCGGTCGTAATCAGGTTCTGCGCCGGAATCGTCAGGCGCTCGGAGAGGTCATCAATCACCTGGCGAACCTCGGTAAACAGCGCAAGATTCTCGGGGCGCTTCGACTCCCACGCCTTCAACGGGGGAGGGGCGGTCGAGGGCAGGGTGTACGGCACCGCGTTCTCGCCGCGGGCTGCGGATGCGATAGCGCGCACCCAGCGGGGACCCTCACGGCGCAGGCCGCGCGTCTGAAAACCGGGGATGGCCATCACGGCCGGCACGTTGCGGGGCATGGTGCGGGCCGCCTCAATCAACGCGGAATCGGGTAGTAGCCGCTTCGAATCGATGTCCTTCTTGCGGGCCAGCGAATCGCGTTCAACCCACAGGTTACGCAGCGCCGTCAGCTGTTTGACCGACCGCAGGGCAGTGCGGCCCTTCGTCTTGCGCCAACGCTCCGGCTGGTCCGTGGGGTCCTTCACCGGTGATGCGCACAGGTACGCAAACTCCTCTTGAGCGTACTGCAGCTTGCCCTGCTTGCGGAGTAGCTCCTCCAAGGCGTCGCGCAGGTCGATGAGCACGTCAACGTCCAGCAGCGCGTAGTTCAGCCACGACTCCGGTAGGGGACGGTGCGACCAGTCCTCCTTCGAATGCTTCTTCTCCAGCCTGTAGCCCAGAAGCTCCTCAACCGTCGCGCCCAGATTCACGCGTTTCAGGCCCGCCAGGCGAGCACCCAGCTCGGTGTCAAATAGGCGCTTGGGGCGCATGCCCAGCATGTCGAGGCTCGGGAAGTCCTGAATCGCCGCGTGAATCACCCACTCGGCGTCGGCCAGCGCATCATTAATGATGCGCAGGTCAGAGAAGGCCTCCGGGTCGATCAGGTACAGCTTGTCCTCGCGCTTGAGCTGCACTAGGAACGCGCGCGAACCGTAACGGATACCCTGCGCGCGCTCGGTATCAACGGCCACCGGGCCGGAGGCCGCCGCCAGTGACTCGGCGGCTCGGCGCAAACCGCTCTCGGTGTTAATCAGCGTGGGAATCGGCGTCGAAGGGGTGTTCAGCGGAACAACCTCGGGAACCTCAATATCCTGAAGGGTCAGCGAACCGTTCGCTTTAGCTGCGCTACTCATGGAACCATCCTCTTCTGACGCTCAGGTGTTGTACATGTAGATCGCCCCGGGCACGCCACACCGGCCCCCAAAGGCACTAGGCCATTCTACCCGCCCCGGCTGAGAGGCTCGAATTAGGGGAATCGGGGTGGCCCCGGGGCCGCTTCTGGATGCTATTCCTCTTCGGCCTTTTCGTTCTCGGCCGGGGTGAGGGTCAGGCACACCGAGTTAATGCAGTAGCGCAGGTCGGTGGGGGTGGGGTAGCCCTCACCCTCGAATACATGGCCCAGGTGCGAGTCGCAGGCGGCACATCGCACCTCGACGCGGCGCATGCCGAACGTCGTGTCTTCCAGGTAGCGCACGCGGTCCTCGGCCAGGGGAGCGAAGAACGACGGCCAGCCGCAGTGCGAGTCGAACTTCTGGTCCGAGCGGAACAGCTCCGTGCCGCAGGCTCGGCAGGAGTAGATGCCTTCGGCGTGCGTGTTCCAGTACTCGCCCGTGAAGGGACGCTCCGTGCCGCCCTCGCGCAGCACCGCGTATTCTTCGGGGCGGAGGACTTCACGCCAATTCTTTGCGATGGTGCCGACACCCGGCAACGAGTTACCCATGGGATTCTCCTTTAAATCGTTGATCTGTACATTAAATCGTTGATCTGTACACATGCATAACGCGGCGGTGGAGGAGTATATTTCCTCAACCGCCGCGGTGCGCAGTCTGTGCCGATAATATTCTGTCGCGGGGCAGCACGAGGCTGTTAGGCGCGGATATCGGCGTACTTTCCGTTGGTGAGCTTCAGCAGGTCGTCGGGGGCGAGCTCGACGTCCAGTCCACGCTTGCCTCCGGACACCATGATGGTATCGAAGAGCTGGGCGCTTTCGTCCAGGAGGGTGGGGGAGGGGGTCTTCTGGCCCAGCGGGGAGATACCGCCGACCACGTAGCCGGTGCGGCGTTCGGCGACCTTCGGGTCGCACATGGAAGCGTTCTTCCAGCCGAGGGCTGCGGCGGCGGCCTTCACGTTGAGCTTGCCGGAGACGGGGACGATTGCGACTGCGAATTCCTTTTCGTGCACGATGAGCAGGGTCTTGAAGACCTGTTCCTCGGATGCGCCGAGGTTCTTCGCAGCCTCTTCGCCGAAGGAGGTTACGCCCTCGGTGTGCTCGTATTCGCGCATCTGGAAGGGAGTGTTCGTCTCGGCGAGGAGGGCAACGGCGGCCGTTGCTGCTCCGCTCTTCTTGCCTTTATTTTTCTTAGCCATACAACCATTTTACGGAAGTCACCATGCGCCGATACCTACGCGCCGATACCTATGCGCCGAGAAGCCACATGTGTTTCGAAAAGCCACAACGATGGTGGCTTCTCGAAACACGTGTGGCTTCTCAATGGTTATGGGGTTATTTCAGTAGCCCTTTTTCCTTCAGCTGCTCTTGAGAAAGCGAGCCAACGACAGTCCAAAATCCATCTGATTTGCCTACGTTCTGAGGTAGCCTTTAGGCTCCCTTTTTTTCTTAGTAAATACCGATGAATAATTGCATGCCAAGACTAGTCAGGATGATAGCAATCCAGCAAAGGGCTCCAAGAAGAATGGATTTTCCACTGGATTTGATCATAGCAATGAGGTTGGTTTTGAGACCAATAGCACTCATAGCCATGATGATGAGGAATATAGAGAGTTGTTTGAGAGGTGAAAAGAAGCTATTGCTGACACCGAAAGATGTGAGAAGAGTAGTTATCAGAGAAGCTAGGATAAAGTAGAGAATGAAAACGGGGAAGATTTTTTTAAGCTTCACTCCTTGGTTGTTGCCTTGTTGACGGCTTTGCCAATAATAGGAGAGGAAGAGAACGATAGGGATAATAGCTAGAGTACGTGTCAGCTTGACAATAGTTGCAGGCTCAAGAGTGTTTGCATTGTAAAGACTATCCCAGGCACTAGCAGTAGCTGTCACAGAGGAAGTATCGTTGACCGCAGTACCCGCAAAGAGAGCAAAACCTTCGTTGGAAAGATGGAGCCAAGAACCTAGAGTTGGAAAGATAAGAGCTGCCAAGACATTGAAGAAAAAGATAACAGAAATGGCTTGGGCTACTTCTTTTTCCTTGGCGCGAATAACAGGAGCAGTCGCTGCAATGGCAGAACCGCCACAGATAGAAGATCCAACTCCAATCAAGGTAGCTAGCTTTGTATCAAGCTTAAAAAAGCGTTGGAAAAAGAAAGCTATAATCAAAGCAATTGAAATAGTTGAAAGGATAACAGGAAGGGAAGATTTTCCAACTGCGAAAACTTGTGAGATATTGAGTCCAAACCCAAGCAAAATAACAGCATACTGAAGCAGTTTTTTAGAGCTATAAGTCAAACCGGCATCCAGTTGTGCATAGGAAGCGAGAAAGGGATGGAGAATCATTCCGATAAAAATGGCGAAAACAGGTGCTCCCACAACAGGCAGAAATCCTCCTAAAACCCAAGAGATGATAGAAATGATCAGACAGACTGACAATCCTGCCCAATTTTTTGATAGAAATGACATAAAAACCTCCGAAAATAAACACTCCTTATTATAATCTTATTTGTTAGAAAAATAAAATAGAAAGTAGGAATGCAGACCCAGCCCGGGGAACGCGCCACCTCAGCCTCCGCGCTGATAAAGGCCTTCGATATCCTTGAGGAACTTAATATCCTTCTCGTAGGTATCCAGCATATAGGGCCATACATACTGCATGTCACCGGTCTGAATACCGTAGTTACGGGCTCTGACCCAATCGGTCATCATCTCACGAAGACCAGCAAAGGTTTCAAGGGTACTGTTGCGGCTTAGCCTTCGGAAGAGGGACGTTTTGAGCTATACCATATGCATCAGCTTTGCGGTACTCGCCGTCGGGTGCCTTTGATCCGCCGGAATAGCCGCGGTAATGACCGGGCTCGGAGTAGCGGAAGCAGAAGTAGCGTTAGATGCTGCCGCAGACGCCGAGGCGGTTTCGCTCGGCGCTGCGGAGGTGGTGGCTGCCGCCTCGTTATTTGCCTGATGGCCGCATGCCGCAAGCAGGGCACCAAGACCCAGAAGGGTACCGCCGCTCAGCATTGCGCGGCGGGTAAAAAGGTTGGAAGTCATGGAATTGTATTCCTCATATCGGTGTGGTGTGTGAAGAGATGGGGGGCTGGTTAGAAACCGGAAGACTAACCAACCGAAGGGAAGAACCCCGATAGATGAGAAGCCACATGTGTTTCGAAAAGCCACCAAAGAAGTGGCTTCTCGGCAAACATGTGGCTTCTCAACGTAAGACCCGCGGCGGACTTTACATGTCGGGCCAGTCGCGGTGCAGTGAATACTCTGTGTCCCCGTCACCGCTATCGTTTAGATGCCAGCGCTGGCCGGTACGGATGTCAGCCTTGCGCAACCTGGGGTTCGGGTTATCCTTTTTACCCATCGTCGGGTCGTTCTTGCAGCCCCAACGAGTGTCGTCGTCTTCGCAGGTGCCGCCGACGCGTCCCACATCAACCCACCACACACGCACCAGCAGCGGGTCAACGGTATCTTTCGTCAACACAACATCCAACGCCTGCCATGCGCCGCCGTTCACCCGGAAACGACCAGAGTATGACACTGTTGCGTAGGCATGGAAATTACCCGAACGCTTATACACATAACTGGTCGCGGTCTTGCGTGACTCTTCGCCGCGTGCCCTGCTAACCGGCTTACCCATGGTGTAGAAAGTATCCTCGTCACCGTTGCCGTATTGGATGGTCATCTGGGTGGGATAGGATTCGATTTCTACGTGGCCGATCATGAGGTCGCCTTCCCAATGTGCGGTGGGTGCGTCGACGTAGAAGTTGACGGCTTGGTTCTTGTAGACGTTGG
>NZ_JVSP01000012.1 GCF_001061665.1 Rothia mucilaginosa | reverse complement strand
CGAAGAAATGCTCCAAGAAATCGAGGACCAATTCGCTAACACCAATATCCAGGCCCCTGTTTTGAAGCAGTCCTACAACCTCGGCACCGGCCTCGGCGAAAACAACCCCAACGTCTACAAGAACCAAGCCGTCAACTTCTACGTCGACGCACCCACCGCACATTGGGAAGGCGACCTCATGATCGGCCACGTAGAAATCGAATCCTATCCCACCCAGATGACCATCCAATACGGCAACGGTGACGAGGATACTTTCTACACCATGGGTAAGCCGGTTAGCAGGGCACGCGGCGAAGAGTCACGCAAGACCGCGACCAGTTATGTGTATAAGCGTTCGGGTAATTTCCATGCCTACGCAACAGTGTCATACTCTGGTCGTTTCCGGGTGAACGGCGGCGCATGGCAGGCGTTGGATGTTGTGTTGACGAAAGATACCGTTGACCCGCTGCTGGTGCGTGTGTGGTGGGTTGATGTGGGACGCGTCGGCGGCACCTGCGAAGACGACGACACTCGTTGGGGCTGCAAGAACGACCCGACGATGGGTAAAAAGGATAACCCGAACCCCAGGTTGCGCAAGGCTGACATCCGTACCGGCCAGCGCTGGCATCTAAACGATAGCGGTGACGGGGACACAGAGTATTCACTGCACCGCGACTGGCCCGACATGTAAA
>NZ_JVSP01000011.1 GCF_001061665.1 Rothia mucilaginosa | reverse complement strand
GAAAGAAAACCAATGATCAACACCAACCCCACCGCCCCCGCATGGATCACCCACAACGACCTCATCCAAATCGACGGCGGCCACTACATCACCTACCCCGACGACCTCGCCCTCACCCAAGCACTACGCACCGACATCGCCACCGCCCAAAGCATCAACCACCTCCTCGACAGCCTCACCACCGAACTAGCCGACGAAGAACCCATCGACGAAATGATCACCCTCATCAACGAAGGCTTCGCCACCATCGGCAACTGGCAAGCCTTCCTCTACAACCTACGCCTACGCTGCATCGCCCTACACAACCTGTACAAGAAGTACACCCCCGGCCAATACGGCCGCTACCCCATCGACGCCGACACAAAGCAGGACCTACTCAACACCGCCATCGAACTAGCCGTCAAGGGCGAAGAGAAAGCAAACCACCTCACCGAAACCGGCTACCAGTTCCCCACCCTCCCCACCCCCGGCACCACCCTACGCGAACCCGATCACCGCGAAGTCGAAAACTACCTAGCAGCCCTGCAGGATGAGGACATTCCCGCACAATTTAAGCAGATGGCAGCTTTGCGTGAACGTGTCTCCGACTTCGCCCAAGAACTCGACGAAGCAAAGGCCGCCAACACCACTGTTCCCCAAGCCTTCGAACTCAAAGAAGACGGCTCCTACTTCTCCAACGAAGAAGACTTCCAGCGCTGGATGGAAGAATACTCCCCCACCCTGGCACGCGTCATCGCCCTAGAGCCGTCCTGGGCTGAGCCGAACTTCATCCCGATGCTCTCGCGCGCTATGGTGCCGGTGTACCAGGCAACCCGCGTGGAACCGTTCATGCGTGAGGACATTCTCTCGCGTGCTCTGGCGTCTGTATTGGCGTCGGTTGAGGATGCGGGTGTGCGTGAGTCGGTTCGTCGTGAACTGGCAAAGCGCACCTACTAAGAGAACATTTTTAGTGGGATAGCTCGTGCTGCTGATGCACCTGTTGCTGCACGGCGCGGGCAGGCTTGGCTTGCTGCTGAGGTCCTCGAGACTTCGCAGCGGCCACAGCCTGGTGCGGGTGCGTACCGAGGGACTGGTCGTTGAGCTTGGCCGCGTGTGCGGTTTCTGAATCGTAGTGGGCCTCGTAGTAGGCGGCGCGTTCACCGCGGGCTTCAGCCTGATCCCACTCATGACCAGCCTGGGCATGAGCCTGCTCTGACTGGTTCTCGTGCTCTTGAGCTTCAGCCGGGTCGTTAGAGTCGAGTTCCTTCTGACGCTCAGAATCGGAGAGATTCTCCCGTTCTTCAGCTCGTTCCTGGGCCTGGTGTTGTTCGTAGCGTTCTTCCCAGCCGTGTTCCTTCAGGTATGCCAGGTAGTCGGCGAGGGTGAGCCCGTATTCGTTCCGTAGCTTATCGTCGAGGTGGTGGTAGGCTGCGGCGGCGTCAGCGCGGTAGGGTGCTTCCTGATCTGCCGCGGTGGCCCATTCGGCTAGGTCGCGGCTGGTTGCGGTAGCCCACCATGATTCTTCCCAGAGCCGCGCATACGGAGATGCAGGAATCTGCACATCTGCATTCACAGATTCCTGGGTTTCTGCACGAGCGGCCTGCTGCCTATGGTTCTGCAGCGCCTGGCGAATCTGCCGGGCGATAGCTTGCAATTCACGGGCAAGTTCCTGCTCAATGTCAGTGCTGTGGTTGTCGAAGGGGTGAATGTTCATCGTTGACCTCACGGGGGTATCGGTGCTTTCTTCCAGATTAACAGAGCAGCGTCTCGTGTGCTGCTGAGAACGGTGAAGGGGTATGGGGTGAGAAATCCACTACTGGATTTCTCACCCCATACCTCTTTCTTAGAGCTCAACACCTCGTGTCGGCGCTGCAGGACCTCGACGCGGTGCCTCATTCTGAGACCGGCCTGTCTGCGCCATACCGCTTTTCTGCACCGTGGGCTGAAGCAAGCTAAGCGACTGCTGCGTCTCTACATCAAGCTCTGACGGCCGATTACCTAGCTCCGTGATAGCTTCTTGCTGCTGCGAACTCAAATGATTCTGCTGACGCTGCTCATTCGGGCCAAGAATCTGTTCGCGTGCACGCTCCATCCGCTCATATGAGGTCTTAACAGCCTGCAACGCGGGAGGAATAGGAGTGCCACGACGGTTCAATTCCTCAAAGGCCTGCTTCTGCCGGGGAGTCATATCACCACGCGCAATACTCTGAGCGACAGCTTGAGCAGGAGACAACTGATGCTGATGCCCCTGTGCTTGCGTCCGGGAGTACGCATCACCAACACCTTCTTGAGCCTTGGGCTGTAGGATACGTCCCTGCCCCTCAGGCAAAGGACCCTCAGGCAAAGAATTTGAAAGGCTAGCTACGACTTCTTCACGGACGAAACGACCACTCGCGACCTGCATAAGCGCATTATCAGAGAGCTTCTCAATCGGGACAGTAGCTGCGACAAAATTGAGCGCACTCATCTGAGTCTGCTGGTTCTGTCCAGGAGCAAGGTCAAGATACCTATGGCTGAGCGCATCGTAGACCTCAAGATTGTCTTTGATGGTCTCAAAAAGGGTGTAGTCAGAAGAGTTAAGAACCTTCTGAACGGCATAACAGACCGCATCGGGGGTCCACAGGAGCCTCTCAGCACTCGGAGATACCTGTACCTGATCGATAGGATCGATAAGACCAGCCTGGATAAAGTTCGAGATAGCCTCCAAATCCAACTGGTTCTCCTTGTCATTCCTCATGCGTTCAAAGACGAACGCGTAGACCGGGTTATCTCGATCTTGTCCCTGCTGAATCAGAGAAAGCATGTTACTGTGACGTGCTTGCCTGATGAAATCTACCTGAGTATCAGCATCCGGGGAATAATCAACAGCAGTACCTACTGTAATGATTGCTGCGCCAGGCGGCAGCTGCTGGTGTACTAGCTCAAGAAGAGCCTGGTTACGGTCAGGACTGGCTCGGTTCGCATGGTAGAAATCGCCTTGCAGATTCGTCAGTGCGTCTCGGAAGTCCTTAAGCTGATCTGCTTCGACAATCACAGCCGTCATAGAGTAGAACCCTTGATGCATACCGTATCCGTCATCGCTGACTTTGGGAGGTCGGTAGGTTTCGTCTACAAAGGCAAAACGAGGAGCATCGCTGTTTCTCTCGTAGAAACCGACGATACGAGAATGGTAATCTCGCTCTATTCTGCCGGAGGGGTTAGTGATAAAGGCCTGCTGATAATCGCTGATAAGATGATGGCCGGAAGAATTGGAGGACACCTTTGATTCCTTCAAAAAATGTTGCGGTTGGTATTCGGTTTTGCTATAGTAATAGTAGCAAGGTAAACCAAGAACCCTGAGGTAGTCGCCGTAAGGCGAGGAGGTATAATGGGTGAGCCGTAGTGGGTATGCTGATGTAGGTCGGCCGAAGCTACGGACCTTGCGCATAAGGCACCCGCTGAGGGTGCCTTTTTTGTTGCTTTCTTACCCCTCTAGGATAATCGTGAGAACATTATTTGGGGTCCGTTCAGCCATGCTATCTCTCCCCCTAACCTGTTTCAATCCCTATTGTGCGGGGTTCAACCTTAGCTAGAATCCTGTACTGTTATCGTCCACAAGGCGAAAACCGCCTGGTGCAGTCGGCCGTCGTTGCCGCTCGCAGACGCTAAAGGAACAAACCCATATTTCAGAAAGGGAGGACACACAATATGTGTCCCCCTCTTACGTTATTCCTAAAGTTCCATGTCTTTATTAGTCTTTGGACGTACTGTAGAAGGTGCCGGTGGCTGTTTCGGATGAGGGGCTGTTCCTTTTCGGGCATGTGTCCTCATGCCAATCTGGCTCACCCTCAAAGCTGCCAGAGTTTCCTCATCCGCTTCAGGTTCAGGCGCACGCTCAGCACGGGCCTCCTGCACTTTCTGCTCTACCGGCGAGAGCGGCTTCGGCTGCTGCTCCGGCTCAGTAACCTTCTGGTCCTTTGGATGCTTTTGCTGGTTTTTGGCGCGTTCTGCCAGACGGGTCGCCTTGGTATTACTCGCGCCGAAGTGAACGCACTACTGCGCGCAGCAAACTCCGAGCCCAAACCCTAGAAAGAAGTGAGTGGTTCCAACATAAGCCGTATGATGGAACCACTCACGCTACGTTAGAAAAGCTGCGTCTGCCCTTCCATAACCATTCCGCGCCCTAGCCGGTCTACTTCGTCCTGTCGGTAACCATACCTTGAAAACACGCAAAGGTGGGGTGCTCAAGATATATGTCTTGAGCACCCCACCTTCTTTAGTCTCCGAGTCCTTGACCGGATTCGCGGTTTAAGCCGTGGTTGATATTGCGGTTAGGTGTCTGGGGTGTCTGCTGCTGATTCGCTCCAGTAGGCCCAGTGAAGCCATTCATAATCTGCCGGTAAATCTGCTGCGACTTTTCATCCTCAGCATCGAGTTGGGTCTCATGTGGGGTTTCGCGCGGTACGGAAATGGCATTGAAAACCGGGTACATCTCTTCAGGACGCACCTGAAAGTGTCCAAAATCTGGACCGCTAAACATAGACTGCTGATTCCAGATTTCTTTACTGACACGATCGTAATCAAGTTCAAAATTACTCAGAGCTGCAACATGTTCCATGAAGATTTTGCTGGTTCGGCCGTTTCCTTCACGGAAGGGGTGGGCCTGGTTTAAGTTTGCAAAAACTTCAGATGCCGCCTTCACAAATTCCACACGATTAAGCTTTTCCCAGTCTGTTGAGCGCACTTTTTGGGATGCTTCTGCCAAGTATCGGTCGACTTCTTTGTTGTTGACATCTGCAAACACAGAATACCTTTTACTCATGTTGACAGTACGATACTCCCCCGCCCAGTCATACACGTCCTGAAAGAGATACTTATGGATCCCTTTGAGATGTGCTGCGTCAAAAGTATGCGCAACAAGGCTAGGGTTCTCCTCCAGCATTCTCTGCCTTGCAGATGTCATACTGTATTCGAACTCTCTTAGCTCTCCCTCATTGCGAATACCAGGAATATTACGCATGACTTGATCATCAGGCGGTGGGAAAAAATATGCCGCCCATGCATCCTGACCACTCATTACTCAGATTCTTCCAAGTTTCGGCGAGAAGCAATCCTGTCCAGGGTCTTCTGCTTATATTCTTCGAAGGTGATTCGTCCTAGCTCCAGATCAATAAGTTGAGCCACTTCTTCGCGAGAATGGGTGTAACCCTCAAGCCATGCTGAGGCGAGAGTCTGAGTAATACCTCGCTTCTGCTTATCGTTGAGCTGCGCGAATAGCTCAGGGTAACGCTCAGGAAGGTCAAAGTACTCGGCCATGAGTAGTTCTCCTTAAATATCGGTGGTGTATCGTAGGGCCATTCCAAATCTATCAGAATGACCCTACGGGTATTTTTCGAATAAGTCAGTTACGCTTTCGCGCACGATGTACTGCAGCTTCAAGCAACTTGGCATGGCGCGATATACTGCGCCTACCACCTGGCCCTCTCCCCTTGAGGCGGAAATATGGATATACAGAAATCTGTATATGAAGATTTCAATATTTCTTTATTTCTGTACAGATTTAGTCCTTGTCAAGACCTAACTGAAAGGGGCGAGCGAATCATTGCGATTCGCTCGCCCCTTTCAGTTAGGTGCTAGGCGTTAGAGATCTTGCGGCGGACAGACCACACACCAGCGGCTCCGGTGAGAATCAGCATGAAACCGCCAATTGCGATCCCGCCAGTCTCGGCACTAATACCGGTGTAAGCCAACTCGTCGCGGGCGGTAGCCGGCGCCGTGGATTGAGCAGACGGCACCGAAGTGGGGGATTTCGCATCTGCAGCAGGCTGAGCTGATGATCCCTTCTTACTCTTGGGGGTCTTGGAGCCCGGTGCTTGCGGAGCGATGCCCACCTCGTCGCTACCGGTTACCTCGTGGTCTCCAGTATCTGAGGTTGCACGGGAGTGTGCCTGGGCATCCTCGGGTGCGATGGGCACCTCGGTACTGACTACCTCTGAGTTATCGGGTGTCTCGTTATCTGCAGTGTCCGCAGATGCTTTCTGACTCGGCTCGGGGGTAGGTGCGATGACAACTTCAACCTCGCCTGGGGTTTCAGTAGCCTCGGGTGCCGGAGTTGAAGGCTCAGGCTCCGGTTCGATAACGGGTGCGGTGTCGTCAGCCGGCTGGTGGTCGGCAGGGGTTTCATCGTGCTCGCTACGGGCCGGTTCAGGCTCAGGTGCAATGGGCACATCGGTGTTCCCCGGGGTTTCAGGTGCCGGGGTAGTAGGTTCAGGGGAGGGGTTGATGGGCACGTCGGTATTGCCCGGCGTTTCGGGAACCTCATGGGTGGGTTCGGTGCTGGGCGCGATAACAACTTCCACTTCACCCGAAGCTGCTTCGCTCGGAGCGGGGGTCTCTTCACGAGGTTCAGAGTGGTCCGCTTCCGTAGCAGGTGCCTCAGCCTCGGCGGGTGCTTCCGCTTCGGCAGGGGATGCGGTGACGAACTCGGGCGTAGTGGCAGGCTGGGTGGCTGCGTTACCGGCGCCGTTTTTGGTGATGAGGGCAACGGTCAGGTCGCGGGTCTGGTCGCGGTTGGGCTGGCCATTATCACGGATGGTGATGGAGCCGCTCTGGGTGGGTGTTTCTGCTGCGGTCGCTGCGGTGCAGCTAATGGCGCCTGCTGCGGCTGTGAGGGTGAGGGAAGTGATGAGGGCCTTGCGGTACACTTTTTACTCCTCTTGATTAAGGGTTGATGACGATGCTGTGTTGGTCGGGGCTGACGGTTACGCGGTGTCCGTCTGCGGTTGTGCCAAGAACTGGGGTGTCGGTGGAGGCGATATAGCCGCTGGAGGTTGCATCACCAGTGGTTCCGTCACCGAATTCGAGGCTGAATCCTCCGGCGGGTCGGCTTGTGACCTTGGTTGGCATGGCCGGTAGGGCGTAGGACCCCTCGGTGCTGAGGTGATGGACTTGGTCTCCTGCGATGGCGATGGTGCCGGTGCCGTCAATCTTCACACTATCGGCTGCTCCGGTGATGTCGATGGTGCGGCTGACGCTGTCAGATTCTGGGGCTTGGAGGGCAAGGATGTCTTGCCCGGCGGGGGTGTGCCAGAGGGTGACGACCTCACCGTTGGCGGTGGCTCCTACCCAGCGAGTGAAGGTTGCTCCTTCGGTGGGGGTTACTAGGGGGTGCGCTCCGGTTTCGGTACCGTTGGCAGTTGCGGTGATGATGGTGCCGTTACCGCGGGTGGATGCCCAGATGCCGTTGCCTTTAGAGGTGGCGATGAAGGCTGCGCCTTCAGCGGGGGAGCGGTACCGCTCGGTTCCGTTAACGCTGATTTTTTGGACGCTTCCGGGGGTGGGGTCATTGCGGGAGATGATGACGGATTCCCCAGCGCGGGTGATGATGGTTTGCGCCTTGGTGGTAATGGTGTTGATGTTGGAGAATTTTCCGCCGGACCACATGAAGTAGCTACCGGGTGCGGTGTAGAGGAATCCGTCACCGGTGGGGTGGATGGTCAGCCCTGCAGCTTCAATCTTGTTTTTGGTTAGGTCGGTCTGGCTGACGAGGGTGCCTTTGGTGGCATCGACAACGTAGAGGGTCGATCCGTCAATGTAGGAGATACGCTGGCCATCGCCACTGAGGGCGCCGGTGGTGTAGGTTCCATTGTCGAGGGTGATGGTGACTCCGGCTGGGGTGGTGGCCACTGAGGTGGTTGTAGGGTGGTTGAGGGCATTGACGACTGCGAATGCTCCGCCGCCGAGTCCTAGTGCTAGGAGGGCTGCGGCGGGGATGAGGATTGCTTTGCGTCGCCAAATGGACGGCTTTTCAACTTCCTCGGTCACAGTTTGGAGAGTAGGCTCGCCTTCTGGAGTGAGGGTGTAGTAGCTAGTCTTGGTACCTTCTTGGACATAGATTTTGACGTCGCGGCCGAGGGTTTGGGCGAGGTGGGCGCAGTGGTTCCACACCTGTCCCAGGGCCTCTTCAGTGGTTACGTCCTGAAAGGTGCGGGGGGCGTGGTCTTGGATTTCAAGTTGGATGAGGCCGTCAGCTGAGACGGTCGCGTCGATGCGGGGGTAGTCGAGAGCGTCCATATTCTAGTTCTTGTTCTTGGTCTTGCTGTTGACGAAGGTGTTGTAGGCCTGGGGCTCGAGGATGTGGGAGGCCTTCCATTTGTTGGGTCGCTCAGCGGTGCGGTGAAGGCGTACGTAGTAGGCGGGGCTAATTCCTCCATCAACCTTCACATGGACGGTGAGCCAGTAGGGGTTATCTCCTCCGGGAATCTTAAGGGTGGGGTCATCAACAAGTTCTGCACTTGTGACGTTCCCTTTTAGAAGGTCAACGCGCAAATTTTGGTTGTACTGATTCTGGAGTTCGGCATCGATGAGGGGGAAGAGATCTGCAGACCACTCCTTGTAGGGTTTGCCACTGGTGTATGCGGTGACGATTGCTTTTGCAGCGTCGATTGCTCGAGCACGGTCCTCGTCGGTGATGGTGTTGAGAGTAGGGACGCTGGAGGGTTGCTGGCGGCCGCCGCCGGTTCCTGCTAGGGGTGAGGGGTCGAGGCTCACAGTCGGGGTCGGGGTTGCAGTGGTGGGGTTTACCTCGGTGACGGTGGGAGTCTGCGTTGCGGTGCTGGGTGCAGGTGCGGGCGCAGTGGTAGTGCTAGGGGTGGCGGGTGAGCCGGTGGGGGCGGTGTTGTCGGTGGATGCGGAGCAGCCGGTAGCGAGCAGGGCGAGGGTTGCGGTAAGCGCGGTGAGTTTGCGGGTCATGGTGCTTCCTTTCTTAGTGGCTGGGGATGTAGAGGTATGCACTCGGGCGATCAACTGGTACGACTCGGGTGTAGTACTGGTGGTCATTGGGAGCGTAGTCTCCGTTGTAGCCTTCTTCGACGATTGTGCCGTCATCGCGGATTTCTTTCACTATGGCAACGTGTCCATATGAGCTGGCTCCGCCGACGCCAGAGTTGTAATAGACGACGGCGCCAATGACGGGTTTATCTCCAATTTCCCAGCCCTGGGCAATCCAGTACCCTCGCCACTCGGCGGCGTTGCCGGGGGAGTGAAAGGTGATGTTGTCGGCATTGCCACCGGTTTGTTGGACGACACGCCATGCTGCGAAGGCTACACATTCACCGGGGAACGCGTTGGTGGGATCGGTTACTTCAGGGCAATAAGTGTAGTCGTCGGAGCAGTGGGGGAGATGTTTCCAGGGGTAGTCGTCGCCTGATTTATCTGTATTTCCAGATTTCTGGTTTTCTGCATTTGAAGATTTCTGGTTTTTATTATCCTTGCATTTTCCTTTACTGGATGCCTTTTTATCGTTCTTCCCTGTCGATGCTGAGGCGGAAGCACTGCCAGTGGATTCAGGAGTTGCGTTATTGGCAGCAGCATTGCTCAGTGAGGGCTGCTCGGCGCCTGTAGGGTAGTCGTCGATACCAAGGTCCTTGATGAGGGTCTGGTACTGAGGCCAGTAGTCGCGGATAGCCGGGGCGTAGTTGATATTTTCTGGGTCGTTGTACCCGCCACTTTGGGAGATGACAGCACCAGGGCCGGCGTTGTACGCACGGAGAACGTTATTGACTTCATTTCCTTCGACGCCTGCGTTGCGGAGGGTGGTTTTGAGGTACGCCATGTATCGACCCATGGCCTTGATTGCGGCGCGGGGGTCGGTGGGCTCTTCCCCGTTTCCGAAGGAGGCCCAGGTATCAGGGATAAATTGAGAAAGTCCGATGGCACCGGCTTCAGAAACAGCGTTGGGGTTCCAGCCGGATTCTTGCTGAATAGTGGCTGCCAGAAGGGAGATGGGGAAGCCGCTGAGGCGGGAGGCTTCTTGGAGTTCTGGAAGGTAAGTCTTGATGGTGTCACCTCGGTCACCGATATTGGTGACGGGGGCGGGGTCTGGTGCAGAAACGGCGTTTTGGCCAGTTTTTGCTTTGCCGGTGGTGCAAGCATCCGCGCTTGACCCACCGATAACGAGAACTAACGAGAGAATGAGTCCGAAGATGAAGATGATAGGTAGGGAGACCACTAGGGCACTTTTTTGCATGGCTTTTTGGCTCCTGGTGTGTGGAAGGGTATGTGTGGTTGGTGTGAGTGATGTTGTGTGCCCTGGGGCCGCCCCTGGGGGTGGCCTCGCATCTCATTTTAACAGGGGGTGTGGGGGTTTTACAGCTGGCTGGTCATATCTGTATATGCGTTATTTAAAACTTTATCCCCGCTCATTCGGGGAACATACCCGCACCATATCCAACAGCGCCGTCCGCGGGCTCATCCCCGCTCGCGCGGGGACCAGGCGTGACAATAGGGTGTTGTATCGAATGGCAATCTAAAGTCAGGTTAACCACCACCCCTAACACATTAAGGGCTATTTTTGCGCGCGCGGGAAATATTTTTATGTAATGTGCACCATGTGGATAACTTGGTTTTGGGGTGGGTCAATTACCCGCGATACTGGGATGAAAGGTGTACGCCCCTGGGATGAAAGGTGTACACAAGTGGCGAATGGGTCCGCTACTCATCACTAGCTACGGCATACGGTGTCGAGGCATGAGGCTCTATACGGTGGACTAGTGACAACGCGTGGCACGTACATCAGGTGCGTGTGCTATGGTAATCGCTGATACCGGTAATATTTTTTACTCCCAGCGCTGGGGGTTACACACACCTACAACCACGAGGAGGCGCGAGATGCTCGCTGCTGCAAATTCCTTTTTCCTGAACGCTGCTGTGCTGGCTGGCCCGGTTGATCCGGGTGCTGGCGAGGCACCTCCCGGCTCTGACGGCGTTACCACCATCGTTAAGTGGATTGCGTGGATCGTCTTCGCCTTGGCTGTTATCGGTGTGCTGGTGACTGCTGGTGCGATGATGATTAACAACCGTCGCGGTCAGGGCGGCGAGCACGCTGCCAGCCTCGGTTGGGTGTTCGGTGGCTGTATCCTGGCCTCCGCAGCCAGCGGTCTGGTCGGCATGTTCATGGGCTAAAAGCCCTGCACGGGGTGCGCTCACGCACCCCGTGACCCTTTTAATCTCAAGCGAGACCCGTCGCTGGGTCTCCTATCCCCCCATTACCCACTATCACTCACTCAAGCTCTTCCCCACACTGGGTAGGGCTATCTGGTGTACCCCGAAATCCGGGGTGATGAGACATGGAGAGACATCATGGAGAAAAAGTCTGGCGTGACCATTCCCCGCTGGGGTATCGGCATTATCGCCGGTGTTGGCGTGCTACTGGTCCTGTTGTTGATTGTGCTGATTCCACGTGGCGGCTCGAGCTCGTCAGCATCGAGTGGCTCTAGTGCATCAGCGGGTTCCGGGCAGCAGTTGACTCATGCCACGTCATCTCTTGCGGCTGGCTCTTGTGGTGCTGGCGCCTCGGACGATGAGTCTGTGATGGATGCTGCCCCGAAGGGCACTAAGTGGGTAACCACCGATTCAGGTTGGACCGGTCCCTCATCTAAGACTGCTGGGCCTATGGTGGATTCCCCGATTCGTAGCTGCTTTGAGCACTCTGCTGAGGGTGCACTGTACGCGGCGACTTGGACTATGTTGCAACTTAATGATCCTGCTGTCTCTCAGCAGACCTACGAACGCTACGTAATTAATGGAACGGGATGGGGGACTCCGTCAGCTTCAGCTCCGCAGCAGGTGGCTGGATACCAGTTCCTCTCCTATACCCCTGAGCGTGCTGTAGTAAGGCTTGCTGTTGTTATTCCTGAGAGGGGCACCGGATGGATCAGCGCTGATGTGACTATGGTTTGGCAGGATGGCGACTGGCGTCTGCGTGTTCCGGATGGAAACGCGAAAAACCCTTTGGGTATTGGTCCTGTCTCTGACACTACCAAGTTCATTCGTTGGGGTACTGTCTAATGTGCTGGTTCTGGGAGACTAGCTGTCTGGCTAAGGAAGCCGCTCAAACGGTAGGCGATAGCCTCATGGATCAGCTAGCGCACAACGTCAGTGTTGCGATGGCATCTACGATTGAAACATTAGGAAGCTTTTGGGTTACTGTTCCGACTATTCCTCTCGGAGATACTCAGGGAAATCCTTCTGATCCTGTAGGATTCTTGCAGGGACACACCTGGTGGATTTGGTCCACACTCATGGTCTTTAGCGTGCTCTATGCTGCAGGACAGATGATATGGAGCCGAAAAGGCCAGCCACTCATGGAGCTTGTGGCGGCGCTGATACGGTCACTCCTTGCCTCCTCGGCAGGGCTTGGAGCTGTGGTTATTCTTCTACAGGTTGGCGACAGCTACTCCACATGGATTCTTGACAAATCTGTTGAAGGCGGATTTACTAAAGGCCTGCAAAATATCATGAGCTCTAAAAGCGCTTCAGATTTGCAGATTTTCATGATTGTCGCAGGCATCATTGCGATGCTGGTCTCTCTCGTCCAGATTTGCCTACTGATTGTCCGCTCGGCGCTATCCGTGCTGCTGGCAGGTACTCTACCGCTGGCCTACTCCGCGACCAATACCCAGTGGGGTAAGCAATGGTCCCAGAAACACGCCTCGTGGCTTATCGCTTTTGTGCTTTATAAGCCGGTGGCAGCAACAATTTATGCTGCGGCCTTCAAAGTTACCGGCTCAGCACTGACTGGCGAGCTGAAGGGCGCGGCTGAATCAATCGTCGGCCTTATGAGTGGTCTTGTCCTCATGGTCGCTGCTCTCTTTGCTCTACCCGCCATGATGCGCCTCATTGTGCCCGCGGTTGGAGCTGCCTCAGCCGGCGGCGCAATGTTCGCTGGTGCAGCTGTTGGTAGTGCGGCATCTGGCGCGGTCAATATGGGATCGCGTATGGCCGCTAAGGGTGGTAGCTCAGGTGGCGGTGGCGCTGCTGGTGCAAGTGGTGCTGGTGGCGCTGGTGGTGGTGCATCCGGTGCCGCAGCTGCTAAGGGCGCTGGTACGGCTGCCGCTGGTGCGGCCACTGGTGGAGCTGCTCTGGCTCTGATGGCTGTTGGAGCAGCCGCAAAGAAGGGTACTCAAGCTGTGCAGGCTGCTGTCCATGATGCTGCTGGTGAGCAGCCTCCGCAGGGTGGTTCAAGCTCTCATACGCCTGCTCCCTCTCAGGGCGGTGGTGCTCGTGGCGGTGGATCCGGCGGCTCAGCAAAGCCGAATCCGCAGCCTAAGCCGCCGCAGCCCGAGCAGAAGAAGCCGGAGGGAGGATCGAGTGGCGCACGTTGATACTGAGTATGTTGAGCCCACATACGGTAACTGGAGGCTCCCCCAACGTGCTGGTATTGGTAGACTCTCCGGCCTTGCCACTGCTCTGCTGTTTGTCACCATTATCATCACCATCTTCGTCATGCGTCTGGCCGGTATTATCCCCGGCCTCATCATTGGCGTTATCCTCGCGCTTTTCCTGGGCTCCTTCGCTCTGAAGGACAAGCACGGGTACACGCTCATGGAGCGCCTCTCCGAAAGGCTTATTTTCATGTTCGCTCGCTTCCGGAAGCTCAATATCTTCCGCTCAGGTCCGCTCGGTGCTACCCCCACGAATGAGTTCCGCCTGCCCGGTGTGGCTTCCTCTGCGGTGACCTATGAGGGTACCGACAGTGTGGGGCGTCCCTTTGCGCTGATTCACATGCCTGCCGTTAGCATCTACTCCGTCTCTCTGGCGGTTGAGCCTGACGGTGCGGCCATGGTCGACCAGGCCGATATTGACCAGTGGGTCGCCAACTGGGGCGGCTTTTTGGCTGAGTTGGGCCGTGAGGTCGGTCTGGTAGGTGCCTCGGTGACCGTGGAAACTTCCCCCGGTTCAGGTATCCGTCTGCGCCGTGAGATTGAGTCGTCCATGTCCAATACGGCATCCCCGATTGCTTCGCAGATGCTGGCGGAGGCGGCTCAAACCTACCCGTCGGGTGTCTCTGAGACTCGTGCTTGGGTGACTTTGAGCTTCTCGGCGGCGGCTCGTGCGGGTATGCGTCGCCGTACCCCGGATGAGATGCTCCGTGACCTCTCCTCCAAGGTTGTCTTCTGGTGCTCGCACCTGGAAGCTACCGGTGCGGGTGTGGCCACCCCGATGGTGGCTGGTGATATTGGTCAGATTGTGCGTACTGCGTATGATCCAGCCGTATCTCGCTTGCTGGATGAGGCCGCCTATGTGGGCGAGAGTCCGGAGATTGACCTGTCCTCTGCTGGCCCGAGTACCGCAGTGGTGGAATGGAGTCATTATCGGCATGATTCAGGCCTGTCTGTGTGCTGGACGATGAGTGAGGCTCCGCGAGGTGCCGTGTTCTCGAACGTGTTTGCGCGTCTTTTGGAGCCGCACGCGATGATTGGGCGTAAGCGTGTGACGATGCTGTATCGTCCGGTGGATTCAGCGTTGACCGCGGCGATGGTTGAGCAGGACCAGAACACTGCCCGTACCCGTTTGACCTCGACTCGTAATGGCTCGGCCCGTCTGTCGGCTGAGCTGGAGGCGGCTAATGCGACGGCGGCTGATGAGGCGCGTGGTGCTGGTTTGACCTATGTGGGTCTGGTAGTGTGCGCGACGGTTGAGACTCCTGCAGAGATGGCTGATGCGGTAGCCGTGGTGGAGCAGGAGCTTGCTCCGTCGAGTCGCATCATGCTCCGCCGTGCGTGGGGTGCTCATGATGCGGTGTTTGCTGCGACGTTGCCGTTGGGTGTGGTGTTGGGTCGCCATACGGTTCTGCCGGAGTCGGTGAAGTCGGCGTTGTAGCCCTGTGATATTGCGTAGACCTGGGGATTTGTTGATGCAGATTCCCAGGTCTCTGCAAATCAGCATTTCTGTATATATGCTTTTCTGTTTTTCTGTATGGAGGTTCTGATGAGTCGTCGTCGAATCGTCACCTATAACGCCGCCGAGGCTGACCAGCCGGAAGCTCCGCGCCGAGCTGGCCTCTTCTCGTCTATTAAGTCGATTTTCGTCTCGTCTACTGAAGCGCACTCGGGTGCCTATGGCCGCTCCCGCGGGTACATGCTTCCCGGTGGCGGTGCCTCGCACCTGTTTGAGTCTCCTCGCGAGTGGCGTGGCTCGACCCGCCAGGTGTGCGGCATGTGGCCGTTTGCGGCAGGCTCGTCCACGCCGTTTTCTGGTGCCCCTATGGGTATCGATATTGATACGAATGCGCCGGTTGGTTGTGACCCGATTGCCTGGTTTGTGGACGGCATTATTAATAACCCGTCGGTGTTTATCTTGGGTCTTCCCGGCTACGGCAAGAGCACATTCGTTCGTCATATGCTGTTGGGTATGAACGGCCGAGGTATTGTTCCGTTGATTCCCGGTGACCTCAAGCCTGACTATGTGGATGAAATTACCGCGATGGGCGGCCAGGTCATTCAGCTGGCTCCCGGTCGTGGTCACTTGAACATTCTGGACCCGGGCGAGTTGAGCTCTATCGCTGATTCTCTTCCCCCGAAGACTCGTGAGCGTCTGATGGTGGACGCTCATTCGCGTAAGCTGCAGATGCTTTCTGCGCTGATTTCGATTCTACGTAAGGGTCATATCACTCCGCATGAGGAGACGATTCTGGATGCTGCTTTGACGTATCTGGAGGAGCATCATGAGGGTGTGCCGGTGGTGCAGGATCTGCTGGATGTGATTGTGGCTCGCCCGCAGGCTCTGCAGGATGTGGCGCTGGACCGTGGTGATGAGGGTCGCTATAGGGACGCGACGGATGCGTTGGTGTCCTCGCTCATGTCTCTAAATGGTCAGGGCCGCTTTGGCGATATGTTCTCTAAGCCGACCACGGCACGTTTGGCGATGGACCGCCCGGCGGTGTTCGACATTAGCCAGATTTCTGATATTCACCGTGACGTGCAGGCTGCTGCTCTGCTGGCGTGCTGGTCCACGACGTTTGCGTCGGTGGAAATTGCGCACACGCTGGCTGATGAGGGCCTGGCGCCGCGTCGTAACTATTTCGTGGTCCTCGATGAGCTTTGGCGTGCGCTGCGTGCGGGTGCGGACATGGTGGACCGTATTGACTCGCTGACTCGTCTGAATCGTCGTGATGGTGTGGGCCAGGCGATGATTACGCACACGATGAGTGACTTGGATGCGTTGGCTACTGAGTCTGAGCGTGAGAAGGCACGTGGTTTTGTTGAGCGCTCTGGTCTGGTGATTACTGGTGCGTTGCCGCAGTCTGAGATGGCGAAGCTGCGTCGTGTGATGCCTCTGAGTCAGGCGGAGGCGGCGCGTCTGGTGTCTTGGGCTGATCCTGGTTCGTGGTCGCGTCTCGCTCAGAATCGTTCGGCGCATGGTGCGCCCCGTCAGGCTCCTGGTGTTGGTAAGTTCATGGTGAAGGTGGGTGGACGCCCGGGTATTAGTGTGATGGTGCGTCTGACTCAGGTTGAAATCGATATGAACAACACGAACAAGCGCTGGGGTAACTCGGATGGTTCGGTGCATGTGGCTAGCGGCAATGAGGTGACGAACGCGCTGGTGGGTATGCCTACGGGTAGCGCTGGCACATACGGAAATACAGAAATACGGGAATCTGCATATGAGGATTTCGGTATTTCTGTACAGTCTTCTGGCTTGTCAGAGACCTCTGCACAGCAGGAACCGGAACAGCCACCGGTACGTTTCTCCTCAACGACCACAGCACCGGCCCCCACCCCGCAGCACAATCAGACCCCTACTGAGTCTGCACACCTGATTCCGAGCCCGGAAGGATACGGCTATTATGAGCACTCCGCATAAGCGCGGCTTCAACACTGAAGCATTCGTCATCTGGGGCATTATCGCCCTCATCCTGGTCGCCGGCATTATCTTCTACTCCGGCTACGCGGTCGGTGCCGCTCTGACCGGTCAGAGCATTACCGTATGGAACCCGGTGGCTGCCATGATCGGCGTGATTCGTGGAACCGCGCCCTGGTCTATGGCTTCCACCGTGGTCTCTATCGTGGTAGCTGTTCTGCTGCTGGGCGGTGCGGTAGGCCTTTGGTGGCGCAAGCTGGCGAACAGCACCCCGTCAACGCGTGTGGATAAGGCCGGGTCAATGATGGGCTCTGGCGCTGATATTGCGTTCATGCGTGAGAAGGCGGCGTTGAATGACGCCCGCCGTCTGGGTGTGGATTCGCCGGGTCTTCCGATTGCCAAGACCCTCTCAGGCCAGATGCTGTATTCCGGTTGGGAGAACGTGTGCGTGGACATTTGGGGTCCTCGTACCGGTAAGACTACCTCGCGTGCTATCCCTGGCATCCTGGCTGCCCCTGGCGCGGTGCTGGTCACCTCAAATAAGCGTGACGTGGTGGATGCTACCCGTGGTGTGCGTGAGCAGGTCGGCGATGTGTGGATCTTTGACCCGCAGGCTGTGGCTGCTCATCCGGCAACCTGGTGGTGGAACCCGCTCTCCTATGTGACCGATGAGGTGAAGGCACAGAATTTGGCGGAGCATTTCGCCTCTGGTTCGCGTGAGGAAGGCGCCCGCACGGATGCGTTCTTCGACTCTGCTGCGAAGGATCTGCTGGCGGCGTTCTTGCTGGCGGCCGCTAAGGACGGTCAGCCCATTACCCGTGTGTATCGTTGGCTGACTCGTGAGACTGATGATGAGGCGGTCGGAATTCTTAAGGATGCCGGTTACCCGCAGATTGCGCAGAACGTGGACGGCATTATCTCTGCTCCTGATAAGCAGCGTGGCGGCGTGTTCGGTGTGGCTCGTCAGATGGCGAACTGCTTGACGTCGGCGGCGGTGCTTAAGTGGGTGACCCCGCCGGAAGAGGGCGAGGTCCGCGAAGAGTTTAACGCCCGCGATTTCGTGCGTGGTCGTAATACCCTGTTCCTTTTGTCGAAGGAGGGTGCTGGTACTGCTGGCCCGCTGGTGACTGCTTTGACGGTTGCGGTGGTTGAGGCTGCTGAAGAGCTGGCGGTCGCGCTGGGTGGACGTTTGCGTTTGCCGATGGTGGCGATGCTGGATGAGGCGGCGAACGTGTGCCGTTGGCGCGAATTGCCGAATCTTTACTCGCACTATGGCTCGCGCGGTATCGTAATCTGCACGATTCTGCAGTCCTGGTCTCAGGGCGTGGTGGTCTGGGGCCGTGAGGGTATGCGTAAGCTCTGGAGCGCGGCAAATATTAAGGTCTACGGTGGCGGTGTCTCTGAGACCGAGTTCCTGGGCGAGTTGAGCCAGCTAATCGGTGATTACGTGTACTCGAATGTTTCGGTCTCGAGTAGCCGCCAGTCGGGTTCATCCCGTAGCGTCGATAATGACCGTAAGGACAAGATCCTGGACGTGTCTGATTTGGCGGCGCTTCCTCGTGGTCGTGCGGTGGTCTTTGCTTCTGGTGCGCCTGCGACGATGGTGCAGACGATTCCGTGGTACACCGGTCCGGATGCTGCGGCGGTGAAGGCGTCACTGGCTAAGTATGACCCGGCGCAGCAGCTGGCGAATGGGGGTGCGTAGCGCATGGGCGAGAACGAAGTTCAGCAGGAGCAGGGTCCTGCAACGATTTTCCCGAATGCGGGCGAGTTTGTGCATTCCTGGTTGCTGCAGGTGATGAACCGCAAGGTCAATAGCAGGGACACGTTCTGGTGTGCCCAGTGGTGGAAGCATCCGGAGGCGGTGTGCCGTTTGACGGCGTTGTGGCTGTCCTGGGAGGCGGCACGTGAGGACCCGACGGGTCTTTCGGCGTGGTGGCGTGACCACATGGATTACCACATGTCGGTGTTGATGTCTTCGACTGGCCCGTTCCGCTATTGCGAGGATGGGGAGCATAATGCGTCGCGGTATTCTCGTGAGGCGTTCCCGATTCAGGATCCGCCGCGGGGAGTCTTTGATTTGCTGAGTTAACTGATAGAGGGGGCTCACGACAGTTTTGTCGTGGGCCCCTCTTCATTGCGTATATTCTCTTTGGGTTAGAGTTCAACTCCGCCGTGGGACTGGTTCATCTGCGGGCGGTGTACTTGCTGCTGTGCAGCCGCCTGCTGAATTTGCTCCGGCTTAACAGGGGTTTTTGTTTCTGTTCCCCTCCTGAGCGTGGCTAAGAGTTCGAGGCTTTCCTTGGTTTCAGGGTCCATCTGCTCAGATGAGGTAGCTACCTCGGCGTCAAATTTTTCAGCTTGTCCTTTGGTGAGATAGCCTCGACCGACGGCAAGCTCGAATTCCTTTTCGGCGGGCATGTGCGTTTTCATGGCCTCGTCTTTAGCGTTGCGGTAGGCAATGTTCTTGCGTTCAGACTTTTTGTCGGGGCCTGCTGAGACGGGGGTGCCGTTGGCTTCGGCGGTGCGGTAGGTTGCTTCGACTTCGGTGCGGGTGCCCGGTGTTCCTGCTTCTCGATAGGTATCTTCGTCGTATAACTTCATACGGGGTGAAGGCTGATTGAGGGGCCGAATATTGAGGGTTTTAAGCTCGGTTTGTACGTGCGAGTCAAGGAAGCGTGCCTTGATTTTAGAATCATCGAGCCACGTAAGAGTAGTTGCATTGACGAGGTGACGGGATGCCCACGCGAGAAGATCGGCGCCCCAGAGAAGCGGCTCATCGGTAGGCTCGGCAAAGATGCTGGTAATGGGCGGGATAACACCAGCGTTTTGAAGCCGGTTAAGTGTATCTTTGTCTTTTTGAGTTCCGCCTTTGACTTTTTCGAAGACAAAGGTGGTGGTGGGCGGTTCGGCATGGGTGAGGTGCGTGGTCAGGGCAGTGATAGCTTCAGCTCGGGCAGCATCACGGAGCCTCAGCAGCTCGTCAGGGTCATCGGTATAGGGAATATTGAAATTGAGCGTGACAATGTTCTGGCCATCCTTGGTGTTGCGGCCCAGGGTATCGAGCATGGGACGGATGTTTTTCTGGACGAGCCAGGGGGAATTTCTGAGGTTGGGTTCGGCGTCTTTCTTCTGCCTTTTTCTAGCTGTATTGTTGGCCGCGTCAGTGGTGTGCCAATAGTTAATGCCTCCGAAAGAGGAAGCGAAGTCTTCGCGGAACTTGGCGATGTCGTCGGCTTCGACGACAACGGTAGCGACGGAATAGTATCCAGGGTGTAGGATGCCAGTGTCTTTATCATAGGACGGCTCGACAAAGGTTTCATCAACGAAAGCAATGCGTTCTGCGTCAGAATGCTCCTGGAGCTTTTCTGCATAGTTGCTTTCGTCTTTATGGTCGAGGATATAAGGGCTTATAAGCCGGTTTTCAGACATGGATGCTCTTTCCGGAAGTGTGGTGATTGTGTTAAAATAGTAGTGCATCAAAAACCTGAAGGCGGCACTAGCGACCTCAAGTTGCTAGGTTGGATGGATGGGTCCTGAGGATTTGTAGGTGGCAGAATATATAGAAACCACTAGGCTATCCGACTGGGCTTTTGCACCAAGGCACCCCCACGGGGTGCCTTTTCTTTTTTCGTAGTCGTGACCAACCCACGGGTTGCTGGGGTTTTGGAATGTTAGACTGATAGTGCATCAAAAACTTGAAACTGGCTCCATAGCGTACGCTTTGGACCTGGCCGGATGGGCCCTGAGGGTTTGCAGTTGGTGAAATATATAGAAGCCATTGGCTGCCCAACTGGGCTTTTGCACACAAGGCACCCCCACGGGGTGCCTTTTCCCATACCCCCCCCCGCACCGCAGCACGGGGACACAACAACCACACCACCAACCACAACCGAAAGAAAACCAATGATCAACACCAACCCCACCGCCCCCGCATGGATCACCCACAACGACCTCATCCAAATCGACGGCGGCCACTACATCACCTACCCCGACGACCTCGCCCTCACCCAAGCACTACGCACCGACATCGCCACCGCCCAAAGCATCAACCACCTCCTCGACAGCCTCACCACCGAACTAGCCGACGAAGAACCCATCGACGAAATGATCACCCTCATCAACGAAGGCTTCGCCACCATCGGCAACTGGCAAGCCTTCCTCTACAACCTACGCCTACGCTGCATCGCCCTACACAACCTGTACAAGAAGTACACCCCCGGCCAATACGGCCGCTACCCCATCGACGCCGACACAAAGCAGGACCTACTCAACACCGCCATCGAACTAGCCGTCAAGGGCGAAGAGAAAGCAAACCACCTCACCGAAACCGGCTACCAGTTCCCCACCCTCCCCACCCCCGGCACCACCCTACGCGAACCCGATCACCGCGAAGTCGAAAACTACCTAGCAGCCCTGCAGGATGAGGACATTCCCGCACAATTTAAGCAGATGGCAGCTTTGCGTGAACGTGTCTCCGACTTCGCCCAAGAACTCGACGAAGCAAAGGCCGCCAACACCACTGTTCCCCAAGCCTTCGAACTCAAAGAAGACGGCTCCTACTTCTCCAACGAAGAAGACTTCCAGCGCTGGATGGAAGAATACTCCCCCACCCTGGCACGCGTCATCGCCCTAGAGCCGTCCTGGGCTGAGCCGAACTTCATCCCGATGCTCTCGCGCGCTATGGTGCCGGTGTACCAGGCAACCCGCGTGGAACCGTTCATGCGTGAGGACATTCTCTCGCGTGCTCTGGCGTCTGTATTGGCGTCGGTTGAGGATGCGGGTGTGCGTGAGTCGGTTCGTCGTGAACTG
>NZ_JVSP01000010.1 GCF_001061665.1 Rothia mucilaginosa | reverse complement strand
CAGTTCACGACGAACCGACTCACGCACACCCGCATCCTCAACCGACGCCAATACAGACGCCAGAGCACGCGAGAGAATGTCCTCACGCATGAACGGTTCCACGCGGGTTGCCTGGTACACCGGCACCATAGCGCGCGAGAGCATCGGGATGAAGTTCGGCTCAGCCCAGGACGGCTCTAGGGCGATGACGCGTGCCAGGGTGGGGGAGTATTCTTCCATCCAGCGCTGGAAGTCTTCTTCGTTGGAGAAGTAGGAGCCGTCTTCTTTGAGTTCGAAGGCTTGGGGAACAGTGGTGTTGGCGGCCTTTGCTTCGTCGAGTTCTTGGGCGAAGTCGGAGACACGTTCACGCAAAGCTGCCATCTGCTTAAATTGTGCGGGAATGTCCTCATCCTGCAGGGCTGCTAGGTAGTTTTCGACTTCGCGGTGATCGGGTTCGCGTAGGGTGGTGCCGGGGGTGGGGAGGGTGGGGAACTGGTAGCCGGTTTCGGTGAGGTGGTTTGCTTTCTCTTCGCCCTTGACGGCTAGTTCGATGGCGGTGTTGAGTAGGTCCTGCTTTGTGTCGGCGTCGATGGGGTAGCGGCCGTATTGGCCGGGGGTGTACTTCTTGTACAGGTTGTGTAGGGCGATGCAGCGTAGGCGTAGGTTGTAGAGGAAGGCTTGCCAGTTGCCGATGGTGGCGAAGCCTTCGTTGATGAGGGTGATCATTTCGTCGATGGGTTCTTCGTCGGCTAGTTCGGTGGTGAGGCTGTCGAGGAGGTGGTTGATGCTTTGGGCGGTGGCGATGTCGGTGCGTAGTGCTTGGGTGAGGGCGAGGTCGTCGGGGTAGGTGATGTAGTGGCCGCCGTCGATTTGGATGAGGTCGTTGTGGGTGATCCATGCGGGGGCGGTGGGGTTGGTGTTGATCATTGGTTTTCTTTCTGTTGTGGTTGGTGGTGTGGTTGTTGTGTCCCCGTGCTGCGGTGCGGGGGGGGGTATGGGAAAAGGCACCCTTGCGGGTGCCTTGGTGCAAAATCCCATCTGAGCGCTAAGGGGCTTCTGTATATTTCACCGCGCTGCTATCCCAGTAGAGCCCATCCGGCCAACCTAGCAACTCAGGGCCGCTAGTGCTAGTTTCAAGTTTTTGATGCTCTACCAGTCTAACATTCCTAAAACCCGGCAGCCCGTGAGCCGGTCACGGCGACCGAAAAGAAAAGCCCCACCAAACCCGCGCGCGCGGCGCCCGCAGAAGTGCGGCGTAAGACACTGCACCCGCTGTCTCGCACGTACGCCCGAAAAGTGCGAGAATGGAGCGAAAAAGAAAACTACGAAAGAGACACTTTCATGCTTATTCTCGTTGTGAACGCTGGTTCTTCCTCCCTGAAGTACCAGGTGCGTGACACCTCCCTCCCCGAAGCAGAGCAGATGCTGACCTCCGGCCTGGTCGAAAACATCGGCACCGACGTGCCCAACCACGAGGTCGCATTCGACATCATGTCCGAGAAGCTTGAGCCCGTCCTGGCAGGCCGCGAGCTGCAGGCAGTCGGTCACCGCGTGGTGCAGGGTGCGGAGAAGTTTACCCACCCCACCCTGCTCACCGAGGAAGTTGTCCAGCAGATCGACGACCTCTCCCCGCTGGCACCGCTGCACAACCCCGCACACGCTCAGGGTATGCGCGCCGCAATGCACAAGTGGCCCTCCCTGCCGCAGGTTGCCATCTTCGACACCGCGTTCCACTCCACCATGCCCGAAGAAGCATGGCGCTACGCAATCCCCTACGACCTGGCTGACAAGTACAGCATCCGCCGCTACGGCTTCCACGGCACCAGCCACGAGTACGTCTCCCACGTTGCAGCCGACATGCTCGGCATCGCCCGCGACAAGTTCAACGGCATCGTGGCACACCTCGGTAACGGCGCATCCGTGACCGCGGTGAAGGACGGCAAGTCCGTCGACACCTCCATGGGCTACACCCCGCTGGCCGGCCTGATCATGGGTACCCGCTCCGGCGACATCGACCCCTCCGCACTGACCACCATCCTGGTTCGTGAGGGCATTGACGGCGCACGCCTGGACACCATCCTGAACAAGGAGTCCGGCCTGCTCGCACTGGCTGGCTCCAACGACATGCGTAAGGTCGTTGAGGCTGCACAGTCCGGCGATGAGCGCGCACAGCTCGCACTGGACATGACCTCCTACCGCCTGATGAAGTACATCGGCGGCTACAACCTGGTTGTTGGTGGCGCACAGGCTCTGATCTTCACCGCAGGTATCGGCGAGAACTCCGGCGACTTCCGCAAGCTGGTCCTGGACCGCCTCGGCCCTCTGGGCATCAAGTACAACGAGGAGGAGAATGCTAAGCGCTCCCCCGAGCCTCGCGTGATTTCCACCGAGGATTCCGCCATCAAGGTTCTGGTCATCCCCACCAACGAGGAGAAGGCCATCGCCGAGGCTACCGAGGAGCTCGTCAAGAGCCTCTAATCGCTCGAGTTTCGCGCGGTTACCGCGCGGGGTGCGTGAGGCATCCCGCACGCGGCGCGTAGAGCTTCAGCCCGCCGCAGCATCCGTTGCTAACGGGTGCTGCGGCGGGCTTTTGCGCACCCGGACGCCCAAATACGTGCGGTTTGTGAGAAAAACCGTTCTCGTATTCACCCAAGCGTGCCCAAACCCGATAGAGTGGAGTCAGACAACACTCGATACGAAGTGGACGAGATATGACTCAACCTCCTGAAAACCACCAGCCCGGCGGGCAGTTCAACGCCCAGCCCGGCCCCCAGGGGCGCCCCGCCCCGCAGGGCACGCCCCTTCCGCAGGACCTCTCCGCGGGTTGGCTGCCCGAAGATAAGCGTCAGAAGCCGGTGAGCCCCCTTCCGGAACCCAGGTTCTTTGCCTACCAGTCCATACTGCCGACGAAGGTGCTGCACGCGCTGCGTCACCCCGCCGAAATCCCGTGGCTGGTCGCCGCCTACGCGGTCACCGCGGCCGGCTACGTCGTGCTGTTCATGTCGATCATTACGCTGTTTGGCCGCATGGGCCAGTGGCTCTTCTCGTCCGGTTCGGGCGACTACACCGGCGGCACAAGCAGCCGCGTGGCAAGCAGCGTGCAGGACATCGTCATGCAGGCCGTGTCCATGCTGGTTCTGGGCCCTCTCGTGCTCTTCATCGTTCGTGCCCTCTTCTACGCCCAGCAGCGTGTGACCGGCGTGCGCATCACCCCGACCCAGTTCCCCGAGGCGTACCAGATGCTCGCCGAGGCAGCCGAGGCAGCCGGCCTGCGCCGCGTACCCGACGCGTACGTTATCAGCGGTAACGGCACCATCAACGCCTTCGCATCGGGTCACGGCTTCCGCCGCTTTATCTGCATCTACTCCGATCTGTTCGAAATCGGCGGTAAGTCCCGTGACCCGCAGGCCCTGCGCTTCATCATCGGTCACGAGGTGGGCCACATCGCGGCCGGTCACGTCAGCTACTTCCGTCTGATTTTCACCACGCTCTTCAGCCGCATCCCCATGCTGTCCAGCGCGCTGTCCCGCGCTCAGGAGTACACCGCCGATAACTTCGGCTACCGTTTCTGCCCCGAGGGTGCCGAGGGTGCCATCAAGGTCATGGCCGCCGGTAAGTACCTGAATAAGCAGGTCAACTTCGACGAGCTGGCCGACCGCGCCGTCACCGACCGCGGCCTGGCCGTCTGGTACGTGAACCTGCTGATGAGCCACCCCGTGATCACCTGGCGTGCCCACGCCCTGCGTGACCGCACCCAGCCGGGCCGCCTCTTCTGGCGCCCGACCGAGAACCCCACGGACAACGGCACCCCGCGCGTGCCCGTGCTGGTTCCCGCCTCGGAGCCCGTTGGCATGTGGCCCGACCCGATTCAGTCCACCGAGTTCATGCAGGAAAACCAGAAGACCTGGGAACCCCACAACCTCGAGACCGTGGACGTGGTACAGAAGCCCGAGGAGGACCTCGCATACCCCGAGAACACGGCCCTGTTCAGCGGATGGCAGACCGAGCAGGCTCGCGCGTTCCACGCTCAGCGTTGGGATGCGTACGCGGCCGCCGGCGGTGCACCCGCCGCGGGTGCGTCCGGCTTCGGCCAGCAGGCGGCCTCCGGCTTCGGTCAGCCCGGCCAGCAGCCTGGCCAGCAGTCCGGAACCCCGGATCAGTCCGGCGCCCAGCCCGCTTCTCAGCCCGGCCCGTTCGGGTCGGCCCCTGAGCAGCCCGGCTCCAACCGACCCGACGCCGGCCCCTCCGGCGAGGGCGGTTACGGCTTCGACCCCGGCAACAAGTAGTCCGCTAAGCCGTGAACGCGCCCGCGGGCGCTAAAGGCTCAAGAACCCGCCGAGGGCACCTCATCGTGAGAGGTGCCCCCGGCGGGTTCAGCTCTTTAACCGCAGGTCATAGAATAGGGGCTATGCTCTCATCACTGCGCTCCATCAAGCTTGACCCGCTGCTGACCATGCTCATCACCGCCGTTATTCTGGCCATTATCGTGCCGGCGCGCGGCGACTTCGCCGACTGGTTCAGCACCGGAACGAAGTTCGCGGTCGCCCTGCTGTTCTACCTGTACGGCGCTCGCCTCTCCACCGCGGAGGCCATTCGCGGCCTGACCCACTGGCGTCTGCACCTGATGATTTTGAGCTGCACGTTCGTGCTGTTCCCGCTGCTTGGCCTGGCCCTCTCGCCACTGCGTTTTGTGCTCGGTGATGGACTGTACATGGGTATTCTGTTCTTGACCTTTGTGCCCTCGACCGTGCAGGCATCCATCGCCTTCACCTCGATTGCGGGCGGTAACGTGGCGGCGGCGATTGTGAGCGCCTCCCTCTCTTCGATTGTGGGTGTGGTGGCCACGCCGCTGCTGGCCATGCTGCTGATGCACACGGACCATATTGAGTTCTCGGGCACCGTGTTTCTCGACATCGCGATTCAGCTGTTCCTGCCCTTCGTACTCGGCCAGCTCACGCGCCGCTGGGTGGGGGAGTTCGCCAAGAAGCCGACGACCAAGTGGCTGGATAAGTTCTCGGTCATGATGATTGTGTATTCGGCGTTCTCCGCTTCGGTGGTGCAGGGCGTGTGGACGCGCGTGGCGTGGTGGCAGATCGTGGTGCTCATCGTGCTGATGGCACTCATCGTGATTTTCATGCTGTGGCTGACCGACCAGTTGGCTAAGCGTCTGGGCTTCAACCGTGCCGACCGCATCACGATTCAGTTCTGCGGTTCGAAGAAGTCGCTGGCGGCCGGCCTGCCCATGGCCATCATTATTTTCGGTGCCGGGTCGCTGGGCCTGATGATGCTGCCGATCATGATTTTCCATCAGGTTCAGCTGATGATTTGCACCTGGCTTGCGGGGCGTTACGCGCGCCTGGATGTGGTGGGCGCGGCGGCCGCGCTGGAGGCTTCGAAGAAGTAGCCGGCGTCCCCCGCACGCGGTCGTCCGCTGCCCTCTCGGATAGCGTGCGGGGCGTTCACGAGGGGGGGACATGACAAAATTTTTTAAAAATAACCGACCAGTGCACTTATGTGCAATATGTGGTGTTTGTGCTGGTCAGTTGATTTTCTGTGGGGTTTGCAGGGTATTCGGCCCAAAATTCCCCTCGGAGACCCTGAACACTATCCGGTGTTGGGGGTTCGCATTAGCCAAATGGTGCTTTAGAATATTTCACTGTAGCTTCAGCGAAACCGGGTTCCACCTGCGAGTATTTACTGACGCTACGTCACATGGGCACGGTAGAGATTCACTCCCTCAACCGGCCCGGAGCACTCGCCGCGGCGGATTCACTCCCCGACCGCGCGATGACCGGAAGAGATTCACTCCCTCGTACCGGTAGACGCTCCCAAACATTCACTCAGACACAACTGGATAACTCAGCTTCACCACGCGCAGCTATAGCTCCGGCTATCCTGCGTGCTCGTCGCTGTAGTGCATCCACCCCAGAAACGAGGACACATTATCATGGCTACCATCATGAGCGTGAACGTATGCGATTCCAAGTACAACGCTGACCCCACAGGTGTACGAGACTCCACCAGCGCTATCCAGAAGGCCGTTGATGACGTCGCCGCACAGGGCGGCGGTTCCGTCGAGATCCCCGGCGGTATCTACCGAGTCTCCTACCCCTTCATCGAGATGAAGCACCGCGTCGAAATCTTCGGCCACGGTCAGGCAACCCGCATCGTCGCTTTCACCGACAAGAGCATCCCCTCCACCAAGAACGGTAGCTACGAATGTACCGGCGTGTTCCACACCGGTAGTTACACCACCCCCATGAGCGGTGGCACCAACCAGAACAAGCCCATGCGCATGGGCGTGCGCGACCTGTTCATCCGCACCAACAAGTACAACCTGCCGCTGGACTCCAAGAGCAACCAGATTTTCCTGGAGAAGCACACCCAACCCGTCGACAACGTTGCGGGCGTCATCTTCCACACCCGCATCGCGGACGCCAACCCCGGTGAGCCGGACGCAGTGCCTACCCTGTCCAACATCGAAATCTGGGACACCGCCATTGGCGTGGCCATCCTGGGCCTGGACGACCAGGGCATGAAGATTGACAAGATCCGCATCCGCCAAACCCTGCGCCAGGGCCTGCTGGTCGGCAAGCCCGTGGGTCACCCGCTGCGCGCTCGCGAGGGCGACACCCCCGGCGCGGCAGATAACAAGTTCTCCATGATTGACGTCTCCGACGCCAACATGAGCTACGGTACCTTCGCCGGCATCGAGATTTACACCTCCCAGTCGAAGTTCGAGCTGTCGACCAGCTGGTTCAACAAGCGCAACCAGGGTAAGAACGCCCTGTACGAGGTGAAGACCCGCCACGTGGGCGCCGGCTGGTTCATCCAGGGCACCCGCAACATGTTCATTGGCTGCACCGCCCAGGAGAACGCCGGCCACGGCTGGCTCGTGGAGTGGGGTAATAACCAGTTCATTGGCTGCTTGGGTGAGTCTTCCAGCTTCCAGGATGCCGTGACCGGTGCTGCTCGAGGTGATGAGGCGGCCAACTGGTACATCGGCCGTAACGCACGCGGTAGCCGCTTCGTGGCACCCCGCGCGCACAATCCCTACAGCTGGGCGAAGGCTTCGCTGTACGGCTTCTACATTGAGAACAACATTCGCGATATGCACATTACGAACGGTTCCGCTAAGGATGACCGCCTGGGCGAGAACAATATGATGGGCCGTCGCGTGCACGTGACCGGCGCTATGGGCGATAACGTGCTCATCGAGGTGGACCACATCCGTCACTCGACCTTCGCACCCAAGCAGCTGGAGAAGCGCGGCAACGGCGTGTTCATGGGCTAGTGATGGCCTCGACGTGCGAGACCGCCCCGAGGGGGCACGGGCTCGCTCTGGTGTTTCCGGACCAATAGTTCCGGGCTGATGCAGCGGCCCGGAATCGACACCAGTCGCCGCGGGGGCGAGGAGAAATCCTCGCCCCCGCGGCGTTTAAACGCCCCGTCTCATGTGCGGCCCGCCACACTTTGCGGGGGAGACGGCAAGGGAGTGGGCGGGCGCAGGGTGCCGGTCATCGCCTCCGCCGGCACAATGCGGTACCCTTGAGCAGGAGCCACTCTCGCCCCGCGCGAAAGGGCCCGCACCGCTCAACTCGCTCAGCACAGCGCACCGCCCGCGCACCCTATTCACTCAATTCAACCGCCCCGCCGCGGCCCGTATACCGGCCGCGGCACACCCTTCCCGGAAAGAATTGAGCCTCACGTGCCTGATACTCCCATGAGCATTAACGCCGTCAACTACGGCGCAGATCCCACCGGTGCCAAGGATTCCACCGCGGCCATTCAGCGAGCCGTCGACGACGTCGCCTCGCACGGCGGCGGATCCGTTGAGCTACCCCGCGGCATCTACCGCGTTTCCTACCCCTTCATCGAAATCAAGCACCGTGTCGAGGTTATCGGGCAGGGCCCCGCGACCGTCGTCATCGCCCATTCCGACCGAGCCATTCCCGCCACCAGCGACGGGTATATCGAGTACACCGGTGTGTTCCACGTGGGTAGCTACACGACCCCCGTCTACGGTGCCTACAACGCGAACAAGCCCATGCGCATGGGCGTGCGCAATCTGCACATCCGCACCAACGCTGCTAACACCCCCATCGATAGCTACCCGCTGGATGCGCACACCACCCCGCTTGACCACGTTGCCGGGGTCATTATGCACACGCACTTTACGGGTGACCAGCTCAACGAGCCGGACGTCGTGCCCGTCATCGCCGGCGTGGAGGTCTGGGATACCGCCATTGGCGTGGCCGTGCTCGGCCTGGACGACCAGGGCATGAAAATCGACGACGTGACCGTGCGCCGCACCCTCAACCAGGGCCTGCTGCTCGGCAAGCCCGTCGGCCACCGCCGCCGCGGTACCGAAGGCCTGAACTCCGGCGCGGCCGACAACAAGCTACGCGGCGTTGACGTGGCCGAAGCCAACCTCAGCGGCGGCTCCTACGCCGGTATCGAGGTGTACGCGGCCCAGTCCAAGTTCGAGAACTGCTCCAGCAATAGCAACCACCGCACCCTCGGCAAGAGCGCCCTCTACGAACCCGGCACCCGCAACGCCGGTGCGGGCTGGATTGTGCAGGGTGAGCGCAATATGTTCATTGGCTGCACCGCCCGCTCCAACGCGGGCCACGGCTGGCTCGTTGAGTGGGCCAATAACGTTTTCATCGGCTGCGCGGGTGAGGCGTCCAGCTGGGCCGGAACCGTCAGCGGTGCCGCCCGCGCCGACGAGGCGGCCAACTGGTACATCAGCCGCAATGCCCGCGGTACCCGCATGGTCGCTCCCGTCTCCTATAACCCGCCCGAGCAGGCCGCCTCGCTGTACGGCTACTACATCGAAAACAAGATTTACGACCTGCGCATTACCGACGGCGTTGCGCAGGACGAGCGGATCGGCGACGGCAATATGCTGGGTCGCCGCGTCTACGTAACCGGTGAAATGGGCGCGAACGTGGTGATTGAGGTGGAGGACCTGCGCCACACCACCTCCACGCCCGCTCAGCTTCGCGTGGAGGCGTATAACGTCATGCGCGGCTAGGGCCCGGGCGGGGGAGCCGCGCGCTAAGAGGTTGCGCGTCGGGGCGACCACTCACCAAGAATTCAATTTCATCTTGAATAAATTATCGAGATGTACTTTAACTTTATTAAAAGGGAAGGTTTAATGCTGTCGCCTGCCCGGAACCGCTCGCGCGCCGCGGGCGGCCCGGTGCCTTCCTTCGGTGTTGCACCGACCCAACCGGTTCCTTCCGGCCGGTTTCCAACCACAATGTACGAGGACCGCACCATGCTTTCGGCTTTCTCACGCTCCCTTGCACCCGCACGACCCCTGCGTCGCGTGCTCACCCTGACCGTCGCCCTCGCCCTGGGTGCCTTGCCGGTGGGCGCATCCGCAGTGGTGCCCCACCCCCAGACCGCGGTGGCCGCCGTTCAACCGCCCCGAAACAACGCTGACACCGAGTACAACACCTGCGTTGAACGCCTTGTGGGCGATGCCACCCCCACATCCGGCGTGTGGGCCGTCTGCCGCGGCTACCTCGACGAGGGCGAGTATGTCGCTCGTCGTCGCCACGATGCGACCGTCACCCGCGCCGAGCTGGTGCGCCTGCTCTACCGCATGGCCGGCTCGCCCGCTGTGAAGGACCTTCCGGCCGTCTCTCCCTACGCTGACGTGCCCGCCAGCGACCCGGACTACGCCGCCATCATCTGGGCCGCGGATGCGGGCATCACCGCTGGCTGGGACGACGGCCTCTTCCACCCCGACGACCGCGCCAGCCGCTACACCCTCTCCGCGTTCCTGTACCGTGCGGCGGGTAGCCCCGAGGGGGCTGCGACCATTCGCCGCCCGAAGCTGGCTGAGCGCGATGCGCAGCGCAAGGAAGACGCGGCCGCACGGAAGAGCCGTTTCGCCACCGAGAGCCGCTGGCTCACCCGCACTCTGGGCGAGTACCCGGCGGCCGATCGTGACGGCGACGGCGTGACGGATAAGGTAAAGCCCGGCGATCCGCTGTACTTCTCGGATGCGCTCTACATGCTTCGGGCCTACGAGAAGGCCGGCCTGAAGGTCGTCGGAACGCCCGCCGGTAACTAGGGCTGACGTTGGCTAAAATCAGCGCTGACTAGTGCATATATTCACCGCCCGCCGGTGCGACCCACCGGGTTGCGCAGGCGGGCGGTGGTGTACCGGCATGCCTCCGATACGCCCGCCCGTGAGGTGAGCTCCCCGCACCCGCTAAGCTAGAAGGCATGAAGATTGCCACCTGGAACATCAACTCAATCCGCGCCCGCGAAAACCGCGTCGAAGACTGGCTCGACGAGCGCGAGGTCGACGTGCTCGCCCTGCAAGAAACCAAAACCAAGGACGAAACCTTCCCCTTCGACCTCTTCGAATTCATGGGCTACGAGGTTGCGCACTTTGGCCTGAATCAGTGGAACGGCGTGGCAATCGCCTCCCGAGTTGGCCTCGAAGACGTGCAGCGCGGCTTCGATAACCAGCCGCACTTCGGCAAGCCCGGCGAGCCCGAAGTCCTCGAAGCCCGCGCGATTGGCGCGACCTGCGGCGGCGTGCGCGTCTGGAGCCTGTACGTGCCCAACGGCCGCGGCCTGACCGACCCGCACATGGATTACAAGCTTCGCTGGATGGAGGCGCTGCGCCAGAACGTGCACAACGAGCTGGCCGCCAACCCGCAGTCGCAGCTCGCCCTGGTTGGCGACTGGAACGTCGCCCCCGAAGATACCGACGTGTGGGACATCGACTACTTCCGTGATAACGAGCTGACCCACGTCTCCGAGCCCGAGCGCCGAGCCTTCGTCGCCCTACTCGAAGAGGGCATGGTGGACGTAGTGCGCCCGCACACCCCGGGCGAGTACACCTACTGGGACTACCAGGCGGGCCGCTTCACCAAGGATGAGGGCATGCGCATTGACTTCCAGCTGTTCTCGCCCGCGCTCGCCGCACGCGTGGAACGTGCCTGGATCGATAGGGTGGAACGCGCCGGTGAGGGCGCGAGCGACCATACGCCGGTGGTCGTGGAGATTGCCGACTAGGCCGAGTATATAGCTTTGACGGGTGCTCAACCCGGGATATTTACCGCGGGAGGCGGGGGATGCGTTCCCCCGCCTCCCGCGGTTTTGCGTCTCGGGGCGCGGTCCTCCCCCAAAGTTTCCGTGTGGCTTAGTTGAAAAGTTCGTCTATCCGAACTATTGTTAAATTCCGCCCGGGAAGACAGGCAAAAGCGCATCATGATGCCTGCGCAGACACACCGTGTCCCTATCGTCCCGGCGCGGCAAATCCCAACGCATCAACCACATACTCAAACCCGTGACTTTCAACGAAGGATGCCTCATGAACGCTCTCACCCCCGCAGGCAGCAACGCACGCCGCCTCATCCAGGCGCTCTGCGCCGCCCTCGCACTCACCCTGCTACTCGTACTCACCGGTTGCGGTAGCACCGCCAGCACCACCGACGGCGCTAAGAGCAGCAGCGGCAAGAAGACCGTGCTCACCACCTTCACCGTGCTCGCAGACATCGCCCGCAACGTGGCAGGCGACGACCTGAACGTCGAATCCCTCACCAAGCCCGGCGCAGAGATTCACGAGTACGAGCCCACCCCCTCCGACGTGAAGAAGGCGCACGCTGCCGACCTGGTGCTCGACAACGGCCTGAACCTCGAATCCTGGTTCGCCAAGTTCGTTGAAGAATCCCACGCTAAGCACGTGACCGTCTCCGAGGGGGTCACGCCCATCTCCATTACCGAGGACGCCTACGCGGGCAAGCCCAACCCCCACGCCTGGATGAGCCCCAGCAACGTGCAGAAGTACGTGGACGTCATGGTCCGCGAGTTTAGCGCCCTCGACCCGGAGCACGCCGCCGACTACAAGACCCGCGGCGAAGCCTACAAGAAGCAGCTGCAGCAGGTGCGGGACGAGCTCGTCAGCGAGATTTCCACCCTGCCCGAAAACCAGCGCGCGCTCGTCACCTGCGAGGGTGCCTTCTCCTACCTGACCTCCGACGCTGGGCTGAACGAGAAGTACATTTGGGCGGTCAACTCCGAGCAGCAGGCCACTCCCTCGCAGATTTCCTCCACCATCGACTACGTGCGCGAGAACCACGTTCCTGCCGTGTTCTGTGAATCCACCGTCTCTGACAACCCGATGCGCCAGGTGGCCGACGCGACCGGCGCCCGATTCGGCGGCGTGCTCTACGTGGACTCCCTCTCGGACTCGAACGGCCCCGTACCCACCTACCTGGACATGATCCGCTACGACGCACGTACCATCGTTGCGGGCCTCAAGGGCAACTCCTAAACCCCGAATAAACCCGGGCCAAACCCGGTATCGAAAACCCCGGGTAACCCCCAAACCCCCGATAGGATAGGAGGGGCGGTCGCCTTCTTGGTTCCGCTCCTCCCACGCCGTTAACACCCGCCCCACGCATACGGTGACCACCAGAAAGAACACAAGGAATGAGCACTCTTCTCAGCTGCGAAAATGTGCACGTGAACTACGGGCCAGTCCGCGCCCTCACCGGCGCATCCTTCACCCTGGACACCGGGCGTATCTGCGGCCTGATCGGCATGAACGGCTCCGGCAAGTCCACCCTCTTCAAAGCCATCATGGGGGTTGTGCCCGCGCACGCCGGCACCATCACCCTGGACGGGCAGGCCGTCGGCGGCAAGCGCGCCCACCGCCACCGTGCCGGAATCGTCAGCTACGTTCCGCAGAGCGAGGAGATTGACTGGACCTTCCCCATCTCGGTGCGCGAGGTCGTCAGCATGGGCCGTTACCGCAATCTCGGCATCACCCGTCGCCTGCGCGCCGCGGACCGTGCCGCCGTGGATGAGGCGCTCGCCCGCGTGGAACTGACCGACCTTGCCGACCGTCAGATTGGGGCGCTCTCGGGTGGTCAGCGTAAGCGCGCCTTCGTGGCACGCGCTATCGCCCAGGGCGCCCAGCTGCTGCTGCTGGATGAGCCTTTCGCCGGCGTGGACAAGCGCAGCGAGGCGATGCTCATTCAGGTCATCGAACAGCTGCGTGATGAGGGTGCGACCGTGCTGGTTTCCACGCACGACTTAGCGAGCCTGCGCCAGTTCGCCGACGAGGCGCTACTGCTACGCGGCGATATTCTGATGCACGATACCCCCGAGAAGGTGCTCGCCCCCGAGAACCTGGTGCGTGCCTTCGGCATGGAAGTGGACGCCGGCGCGTCGGTCGCTACCGCTGCCCCCGGTGCTGCTACCTCCGGCACTACTACGAACAGCTCTGCGGAAGGGAAGAACTAAGAATGAACATTCTGGATTTTCTGGTGGAACCGCTCACCCTGCCCTTCATGCTCCGAGCCGTGGTCGTCACCGTTATCGCCGCCGCCGTCTGCGCCCTGCTCTCCTGCTGGCTCGTGTTGCTCGGCTGGTCGCTCATAGGGGACGCCATCTCCCACGCGGTGCTGCCCGGCGTGGTGCTCGCCTACATTTTCGGCGCGCCCTTCGCCGTCGGCGCGGTGGTTGCCGCCCTCGTGGCGGTGGCCCTCATCGGCGGGGTGCAACACAGCGGCCGCGTGCGCGAGGACGCCGCCATCGGCATCGTGTTCACAACCCTCTTCGCGCTGGGCCTGGTGCTGATTTCGGTCACGCCGTCCAATACCGACCTGAACCACATCCTCTTCGGCAACGTGCTGGGCGTGTCCTGGGCAGACGTCACGCAGGTCGCCATCCTGGCGGTCCTCGTGGCGGCCATGCTGCTCATTAAGCGCCGCGACTTCGTGCTGTACGCCTTCGACCCGGGGTTTGCGCGCGCCGTTGGCCTGCGTCCGCGCCTGCTCGGCGCGCTACTGCTCGTGATGCTGGCGCTCACCTCCGTGGTGGCCCTGCAGATCGTGGGCGTGGTGCTGGTCGTGGCGATGCTGGTTATCCCCGGCTCCACGGCGCGCCTGCTCACCGACCGCTTCGTGCCCATGCTCGGCGTGAGCGTGGGGGTTTCGCTCGCGGGAACGCTGACCGGCCTGTACGCCAGCTACTACCTGGACGTCTCGCCGGGCGGTGCCGTGGTGGTCACGCAGGGGCTGCTCTTCGCGATTGCCTACGCGTTGGCCCCGCGCTACGGCCTGGTGGCGCGCCTGCGGGCTCGTCGACAGGTCGCCGAAGCCTAGCGGCCGGCACAACAGCGGGCGGGGACACTTCTCGAGTGTCCCCGCCCGCTGTTTACTATCTGCGAAGGTATGCTGGTGAGTGGTGCCCGCACCGCCCGGGAGGGGCCGCGAAGCCCGGGGTTAGCGCGCGGGGCGCGATACGAAGAGGGAGGCGGTCGCCTCCGCACCGAGCGGAATAATCGTGCTCCCGGAGACCACCGCGCCGCTCTCGTCCGTCTCGTGCAGGTTGCCGGAACCGGCACCCACCACGCTCACGTTCACCGCCTCGGAGAAGGGGGCGCCCTCCTCCACCTTGAGGCGCGCGCCGGGCACGAAGCCGTGGCCGTGCAGGTAGCGCAGCAAGCGCGGGTCCTCGTCATTGATGCGTTCGAGCATGACCGTCTCGCCCGGTTCGCACTGGCTCAGCGGCACGGTCTGCGGAAAACTAATATGCCCCGAAGAGTCCGGAATCGGGTCGCCGTGCGGATCGCGGGTCGGGTGCCCCAGCAGGGTGTCGATGCGGTCCACCATGAAGTCGGATACCGCGTGTTCGAGAACTTCCGCCTCGTCGTGCACGCGGTCCCAGGTGTAGCCGAGCGTCTCAACGAGGAAGGTTTCGATGAGGCGGTGGCGGCGAATCATGGCCAGGGCGTAGGCGCGCCCAATCTCGGTGAGCTCGATGGCGCCGTAGGGCTGATGCTCGATCAGGTCGGCGGCGGCGAGGCGCTTGAGGCCGTCAGATACCGAAGAAATGCGCAGGCCCATGCGTTCTGCCAGGGCGGATGCGGTGGCAGGGGTTTTGGTCCATTCTTCGAGGCGCCAGATTTCCTTGAGGTAGTTCTGGGTGCTGACGGAAAGTTCTGAAAGAGGCATAAAGATAAGTTTACCTTTTCTGCGGTTTTGCCTGCCGGGGCGGTCCGCCGGGTCTGAAGAATAGCCCGAAAATACAAAATCCCGCCCGGCCGTGAACCATCATGGCGAGACGGGATGCGCGGGATGCGCCGGCACCGCGTGTTCGGGCGGGCCGGCGTCCCGGGGCTTACCGAGGCTTAGGCGGCGCGGCGGTGCGTGCGCTCGATGCGGGTCATCAGTTCGATGAGCGCGCCGCGGGCGGCCTGCTCTTCGTGCCAGAGGGAACGGACGAGGGTGCGGCTGACCGCCTGGGTGGTGATTCCCAGGGCGGTTGCGGCGGCCTTCTGCTGGCCGCGCACACCGGGTACGAGCAGGTTCACGACGCGCCACTCGGCGTCGGTGCGGTCGGCGCAGACGCGGTAGAGCAGGCGTGCGGAACCGGTGGCCAGCTCGGCGAGGTGGTGGTTGTCCGCGCTGATGCTGATGCAGCGGACGGGGGCGCCTCCCTGCGCCTCCTCGATGGCCAGGCGCGAGAATTCGAGGGCGTCACCGGTGCAGTCGGTGGTGCTGACGGCGCCGAGCGCCCCGGCGAAGCGGGGGATGTTGAGCTCGCCGATTCCGATGCCCACCCAGAAGCCGTTATCGCGGGCGGCCATCAGTGCCGCGTGCAGTGCATCGCTGGCCCGGTCGAAGGCACCCTGAATCTCGTCAGGGTAGGTCTGGGCGAAGGCAACACGCGGGTTGAGTTTGGCGAGTTCGTCCGACAGTGCAGTGAGTGAGTGCTGTGCGGAACGTTGGATGAAAGTAAGAACGAACACCCTCTTATTATGCCGTAAAACCTTCAACGCCCAGCGTAAGGTTCGGCGTAATACCGGCAACACTCAAAACCCCTAAAATACGCATTGATAAGGGTAATTATTGAAACGTTACACCGCATGTAAAAATCATTGAAAGGATGTAGAACACCCCCGAAAAGAAAATAATTTTCATGCAAGTGCACGTTGAATTATTCGCTTTCGGGGGCGTTGAGTGGAGTTGATAGACGGCGCTACCACGGAACTACTGTGCGTTCGTTACCTGCGAGATATGAGGCAGCTGACGCAGTGGCTTCTGGAACACCATCACCACCAGCGACAGGAAAATGAACACCGCGTAGAACAGTGCCGTGTACGTAATACCCCAATCAACAATGAGGAACCCTGCCAGCAGAACAGCCAGCGGGGTCAGCGCCATGTTCGGGATGCCCTGCACCGAGTGCACTCGACCGATCATGTGCTCCGGGGTGGATGCGTTAATGTACGCAATGATGCTCGAATTGAAGGAGGGGAGCACAATACCCGCCAGCACAATCAGCAGGCACACCGCCCACAGCATCGAATGAACCACCGGCAGCAACAGGTAGCACGCCGACATGATGGCCAGGGAGGTGATACCGAGCGGGCCGAGCGCAAACTTCTCGGTCAGCGGGCCGACCAGGAACGAACCGAGCAGCACGCCCACGCCGAAGGCGCTCGCAAAGATGCCAATGAAGAGCGGGTGTGCGCCCTCCAGGGTGTAGTAGTAGATGAAGGTGAGCGGAATACCGACCGTTCCAAAGTTCGCAAGCGTTGAAACGAACGCGATGGACACCAGCACCTTGTTCTTCAGGATGTACTCAAAACCGGCTTTTGAGTCCTGCCAGAAGCTGGTTTTCTCGTTCTCCTCCTCTTCCGCGGGCTGCCGACTAGCGCCGTAGCTCTTGGGTGCGACGATGAACGCCAGCAGGTTGACGACCGCATGAACTGCGGTCATGAGCACGGTCGAGAAACCGATAATGATGCCGGCGACCGGGCCGCCCAGCAGGTTAGCGGTGGATTCGCGCGTCTCACCCATGCCGGAGGCGTACCCCAGGTGTTCCTTGGGGACTACGCGGGTGATGATGGACTGCTCGCTCGGGTAGTCGAAGGTTGAAATGATGGCGGCGAGAGAAATCGTGATCACCAAAACGTAAATATTGGTGACATTGAAAACGAGGTAGAGAAGAATCGCAACCCAGGACAGCGACTGGCCGATACAGGACAGCGCCAGGCACTTCGAGGGGCCGATTCTATCAACCCATGTTCCGGATATCGCCCCGGCGCAGGTGGCGAGAACACCCGCGACGAAGAGGGTGATACTCGCAGCTTCGGGGGAGCCGGTCAGCGCCAAAATAATGATGGGCGTGGTGATATAGCTCATCGAGTCTGAGAGCTGGTTGGCTCCAATGGCGAAAAGGGTATTTCGAAAATCTCTATTCTTGAGTAACTCGGTGTTGACACTCATGGGGGACCTCCACGATGGGGTTGGGTGTCGCGCGGCGTGCAATCCGTCGTGCGTAGTTCATTGTGCGCAATTCGTAGCGCGCAATCGTATGAGTGAATACCCCGACAGCCGGCTGTGCCTGCCTGTATTCGTCTGTTTTCGCTTGTGCCCGCCGGTCATCACGGGGTGGTTGAGGATGCACTGGGCGGCTCATCGGGAGCCACCCCCGCACAAGAAGTGTGTCGCGCGATACTTTAGATTCTATAAGAGACGTTAATCATATACATGAACACTGGTTGAAAAACTTCCCTTATTTTGAGTATTGACATTAGAGTTAGTTTGACTATAATTCATTCTTGGTGCTTCCACCCAACAACCTCGGCTGAACCTCAGCTAAACCCGATTGCGGACACACCAAAGACGCCCGCAACGCAGCGGGCGGGGGAGTGTAGAAGAGCGCAGAATAAGGGCCGCACTAGGCGCTACTCCACCAGGCCCGCGAAGCCCGACAGAGCCAGCACCTCCTCAACATCCTGCGGCACCGAACGCGCCACCCACGGCGAATGCACCAACACCGCCTGCCACTGACCGCGCGACACCGCCACATTCAAACGATTCGGCGACAGCACAAACCCGGCACCGCGCCCAGAATCAACCCGCGACGACGCCAACGACACCAACACCACCGCAGCCTCCTGACCCTGGAACTTATCCACCGTGCCCACACGCACGCCAGCACCCGAAGAATCCGCCAAACCAGCAGCAACCAGCGCCTCACGCACACAATCAACCTGCGCGTTATACGCCGCCACCACAATGCAATCCTCCGCCGCCAACGGGCGCGGCTCAGCACCAGCCGCCGGAACCCACTCACGACCCAACAACTCGCGCACGCAATCCACCACCGCCTGCGCCTCCTGCACAGAACGCACCGAACAACCCGCATGCTCCACCGGATACGACACCACACCCGGCGCAACACCCCGCAAGACGCGACCAGCCGTAGCCGCCGCGCTCGCCAACGCGCCATCATACGACAGCCACGAAACCCGCTCGCACAACGCCGAATCCATGCGCCACGACTCGCCCAAGAAATAGCCAAAACGAGGGTCCAGCGCCGCCGCCCCATCAGACAACCAGCCCAGTGCCGAAACATCCACCGGGTACGGGTGCACACCCGTCGACACCTGCGGCAACTGCTGCGGATCACCCAACAGCAGCACCGAACGCGCCGCACGAGCCGCCGCCACCGTATTCGTCAGAGAGAACTGGCCCGCCTCATCAACCACCAGAACATCCAGCGACCCGACAGGCACGCGACGCTCACTCACGTAATCCCACACCGTGCCGCCAAACAGCAGGCCGCCCACACCAGAAATCAGCTCCACCAGCTCAGAATCAGACACCTCAGACCACGGGGCGTCCGGAGTCACCGACTTACCGCGCAGACGCACCGCGCGGGAGGCATCAAAACCCCCGCGGGCGCAGCACGCCGACATGAGATTCTCAATCACCGCGTGCGACTGAGCCACCACGCCCACCTTCGCGCCCTCCGCCACGAGGCGCGCAATCACGTGCGAGGCGAGGAAGGTCTTACCCGCACCCGGAGGGCCCTGAACCGCCACATAGGAGCGGTCGAGGGCGCGAACCGCCGCGTGCACGGCATCCACCGTGGGTAGGGCAGAACCCGGAAAATCAACCTTACGAGGTAGATTTTCTGTATTTTTGGCGTTCGAGGCGCCCTTCTTCAGGCGCGGTGCGCGGCGGAACAGCAAATCCGCGGAGGCGCTCTTCACCCCCGTCAGCGAAGCCGCCGCCTCGACCACGCTCGGCAGGGTGCGGGACGAGGAGGGAGCATCGGAGGGCTCGGAATCCTCGCCGGGCACGGGGTCGCTGGGCATGAGAGCGCCGTCGAACAGCAGCCCGTGCACATCGGCCTGCAGGGCCGCCTCAATCGTCGCCGTAGACACCGGATCGCCCGGACCAATACCCGAAGGCAGGGCACCGTGCGGCTCATCCTTCACGCGGATGCGCTCCTGCAGAAGCACCTCCAGGAACTCGCCGGCCGGCTCTTCGGAGCCTTCGGGCTCGGCACCGAAACCGCCCTGCGCCACCGCCAGCACACGCATGCCAAAGAAACCCGTCGCCGCCAACTCAGCGGGCACACGCTCACCCGGATTCGACGCACGGAAATAATTCAGCTGCGACTCCATACGGTCCAGCGCAATCTGCGGGCTCAACCCCGCCTCATACGCACAAAACACCGCACGGTCAGAGGGTGCAATCACCAGGCTCGGGTCGGCCTCAATTCGCGCGCGCAACAGGCGTACCTGCGCGCCGCGCACACGATACCAGCCGGGGGCGTCCGGCACCTCGGTGGGCTCCTTCATGGCGGCGGCGAACGCCTCCTCCTCGGCGGGGGTGCTCAGAAGAGCATGCGCATGCTCCGCCGAAAGCACCTGCACCCGATCAAGGTACGCGTAATCGCGGCTCGCCACCCATGCCGTCGGGCCGTCCTCCAGGCGGCGAATGTGCTCACGCCAGAACGGGGCACGCTCGCGGCGGTGATAGTTCGTCATGGATAGCAGCATCGCCGCCTCAAGCTCACCGGCACCCCAGCCGTGCTCCGCCGCGTGCTCTTCGAGGGAGGCGAGCTGGGCATCCAGCAGGCACTGCAGGCGGTACTGTTCGCTGTCGTTCTCCACCGCGGCGGGCACCTGGTACATGACCGGGTACTCCTCAGTTTCGGGATTCTCGGCGGTATCTTCGGCAGTGTCTTCAACGGCGTCTTCGGTGACGAGCTCCGGGGCGTCGGTCGCAAGAGCCAGGGAAGCCGCCGCGTTCAGGCACGCCGGGCACTCGTCGCAGGTCAGAAAATGCGGGATGCGCTCGGCAAGTTCCGCCGGTTCCGTGCCCTCGTTCAGCGCCTGGGTGAGCAGGAGGAGTCGCTGCTCCTGCAGGCGAATCAGCGGCAGAATACGCACCGAATCAACCCGGTGAGGTTGAGGAACGAGGGAGTGGTGCTCGGTGGGCCCAGTATGTTCAGCGGACTCCGATTCGGACCCCGCGCTGTACTCATTCGCGCCGTACTCATCCATGCCGTGCTCCAGGTCGAGGCGCACCGCGTTCTCGGCGCTCTTGGCGACCCCGGCGGCCAGCAGGTGCGCCGCCAGGGCACCGCGCAGCAACGCCCGATGCGCCGCCTCACCCAGGTGCGGGGTGCAGATAATTCGTGCGGTATTGCCCTCGGCGGTGCTGTCCGCGGGTGCGCCGTTCGTGACTGCGTACTCCAGGCGGTCGAGCTCCACCGTGTAGGTCAGCCCCGCCGCGGAGGTTGCCGCCAGGGGCACCGGGCGCGCCTTACCGCCCGCATGCTCACCGGTGACCACCCCACTGCCGACCATTCCGCCCTCGGTCAGTACTCGCAGGCACTCGCGGTATGCCTCACGGGCGCGCTCGGACTTCTCGGGGGCCGGGCGCGCAGTCTGCTTCTGTGCACGTTCCTGAAGCTCGGCGTAGAGCCGCAGCTCGCAGGCGGAGGTTGCGGTCAGATCAGCGAGGGTGAAGGTAAGGTCCATGGTGACTTTTCTGCTGGAGAAGAGAGAAACAAGGCGGGTGTGAAACCTTGCCGGGTGAGCGGGCGCGAACCCCTGTTGGAGGGTTATGAGCATCCCGAGTCGGCCCCTCGCCCTGAGAGGTTGATTTTCGGGTTTCACGTGAAACACTACAAAAAATCAACCTACACGGGATGATTTAGGGGGATTTCGGGGTCGTTTAGACGCACCCGCTAGGAGGCAGCACCCGCCGCGGGTGCCTCAGAAGCCGGGGCGCTCGCCCCTTCAGAGGTGGGTGCCGAAGCCGTCGCAGGCGCGGGGGTTGAAGTCGTCGCAGAGGCCCCCGCAGAAGCATCGGCAGACGCACTCGGCGCGCTCGAACGGTCCGCAATCGCGGCGGCCGCAGCGTCCACGTGCTCCTTTGCCGCGGGCAGGGCCTCCGCCCCGCCCAGGTCGTTCAGAATAATTGCAAAGATCAGGCGCGTGCCGTCCGGGCGGGTCGCCACGCCGCACAGCGAGGACACCGTGTAGAGGGTGCCCGTCTTGGCGCGCACAAAGCCGCGCGCGTGCACCGAATTCGCCGCCGTAAAACGATCGGCCAGGGTTCCGCTGTCGCCCGCGACCGGGAACGTGCTCATCAGCTGCTCCGCATGCTCATCAGCATTCAGCAGAGCCACAACCTGCACGAGGGTTCGGGGGGTCACGCGGTCGGTCAACGACATGCCGCACACGTCGGCCTGCACCAGGTTTTCCACGGTCACGCCGGCATCCACGAGCGTCTGGCGCACGGTCTGCTGGGCGGCCTCGGCGCTACCCTCCCTGCCCGCGGCGATGGCGGCGTAGCGTCCCAGAACCTCGGCCAGGGCGTTATCGGATTCGAGCATCATGTGCTGCGCCTGCGCGAACAGGGTGGCCGACTCCACCGACCCCACCTCGGTCGCCCCGGTGGGCGCGGTCGCGCGCTCGGCCAGGGTGAAGCTCAGGCCCGACTCCTTGCCGGCTGTGTTGAGCGCATCCACGAACGCCTGCTGGGCGGCCACGGCGGCGTCCTCCGGGCGTACCGGGTTGCTTGCGGTCGACTTGCCCGGCACCGTGTGCGATTCGAGCGCAATCGGGTGGATGGGGGTAATCTGCCCGCTGGACACGTCGCCCTCCTCCCAGCCGGGGTTGACGCTCGGGCCGGTGAAGAGCGCGGTGTCCAGGTAGACGGGCATGGCGCTGGTCGGCTTATCGCCCGCGGCAACGGCCTTGACCGTCTGCTCGGCAAGGGTGGCCAGGCCGGCCCGCCCCACGACCTGCTTCGGGTCGGAGGCCCCCGCACCCAGCAGCGAGTCGCCTCCGGCCACGAGGTACAGCGCATCGCCCTGGCGCACCGCGCGGGTGGTCAGGCGGGCCTGCAGGTTGGCGTGACGGCTCAGGGTGAAGAAGGTCAGAATCTTGACGGTGGAGGCGGGCACGCGCGCGGTGTCGGCGTTGGCGGCGTAGAGGTCGCCCGGCGCGGTGGTCGCGCCCGTACCGGTGAGGCCGCCGTCCAGGCCGGTCACGAGGATGCTGTACTGCGGGTAGGTGCCGTCGGCAAATAGCTTGTCGAGGCTGGCGCGCAGGCGCTCGGCATCCTCTGCGTTCAGTGCGGGTGCGAGGCTCGGGGTGGCGCTTGCGGAGGCGGTAGCCGGCTCGCTGGCGGTGCCGGATGCGCTTCCCGAGGGGCTTGTAGAACCCTCGGGACGCTTCTGCTCCACGGCCGCCGACCCGCAGGCGGTCAGCAGGAACATGCCGCCGAGGGTGAGGGCGGCGCGGCGGGTGAGGGTTCGGCCGGCGTGAGGGCGGCCGGGGGTCTGTGCGTGAGGATTGAAGGAGGGCATCCTTCGAGCATAGCGGCAGGGCGCGCCGGGTATCGAATTGGGGCGTTACCTACGCCGCCCCGTTTTGCCCCCGTAATACGCGGTTTCGGCACGTGCGAACGGGTTACAATGGGTGAGTTCAACACCTAGCTTTCGCACCCGTGCGCCGATGTCGCCGCGAAAGTGACCTTAACTCACGAGAAAGAAGGTTCCGATGGAACTCGACGTCACTATTGAAATCCCCCGCGGCTCCCGCGTGAAGTACGAAGTGGACCACGAGACCGGCCGCCTGCGCCTGGATCGCGTGCTGTTCACCTCCATGCAGTACCCCACCGCTTACGGTTACTTCGAGAACACCCTGGGTGAGGACGGCGACCCGCTGGACGCCATGCTGATTCTGGATGTTGACGTGGTTCCCGGCGTGCTGGTTGAGGCTCGCCCCGTTGCAGTGTTCAACATGACCGACGAGGCCGGCGGCGACGCTAAGGTTCTGTGCGTTCCCACCGACAAGCGCTACGACCACATCAAGTCCCTGGCTGATGTTCCCGAGCAGCTGAAGGCTGAGATCCAGCACTTCTTCGAGCGTTACAAGGACCTGGAGCCCGGCAAGTGGGTTAAGGGCGAGGGCTGGGAAGACCTGGATGCTGCCGAGAAGATGGTCCAGGAGGCTATCGACCGTTTCGCAGCTGAGGGTCACTAAGCTGCCGCGTCGTTAGGCGCATTAGGTTTTTGGAAGGGGCGTGTTCCCAGCGTCTGGTTCGTGCGAGTTTTCGTGCGTGCTGGAGGCGGTGGGCACGCCCCTTTTACTGTGTTCCTTGGCTGTGTTTGGGGGTGTCGGAAGGGCATATGTAACCGAACTATTCTTCGGAAAATAGCCTCAGAGCACCTCCAAGAGTGCTAATATGGGCATATTACGAAGAATAGTTCGTATAATCTGAGGTTCTGCAGTGGTGAGGAGGAAACCCCTATGACATTCGACGCAACGGGGTTCGCACAAGAATTTGGTGCGCAGGTTCGTGCCGTCCGCAAGTACGAAAAAATCACCCAAATGGAGTTGGCGTGGATGGTCGGGCTCAGCGATAAAACAATCCGCGATATTGAGCGTGGGCTACCCGGCCCGTCAATTGGTGCGGTCCTCAAAGTCGCCCAAGAGCTCGGCATCGAGCTGGCCATCACCAACCCCCTCACCTAACCCCTCCCGCACACTGCGATAGAAAACAGAACCTGGAGAAAAGCCATGACAGATGAACTTATGGCAGATGTCTATAAAGATGGTGTTCTCGCCGCATATTTGAGGCGAGACGCCAACGGGCTGATTCATTTCACCTACCGAGCAGAATATGATGGTCCGGCGGTTGCTACGAGCCTGCCTTTGGGCACGGAATATACTGCAGAATCAATTCCTCCTTTCTTTCAGAATCTTCTGCCCGAAGGATATAGGCTCGACGTCGTTAGTTCCGAGAAGAAAATCAGTAAAAACAACACTCTGGGCTTATTGCTGGTCATTGGTTCTGACGTTCCAGGTGACGTACAAATTATTGAGCACGGACGGGAACTGTACACCGCTCCTGCCGCATTGGTGAACACCCCTGAGGTTGTTTCCTTTGCAGAACTTATGGGCACGGTTGACCGTCGAGGATTGCCTGGCGTTCAAGAAAAGCTGAGTGCCGTCATGAAAACCCTGCCCGTGCATTGGAAGGGCGCTGGCTACGATGCGCTTCTGAAAATCAGCCCGCAACGCATGCCCGGGCTCGTGGAAAACGAAGCTGCGCATCTCACGGCGGCCGCACTCATGGGGATTCCTGTAGCTCAGCATGAGCTTGTCTATGATCGAGACGGCGTATCAGGTTTGATGGTTTCTCGATTCGACAGAACACCCTCCGGGGGACGCATCGCTATGGAGGATGGCACACAGATTTTGGGTGTTCCTTCGGGTGAGAAATACACGGAAGATAATCCTGCTGTGACAATAGAGGGTGTCATTCAAGCAATGGTGAAGCTTGCTGCTTCCCCTGCTATTGCCCGCAGGAATCTTTACATGCATTTTCTCTACGCTTGGCTGACCGGCAATGGGGACCTGCACGCAAAAAATATCTCGCTCCTCAAGGGACGCCGTGGATGGGAAGTAGCTCCTATCTACGACATCCCCTGTTCGCTCGTGCACATTAAATCTCTATCTATGGCGCTTAGCGTCAATGGAAAAGATAATTCGAATCCCGGTGACGGTTCGCCGCCCGAAGATTGGAAGATTACTGTTGACGATTGGCTTGCCCTCGCAGAGACTATCGGTCTTCCGCCTAAGGTGCAGAAAGACGCTCTAACTCGTGCTCTCAAAGCGGCTCGAGCAGTTCGCTGGCCCACAGACCGAGCCGCCCCGGGATATGTTTTCAACTCGAATGCCTCACCGTTTAAGGCCATGCAGAAAGAGTTGGAACGCCGCCAGGACGAGTTTGAAGAGTACCTTCATACGCGCTCCTAAGGCTCCTGACTTCTTGAGCCTTCGTTATTTCTAAATTCTCCTCGTGAAGTATCTATCTACATAGACACTTCGCAATTTCTATAAAGGAACCACCATGCAGAATGGACGCGCAGGACGCCTGCACCCCGCCGTCGGCACTGCCCGCCGCCACCTCGCCGCCGCCCTCGAAAAGCTCCTCGGCGCCGGAAGCATCAAAGCCACCGGACGCTCCCGCACCAGCCGCACCGCACCCGAGCCGGACGCCGCCGACCTGCCCCTGCTCCTGGTCGCCTGCAGCGGCGGCCCGGATTCCCTCGCGCTGGCCGCCATCGCCGCGCACTTCGCCCGCCGCGGCGACGTGCGCGTGGGCGCCGTCATCGTCGATCACGGCCTGCAAGAAGACTCCGCCGAGGTTGCCGAACGCACCGCGCAGACCCTCACCGACCTGGGGCTTCACCCCGTCATCACCGAAAAGGTACAGGTTCCCGTCGGCAACATGGGCCCCGAAATGGCGGCACGCACCGCCCGCTACGCCGCCTTCAAGAAGGTTGTTGAGGCGACCGGCGCCCGCGCCGTGCTCCTCGGCCACACCCTTGACGACCAGGCGGAAACCGTGCTGCTCGGCCTGAGCCGCGGCTCCGGAACCCGCTCCCTTGCCGGTATGCCGCCCGTGCGCGTCGAAGGGGGCGTCACCTACCTGCGCCCCTTCCTCGGTCTGCGCCGCACCGACATGCTCGATATCTGCGAGGCCGAAACCCTCACCCCCTGGATCGACCCGACCAACGCCGACCAGTCCCTCATGCGTGCCCGCATCCGCCACAGCGTGCTGCCCTACTTGGAGGAGCACCTCGGTGGGGACGTGGCCCGCTCCCTGGCCCGTACCGCCGCGGTGGCCGGCCCCGATGCAGACTACCTCGACGAGCAGGCACAGGTAGCCTACGAGCAGGCGCTCCTACCCGCCGGAACCGCCGTGCGCGGCATCGAGCGCGAGGATGCCGTGCTGCTAGACCGTGCGCAGGTGGCGGCGCTGCACCCGGCGCTGCGCCTGCGCGTGCTAGCCGCCGCCTGCAAGGCCGCCGGGGGAGAGAACCCCGGCTTCGAGCGACTGCAGGCGCTGGACTCCTTCACCGCCGAATATGCGGTAGCTGGGCCCGTTCAGATGCCCGGCCACGTGAGCGCCTACCGCCGCCGCAAGGTTGCGCACCCGGTGACCGGTGAACGCGTGGATGCGCTGGTCCTCGTGCCCACCCGCGGGTAGCCACCGCTCCGCTACCGGGGCTTCGGGGCCGGTCGCCGCAAACCTGCCGCCCGGCCCGCATATAGTGCCCCCACGTGCGGATTCGGATATTGCGCATACCTCGAATCGGGCTCCCCGCGGGTGCGCGAGGGGTTGGTGAGGTGCGCCGCGGCGCCGTTTTAAGCCATACTTAAAGCGAACACCATCCACATTGTCCGGTGCGGGGTGCCCGCCAGCGAGCGGTCTGCGCCCTCCCGGAGGCGCAGTAGCGTCCAAATATACGAAGGAATTATCGTGCAGGCTATCGACGTGAAGGACGATATCAAGAACGTACTCTTCACCAAGGAAGAGATCAATGCGAAGGTCGCCGAGCTGGCGGCTCGCATCGACGAAGACTACGCCGGCAAGGACGTGCTGCTCGTGGGCGTGCTGAAGGGCGCCATCATGGTGATGGCTGACCTCTCCCGCGCGCTGAAGGGCCACTACACCATGGACTGGATGGCTGTCTCCTCCTACGGTTCCGGCACCAAGTCCTCCGGCGTGGTTCGCATCCTGAAGGACCTGGACACCGACCTGGTCGGCCGCGACGTGCTGATCGTTGAGGACATCATCGACTCCGGCCTGACCCTGGCCTGGCTGCAGCAGAACCTGATTTCTCGCGGTGCCGCAACCGTTGAGATTTGCGCCCTGCTGCGCAAGCCCAAGGTCGTCAAGGCCGACGTCAACGTCAAGTACGTTGGCTGGGACATCGAGCCCGAGTTCGTGGTCGGTTACGGTCTGGACTTCGCCGAGAAGTACCGCAACCTGGACTGCATCGCAACCCTGCACCCGCACGTGTACTCCTAAACTTCATCGTCGGCACCCGAAACGCCGATACACGCCCCGCCTCCCGCCGTTTGTGCGGGGGCGGGGCGTTCCCGTACCCGCACGCGGGATGGCTGAGGGAGGGTTCCATCCTTTAGCCCGCAGGTGAAATAGAGAAGAAGGGTGCCTGGCCCCCGGCCGCGGTAGGGTACATTTAAGGTTGCATCGTTGGGTGTTCCGGCACGAAAATGCCGCAGCCCCAACGGGTTACAGCCGCAACGTAAGGACAAAGCATTGGCGCAAACCCCCAATACTCCGCAGAAGGGCACGGATAGCTTTCTGAAGAAGCTCATCAACGGCCCCTGGTTCTGGCCGGGCGCAATCGCCGTGGTCATGCTGGCGTTCTTCATGAGCTCCCTCTTCACCCAGACCTCGCGTCAGGTGGACACGAACGTGGGTATTCAGCTGCTCAACGACCACCAGGTCAAGAGCGCGAAGATTTACGACGGTGATCAGCGCGTGGAGCTGCAGCTCAAGGAGGACTACAAGAAGGGCAACGACAACTACGGTAAGTCGGTGAACTTCTACTACGTGCAGCCCCGCTCCGAGGACGTGGTCAAGGCCATGAACTCCGCCGAGCTGGAAAGCTACACGGACCAGCCGGTTGAGCATAGCTTCCTGAGCTCCCTGATTTCGCTCCTGCTGCCGATTCTGCTCTTTGGTGTGCTGTTCTGGTTCCTGATGGGACGCGTCGGAGGCGGCTCCTCCGTGATGAGCTTCTCCAAGTCCCGCGCGAAGAAGTTCACCAAGGACAAGCCGGATGTGCGCTTCAGCGACGTTGCCGGCGTGGACGAGGCACTCGCCGAACTGGAAGAGGTCCGCGAGTTCCTGGCTGAACCCGAGAAGTTCACCCGCCTGGGTGCAAAGATTCCCAAGGGCGTGCTGCTGTACGGCCCTCCCGGCACCGGTAAGACCCTGCTCGCCAAGGCTGTGGCGGGCGAGGCCGGCGTGCCCTTCTACTCGATTTCCGGCTCCGACTTCGTTGAAATGTTCGTGGGTGTGGGTGCCTCCCGCGTGCGCGACCTGTTCAAGGAAGCGAAGAGCGACCCCGCCGCCATCGTCTTCGTCGACGAGATTGACGCCGTTGGCCGCCGCCGCGGCGTCGGCATGGGTGGCGGTAACGACGAGCGCGAGCAGACCCTGAACCAGCTATTGGTTGAGATGGACGGCTTCGACGGCAACTCGAACGTCATCGTCATTGCGGCAACGAACCGCCCCGACGTGCTCGACCCGGCGCTGCTGCGTCCCGGTCGTTTCGACCGCCAGATTGGTGTGGACGCCCCCGACATGAAGGGCCGCGAGCAGATTCTGCGCGTGCACGCCGCGGGTAAGCCCATTGCCAACACCGTGGACCTGGCGCAGGTTGCGAAGCGCACCCCCGGCTTCACCGGTGCTGACCTGGCGAACGTCATGAACGAGGCGGCCCTGCTGACCGCCCGCGATAACGGCAACGTGATTGACGACCGCGCCATCGACGAGGCTATCGACCGTGTGATGGCCGGCCCGCAGCGTTCCTCGCGCATCATGAACGAGCACGATCGCAAGGTCACCGCCTACCACGAGGGCGGCCACGCCCTGGTCGCGGCGGCACTGCGCAACTCCGCCCCCGTCACCAAGATTACGATTCTTCCGCGCGGCCGCGCCCTGGGTTACACCATGGTCATGCCGCAGGACGACAAGTACTCCACGACCCGCCACGAGCTGCTGGACCAGATGGCCTACGCGATGGGTGGCCGCGCGGCTGAGGAGATCGTCTTCCACGACCCCTCGACCGGCGCGTCCAACGATATTCAGAAGGCAACCGACACTGCCCGCAAGATGGTCACCGATTACGGCATGAGCTCCGTGATTGGTTCCGTGAAGCTTGGCGGCGAGGACACCGAGCCGTTCCTCGGTGGCGGTGGCGCTTCGGCCCGCAACTACTCGGATGAGACTGCGGCCAAGGTGGACGCTGAGATTCGTGCCCTGCTGGAGCAGGCGCACGATGAGGCGTTCGCGATTCTGCTGGAGAACCGCGACGTGCTGGACCGCCTGGCCTTCGCCCTGCTCGAGAAGGAAACCCTGCTCGAGCACGAGATTGCCGAGATCTTCAAGGACGTTCGCAAGCGCCCCGAGCGCGAGTACTGGTACTCCAAGCCGACCCGCGAGCGCACCGACATTCCGCCGGTGAAGGCTCCGAGCGAGCTGGCTCAGGAGGCGCAGAAGGCCGAAGCCCCTGCTGCTCCTGCAACCTCGGCTACCCCCGCGGCATCTGCCCCGCAGGCACCGACTCAGCCCGTTCAGCAAGCACCCCAGGCCCCGGTAGCACCGGCGGCCGACCCGGATGCCGACCCGACGGTCGCCATGCCGCCGCAGCAGTACCCGAACTACCCCGTGCCTCCGGTACAACGCCCGGAGAATGGCACCCCGAACCAGAATGGAGCAGAGAATGAGCGAGGCTAAGACCGCCGTCGACCAGCCGCGTATTGAGGCGGCTGTGCGCGAGATTCTGCTCGCAATCGGTGAGGATCCTGACCGCGACGGCCTGCAGCAGACCCCGGCCCGCGTGGCGCGTGCCTACGCGGAGTTCTTCTCGGGCCTGCACCAGGACGCCGGCGAGATTCTGGGTACGACCTTCGATATCGCCCACTCCGAGATGGTGCTCGTGAAGGACATCCCGTTCTACTCGACCTGTGAGCACCACCTGGTGCCCTTCCACGGCGTGGCGCACGTGGGTTACATCCCGGGCCCGGATGGCAAGGTCACTGGCCTGAGCAAGCTCGCCCGCGTGGTGGAGATGTACGCCCGCCGCCCGCAGGTGCAGGAGCGTCTGACCACCCAGGTGGTGGAGGCTCTGGAGGAGCACCTGAACCCGCGCGGCGCCATAGTGGTGATTGAGGCCGAGCACATGTGCATGTCGATGCGCGGCGTGCGCAAGCCGGGCGCGAAGACCGTGACTAGCGCGGTACGCGGTGCGCTCATGAACACCGCAACCCGTGCGGAGGCGATGAGCCTGATCTTCTCGCAGCGCTAAGCGCGCTCGCAGGCACGCTATAAGGGGCGGAGGTTTTCACCTCCGCCCCTTTTGTCGTGCGGTTGTGGCCCTCGGGGCCACCGATGCTTAGCGCCGTTCCGGGCCTTTAGAAGGCTCGAAGAGCCTTAGCCCTCGTTCTTGTTGTCCCAGCCCAGTGCGAGGGTCACGATCAGGCCCAGGGCGATGAAGCCGCAGCCGGTTGCGGAACCGAAAGCAATCCAGCGGACCGCGGGAGCGTTCTCGGCCAGAACAATAACGAACAGCGAAGCAATCGCGATCAGGGACAAAATCCACGCGCCGGTCTTCAAATTCACGATGAGTCACTTCCTAGAGTATGTACATGTATGAGGTGCCCAACCCACACCGCTGTGACGCGGGCAGAGCATACCCTCCCAGGATACCCCCAAATCGGTATGCCATATGCAAATATGGCGCGCTGTGTCATTCGGCAGATTCGGTAGGATTAAAACCATGACCGAAGACACCGCCCCCCACCCCGCTGCCGCACCCCTGCCCTGCGATGCGCTCGCCGCCGAGCGCACCCTCATCATGGGCATCCTGAACGTCACCCCCGACTCCTTCAGCGACGGCGGCCAGCACTACGCCGCCACCGACGCCATCGCCCATGCCGCCCGCATGATTGCCGAGGGCGCCTCCATCATCGACATTGGCGGTGAGTCCACCCGCCCCGGTGCCGTGCGCATCAGCATGGAGGAGGAACAGCGCCGCATCCTGCCCGTCATCGAGGCAGTCGCGCAGATGGGCACCACCATCAGCGTGGACACCATGAACCCGCAGACCGCCCGCGCCGCCATCGCCGCCGGTGCCCACATCATCAACGACGTGTCCGGCCTGAACGTAAGCGACGAAATGATTGAAACCGCCGCCGAGCTGCAGGTGCCGTACATCCTGATGCACGCCCGCGGCACCTCCCAGACCATGAACAGCCTGGCGGAGTACCCGCGCGGCGTGGTCACCGAGGTCGTCGAGGAGCTGACCGGACTGCGCGAGCGCCTGCTGGCCGCCGGCGTGCTGCCGCAGAACCTGATTCTTGACCCGGGCCTGGGCTTCGCGAAGGGCGGCGTGCAGGACTGGGAGCTGCTCGCCGCCGTTGACGAGCTGCAGGGCCTGGGCCACCGCCTGCTCATTGCCGGTTCCCGCAAGCGTTTTATCGCCAACGCCCTGACCGCGGCGGATGCGGCCCTGGCCGAGCGCCTGAAGGCGACCGGCTTCACCGCAACCGAGGCGGGTGAGGCTGAGCGCGAGCTGTGGCACTCGCTGTCGGAGCCGCGCCCGGCCGAGCATCGCGCGGCAGCCTCCGCGGCGGTGACCGCCCTGGTGGCCGCCCGCGGCGTGTGGGCGGTGCGCGTGCACGACGTGCCCGCTAGCGTGGACGCGGTGACTATTGCCTCCGCGCTGCGCGCCGTCATGTAGGTACCGCCCCCCTATGCGCCTCACGGGGCTCGGCTCACGCGCCGGGTACCCGCTACAACCAACCACTGAGGAGACTCCATGCCGAATTCGGCCTACGCCCACCACGACCGCATCACGCTTAGTGGCATCACCGCCGTGGGTTTCCACGGCGTTCTCGACTTTGAGAAGCGTGACGGTCAGCCCTTCACCGTCGACGCGACGCTCTACACCGACTTTGCGGACGCCGCCGCGGGGGATGACCTGGAAAAGACCACGAACTACGCGCAGGTGGCCGAGCTGATTCACCAAAAAATCGTCTTCGGCTCGCTTGACCTGATCGAGACGCTCGCCGTGCGGATTGCCGAGGGGATTCTCTCCGAGTTCGCGCGCATCGACGCGGTGGAGGTGAAGGTCTCCAAGCCGCAGGCCCCCATCACCGTTCCCTTCGAGAACGTGGCGGTGAGCGTGTTCCGCGAGCGTATTCCCGAGTCCCTGCAGGCCGCCATGCCCGGTACCGAAGGGAGGTGCTAACGATGCCGCTCAGGCCGCTTTCCGCCCATCGCGCCGTGCTGGCGCTGGGCTCAAATCTGGGCGAGAGCGAGAGCACCATTGAGCGTGCCGTCGTCGACCTTCGGGAGGCGGGCGTGCGCATCCTGCGGGTCTCGCCGCTGTACCGTACCGCTCCGGTGGGTGGGCCGGAGGGTCAGCCGGACTACGTGAACGCCGTGATTGAGGTGTCGACCGAGCTGAGCCCCTACGAGCTGCTGAAGCTGTGCAACGCGGTGGAGGCGGCGCATCACCGCGAGCGTCTGGTGCGCTGGGGCCCACGCACCCTCGATATTGACGTGATTGACTACGAGGGTACCGTCTCTGATGACCCGGTGCTGACTCTGCCGCACCCGCGCGCGCACGAGCGTGCCTTTGTGCTGACGCCGTGGGCGCGTATGGATCCGGAGGCGCGCCTGCTGGTGGCGCGCAGCGATGGGGGCGCCGTAACCTACGTGCCGGTGAGCGTTGCGGAGCTTTCCCGCGACCTCAACCTGACCCACGAGGACGCCGGCGAGGACGCAATTCGTTATATGCGTGAAATGAACCTGTCCGTTGGCCCCTAAGTGTGGCACTCTGGAAGGTAGAGGAATCGACCGAAAGGAAACACCATGAAACCCCTCCGGTATTCGGCGGTGCTCTGGACGGCGATAGGCGCCGCGGCGCTGACCGTGCTGGTGAACGCGGTGCTGGTGAACGCCGGTCATAGCGAGCTGCATTTCTCGTGGATGCTCGGGCTGGTGTGCCTGCTCGTGGCCGCCGGCGCTGTGTGGCTGGGGGTGCAGGTGGCGCGGTATCGCCGTATTCGGACGCGCGAGAAGGCACCGCACATGGGTCCGATTCTGGCTGCGCGTGCCCTGGCCTATGCGCAGGGTTCGATTCTGACGGGTTCCCTGCTGACGGGTGTGTGTGCCGCAATCTTTGGTTTTCACCTGACGGTGGCGCCTGCCCGCGGTCTGTCTGCGCTTTTCTGGCAGGTCGTGGTGAACCTGGTCTGTAGCGTTGCGCTGCTGGCGGCCGGCCTGTGGGCGCAGCATTGTTGTCGTATTCCGCCGGGGGAGGACGAGGACGATTCTCCCTCCGGTTCCGTGAAGTCGCGAGAGGGAGGAACCTATGCCGGCTCCTAAATCGAACAATTATTCTCAGAATCCCATGCCGCAGGGCGGCGGCTCGGGACAGAACCCCGCGCCGACCGCACGACCCGCCGGGGTCCCCCTGGGCCTGCCCGGCGTGGGCGGGCCTGCACCCCGGCAGGCCGCACCCGACCCGCAGTGGCAGCCCGCGGCCCCCGGCTACCTGAAGGTTCGCTTTATCCACACCGTGGCCGCGTTCGTGCCGGTGCTGCTGGTGGGGCTGGGCCTGGATGCACTCGCGGTTCTGACCGACGGACCCCTGTGGATGCGCATCCTGGGCGTGCTGGTGGCTCTCGTTGCGGTGTTCTGGGGCGGCTGGTGGCTGCTCACCACCCCGCGCCGCACCCGCGCCCTGGCCTACGCGCTGGAGAGCAACCACCTCATGACCCGCCGCGGCCTGGTTTTCCGCAGCATCACTTCGATTCCGTACGGGCGCATCCAGTACGTTGACGTCGATTCGGGACCGCTCGAGCGTCTCAGCGGGGTGTCGCGTCTGACGGTGCGCACCGCCGGTGAGGCCGCCGGCACGGTTGTGGTGTACGGCGTCCCGAACGACATCGTGGATGCGGTCCGTGCCGAGCTGGTGCGCCGCGCCGATGAGCGAATGGCGGCCCTGTAATGAGCGCGCCCGTTCCGAACAATAACGTCCCGAGCGGTGGCGCGCCGGGCGGTCAGGGCGTGGGCGGCCCCGGCGGTCCGCAGGAACAGACGTGGTGGCGCGCCGATATCCGCACGTTCATCATGAACCTGTGGTTCATTATTCTGCTGGCCTTCGGCTTCTTTCAGAGCATCATTCTGAATATTCTGACCACCCCGCCGAACGAGTGGGGTACGCGCCTGACGCAGGTGTTCAACGAGGACGACAGCTATTTCAGCGCGACGTATTCGCAGCTGATTGGCTTCGTCGTTCTGGTGCTGATTCTGTTTGCTGGCTCGCTTCAATGGTGGTTCACCCGCTATCACCTGGATGAGCTGGCGATTCACCGCCGCAGCGGCATCTTCTTCAAGAAGGAGCGCACGATCCGCCTGGAGAGCGTGCAGAGCGTGGATATTTCCCGTCCGCTGGTGGCACGCCTGTTGGGCCTGTCGGAGCTGCGTTTTGAGGTTGCGGACGGCTCCGGCGAGGCGCTGCACATCAAGTACCTGTCGCGGGCGAAGGCAACCCGGTTGCGTCATGCGGCTCTGCAGAGCATCTCGATTCTGCGGGCTCAGGGCAGGGGAGCCCGGGCCGGCTACCGGTCGGATGCGCCGCTCCCCTCGGGCGCGGCTTCCTCTGCCCCCTCGGCTCAGCCTGCATCCCCGGCTCAGCCTGCTCCCTCGATTCAGTCCGGTGCGCCGCGGCCCGGCGTATCCCAGTCCAGCGTGCCCCAGCCCGGCGTCTCGCAGCCTCATCCTGCGCAGTCCGACTCGGCTTCCGCGGCCTACCCCGCCGCTTCGCCCGCTCCGGCCGGAAACTTCCCCGAACCCGGTAACCCCGAGGGTGCGGTGGCCTTCCGCATCTCGACCGGCACCCTCATCATGTCGATTCTGCTGGAGAACCTCGTGTGGGTTATCCCGCTGGTCATCGTCATGGGTATGGGCGCAATTATCACGGCAATTTTCAGTGGAATCAGCCCGCTGTACATCCCGATGTTTGCCCTCCCGAGCCTCGGCGCGCCGCTCATCGGTTACGCGGGTGCGCTGTGGACCCGCTTCGATAACTCCGCGCGGTTCAGGATTTATTGCGGTGACCGCGGGGCCCTCACCCTGCGCTACGGCTTCACCGGAACCCACACGCAGAACGTGCTGCCGGAGCGCGTGCAGGCGGTTCAGGTTGAGCAGTCGATTCTCTGGAAGATGTTCGGTTGGTACCGCATCAAGATGACCATCGCCGGCGTGGGTATCGACAGGCCCGATCAGGGCGGGCTGACCCGCAACGTGGCCCTGCCGGTGGGCAATGCGCGCGAGACCGCCGCGGTGCTACGTCTGCTCCTGCCGGGGCTGGACGAGCAGCAGGCGCAGGTGCTCATGGCCGCGGCGCGCAGCTCCCAGAAGCGACAGGTGCCCGGTGCCCCGCAGATGCTGCAGGTGCCGTCCACGGCCCGCTGGCTTGACCCGCTCACCCTGCACGTTAAGGGCCTGACCAGCATTAACGTCTCTGCGCAGGGGGCTCTGAGCCCCGCCTCCTCGCGCCCTGACGCGAACATCGAGGAGCACGCCCGCGGCGATCTGCTGCTGATCCGTAACGGCTTCTTGGTGCGCAGGCTGTCGGTGCTGCCGGTGCGGCGCGTGCTGGGCGTGCGCTGGACCCAGGGCCCGCTCGAGCGTGCGTGCGGATGCGCCACCCTGCGCTTCGACGTTGCGAAGGGCCCGGTGAGCACCACCATGAAGCACCTGCCGCCGCGCACGAGCCTGATTATTGCTTCGACCCTCACGGAGCGCCTGGAGGGTACCCGCGCCTACTACCGTGTGCCCGAGGCGCGTTAGCGCCGGAACCTCAACCGGCAAGGCCCGCCCGCACCACTCGGTGCGGGCGGGCCTCGCGCCGTCTGCGCCGCCTCAGCGGCTCTCCACCGCCTGACGCGCGGCCGGGTTATCCACAGGCGTAAACCACCCGGAGGCGCCACCCGGTGCGGGCGAATATACTTAAGAACCGTGGTACACCATTCAAAACCCGCCCGTTTGGGCATCGGAATCATTTCAGCCGGGAAGGTTGGCGCCGTCCTCGGCGCGGCCCTGCGCGCCTGCGAGCACACGATTGTGGGTGTTCACGCGGTGTCCGAGGCCTCCCGGGAGCGCGCCGCGATGCTGCTCCCCGATGTGCCGCTGCTTCCGGTGGAACAGATTGCCGAACGGAGCGAACTGCTGATTCTGGCCGTCCCCGACGATGAGCTGCCGGGCCTCATCACCTACCTGGCCTCCTCCGGGAGCATCACCGCCGGTCAGCTTTTGGTGCACACCTCCGGCCGTCACGGCACGGAGGTTTTCGCCCCCGCAACGGCCCTGGGCGCCATTGGCCTGGCCATTCACCCGGCCATGACCTTCACGGGCCTGTCCATGGACCTGCAGCGGTTGAACGGCACGAGCTTCGCGGTGACCGGCCCCGCCCCCTTCCTGCCCATCGCGCAGGCCCTGGTGGTTGAGATGGGTGGCGAGCCCGTCCACGTGGCCGAAGCGGACCGAGCCCTGTACCACGCAGCCCTGGCCCACGCCTCGAACCACCTCGTGACGATTCTGGGCCAGGCTCAGCAGATGCTCGCATCCATCGGCATTGAGGACCCGGCCCACTACATGGGTCCGCTGGTCCGCGCGGCCGTGGATAACGCGCTCGCAAGCGGCGAAGGGGCCCTAACCGGTCCCGTTGCGCGCGGCGATGCGGGTACCGTGGCCGCCCACATGAGGGCGCTCGGCGAGTATGCACAGGGAGAAAAAACAGGTGATATTACAGACTCTTACGCCGCTCTGGCGCATGCGACCGCAAAAAGGGCGCATAATAGAGGTTTGTTAAACGATGAACAACTGGAACGGATCGAAAGCCTGGTGGAACCTTCCGCGAACGTGGAGTACACCGGCGACACCGACGATTCTGCCCCCGAAAACAAGGAGTTCTCGTCATGACTGAGACTTCGATGCCCCGCGTCGTGACCACCATTGCGGAGTTCCGCACCGCTATCGCGCAGGCTTTGGCCACCGCGCAGGACGCCCTGGACCGTGCTGCCCGCCTCGAGGCGGAGCAGAACGGCACTGACGTTCAGTACCGTACCGCCACCCTGGGTTACGTGCCCACTATGGGTGCCCTCCACGATGGCCACGCCACCCTGTTGCGCCGCGCTTCCGAGCAGAACGATGTTGTTGTCGCCTCTGTGTTTGTGAACCCGCTGCAATTCGGCCCCGGCGAGGACTACGAGGCGTACCCGCGTACTCTCGAGGCCGACGCCGAGCTGGCTGGTGCCGCCGGCGTGAGCATCATCTTCGCCCCCTCGGTGGAGGAGATGTACCCCGACGGCGACCCGCTGATCCGCATCTCGAGCGGTGAGCTGGGCACCAAGTTCGAGGGCGCAACTCGCCCCGGACACTTCGACGGCGTGCTGACCGTGGTGAATAAGTTCTTCAACATCATTCGCCCCGCCGCCGGCTCACACCCGGTGAACGCGTACTTCGGCCAGAAGGACGCCCAGCAGTACATCCTGATTCAGCGCATGGTTCACGACTTCAACCACGACGTGACCCTGCGCCCCGTGGCCATTGTGCGCGACGATAACGGCCTGGCCCTCTCTTCGCGCAACGGCTATCTGTCGGATGAGGAGCGCGAATCGGCTCTGGTGCTCTCCCGCACCCTGGCCATGCTGCGCGAGAACTCGCTGAACCGCGGCTTCCACGAGATTGACCTGGAGGGCGCGCGCGAGCGCATCAACTCCACCCCGGGCGTGCGCCTCGATTACCTGGAACTGGTCGATCCGATGACCTTCGGCGAGCCGACCGAGGAATCGGAGCGCGTGCTGGCCCTGGTCGCCGCGTATGTGGGCCCGACCCGCCTGATTGACAACATGGACCTGCGCTAAGCGTTCGCTGAATTTCGTTTAGAGACTTCCCAACACACTACACAGATAGGTATCACCGTGAGCACTGAGCACCACGCCGCACCGGCGATTGCTGATATGTCCGAGCAGATGCAGATTCGCCTGGAGAAGCGCGCGAAGCTGATTGAGTCGGGTCGTGAGGCATACCCGGTGGGCTTGCTGGATTCCGAGGGTAACCGTGTGGAGCCCAACCACATCGAGGATCTGCGCGCCGAGTACGACCCGAAGCTGGAGTCCGGCGAGCTGAAGGCTGGCGACGAGACCGACCGCGTGGTGCACGTGGGCGGCCGCGTGGTGTTCGTTCGTAACACCGGTAAGCTGTGCTTTGCGACCCTGCAGGGCGGTACCGAGGGTAAGCGCATCCAGGCGATGCTGTCGCTGGCTGAGGTGGGCGAGGAGTCCCTGGCCGAGTGGAAGTCCCTGGTTGACCTGGGTGACCACGTGTTCGTGACCGGCCGCGTGATTGTGTCTCGCCGCGGTGAGCTGTCGATCATGGTGACCGACTGGAAGATGGCCTCGAAGGCTATCCGCCCCATGCCGGTTCTGCACAAGGACCTGAACGAGGAAACCCGCGTGCGTCAGCGCTACCTGGACCTGATGGTGCGCGAGGAGGCCCGCGAGCTGGTGAAGAAGCGTGCCCTGATTACCCGCACCGTGCGCCGCGTGCTGGATGAGCACGGCTACGTTGAGGTTGAGACCCCGGTCCTGCAGTTGATTCACGGTGGCGCGACGGCTCGTCCGTTCCGCACCCACCTGAACGCTTTCGACCAGCCGATGACCATGCGCATCGCGACCGAGCTGCCGCTCAAGCGCGCCGTGGTGGGCGGTATTGAGCGCGTGTACGAGATTGGTCGCGTGTTCCGCAACGAGGGCGTCGACTCGACTCACAGCCCCGAGTTCACCACCCTGGAGTGCTACGAGGCGTACGCCGACCAGTTCGTAATGGCCGAGCGCATGAAGGAGATTATCCAGAGCTGCGCCAAGGCCGTCGGTACCGAGCGCATCGAGACCGAGCGCGGCACCATTGACCTGTTCGGCGAGTGGAAGTGGGTTGGCGTGTACCCGGGCCTGTCCGAGGCCGTGGGCGTCGAGATTACCCCGGAGACCGACGCGTCCGTTCTGCGCGAGATTGCCGAGAAGCACGAGGTTGATATCGACCCGAAGTGGGACGCAGAGAAGCTCGTCATCGAGCTCTTCGGCGAGATTGTCGAGCCGACCCTGGTGAACCCGACCTTCGTGTACGATTACCCGCCGAGCGCCCAGCCGCTGGCCCGCCCGCACCGTTCCGGTGCGCCGCTGATTGAGGCCTGGGACCTGATTATCGGCGGCATGGAGCGCGGTACCGCGTTCTCCGAGCTGATTGACCCGGTGATTCAGCGTGAGCGTCTGACCGCCCAGTCGCTGCTGGCTGCCGCCGGTGACGATGAGGCGATGGAGCTGGATGAGGACTTCCTGCGCGCCCTGGAGCACGGTGCACCCCCGATGGGTGGCATTGGTCTGGGCATCGATCGTCTGATTATGCTGCTGGCCGGCGACCAGGACCTGGAGCGTCCGGGTACCGTGGTGCGTCAGCCCGGTATTCGCGAGACGATTCTGTTCCCGCTCATGAAGCCGGAAGCTTAATTTCTTATCTTGAGGGCCCGGACTCGTTCCGCGCATGTTTGCGCGGGGCGTTCCGGGTTTGAACGCGGCGGGGGCCGCGGGCGCGTGTGCGCTCGCGGCCCCCGCTCTCGTATGCCCTGCCCGAGTGAATCCGGTACTCAGCCCTAAAAGGGCTCGGGCGGGCTCGGCTCCGTGTTTCTCGTAGTCGTGTTTTCATCTCGGCGTTTTTGCTTCGGCGCTTTCGGATGTGGTGTTATCGGGCGGCTTTTATCGGTTTGAAATTCTCCGGCTGAGCTTAGTTTTGGCTAGTCAGCCGTATATGGGGACGGCGAGCGAAAAGTATTCTCGGTGAAGACTTACGGATTCGCAATGAATAGGGGCGTGCGGGTGTGGAATATACCGTTGAGATAGTTTTGCCGTTCCGCGCGGGATGAAGGATTATCCGCGAGATTATTCCTGCTGATTTCCTGACGCGCACCATTCAAATGCACGCGGCGCGTCTCTAGCGTTCGACCGGTGGGCTATTTAATGAGCCGACCCGCACAGCGGAGGCGATAATATGCGTACAGAGAACAGCCTCCGTATTGCCGATGATTTGGGGACGATATTCCCGAAAATATTCCTCATATTATTCTCGGGTGTTATTTACCCGTCTATTTTGCCGGTTTGCGCAATGAACGCCTCCGGTATTTCTGTTACGATATATAGGAAATTAGTACATATGTATATCCGGCACACTTTTTCTCTATCAATTTTCGATAGGGGCTTCAGGGTTTTGCGCCCATAGGATATATGCAACAGATGAGGGAGGTGCCATTTATGGCACAGAAGGTTCGTATCATCCTTGAAGACGATTTGGACGGCGGCCCCGCCGACGAGACCATCCGCTTCGGCCTGGATGGCGCTCACTACGAGATTGATTTGTCCTCCGCAAACGCCGCACGTCTGCGCGACGCTATCCGTCCCTTCGTAGCTAAGTCCCGCCGCGTGCAGGGCTCCGCTCAGCGCACCCGCGCACCCCGCGGTACCGCCGCTCCGGTCAAGCGTAACCCCGAGACCGCAGCGATTCGCGAGTGGGCTAAGGCTAACGGCCACAAGGTTTCCGACCGTGGCCGCATCCACCAGGACATTCAGGATGCATACTACGCAGCAATGAAGGAACAGGCTTAATCTCTAGCCCCTTCGGGTTTTGCTCCGCGCGGAGCAAATGCATTGTGTACGCTCACGGCGGATAGCGATTATTGCTATCCGCCGTGAGCGTTTTTATGTGGCGGTAAATATCGGGGCCGCGGCGTGAGGATTTGAATTATCAATCCTGGAGGGTGGGGGAAAGCGTGCGGTGTCCTACCGAGGCACCAGCATGTTTAATTTACTTGTAAAACATATTGTTGGCAGCGGAGAGTGCAATTTCTTGCACTCGCCAGAATGTACAGACGGAATGTCGATATCATTGCGTCCGTATTTATAAGGGCATAGCCCCAGATTGATTCTCTCCGCGCGAATAACTCATGAGCGATGAGTGTGCGTGTCATTATTTCCTGGATTATTCACCCGTTCGTGGCATCTATATCTTTATGTATTTTTACGCGCTTTAGGGAATGATGGGGAAGTCGTGAATCATGTAGTGAGATTCTCGCGCGAGCCCAGGAATTATTGTCGCCCCGTCGAGTGATTGGCGTGCATATACTTTGAAAGACAGTGCATATTCTGCAATATCCGGGATTCTCTGCAGATAATCTGGGCCTATCGTATTCCTATACGTGGATTTTTCTGTGTTTGTGTTCGGCAATATGTGCATTCGAGTGTCGCGAGGCGACCCTCAAAAAGGTGCCGGGCGCTTCGAAAGATGAGCGGACGCGCTGCCGAGCCCCGGCAAAGGAATCCGTCCGCCCCGATTGCCTTCCGCCCGCGCCCTTTCCGTTCTCTTGATGGCGAACAGATGCCCGAGCGCAGGGCAGAAACCCGGCACTCAACGTACTCTTGTATCAATAGGAAAATGCAAGGAGTGCGTAAATGTTTGAACGCTTTACCGATCGAGCTCGGCGCGTTGTGGTGCTTGCCCAGGAAGAGGCACGCATGCTCAACCACAACTACATCGGTACCGAACACCTTCTGCTCGGTCTGATTCACGAGGGCGAAGGCATCGGTGCACGCGCCCTGGAATCATTGGGCGTTACCCTGAACGCAGTACGTGAACAGGTTCAGGACATCGTCGGCCCCGGCCCCCAGGCCCCCAACGGACACATCCCCTTTACCCCGCGCGCGAAGAAGGTTCTCGAACTGTCCATGCGCGAGGCTATTCAGCTGAACCACGGCTACATCGGCACCGAACACATCCTGCTGGGCATGGTTCGTGCGAACGAGGGCGTGGCAAACCAGGTGCTCGTTAAGCTGGGCGCTGAGCCCGCCGCCGTGCGCCAGGCTGTCATGGACCTGATTTCCGGCTACCCCGGCAACAACTCCGGCGAGAAGGAAACTGCCGGCGTGGGTGCAGGTAACTCTCGCGAAGGCACTCCCGCGGGTTCCACGATTCTGGATCAGTTCGGCCGCAACCTCACCGCCGCAGCGCGTGAGGGCGAGCTGGACCCGGTGATTGGCCGTCACCACGAGATGGAACGCGTCATGCAGGTTCTCTCTCGCCGCACCAAGAACAACCCCGTGCTGATCGGTGAGCCCGGTGTGGGTAAGACCGCCGTGGTTGAGGGCCTGGCCCAGGCCATCGTGCACGGTGACGTCCCCGAGACCCTCAAGGATAAGCACCTGTACACCCTGGATCTCGGCTCCCTGGTCGCAGGTTCGCGCTACCGCGGTGACTTTGAAGAGCGCCTGAAGAAGGTCCTGAAGGAGATTCGCTCCCGCGGCGACATCATTCTGTTCATCGACGAGATCCATACCCTGGTGGGTGCCGGTGCCGCCGAAGGCGCGATTGACGCCGCCTCCATCCTCAAGCCCATGCTGGCTCGAGGCGAGCTGCAGACCATCGGTGCAACCACCCTGGACGAGTACCGCAAGCACATCGAGAAGGACGCCGCCCTGGAGCGCCGCTTCCAGCCGATTCTGGTGGACGAGCCCTCCCAGGAGCTCGCCGTGCAGATTCTGAAGGGTGTGCGCGATAAGTACGAGGCTCACCACCGTGTCACCATCACCGACGAGGCGATTGAGACCGCCGTGAACCTCGCGGCACGCTACATCTCCGACCGCTTCCTGCCGGATAAGGCCGTCGACCTGATTGACGAGGCCGGTGCTCGCCTGCGCATCAAGCGCATGACCGCTCCGCCGGAAATTAAGATTCTGGACGAGAAGGCCGCCAAGCTGCGCCAGCAGAAGGAAGAGGCCATCAACTCGCAGGATTACGAGAAGGCAGCCGGCCTGCGCGACCAGGAGCAGAAGGTCCTGGCCGAGAAGGAAGCCGCAGAGAAGGAATGGCGCGAGGGCGGCGGAGACGCCTACGGCGTCGTGACCCCCGAGGTGATTTCCGAGGTTCTGGCCGCCTCCACCGGCGTGCCCGTCTACAAGATCACCGAGGAAGAGTCCAGCCGCCTGCTGACCATGGAGCAGGAGCTCCACAAGCGCGTCATCGGTCAGGAGCACGCCATTGCGGCCCTGTCCCGTGCGATTCGTCGTACCCGTGCGGGTCTGAAGGATCCGCACCGTCCCGGTGGCTCGTTCATCTTCGCAGGTCCGACCGGTGTGGGTAAGACCGAGCTTGCTAAGGCCCTGGCCGAGTTCCTCTTCGGTGACGAGGACGCCCTCATCACCCTGGACATGTCCGAGTACCAGGAGAAGCACACCGTCTCCCGTCTGTTCGGTGCCCCTCCCGGATACGTTGGTTACGAAGAGGGCGGTCAGCTGACCGAGAAGGTGCGCCGCAAGCCCTTCTCCGTGGTCCTGTTCGACGAGGTGGAGAAGGCTCACTCCGACCTGTTCAACTCGCTGCTGCAGATTCTTGAGGACGGCCGCCTGACCGACTCGCAGGGTCGCGTGGTGGACTTCAAGAACACCGTGATCATCATGACCACCAACCTGGGTTCCCGCGATGTGAACCGCCGCATCCCGGTTGGTTTCCAGGCCATGGATGATTCCGCCGCCGATTACGAGCGCATGCAGGCTCGCGTGATGGAAAGCCTCAAGGAGCACTTCCGTCCCGAGTTCCTGAACCGTGTGGATGACATTATCGTCTTCCCGCAGCTCTCGGAATCCGAGATTCTGCAGATTGTAGACCTGTTCGTGGGTCGCCTGGCCAAGCGCCTGGCGGAGCAGGATATGTCCATCGAGCTGACCAACGCGGCAAAGGCCCTCATGGCAGCCAAGGGTTACGACCCGGCTATGGGTGCCCGCCCGCTGCGCCGCGAGATGCAACGCAACATCGAGGACGCCCTGTCCGAGAAGATTCTCTTCGGCGACATCAAGCCCGGCGAGAAGATCACCGTGGACGTTGAGGGCGAGGGCGACTCCGCGAAGTTCGTCTTCTCGTCTCAGCCGATGAAGGAGCTCTCCCTGGAGTCCGTGAAGGAGCCCGCGAAGGAGGGCGAGTCTTCCGAGGCTCCCGCTTCCGAGGTCCGCGAGGGCCAGGGTAACGACTAGGCGCTAGGCTCTAGCGCAATAAACGCCCGAGGGGCGGTACCGGTTATTCGGCGCCGCCCCTCGGGCGTTTTGCGCATTCTAAGGCCCTCTGGGGCCTTTCTAAAGCGAGACGAGTACCCGCCCGCCCTCCGGTACCTCACGGGCCAGAGAATCAGCCAGAAGGCCCGCGTAGCAGCGCTGCAGCTGTTCGGAGGCGGGGGAGAGTGCGTACAACGCCTTGAGCGGGCGGTGCACCTCGGCCGGAACATTCGCGGGGAACACCAGGTCGGGCGAGGCGGCAGCGCCGGTGGCCGAGGCTGCGCCCAGGATGAGGCTGCGCTCCACGGGCTCGTGGGCGGCGCGGAGAACCGCCATGACGGCGCCGCGCACCTGGCGGTCCGTGCCGTGCCAGGCCTGGCCCTTTGGCGTGTACTCAGCATCGGGTCGGCCGGCCGCAATCCAGGCGCACACATCCTGCACGGGGCACTGCTCGCAGGTCGGGGACTTCGCGGTGCAGACCAGCGCACCGAGCTCCATGGTCGCCGCGTTCCACACGCAGGAGGTTGGGGTATCGGCGGGCATGAGTGCCTCGGCCAGGCGGGTTTCGGCGGCCGTCAGCGAGCGGGAGGGGAGGGCCTTGCCGCTGACGGCGCGGGCGTGCACGCGGCGAATATTCGTGTCGATGACCGTCTCTCGCAGGCCGAACGCGAAAACGCTGATGGCGGCGGCCGTGTAGGAGCCCACGCCCGGCAGGTCGAGGAGCGCATCGTGGTCGGCGGGAACCTTACCATCATGCCGCTCCACAATCGCCACGGCAGCCCCGTGCAGGCGCTGAGCGCGGCGCGGGTAACCCAGGCGACCCCAGGCGCGCACCGCCTCCGAGACGGGCTCGGCGGCCAGGTCTGCGGGGGTGGGCCAGCGGCGCATCCACTCCTCCCAGACGGGCAGGACGCGCTTGACGGGGGTCTGCTGTAGCATGAATTCGCTGACCATCACGCCCCAGGGCGAGCAGTCGTCGCGGCGCCAGGGCAGGTCGCGTGCGTTCTGCAGGAACCAACCGTTAATGCGTTCGTGCAGAAGGTGCGGCTTGATGCCTTGTGGGAGGTGATTTGCGGGGTCTGCTGCTTCTGGAATCATCAGAAAAGCCTACGTCATGGGCTATATATTCCCAAAACGGCATGGTATGGGTTCATGGTGAATCTAAGGTTGAAACCCGGTATCCTTAGAGTATGTCTGAAAACGGTCCCGTTCTGCCTCCCGAAGTTTACCGCCGCCGTCGCATCGTGGCGGTTGTTGCCCTGCTCGCCGTCATTCTCCTGCTGGTTGCGGGCGTGACGAGCATCGTCGGCATGATTAATAACAAGAAGGACGCCACCGTCGCCTCCACCGCGACGGCCACCGGTGCGCCCTTCCAGAGCTTCAGCGCGCGCCCTTCCGAAACGGCCTCGGCAAGCACCTCCGCCTCGGCAAGTCCTTCTGCCTCCCCGAGCGAGACGACGACCAAGAGTGCCTCCCCTAATGCCACCGAGACCAAGGCGGCTGAAACCAAGAGCCCCGAGGCAAAGCCGAGCGAGGCCAAGACCGCGCAGGCCACCCCCTCCGCCACCCCGAGCGCAAGCGCGGCGGGTGTGGTGGCAGCCTGCACCGCGAACGACCTGAAGGTGACCGTTACCCCCGCTAAGCGCACGTTCGCCGCGGGTGAGCAGGTCTCGTTCCACGTGACCTACACGAACTCCTCGAAGACCCCCTGCGCCGTGGGTGGCGAGGGCGCGAATACCGGCGTGGACCTGAACATCACCTCGGGATCGGCGCAGGTGTACACCCGTAGCCTGTGCACCGCGACCACCCTGCCGAAGGCTGAGGTTGCCGCGGGCGCCGAGGGCGCAACCGACCTGGCCTGGGATCGCAAGATCAACGTTCTGGGCTGCTCCGCCGCTTCGAACGCCCAGAAGGGTTCCTACTGGGCAACCGCAACGGTGAACGGCGTAACCTCGACCCGGGTGAACTTCGTGATTCAGTAGTCGCTTCGCCGAGCCTCCCCATAGTTTTCGCCCGTGAGCGGGCGTAAAAAGCCCCCGCATCGGATACTCTTGAACTGCCTCCCGTTTCTTGGACAACGAAAATAAAGTCCAAGAAACAGGAGGCTTTTCATGTCCGTGCATCTGGGATCGAGACATGATCGTTTGCTTCGGAAACAGGCAGCGCAAATGTTCGAGAAAGGATTTGGCTGTCGTTTGACCGCCAGGAAGCTTGGTGTGTCTGCCGCGACTGTGAGAGAGTGGCAGAAAATGTACCGCGTCATCGGGAAGGGCGGGCTTCTTGCCATGGGAGTAAAACACACCAAATACGACTACGAGACCAAGGTCGCCGCAGCGGCGGCTGTAGTTGATGG
>NZ_JVSP01000009.1 GCF_001061665.1 Rothia mucilaginosa | reverse complement strand
CCCCCGATGGCGTGCTTACCGTGCCGTCGTGCCACGAATGCCTGCCGGAGACCTAAGATACTCAGGAATGGTGCGACGATGACCATGAGTATACCGATTTCAATGCCATAGGCAGACCACCAAAACCCTATGAAGAAAGATAGCAGGCCAAGGGCACCGAAAAGCAGGGAGAAGTTCGCTGCTCTTTCACCGGCTTGCGCCCTCCGCACATCGGAAGGGGGCTCGCTTGCACGTAGCAGCCTGTCGTCCATATCATCAGCGTCGGACTGTACGCTGTCATCTTCCTGGTAAAGCTTGGCGTATTCGGGGTTGTAATCGAAAGCTTCGTTATTTTGGGGTAGCTGCGACATCGCATCCACAACCTTTCAATACCGGGTGTTAAGTGCCTATCGGGTTGAGAGAGCATTTAGGCTCGACATCGAGCCGCTGTGATTAGTGGATGCCCGACAAAGCGTTCAGAATCAATATGATGAGGGCAACGAGAAGAAGGACAACGACTATACCCACCGCGCTGAGAATCATACCCGCGGTAGCGCGCGCACCGTGCCGTCGTGCCACTCGCGCCTGCCAGATACCTAAAACACTCAGTATCAGTGAGAAAGGGATGGCGTACAGCGTCCATCGAATACCCGGGATGCACACTAAACTGAGGATACCGAAGAGCAAGGAGAGGTTCTCGGCGCTCCGCCCAGTTTCCTGACTCGGGAACCCACTCGCGGGTTGCAGTGGGCCCCCTGCGGACCCAACGATGGGTTGCCCGTTACCATTTTGCCGGTAAAGATTGGCGTACTCGGGGTTGTAATCGAAAGCTTCGTTGTTTTGGGGTAACTGCGACATCGCATCCACAACCTTTCAATACCGGGTGTTACCTTCACCCTAGACCTTCCCATCAGAGGGAACAAGCGTGTCCGGCCCAATACGCAAAATATACGGCATATGTACAGCAAAGCCCCGCTCCTCATTGTGAGGAGCGGGGCTCTTACCTCTTCGAGAAGGGCAAAGTTTTTAGAGAAGTGCCAGTATCTGCGCGGCATCAACCAACTCTGAATTAGCGGCAGAATCCGAAAGAGCCAGCATGAGCGCCAGCAGAAAAGCTCCGCCGAAAAGCACTAGGAATATGCCACCAGCGGCTACGTTAATCCAGTTCATGATGCGGCCTGCCGAAGCAGCGGCGCCGTAGCGTTCCGCCTCATTCGCTTTAAGAACACCGATAACACCCAGAATTAGGGAGGGCAGACCGAACAGCCACCAATTGAGAGTCACGATACAAATCAAGCCGATAACGCCGAGCACAGTGGAGGTCTGGGCAGCCTTCTCACCAAAAAACTGCTCGGGGGTCTTCTGCAGAAAACCCGATGGGACCATCATGGGCTGGTCATACTGGTAACCGTACGGGTCGTACTGATTCTGACCATATAGGTCTTGGCCGTACGGGTCATAGGGATACTGATCGTAAGAGCTCTGCCCGTATTGGCCGTACGAACCTTGGCCATACGAACCCTGGCCGTACCGACCGTAAGAGCTCTGCCCGTATTGGCCGTACGAGCCCTGCCCATACTGGCCGTACTGGCTGTTCTGATCGTACTGCTCGTTCAGGTGGTTGTAGTCCGGGTTGTAATCGTAGGAGTCAGAACCCCACGGATTCCGAGACATGGCGTTTCACTTTCGTGCGGCAGGTGTGTGTTAAACAATATTCACCCTAGCCTATCAACGGAACGGGGGCAACTACACCCGTCATTCTGACCCGCGCAAGACACCTCGAGCGTTAGTTCGGGATTCCGCGAATATGCGTAAAGCCCCGCGCCTCAATTCGAGAAACGGGGCTTCTACATGTTGCAGACAAAAGATGGTGGGCTCGGTTCCAAAAGGCTCGGCCAGCCGAACCGCTAACGCGGCTATCCCTTCAGGGTGAACAGGAGCGATAGGAGGGCAATAATCGCAAAGACCGTCAGGGCGATGGGCAGGACTACGCCAATCCAGCTGAGGATGCGCCCCGCCTTTGCCGGCACACCGTGGCGTTCCGCGTCTCGCGCGGCCGAAATTCCCAGGGCGCCCAGAATAATTGATCCGAGGGTGGAGTAGGGAATCCAATACATGAGGAGAATGAGCACCACGCTGATGACGCCAAACGTCAACGAACGCTGTGCCGCTTTCTGGCCCTCCTCCAGGAAGCCAGGGGGCGTGACGATATTCCCCGGGACGCTTTCCGGGTAGGCAGGAGGCGGAGTGTACGCCCCGGCAGGCTTGTAGGTAGCCGGGACATTCCGCGGCTCGCCGCCCGCGCCCTGCCCGGCATCGCGGCCCTCGTAGAGCTGGTTGTACGCGGGATTGTAGTCGAACGGGTCCGGCTCTTGAGGCTGGGGAGTCTGAGACATCATAACCACGATCTTTCAGTATTTATATACGCGACAGGTATTTCGGGGGACGCCCCGATATCTATGGTCTGTTTTCGGCGGCGAGGCTTGGCACCCTCATGGTGCCCGCCCGGGGCTAAGATGCCAACCAACCCGGAAGTTTAATAGGGGGATTAGCTGGCAAGCTGCTGGGATCCGATAATCCCCATCAGCGTGAAGACACACGTGCAGATGAAAATGAGGAGAGCCAAATAGACGCCTATCTGACTCATCCGACGACCCGCTACAGCCGAAACGCCCAGACGCTCCGCTTCCTTTGCTCTAGACATACCGATATAGCCCATGATGAAAGAAGGCACACCGGCAAGAGAACCCAGGCAAACCAGGCTAACAAGACCAAGTACCAGGGAAGTCTGAGCGGCCCGCTCGCCCTCAATCCGCTCGATAATCTTCTGCACGGTATCCGCGGGCAACATCGCAGGCTGGCCGGACGTATCCTGGCCATCCTGCGCAGACAGCTCAGCGAGCTGTTCGTTCAGCTGGTTGTATTCGGGGTCGGAGTCTTCAGGGTTTGAACCCTGCGGATTCTGAGACATGGCATCTCACCTTTGTGGTTGGTCGGCGTTGGCCCGTGTTGTTCCTAGCCTATCACCGAAGCGGCAGCTATATTCACGCTTCGGCTGCGTACACCGCCCGGCACCCCAACGATGCCCCTTCAAGCACACAGAAGCCCGCGTGCGCACGGGGCGCTCGCGGGCTATCACAAGTCATAAAGCCGCTTTGAGCAGACCAATCCTAGTACTTAAGGAAAATCCTCATAGCAATCAGCAGAATAATGCCGGCAGCACCCAGCACGATACCGGAGATTGCCATGCCACGGTTCTTCAGCTCGGGGTTATTCATAGCCAGACGGCCGGTCACAATAGCTACAGCGCCAAGGATGTAGCCGAAGATAAACAGGCTCACAATACCGCTCACCAGAGAGACAATCGACAGGGTCTTTGCCTTCTTCGCCTGAGCCAGCTGCTCAGGGGTCTGAACGGGCACACCGTAAGGAGCCTGCTGACCATACTGGGGTGCCTGGTTGAACTGCGGCTGGGGGTTATTGGGGTTTTCAGACATGATTTCTCATTTCGTTGAGTAAATAAGACAACTCTGGCAACACTGTATGGAAAATTCACACGCCAGAGACGCCCTCTATTTATCGGTCGGACGGTAGCAGTTTATCGAAAATGCGTATAACCCTCAATGGGCACGGCCCGTATCCCACGGAGTAGAGCCCCCGTCGGCTCAGCCGGTTTGGGGCAAAACACCTCGCGTACCTGAGCAACACGCCTAATTCACGCGAGGCCCCTACCGAATTGACCAAGCGCAAAACAGCCTATATTCTTATAGGGATGCGCTCACGAGCGCACCGTGGAGACGTGCCAGAGCGGCCGAATGGACTTCACTGCTAATGAAGGGTCGGGGTTAAACTCGACCGGGGGTTCAAATCCCCCCGTCTCCGCCACTGAAAGCCCCGTACCGGCTGGTACGGGGCTTTTACTATGCCCGTTTCATCGGGCGCACAACCTAGAAGCTCTTGAAGTCCACGAGGCGCGCATCCGCCCCGTCCAGCAGGGCCCACTCCCCCGGCACCTCGAACACCGCGATGGAGGACGGCGGGAAGCCATAGTACACATCCATCGACGCGTTCGGATCGGAGTCGGGGCTCATCAGACGCTGCGCGGCATCCTGCACGCCGGGCAGGTGCGACACCACCATCAGCGAATGAACGTTCTCTGAAACGCCGTTAATGCGCGCAATGATGCGGGCGGCCGAAACCTCGTACAGACCCTCATCCAGATGCGCGGTCGGGGCCTTCGAACCCAGGCCGTCCGCAACCCAGGTGGTCGTCTGGCGCGTGCGCAACGCCGACGAAGACATAATCTGCTCGGGAATATAGCCGCGCGAAGCCAACCAGGCACCCGCGGCGGCAGCCTGCTCGTGACCGCGCTTGGTCAGGGGACGGTCGAAATCGTTCAGGCCCCAATCGGCCTCCGCATGGCGCATAATAATCAGGCGCTTAGCTCCGCTACGGTGCGAGCCGGATGCAGTGTTGGAAGAATTCTCAGCCATACACCCATTTTATCCAGAGCGCGCCGATACATCCCGCGCACCCGCCACCCGGGCATGAGTAAACCCCGGCACACCGGCACGGGGCCGGCGCACCGGGGTGCACCCTAAAACTACAAGCCTAGATGGAGTACTCCGGGGCCGCCCAGACGACGACCTCGGGGTGCTCAAAGAAGCGGTAACCCTGACCGCGCACCGTACGCACGGTACCCGAGAGGCGACCCAGCTTCGAACGCAGGCGACGAATGTGAACGTCAATCGTGCGCTCGTGCGGGTGCTCGTCACCCGAGCTCCACAGGGCCTTCAGCAGTTCCTCGCGGCCAACCGTGCGGGAGCTATTCTCAACCAGGTGGGCCAGCAGCTCGAACTCCTTGAAGGTCAGCATCAGCGGCTCACCGTCCAGGAACACCTCGCGGCGAGCCAGGTCAATCAGCACACCCGAGGAGTGGCCGTTCATGCCCTCCGCCTCGCGGGCGGTATTCGCCTCCGGGTAGGTGTACACGGCGGTCGGATCACCCAGCGCGTTACGGACCACCTCAAGGTCGCTACCCTCGGCGTTCACGGGAGCCAGCGCCACGGCGGCGTAAGACTCAGATTCGGGGGCCAGGTGGTGGGCGTAGGTGCGCAGATCCTGAACGATGCGCACCAGGGAGGTACCGTTTGCGGCGGCGAGCTCCTCATTCAGACCCACGTACAGCACGAAGCCGCGAGCCTCGTTCTCCTGAGCATTCTTGTGGGGGGAGGAATCCCCCGCGGAGAATGTCATCGGACGCAACGTTGCGGCAGGTGCGGCGGGACGATGGGGCTGGACGGCCTGACGCTTCGCGGCGCGGCCTCGCTGGGAGATGTGGACGTATCCAGGTACAGCACCTGACATGGTTCAGCCTTCTCTCAAAATCTACGTAGGAATTGCCTTACCTACATGGTGGTGGGGTGCGCCGGAAGTGACGCGTGGCCCAACAGTCCCTAATACCTGTTCGAGCATCAATCCTTTCTCTTAATATTTCTCCTATTTGACGGATAAATCAAGCGAATTCGGCATCGTGGATACTTCCCGCATCCAAAAAGGAGTACAATACATCCCCACTCATCCGGGCCAGACTCGTCCCGCATCAAGCCCCGTCGCGCCCCATCTACATAAATATTCATCTAAAGCGGCATGATGACGCGGAGCACTGTATTTTCATGCCCTCAATCAAAGCTTGAGAGACCCTCAAATACCCCTCATTAACCCAACAATATCCACATGAAATGATTCTTGTCACATGTAGATTTTTTGAATTATCCCTCCCCCGTTCGACGGAGGGGGAATCATCGACACCACCCATCCCGCATCGTACGCACGCCCTATTAGACAAAAGCGTCCCCGCGCGGGCTATCGAAATAGCCAGCGCGGGGACGGTGCACAATTGGTCTCGCGAAACCGTCTCGCGAAGCCGAATCAAAAATTATTCAGCCAGGCCGTACAGGCGATCGCCAGCATCGCCCAGGCCGGGAACGATGTAGGCCTTCTCGTTCAGGCGCTCATCGCGGGCAGCCAGGAACAGGTCCACGTTCTCCATACCCTCAACGCCCTTCTCCAGGGCGGCGATACCCTCGGGGGCGGCAATCAGGCACACGCAGGTCACCGACTCGGCACCGCGCTTACGCAGGAACTTAATAGCCTCGATCAGGGTGCCGCCGGTGGCCAGCATCGGATCCAGCAGGTACACCTGACGACCCGTCAAATCCTCCGGCAGACGCTCGGCATAGGTCACGATGTCCAGGGTCTCCTCGTTGCGAGCCATACCCAGGAAACCCACCTCGGCGGTCGGCACCATGCGGGTCATGCCCTCCAGCATGCCCAGACCAGCACGCAGAATCGGCACCACCAGCGGCTTCGGGTTGGCGATGCGCACACCGGTCGTGGTAGCCACCGGAGTCACCACCTCAACCTCCTCCACGCGAATCTCGCGAGTAGCCTCGTAGGCCAGGAGAGTCACCAGCTCGTCAACCAGCTGACGGAAAATCGGGGAAGGGGTGTTCTTATCGCGCAGAACACTAATCTTGTGGGCGACCAGCGGGTGGTCAAGAATCTTAATACGCATGGCATAAATTTTACTCGCACTCGCATATACATTCACAGGCGAGCCGCGTAATTCGGCAAACAGAAAACCCGCCGAGCTCAGCTCGACGGGTTTTCGTTGGTGCGGTGGTGGAGGGATTTGAACCCCCGTTGGCTTTTACACCAAACATCATTTCGAGTGATGCACCTTCGGCCGCTCGGACACACCACCAACAGTGGAAAAGTGTAGCACACCCCAAGACAAAAGGGCAAGAAAAGCACAGGGGTGGGATGTATCTTCTCCCACCGGGGCAAAAACGCGTGCGGCAACCGGGTGTCGCCCTTTTCACGGCCCTTTTACCGTGCCCTTTTCGACACCCGACACCGAAGTCCCGGCAACATCAACGAACCCGGCGGGTTCGTCTAATGACGGATATACCCATCTATAACCAGCATGACAGCACGCGTCGCGTCCTCAGCGTTGCGGTCAACCTGATGGACCTCGCGATCCATGGCAAGCATGTAAATCGCGCCGAACATAGAGATTGCAATCGCACGAGGATTCTGAGCGGTATCAACCGTGTAGCGGCGAGATACGGCCTCCGTCATCTCCTCCAGATACTCCAGAAGATCCTGACGGTTATCGCTCATCGTCTCGGTCCAACCCTCCGCACCCTTCCAGGCCTCCGAAAGCCACATCCGGGTAAAGCCCGGGCGGTCCTCGAGGTACTGAAACGCGGCACGAACGGCACTCCGCAACGCCTCACGCGGGTCGGACTGGGCCGACGCCGCGCGGCGCGCATCGCTCAGCAGCAACTGCGTGCCGTACTGAACCAGCTGATCCACCATAGTCTTCTTGGAACCGAAGTTGTAATACACGGTTCCCTTAGAAACACCCGCCCGAGCAGCCACCTCTTCAACAGTGGCGTACTCAAGCCCCTTCTGGGTCATGATATCCATAGCAGCGTTGAACAACTTCAACTGAGTTTTACCAGTACGGCCGGGACGACGACTTGCAGCTTCAGCGACTGGTCGCTGCAACATCAGAAGTCCTCCCTCCCTTTTTGCAGGTATACCTCTATTTTATTAGACAGTGATCTCCGGTGCGAGCTTCTTCAACGACCAGGTGCGATCACGTCGCGTGCCCAGGTAACCCAGCAGCAAGCCCGCCAGACCCCACAGGGTCAGAACCAGCATGATGCCCCACAGGCTCGACTCGTTCACGCCATACGACAGGCGACGCATACCCGTCACCGCATAACCCATCGGGAAGAAATCGTGCATCCAACGAATCGACTCGGGCAGAGTCTCGTACGGCATCGTGCCGCCGCCGGTCACCAGCTGCAGAATCAGGACCACCAGAGCCACCAGCTTGCCGGGAGCACCCAGGAACACCGTCAGACCGTGAATAAATCCGGTGAAGATCAGAGCCACAAAGCACAGGAACAACCACGCCAGCCACGGGTGAGCCATCTCAAAGCCCAGACCGAACTTAATCACCACGAACATGAGCGTCGCCTGAGCAATACCCACCAGACCGAAGGGCATCCAGCTACCGAGCATCACGCGAACCGACGGGGCGTGCGAAGCCAACGCACGGTTATTCATCACGCGCAGCGTCTGAACCAGCATCAGGCCACCAATCCACAGCGCCAGGCACATGAAGAACGGACCCATGCCCTCACCGTAGTTACGGCCCGAAGCCAGGGAATCGTGCGAGAGCGTCACAGGGTTCGACATCGTGTCGGCCACCTTCGCCTGCTCCGACTCCGAAAGGTTTGGAACCTGCTTCGTGCCAGAGGCCAGGCCGCTCTGCAGGGAGGAGGTGCCATCCTTCAGCTCCGAGGCACCGCTATTCAGCTGATCCGTGCCGCTGGCCAGCTTCTCCGTACCCTCGGTGAGCTGGGACGCGCCGTCCTTCAGGTTCGACGCGCCATCGGCCACCTTCTGCTGGCCCTCGACGGCGCTCTGCTCCTTTTCGGCCAGAGTGCTCGTGCCGTCCTTCAGGGTCGCGGTACCGCTCTTGAGCGATTCGGTACCCGACTTCAGGTTCTCGGTGCCCTCAGCCAGGGAAGAGGCGCCCGAAGCGAGGGAGGATGCACCCGAAGCAATCTGGGCGTTACCATCGGCCAGGGTAGCCGCGCCCGAAGCAAGCGAAGAAGCACCGCTATCAACGCGGGCCGCACCCTCAGCCAGGGAAGAGGCGCCCTTCGCCACCGAGGTGGAAGCCGCATCCAGCGCGTCCACGCCCGACACCAGGGTCTGAATCTTAGCCGCAGAGGACGAAGAACCGTCCGCGACGCAGTGGCTCGACTTCAGGGCTTGTAGCTTCGACATAGCATCTGCGGCAGTCGCACTGCGCGAGGCTAAATGAGACTCCAGAGCCTTCTGGTTCAGCGTTGCCACCTCACCCTTAAACTCATCGGAATCCACCGAAGACACCAGCTCATCGGCCTGCTGCTGGGTCATGGTGCCAGCGGCCACCATCGGCGCCAGACGCTCGCGAAGCCTCTGCGCACTCGCCGACACCACGGTATTCGACAGGTCGCGGCCAAAATCACCGCTCGGGGCGGAGGTGTCCGTCTGCTGCAGGTGCTGACACATCGCGTTCAGCTGGCCCGGCAGCTCGCGGATACCCGACTCATCCAGGCCCTGACGCAGCTTGTGGGTGCCCTCAGCCAGGCTGTTCGCGCCCTGGGCCAGGGTGGCCGAGCCATCCTTCAGCGAAGAAGTACCCTGAGCCAGGGTGGCCGAGCCGTCCTTCAGCTTCGACGCGCCGTCAGAAGCCGAAGCCGCGGCAGAAGCCAGGGTCGAAGTGCCGTTCTTCAGGGTCGTCGAGCCGTCCACCAGCTTCGCGGCGCCCGAATTCAGGGTTGCGGCGCCCGAATCCAGGGTTGCCGCACCGCTTGCCAGCTTATCCGCGCCATCGGCCAGCTGCTTCTGCGCATCCACCAGCTGGGTCGTGCCATCAGAAAGGGTGACTGTGCCGTCCTTCAGCTTGAGGGCACCGTCGTTCACCGTGGCCGAGCCGTCTTTGAGCTGAACAATCGCATCGGCCAGCTTGACCGTGCCGGTGTTCACCTTCTCTGCGCCGCTGGCCGCCTCCCCCATCTTCGAGTGAATCGTGGTGAAGCTTGCCAGCAACGCATTCGCGGTGGCATTACCCACCTTCGACGCCACCGAATCGCGCACCGATGTGCCCGCCTTCGTCACGATATTCGTCAGCACGTAGTTGTTCGCGTCATTCGTGACAATCTCAATACCGGCCGACTGGGGATCAATCGTGCCCGTATTACCGTTGGCATCCGGCTTAAACGCGGCCGCGCTCTGCAGGTTACGGGAGAAATTCTTCGGAATCACCAATGCAAAATCGTAGGTGCCCTTCTCCACACCGTCGACGGCCTCCTCGCGGGTCGGAACCTGACGCCAATCAAACGTGCCGGCGTCCAGAAGATTCTTCTTCACGTCGGCACCGGTATTCACCTGCTGGCCGGAAGAATCCGTCGCGCCCTCATCCTCAACCACGAGGGCACCCACGATGCCGTTCACGTGGCCGTAGGCGTCCCAGTTGCCGTACAGGTACAGGGCACCGTACAGCAGGGGGATGCAGGACATCGCAATGAGCACCAGGACCGGCAAAACACCGCTGGTCAGGCGCTTAAGCTCAACAAGAGCAACACGCAGAACAGTCATTCTTACTCCTTCTCAGCGGTCTTCTGGGTGTTGGGTTTCTGGTCAGCGGGTTTCTGATCAGTGGATTTCTGATCAACGGCCCGAACGGCTTCGGTCACGCCGGACGCCGCGGGAACGGGGGTCGCCACAACGGTGGCTTCGGCCGCTACCCCGGCCGCGGGGGTGAGGGGAATCGAAGAGGTCAGGGGGATTTCCTCCACCTCACGCACCTCAATCACGTCAATCTCCGGCTCGATCGATTCCTCCGCCGGTTCGTCCTCGGGGGCCTCGAACTTCCCCTCTTGATCCATGTGGACGCTACCCACCACGGCACGCGCACCGTGCCAGGTATCGGAAATATGCGGGACAATCGCCACCACAGTGCGGGGGCGGTCCTCATCGTTGGCCAGCTCCTCGAGGAAGGGAAGCCACATGCGCGTGTGGTTCAGGTGGCGCGACGGGGTATCGAAGACCAGCAGATCCGAGGGGCTGCTCTGTGCCAGGGCGGCCATGAGCTCGATGTTCATCTCGCCGTCCAGCTCGTCCATCCACAGGCCGTCCAAATCCTCGAGGCCGCGCTCCTTCAACCAGCGGCCCGCGTGGGAACGACCAAAAATCGGCAGATTGTAGGAGAGCATCTCAGAGACGTAGTCGTGCACGCGCATGTGCTGCTCTGGGGAGGTCACATCGGGGGAATCGATAATGTCGCTGATGCGGCGCAGCTTCTTCATTGAAATCGGCTGAGGCTCCTCATCGCCGGCGCTCCAGTAAATCTCGCCGCCCGACAGGGGCAAACGGCCGGTGAGGGCCAGGCCCAGGGAGGTACGTTCCATCTGGCTGTCGGCCTGAACGATGATGACTTCGCCCCCACCTACCGAGAAAGTGGTGCGGCCAAAAAGGGCGTGGTGACGCCCCTTGGCCCAGATGTTATCAACGCGAAGCACGGCGGTCCCTTCAATTTGTACGACGGGTAGAAACGGTAAAAGTACGAGCCCGAGGACCTCGTTCCGCGATACCTGCTGAAGGACGCGGAGGGGTTCTCAGGCTCCGATGCTTATATATCGTAGACCCGGTTAAGTGTGGTTTTGTGGGGATTTTCGGGTGAAAAAGCGTCTATTTTTGAAATTTTTGGAGTATTTTTCAAAGAATTGGGGTTTTTCGTTCAAATAAGCCACGAACCCATGACCGGTTTCACTAGGCCTCCTCCCCCGCTACAATCCCAGGGAACAGGCCCCGGTGACAAACCCCTGTGACAGGCCCCTGTGACAGGCCCCGGGCGCGACGGGGGGGCGACTGGGCTGGGAGGCAGGGCAGAGCGGCAGAATCCACTCGCCGAATTATTCGCAACAGAATACCGGCGACAGGGCACAGCCGAAGGGTGCGCCGCCGAGGGGCACACCACCGAGAAACGCGGGCAGGAACGCGCTCAGGAGCGACGCTCCCTGAAAAAATCCAGCATGAGCCGTGCGCACTCCTCGGCGCGCACCCCCGCATACACTTCGGGAGCCGGCGCCACCCGCCCGTCCCGCAGCACATCGTAGCGGCTACCGGAGGCGCCCGTCTTCTCCTCCCAGGCGCCAAAAACCACCGTCGAGACGCGCGAGGCCAGAATCGTGCCGGCGCACATGAGGCAGGGCTCGACGGTCACCACGAGGGTGCATCCCTCCAGCCGCCACTGCCCCAGCCGCGCCGCCGCCTGCCGAATCGCGTTCACCTCCGCGTGGGCACTGGGGTCGTGTTCCCGCTCGCGGGTGTTGCCGGCGGAGGCGACGACGGTCCCGTGCTCATCCACGACGACGGCGCCGATGGGAATCTCGCCGCGCTCACCGGCGGCCTTCCCCTCCGTCAGGGCAAGGCCCATCCACTCACGGTGGTCGGCACGCGCGGGAATGTCACTGAGCACGGTGGAAGAACCGTCATCAACCGTCAAATTTAAATATTCCGAATATGACATATAACCTCGTCGGGGAGTAAAAGAGCGTGAAACGCGACTAGTGAGTAGCGGCCAAAGAGAAAGGATACACCGCGGCGGCCCCGGCCTCCCTCAACGCGCGAGCCACCACCGTGTTAGCCCAGCGGGAATCCACCAGATCCGAAACCAGCAGAACCGCGCAGCGGTTCTCGCGCACGTAGTCCAGCACCTCGCTCGGAACCAGGTAAGAACGCAAAACGTCGGCACAGCGGAAGGCGCTATTACCACCGAAGAAGCGGGGCTCCTCCACCAAAGAAACCTGCCCCAAATCCATCAGACGACCCACCGTAGCCAGCCCCCGGCCCAGGGACTGCGCCAGGCGAGGACGCACCGGCGACGGCAACGTCAGCACCGCGGTCGGTCGCCCCGCGGCACCCCACTGCCACGCCGCCAGCACCTTCACGCAGGCGCGGCCCAGGTCAGTCGGCACCTCAGAGTCAACCGGCTCACCAAGCTCGTTCGTGGCGAAGAGCTCGCGCAGGCGCGTTCCGTACCCCATATCGCTCAGGCGCGCCATCGCATAACCGGGCTCAGCCTGTTCCTCCTTCGACAGGCGGCCACGCGGAGCGGAGACGCCCATCAGCTGGTCCAGGCCGGTGGGCCACATGCGGCGCGGCTCCACCGGAACCCCCACGGTAGCAAAGCTCTGACGCGCCGCCTGCTGCGCCTCCTCGGGAACCTGCGTCGAGTACCAGGGTCCGGCGCACCGGTCGCATCGCCCGCAGGGCTGAGCGGAGGTATCGTCGAGCTGGCGGGCGAGGAACACCATGCGGCACCCCTCCGTCCGCTCGTACTCCAGCATGGACTCCTGCTCGCGCACGCGCGCACGCGCAACCCCCGCGTAGCGTTCGCGGTCGTAGCTCCAGGGAGCCGAGGTGCGGCACCAGCGGCTCCTCTCCTTTACGACGGCGCCCTCGACGTCCAGGACCTTGAGCAGCAGCTCCAGGGTTGAGCGGCGCAGCTGCACACGCGCCTCCAGCGCGGCAAGGCTCAGGCCCTCGGGGGTCTGCTCGAGGGCGGCCAGCACCTGCAGGGCCTTCTCCTCCTCCGGCATCGAGGAGGTCGCGAAGTACTCCCAGATGGCCCGGTCCCCGCGCCCGGGTAGCAGCAGGACGTCCGCGTTGGCGGCCCCGCGGCCCGCACGGCCGATCTGCTGGTAGTAGCTCACCGCAGAGGAGGGCGCGCCCAGGTGCACCACGAACCCCAGGTCGGGCTTGTCGAAGCCCATGCCGAGAGCGCTGGTCGCCACGAGGGCCTTGACGCGGTTCTCCTTGAGGGCCTGCTCGGCGGCCATGCGCTCATCCGGGTCGGTCTTTCCGGTGTAGGCGAGCACGTCGTATCCGCGAGCGCGCAGGGCGGAGGCGGTATCCTCCGCCGCCGAAACGGTCAGCGCGTAGATGATGCCCGAGCCGGGTAGCTCGTTCAGGTGCGCCATGAGCCAGCCCAGGCGCTGGCCCTCGTCGGGCAGTGCGAGCACGCCCAGGCGCAGGGAGGCCCGGGAGAGCGGGCCGCGCACCACGTACACCTCGGGTGCGTCCCCGGCCGCGGCGCTCAGCTGCTCGGCGATATCTCGGGTCACGCGGTCGTTTGCTGTAGCGGTCGTAGCGAGCACGGGCACGCCGGCGGGCAGAGAAGAAATCAGCGCACCGATGCGGCGATAGTCCGGGCGGAAGTCGTGGCCCCAGTCCGAAATGCAGTGGGCCTCATCAATCACGAGCAGGCCCAGGCGAGGCATGAGAAACGGCAGCCACTGCTCGCGGAACGCCGGGTTGTTGAGCCGCTCGGGGCCAACCAGGAGCACGTCGAGCTCGTCGGCTTCGACCTGCTCGCGGATGCGGTCCCACTCGGTGACGTTCGCTGAGTTCACCATGGCGGCGCGCACCCCCGCGCGGGATGCGGCAGCCACCTGGTCGCGCATGAGCGAAAGCAGCGGGGAGATGATGAGTGCCGGCCCGGTACCCCGGGCGCGCAGGAGCAGCGAGGAGATGAAGTAGACCGCGGACTTACCCCAGCCGGTGCGTTGTACCACCAGGGTGCGGGCGCGGCCGGCCACGAGGGCGTGAATCGCCTCGTACTGGCCGTCGTGGAAGTCGGCTTCGGAGGCGCCGGTGAGGCGGCGCAACAGTTCGCGGGCCTCGTCGCGCAGGGAGGTGGCGGTGTCCGGCTGCTGGGGGTTCATGGTTTTCTCCGACGGTGGGTGGTTCGCGGGCGGGCGCTCCGACGCGCTGTCTTCCCATCATGTCACACCCGGCGCATCCTGGCCTCGGAGCCGGTCATTTCTTGGGAGGGTGTGCGAGTTCCGCATCACTGCGCGCCGTTTCGTTCTCGGGCCCGGAGATTTACGCCTCGCTCACCCGTGCATCCGGGCTAAACCCCGGTAGAATTGTCTCTGTGCTACACAGCCTCCGCATAGTTTTGCACTATGTTCACCATAGGCACGTTCTCTATGCTGGTGTTACTCCGCCGCCGCCAATCCGTGCGCGCGGTCCACTCACAGTTCAGGATTTTTCATGACTTTTCTTGCCGCCGCCCTCGCGCAGCTTCCGGTTGCGCTGCTAGGCCTTAACCTTGAACAGTTCCTGCTCGACACCGGCCCCTGGGTTCTGGTTGTTTCGGCGATCATTGTTTTCATTGAGTCGGGTGTGCTGTTCCCGGTTCTCCCGGGTGACTCCCTGATTTTTGCGCTGGGTATGCTACACCAGCAGATGGGTCTGTCCCTGTGGGTTGCGTTCCCCGTGCTGGTAATTGTGGCAATGGCCGGCGCCGAGGTGGGATACCAGATTGGTGCCCGCTACGGCCGCAACATCTTCAAAGATGACGCGAAGATTCTGAGCACGAAGAACCTGCACACTACTGAGGAGTTCTTCCAGAAGCGCGGTAGTTTGGCCCTGGTTCTGGGCCGTTTCGTGCCGATTGTGCGTACCTTCGTTTCGCTGGCAGCCGGTATCTCTTCGTACGACCGTAAGAAGTTCCACCTGTGGAACACCGTCGGCGCCATTGCGTGGATCGGCGTGATTGGTCTGGCCGGTGTGCTGCTGGGCGGTATTCCGTTCGTGCACAACAACATCGAGTACATCGCCGTGATTATTGTGCTGGTTTCCGTGGTGCCGGTCTTCATCGAGTACCTGCGCGGCCGCTCGAAGGCTAAGCGTGAATCCGCTGAGTAATGATTGAAGTCCCTCTAGGCCAATGAACCGGGGACGAGAAAAGGTGGGGATACCGTCTGGTATCCCCACCTTTTGCGTTCTCTCAAGCTCTGTGAAGTAGCGGTACCGAAAGCTTGCTTCCCCCGGTACTACCTGACATATCAGGCCCTATCGCGTCCCTTTACACAGGTAACCCTTTAGTACGCGCCAGCCGCGTACGTGTACCGGCGCATACTGGGGGTGAACAGCAATACCGTTATTACCGTGTTACAAACAGTAGGCAGATTCACCACCACAAGAACAAAAACGAAGTGCGCCAACTCTGCACCGCTCAGCGTCTGTACATCGACAGAGTTGAAGAGTATGACGGAACCATAAATGTATAAAATACCGCCCAGCGCGCCAAAAATACTCAAAACGATGCTGACGATGCGTGCCCAATTACGCCGTAGCCAGAGGAATAACAGAGCGATAATAGTTACCGCGTCCATCAGGATGATTTTGACCAGTGCAGGGATGGTTACTTGCGTCAGCGCCTCTGAATTCATCGCGGTATGGTTCCGCTCCAAAGCGCTCACGGTAGACTGTGCCGCCCCAATCAAAATAATCAGCACAGTAAGCGCTGTCACCCAGATCAAAGCAACAGGACGACCGTTGGATCGTGGCTGGCTTTGCTGGTATTGAGGGGCTAATCCCGGAGCTCCGTACTCTGACATTATCGTTCCTTTCTATGTTCTCCATCCCGCGACGGGAGAACCGAATAGTCTGTTTGGGGGACGGCTCGCACCGCTAGTTGAGGCGGTACCCTTCCTCGGTGTACACCGAGGTGTCCTTGTAGCCGCGCTGTTCCTTGCGAGGCTTCTTCCGGTCAGCCTTGCGGCGGGCCGTCTCGTACTGCTGAGCAACGGCCTCTTCAGCCCGTCGGTTGGCTTCCTCGTCTTCCCGATGTGCCTGTGCTTCTTCCAGGCGAGCACGCGTTTCTGTATCTGCGCTCTGATGACTGAGGACGTTCTCCTCATCGACCGGCTCGTCATCAACCAGCTCGTCATCGACCGGTTCGTCACCGTCGAGCTCGCCGTCATAAGGTTCCAGACCGGCACGCTCGGCGCGGAGCGTCAGCAGAATCTCGCCCTCCAGACGCTGCTTCTCCAGGGGGTTTTCCGTCACCGCCATCTTCGCGCGAAGATCGAGGATTCGCTGCTCGGCGGGGGTGCGAGTCACCCGTTCCTCCTCGTCAATCAGCCGGAGCATTTCCAGGTAATGGGCGGCCTGCCTCTCCTCGATGGTCATGCCCGCCTCTTCGTCGGCCCCGGCCACGTTTTTCGCGCCCTCCGCCGCGGGTGCCGGAGGCTCCTCGGACAGGACGACATCCTCATCCCGAGTAGAGACAAGGCCCAGCAGAAAAATGAAAAGTGCGGCGCCAACGCCCACGATGATGACCAGCACCTTCGTCACGGTCAGGGAGGCGGTGGCCGGGCTCGTCGCGGGGTTCAGCGCGGTGAAGGCCGGGAAGAAAAACCCGGCCAGGTCGAAGGACCCCGCGGTGATGAGCATGCCGCTCAGGCAGCAGACGGCCGCGTAGAGCATCAGCGTCTGACGTGCGCCCCTGCTACCCGTGCACAGGACCGCCAGGAAGCACAGGATGATTAGTTCCACCCAGATGGTTCCGCTCAGAAGGCGAGGCACGGCAATGGTGAAGAATGAGACGATGTCCCAGCCGTGTCCGGCGGATGCGAGGGCCTGGTGCGCGTCCAAACCCGCATACACGAGCATGAGCCCCACGCCCAGGCAGAAGGAGATATCGACTAGCACTGAAGTCTTCTGCACCGGCTCAATCCGTTCCTCGCCGTCATCGGGCGTCTCTACGGTGTCATCGTGCCCTTCGGGGTCGATACGGATTTGTGACTCGTGTGCGGGGTCGGAAGTAGGGGTCACGGGGTTCGTCCTTATCGGTGGTTGGTGAATAAACTATCGGCGGGCCGCAGGCCCGCGGCAGAGGTTAGAGCAGGTAGTCCTTGCGGCGGCTCAAACGCCACGAGCTGCGGGCCGCCATGTAGGCACGCGACTGGCGCGACCACACCAACGCCAGCGCGATGACGCACACCACCAGGTAACCCCCGGCGATGTACACGGGCGTGTACAGGGGCGAGGAGGTGCTCAGCAGGAACTCGACCTCCTGGCTGGGCGCACCGTTCAGCGTGGCGAGCATGGCACCCACGCTCAGCATAATCAGCATCGCCGAGATAATGCCCATCACCAAAGATACCGAAAGCACCACCGCGGCCCAGCGGTAGCCGCGGATGAACGCCACCGTGCAGAAACTGTGCAGCACCACATTCCCGAGGGTGCACAGCATCAGGAAGAGCACCGGGTAGTAGGCCTGCGCCTCCACGAGGGTGGAGGAATGCCAGGTGGACAGGCGCGGAAGATGGGTCGTCGTCAGCGACACAGTGGTGTACACCAGCAGCGCCACCCAGCCCGCGGAAATGGCCAGGAGCACCCAGCCGGCAACCGACACGAGGTTCGGGGTCGGCGGTTTAGAGCGCGAGGACTTCACGGACGCCTCGGGGGAGGTAGCGGCCGGAGCCGCGGGGAGCGGTGCGGGTTCGGGGGTAGGCATGGTTGGATCTTTCGAGGGCCTGCGCGCCGTGATATACGACGGTTCATCGATGCGGCGGGTAGGCGCGGGGTACGTATGGTGTGGTGAAATACGGTGTGTTCGGTGAGCTTATGTGCATCGGCCGGGGCGTTCCGGCGGAATCCTAATCGGAGGGGGCGGCCTCCGCGCCCGTACCGGAATCTTCGGGTGCCTCGGATGCGTCGGCCTCGTCCTGCGGGGCGGGATGCGTGAGCGCGGTCCTCAACTCGTTGAAACGGTAAATCGTTAGTAGGGACAGGCCAACCTCACTCACCCACACCAGACCTAGGCCACAGAGCACCAGCATCGGGTCGAACCCCATAGAGACGCCCGCCCAGTCCAGCATGAGAAGCAGGAACGTGATGGGTGAGAGCACCAGCCCCACGCCAATGTACCCAATCAGCGAGCAAATCGCCCAGATGCTGTACACGGAGGTGTCGGCAACGTCGTTCGGCGGGCGCAGAAGCGGCCAGGCCTGGACGATGATGTACAGGGCCGCAAGCAGCCAGAAACAAATCGCCAGCGGCTGCGTGTACTGGGCGATGATGAGGCCCTCCGTCAGGCCCAGAACACTCAGAATGGCGACGCGCACCAGCAGGTTTTTGCGTAGCTGACGCTGGCGTATTCTAATCTCATCGCGGGAGTAGGTGCGCAGAAACGCCGGAAGCGCGGCCGGTGCCACCGCGGGGTTGAGGGAGGTGGTCGGGGCCTGCGCTACGTGCGGGGCGGGTAGGGGCGCATCCTTCGGGGATGCAAGAGGCACGGCCTTCGCGGGAACCGTGCGGTGCATCGCGGTGGAGGGGACGCTCACCTCCGCGGAAGCGGGCCGCAGGTCGCGGATGGGCGCCTGGTACCGGGTCCGCACGGCGGTGCCATCCGGGGTTTCGACGGACGGTGCGGAATCGTCTGTGGTCCGGTCCGGGGTACCCATATATCTCCTCCTGACGGCGTGGACGACAGTTTACGCCTCTACCGTATCATGCGCAGTTGAAGGCTTCCCGAACATGAAAAGAGGGGGCAGCCGGTGCCCTTTTAGCCGCCGGTGTTCTCCGAGAACGGCCCGCGGTGGAAGGCCTCGTTACGCCTGATTACCCGGCGCAGAACCACCGCGTAGAACAGCGAGAAGAAAAACTCCAGCACGAATGACCCCATGACCGTAAATACGGCTCCCGCGTAGAATGCCCCGAAGTGTTTAAAGAGCGCATCCGGCCCGTGCAGGGCGAATAGCAGGTACGCGAAGAAGACACCCATCACCGCGGCCAGGAGCGCCGAGACGGCGTTGCCCCAGTAAATCAGCATGACGGAGCGGTCGGCGCGGTAGATGGTGGCCAACCAACCCTGCACGACCAGGTACACGAGCGGCACAGCACCCACGGGAAAGAGAGCCGCGCGCATGAAGAAGTACACCATGCCGAGCGCGGGGGCGATGAGCAGTACGACGCGCACCGCGTAGAGCACCTTTGCTGGCAGGGGCTCGCTACTGCCAATATCCCAAGGCTCCACAACGAGGGCCTCCGCTGGCTCGGAGAGTTCCGAGCCGCGGGGCCCCGGTGCGGCGGAGCGCGGGCCGTGCTCCTCCGGCGACTGTGCCGATTCAGACGACTGCGCCGGTTCGGGCGCGTTAGCCCTCAAAAATACCTCGGGAACGGTCCTTGCGAACGCTCTCAGCCGGGAAGATGCGGCCGCTCATGCTGATGTACACACCCGGGTCCAGCAGGTTCAGGGCGGCGATTGCGGCACCCAGGTTGAAACCGGCGTCGGAGCGCGCCATGACGGCCGGCTGCATTGCGCCGGTCAGCACCACGACCTTCTCACCCAGCTTCGCGTGCTCGAGCAGGTAGCGGGCGGTTTCGGGCATGGTATCGGTGCCGTGGGTGATGAGCACCTGGGTGTTGGTGACGGCGTCCAGGGCCTCGGTCAGCTCGGCGCGGTCCTCGTCGGTCATATCCAGGCTGTCCTTGCCGATGAGCGGGCGGATGTCGAAGCGCACGTCGGTAATGACGCGGTCGAGCAGGTCCTTGGCGGCGGGCTCACCGATATCCATGGTGCCGGCGACAGAGTAAAACTTGTCGATCGTGCCGCCGGTGGCCAGAATCGTGATTTCTTCGGGGTTCTTAATGGTGACGCTCACGGGGTCTCCTCATCTCTTGAGCAACAGAACCAATAACGACGCAAAAACCCGCCGACCCCCGCTGAGCGGGAGGCGACGGGTCGTTCGGTGCGCCCTGTGGGGCTCGAACCCACGACCTGCGGATTAAAAGTCCGTAGCTCTACCGACTGAGCTAAAGGCGCTCTTTCCGCATAGCTATACAGCCTGCAGATAAAAACTACTATACACTAACGGCTCTCGCCTCCGGAACGGTGCGGGGCGCGGCACGGCGGGCGAAAATGCGCGGGGTCACGGCAGGAGTACACTGGGTAATCCTATGTCTACATCCGCATCTTCCACCGGCGGACGCTCCCGCCGCCGCACGCATCACCGACCCGTCCTCTTTACCTCCGAGAAGTTCGAACGGCACGAGGGCGGCATGGACCCCGCCGCCCGTGAGGAGGCGGCTCACGCCTCGGCCCGCATCCTGCTGACGCGCGGGCGCGGTCGGGATCGAGAGCTGACCGAGCGGCTCGTCAGCTTCACCGACGACTACGGCATCGAAATGCTTGCCGAACTATGGTCGCACGCGAGCGCGCACTCCCTGCCGGGCGCGCTCTGGCGCATGTATCGGCTGCGGGACACGGTGCACCGCTCCCCACGCGGGGTGAGCCGCGCCTTTGAGCTGGGCATGGCGGAGGACTACCGCTCGCACGTGGTGGCGGGGGTGCCGGATCCGCCGGGCGCCGAGGAGGTTGTGCGTACGATTGACGAGATCCTGGCCGGCCTGTACACGGGGGACCTGGATATGGCGATGGAGCGGTGCGCGGCCTTCGCTCGCGTTGTGGCTCTGGGGATTCGCGTGGATTTCGCGCGGTACTCGCGTAATCCGGCGCCGGTGACTCCGGTGGCGACAAGCCACGAGATTAAGCGTGAGGCGGTCGAGCGTCACCTGCGCATGCCGCGGCAGGCGGCGCAGCTCGAGCAGGACGCGCAGGACCTGGAGGCGGTGGCCGCCCAGTGGCGCGCCGCGGAGGCTTCTCGACGAGACCCGGAGGAAATCGCGTAGAGGCCGGGTGCCCCACTCTGCTGGGTTCCTCGATTTGCAGGCTGCCGCTGTTCGCGCCGCGCTCAATCCCTGCCGATAGGGGCCCGATAAGGCGCTTTGTTGAAACGCGCAACACCCTCGTCAGATTTTATGGTTTAGGGAAGGGCCGGTGCTTCAATATCCGGGTTGGTTTCGTGAGTTGGCACAGGTTCCACATTGGGCCGCAAAGACCTGAAAAGCCTGTTTCCGATTGACTCTGCGCCGGGTGCGGGTGGATAATAATTACAAGATGTCGGGTTGCTAATAGGTAGCCCCGGGCTCCAAATCTTTAGCCGCTTCGAGCGGCCTTCCGCCGAGAGGCGCTCCCAACCCGACATCCCTAAACGTTCCGGTGGGGGTCGAGAAATCGACCCCCACCGTTTTATATTGTCGGCCTGTACCTTATGGTCTGCATCTTGGTTTGGGCCGGTCCGTATCTCGGCCCGAATCAGCCCGAGATAGCCCGAGATAGCCCGGTTCAGTCTGGGCCGGTCCGGGCTCTCGACCCCAGTTCCAGCGCCCGGTTCTGGCTCTCGGTTCTGGCGCATCTCTTCACGCCGTGCCACAAACCCCGTATATGCGAAATTGAGAATACATTATTGCGGATGGGCCCCGGGTACAGGTTCTGGGCACGGATTCCGGGTATAGGTTCCGGGCACGGGCCGCGTCCAAAATACTCCTCAGCCCCGACCACTCGCTAGACTGGGAACTATGCTGCACCGCCTCTTCCCCCACGCGAACGAATCCCTCGCCTCCCTCGCCGAAATCTCGGCCCAGGTCGGCGAGGCCGCGGCGCTCCTCTCCGAAATGGTGGGTTCCCCCGTCGCCGAATACCCCGCCCTCTTCGAGCGCATGCTCGCGCACGAGGCCGACTCCACCGACCTGCTCTACCGCACCCTCACCGAGGTGCGTAGCTCCTTCTCCCCGCCGATTCCGCGCGAGGATATCTACACCCTGGCCCGTAAGCTCACCACCGCTGTTGAAAAGCTCACGAGCGCCGCGCACGTGCTGTCCCTGCACAGCATTGACGGCTTTGCCACGCACATCACCTCAATCCTGGATATCATCCAGCGGCAGGCCGTACTCACCGCGGCCGTCATCCCCAAGCTCGCCGATATCCGCGGCCTCGACAACTACTGGATGGACATGCTCCGCATCTCGCGGCAGGCCCTGCGCACCGCCGAAGAGTACGAAGCCCACATCTCCACCCGCTACACCCACGAACGCTACCGCCGCTACGTGACCTTCCTGGCCCAGCTGACCGCCGCCTCCAACGCGATGCGCGATGTCTCCACCGAGATTGGCCGCATCATCGTGCAGGAGTCCTAATGCTCCTGATTCCCTTCGCCCTCTGCGCGTTCGGCGCGGCCGTCTACGTGACCGGCATGCACGACGCCTCCAACACGGTCGCCGTGCCCGTGCGCACTCGCGCCCTCGGCGAGCGCTCGGCCCTCTACCTGGCGGCGCTCTTCAACGTCCTCGGCGTCGTGAGCGCCTTCCTGCTGTTGGGCGAATACTCGGCCACCTGGGTGAGCGCCCCCGAGGGCGAGACCGGCCTGAGCGGCATCCTCGCCGCGTTGCTCGTCTGCTCCATCTGGGGCATGCTGACCTGGGCGCTCCGCCTGCCCTCTTCCTCGACCCACGCGCTCATCGGCGCGCTGGCCGGGGTCAGCTGGTGGGCCCGATTCAGCACGCAGGGCAGCCAGGAACTGCACCTCAGCTCGTTTCTGCCGCACATCTTCGAGGCGACCCTCTGGCCGCTACTCTACCTGCCTCCGCTGATTTTTGTTCTCTCCTGGGTCATGGTGATTCCCTTCTACCGGCTCGTGGTGGGGCACAACCCGCGCATGGTCAACCAGCACTCCCGCGAGGTGCTCGCGGTGTCCTCCTCCGCGATTTCGCTATTGCACGGGGTGCAGACAGGCTATCTGTACCTGCTCCTGTGGTCGCTCATGGTTCCCCTGCTCGGCGACCATTCAGGCTCCGGCGGAACGTACCGTCTGGACACCGCAGGGATGCTCCTCGGCACGCTCTTCATCGCCCTGACCCTGGGCCTGGGAACGCTCAGCGGCGGGCGGCGCATCGGCTACACCTTCGCGTACAAGATGGTGCGCATCGATCCCCTCCGCGGCGCCGTCGCGCAGGGAACCACCGCCGCCGTGCAGATTCTTGGGTACTTTTTGCTGCAGGTTCCCTTCTCTTCGTCGCACCTGGCGACCGCATCGACCCTGGGTGCGGGTGTTAACCAGCGTTTCAACGCGTTGAAGCCCCGCATTGTGCTTCAGATTCTGCTGGTGTGGATTGTGACCATTCCGGCGTGTTTTATTGTCGGTGTGGCGGTCATGATGGCGGTTCAGGCGCTTCTCTGAGGCTTCGCGGGGCCGCCGTAGACCCCCCTTGATTCCCTTTCTCATCTATGATCGGCGCGGGTTGAGCGCGGGAGCTAACGCCCTTCATAATGGTGTGAGTTCACGAGCCTTCACACGGCCTCCCCCAATCGATAAGTGACTATGCCCTCCCCCACCGTAGCTGTTCTGGTCCGCACGAAGGACCGCCCCCGTTTCCTGCGCCGCGCCCTGGCCAATATCGCCGAGCAGACCTTCACCGACTACACGGTCTGCGTCATCAACGACGGCGGGGACGAGTCTGCCACCCGCGCCATTCTGCAGGCTTCGCCCCTCGCGCACCTGCTGGAGGGCGATGCGCCGCGACTCATGCTACTCACCACCAGCGGCGGGAATATGGAGGCGGCCTCGAACGCCGGATTGGCGGCCACCGACAGCGAATTTGTGGCCATCCACGACGATGACGACCTGTGGGCCCCCGAGTTCCTGGAGCGCACCGTCGGGGCCCTGCGCGCAAGCGAAGCACTCATCTGCTCGACCCGCGTGGTGGAACGCTATGAACGCGAAACCCCCGAGGGCGAGTTCGAGGTGTACGAGGAGCGCATCTTCCACGACGGCCTGCCCGGATTCGGGCTGCAGTTCCTCTACCGCACCAACCGCGCGGTACCCATTGGCATCCTCTACCGTCGCCGCCTGCACGAGCTGGTCGGTTTCTACGACGAGTCCCTGCCCGTGGTCGGCGATTGGGAGTTCAACCTGCGTGCCGCCGCCGTGACCGAGGTGCTACTCGTGGACGAACCCCTCGCCTACTGGTCGCTACGCCCGGAGGCCGACGGCGCGGATGCCAATAGCGTGCAGCGCCAGGCCGAGCACGCCCGTTTTGATGCAAGCGTGCGCGCCCGCGCGATTCGCGACGACCTGCAGTCCGGCGGGCGCCCAGGCCCGTACCTCTATCAGGCGCACCTGATGGCCGATCTGGAACGTCGCGTGATTGACGGGCACGACCTGACCCGCGAATCCCTGGATCTTCTGCGTTCCCTCGGGGAGCGGCTAGAGCGCATTGAGGCTCGTCAGGCCGCTATGGATGCGCGCCAGCGCGAGCTGGAGGCCCGATTCGCTGCCGACCGGTCGCGGGGACGCGGCGCCCTGCGCACTCTGAGTTCCGCGGCCCGCTCCCTCGCGCGGCGCATGCGTTCCGCAACGCCTCACGGGGAGGGCCGCTAACCCATGACGGAGAACGCTCATTCTACTCATTCCCGCGCGCCGCGCGTGCTCGTGGTCGGCGATATCGGCCAGCACACCTACCACGTGGGCGACGAGGCGATGACCATTGCGAGCGCTCGGGCACTTGCCGAAGGCGGCGCGGAGGTCACCCTCATGACCCGCGACGAGCGACACTCGGCGCGGTACCTCAACGCGCCCCGCGGCGCAGAGGGCGATGGCTACTCCTACCTGCCGTTTTTCCTCTTCCCCTGGGCGCCGGCCGAGCGCGAGCTGACCCTCGCGGCGCTCGAGTGCGTCCTGACTGAGCTGCACGCCGACCGGGAGCGGCCCTCCATCGCCGAGTTGCTGGCACTACCGCAGGTGCAGGCGCTGCCCGAGGTGTTGCATCCGCTGGAGCAGACCGTCGAACGCATGGTGGGCTTCGCGGACTCCATCGCCGCCATGGACGCGGTCGTCATCTCGGGCGGCGGCAACCTCAACTCCCGCTTCGGCTGGCTCCTCTACGAGCGTGCCTCGGTGGCTCTCGTCGCCGAGTACGCCGGTGTTCCCCTATTCGTGACCGGCCAGTCCTTGGGCCCGGTCCTCAACCCCGAGGATGCGCAGGTTCTGGAGCGCATGCTCCGCACCGCCCGTTCGGTGACGGTACGCGAAAGCTCCTCACTCGCCTGGTGCCGCGAACGGGATATTGACGCGCGCCTGAGCGTGGATGACGCTACCGACTACCCGACGGTTTACCCGGCACGCACCCTGCACTATGCGGAGGGTATTTCAGCAAGTCAGGCACTTAACGAGCTGCCAGAGCACTACGTCTGCGTGACCGTCAACGAATGTACCGACCAGCAGGCTCAGCAGATTGCACGCCTACTCGACAGCATGTGGCGCGAGCACGGCTACGCGCCCGTGTTTCTGAGCCACTACGGTGACCCGCAGGACCCGACCAGCGGCGATATTCAGGCGCACCAGCGCATCGCCGAGCGGCTCAGCCCCTCCACCCCGGCGACCCTGCTACCGATTCTGCACGCCGACCAGAGCGTCGCAGTGCACCGTGCGGCGGCGTTCACGCTGACCAGCCGCTACCACCCGGCGGTCTTCTCGGCCGCGGCCGGTATTCCGGTGCTCGCGCTGATTCCCGATGCGTTCACGCAGATGCGGGTGGGCGGCGCGCTGAGCCAGTACGGGCTGGGCGAGTTCACCCTGCCGTTGGGTATGCTTGCCGGCGGTGTTCCCGAGCTGATGGTCGCCACCGCCCTGCGACATGCGGCGGTGGCATCGGATGCGCGCCGCGCCGAACTGCTGGAGGCGCTACAAGCCGAACGTGCCTACCTGCTGACGCAGATTCTTGCGCACGGTGAAGAGAAGCCCGGAAAAACAGAAGCCCCCGCACCCTTCCCCACCGTGGAGCAGGTCCCGGCACTCCCCGAGCCGCTGGCCGCCACGGTGCGCGCCGCCCGCGATCTCTTCACGGCCACGAGCCTGACGGCCGGATTCGAGTGGGCCATGTCCGACCGCGCGCACTCCTGGGATGCCGTGCACCGCACCGAGCTCGAGCGCCTGCTGGCCGAGCGGGAAGAGCCCCGCGAGGCGACCGGCCCCGGCGACAACGAACCTCGAGGGGAAGCCCGGGACGAGCGTAACCCCGAGCCGCCGGAGCCCGAGAACCGCACCGGCTTTCTGCGCCGGGTGGCCCGCCGCATCCGCGGGTAAGCCGCGGCACTCCTCCCCTCCTCGGGCGCTCTTCCGGGGCATCAGCAAACCCCTGGGGGAGCTCCCGACCTGGCCGGGGGTGCAGGTCGCACGTCACAGAACCGTGAGACCCGGCCTCCCCTCGCCCCGCTCGACTCGACGGTATGATGGTTCCCATGGCACAATTCGCAGACATTCTACGCACTACTGAACAGAACACCCGACAGTTCGTCCGTGAGGGTCTTCACCGAGTCCGAGCAGACTTCTTTCAGTCTGTGCAGATTGTTGCGGCGTCTATGGGCGCTTGGCTTTTCGCTGAGCGCGTCCTGGGCCACCACGAGCCCATTTTCGCGCCGGTCGCTGCCCTCGTATCCCTGGGCTATGTGAGCGGCGCTAAGCATGCCCGCCGAATCCTTGAGGTCTCCTTCGGCGTGACCCTCGGCATTCTCATTGGCGACCTTCTGCTGATTCTGCTCGGTCACGGTACCTGGCAGGCGGCAGTGGTGCTTTTCTTGACCGTGATTGTTGCCCGATTTATTGATAAGGGCATTATTTTTACGATTCAGCTCAGCTTCCAGGCCTGTTTCACGTTGCTACTGCCCGTACCTGACGATGCGTTCACCCGCAGTTTCGACGGCATTGTCGGTGGCGCTTTCGCGTTCCTCGCCATGTACCTGATGCCGCGCGACCCGCGTAAGAACCCGCGCGCCCGCGCCATCGCCCTCATGGATGCCTTCGCGAAGGTTTTCCAGCTCTCCTCCGAGGCAATCCGCTACTACGACTACAACAAGGCGTACCAGAGCCTGCTTGATGCCCGCGCTCTGCAGCCGCTGTATGATGCGTGCCGAGGCGACCTGATTACCGCGCAGGGCATGAACGACCTGTCGTGGAAGAGCCGTAAGAACCGCGAGGAGCTGGAACGCCTGGCGAAGACCCTCGCCGCGGTGGATCTGGCCATTCGTAATGACCGCGTGCTCAACCGTCGCATGGCCTCAACTATCCGCCACGTGCAGCTGCGTTCGGCCGCGCTGGTTTCGCTGAGTAAGGCCCTGGACGAGCTGTCGCTGGCCTCCCAAAGCATCGGCCTGGGCATGTCTGCGCCGAAGAAGGAAGAGCGCGAGCACTACATGAAGAAGGCGCAGGACCGCATGGTGCGCCTGGCCGGAACCCTCAACCCGCACTACATGGGTGTGGCATCCTTCGAGGGCGAGTCGCTGGTGCTGATGCTGCGCCTCATCGTGGTGGACTTCATGGAGGCCACCGGCATGAGCCACAAGGAGGCTCTGGACAAGCTAATGCCCCTGGGCGAGGCCATTACGCAGCACGCCCCGAGCACCTCCTCCCTGCCGGTGATTGACCTGCACGTGAGCTCTGAAGAGATGGAGGCGCGCGCCGCCGAAATGGGCGCCGCCACCGTGACGGGTACCGTTCCGGAGAACGCTTCGGAGAATATCCAGCGACAGCCCGATCAGCTACACACCCGTTCGATCAACATCATGCTGTTCGAGAACGAGGAGGAGAATACCTCCCAGCCGCGCACCGACCGTCCCTCGCAGGTTCGCCGGGACTAACGGGGTCGGCGACCACCCGCAAAGCATAGCGGAGGGGCTCCCGGCCGACATTCACGCCAGCCGGGAGCCCCCTTTCTTGCTATCTCTATGCTGTTGATGCGCGGGCGGCTACTTCTGCGGGAAGAGCAGCGCGAGCGCCTCACCCAGGGTGGTCACCTCACGCACGGTCACGCCCTCGGGCACGTCTCCCACGCCGGTCGGGGAGGCGGGCACCAGCACGTGCGTGAAGCCCAGGCGGCCCACCTCCGCGATGCGCTGGCGGATGCCCGGCACGGCGCGCACCTCACCCGCCAGGCCGACCTCGCCGAAGACCGCGAGTTTACGCGGTAGCGGCTTATTTTGCGCCGCCGAGGCAAGCGCCATGACGCACGCCAGGTCGGCGGCGGGCTCGGCAATTTTTGCACCGCCCACCGTGGAGACGTAGCAGTCGAGCTTGCCCACGTTCAGCCCGGCGCGGCGCTGCAGCACCGCCAACAGCATCTGGATACGCGCTGAATCCAGGCCCGAGACGGTACGGCGCGGGGCGGGTGCCACCGCCTGATCCAGCAGTGCCTGAACCTCCGCGAGCAGGGGTCGGCGGCCCTCCATCGTGACGGTCACGCAGGTGCCCGCCACCGGGTGCGGGGTGCTGGAGACGAACATGCCGGAGGGGTCCAGCACGGGCGCGATGCCATCCTCGTGCATGTCAAAGCAGCCCACCTCGTCGGTGGGGCCGAAGCGGTTCTTGATCGCGCGCAGCATGCGGATATTCGAGTGCTTATCGCCCTCGAACTGGCAGACCACGTCCACCAAGTGCTCAAGCAGGCGCGGGCCCGCGATGGTGCCCTCCTTGGTCACGTGACCCACGAGCAGGGTGCACATATTGCGTTCCTTCGCGGCTGCAATCACGGAGGCGGCGACCTCGCGCACCTGGGTGACACCACCGGCGCTACCCTCAACTTCCGCGGAGGCGAGGGTCTGCACGGAGTCGATGACCAGCAGCGCCGGGTCAATCTGCTCGATGTGAGCCAGGGCGGTACCGAGGTCGGTTTCGCTGGTCAGGTAGAGGGTTTCCGCGATGGCACCGATGCGGTCGGCGCGAAGCTTGACCTGCGCGGCGGATTCCTCGCCGGTGATGTACAGGACCGGGCGCGGCGGCTGGGTGTTCTGCGCAGAGGTGTTTTGCGCTGGGGTGTTCGTCCGGTTCTGCGCGCCCTTCCGACCCGCAATCCCGGCGGTGCCGCACGCGAAGGTGGCGGCAACGTCCAGCAGTAGGGTGGACTTGCCCACGCCGGGTTCGCCCGCCATGAGGATGACCGCGCCGGGCACGAGTCCGCCGCCGAGTACGCGGTCAAATTCGGGGTTTCCGGTGCTCATGTAGGCGGCCACACGCGAGTCGACCTCGGCGATGGGCTGGGCGGGTTTCTGCACGCTGGATGCGGCACGGGTGCGCGCGCGGGTTCCCCCGGCGGCTTCTTCGACGGTGCCCCAGGTCTGACACTCGCCGCAGCGGCCCACCCACTTGGCGGTGGTCCAGCCACATTCGGTGCAGCGGTAGGCGGGGGCGGTTTTGGTGGTCTTGGTGCGGGCGCTCATGGCTCTATTGTAGGGGCGGGCCCGCTTTCTTACCGGGGCGAAGGTCATCTCTCGCGACGGGCGTACAGCGGGGCGGCCCGCACCCGTAAAACCATCCGGGGCCGCCGCAAGTGCCTCCCGGGGAACAACATTTCAACATCGTTTAAAATCAAGAATATCTATTCGTTTTTAAGGCACTTTAGCCCGCCGTTTCGCCCCTGACCTGGCTCAATAACCACCCTTATGGGTACAATGGTTTTCGTGCAGATGAATTATAGTGACCTTTTGTTGAAAACTATCGCCCGAATCGCCCCCGGCACCGAGCTCCGCGAGGGCTTAGAACGCATCATGCGTGGCCGTACGGGCGCGCTCATCGTACTCGGATCCGACCGCACCGTTTCCTCCATGTCTTCGGGCGGTTTCAACATCGACACTGAGTTTTCGGCAACCCGCCTGCGCGAGCTGGCGAAGATGGATGGCGCCATCATCTGCGACCGCGACGCCACCCGCCTGTTGCACGCCGCAGTGCAACTCATGCCGGACGCCTCCATTGAGACAAACGAGTCCGGCACCCGCCACCGCACCGCCGAGCGCACCGCGATTCAGACCGGTTTCCCGGTGATTTCGGTGAGCGCCTCAATGTCCGTCATTTCGGTGTACGTTGACGGCACCCGCTACACGGTCGAGGACAGCCAGTACCTCATGGCCCGCGCGAACCAGGCGATTCAGACCCTTGAAAGCTATAAGAAGCGCCTGCGCTCTGTGCTTTCCTCGCTCTCGGCCCTGGAGATTGAATCGAACGTGTCCCTGGCGGATGTGGCGATGACCCTTCAGCGCATGGAGATGGTGAACCGCATTATCCGCGAGGTCAGCCACTACGTGCTGGAGCTTGGCGTGCACGGCCGCCTGATTGCCCTGCAGCTGGAGGAGCTACGCGCCCCCGAGATGACCGCTAGCGACCTGATTCTGCGCGACTACCTGCCCGAGGTGAACGACGAGCTGATTACCGCCGGTGTTGAGGCGCTTCAGAACCTGGACGATATGGCTATCGTGGATCTGCGCACGATTGCCCGCACCGTCGGCTTTGGCGAGAACCCCGATTTGGAGACTCCCCTGCAACCGCGCGGCTTCCGTCTGCTGGACGGTATTCCGAGCATTCCGAACGCGATTGCCGAACGCCTCGTGGAGCGCTTCGGAAGCCTTCAGGCCCTCATGGCGGCCTCCCTTGAGGATTTGCGAGCCGTGGACGGCGTGGGCGAGGCGCGCGCCCGCACGGTGCGCGAGCAGCTGACCCGCATGGCGGAAAGCAGCCTGGAGCGCTACCTCTAATCACCCGGGTACACCCCTAGCAATTGAGAACGGTTCCGGGTTATGATGTGTCGACAGAGGTTTCCCCTCGTCCAGGCCATAACACGTCACGAGGAGGTCACTATGGCCAAGCGCTCCGTCCCGTTCTTTGTGTGGGCTTCCCCCATTCTTTTTCTGATTTACCTGCCGCTGCTGTGGTTCCGAGTCATTCCCAATTCCTTTGAGGTGACCGACCCGCCCACCCTGCTTCTAGCTGCCCTGCAGTGGACCGCGTTCGGTAGCCTGCTCGGCTACCTGGGCGAGCGCCGATTCGCCAAGCCGCGCGCCTCCAAGTAGCACACCTCCAGGTATCGCCACGCAACAGCCTTATACGAAAAGCCCCCGCGCCGGAGATGAACTGCGCCCCGAAACTTGGACGCTTTAAATAGTAGCCGCTATGCAGCTTCCTGCAGGGCCTGAACCCGGTACTCAACCGGGGTCAGGCCCTTAAGCTTTACCTGGCGTCTTGTTGTATTCCAGTGCGTGATATAGGCTTCAAGGTCAGCTTTGAAACTCTCGAAGGTTGGCCAGTCCTGCCCGCGAAAAAACTCGTCCTTCAGATGTCCAAAGACCTGCTCAGTGGCACCATTGTCGATGCAGTTACCTTTGCGTGACATGCTCTGGATAAAACCATTATCAGCGAGCATACTGATGTAGGTCTCGTGCTGATACTGCCACCCCATATCCGAGTGCAAAATCGGCTTAGCTCCCTCGGGTTTGGCATCCATGAGTACCTGAAGCATCTCTTGCTGCTGGGCAAGATTAGGGCACATCGAGATCGAGTGGGCAACAATCTCTTTACTGGCAAAGTCGTAAACCGGAGCGAGATAGGCCTTACCGAAGGAAAGCTTGAACTCGGTGACGTCGGTACCCAACTTCTGCCAAGGACCAGTCGCCGTGAAATCGCGACCGATGACGTTCTCAAAACTTTGCCCCACCTCCCCCTTGTAGGAGTTGTACCTATGGTAGGCCCTCTCACGGCGTATACCGCAGCGCAGCCCCATCTGACGCATCATCTTCAAAACCGTCTTATCAGCGATACGCACCCCTTCCTCAGCGCGCAGGCACATAGCTATCTGCCTGTGACCACACCCGTTGGGGGTACGCGAAAAGATCTGGGCGACCTTGGCACGTAGCTGTACTCTGGTTGGCTGCTGGGGGTGAGCCAGCGCGTAGTAGTAGCTCGACCTGGCAAGGCCAGCAGCTTCGAGGAGATCACGCACCGCGTGTCCCTGCCCTGAAAGCTCAGCGACCACTAGGGCTTTGTCCCGGTTTGGGAGCGTCTGTGCGCCTTCAGGGCAATCGATTTTTTTAGGTACGCCACCTGCGCCTCAAGCTTGCGCACGCGCTCTTCGAGTTCCTCCTCACGCGTTGGCGGCACCGCCCGCACCGACCCCTTCGGCCTGCCCTTGGGCTTAGGTTTAAGCGCCTGCGCGCCGCCCTGCCGGTACAGCCTGCACCACTGCTTCAACGGTGTTACGCTTGCAATACCGAAACGCATCATCGCCTCAGGCTTACTCATCCC
>NZ_JVSP01000008.1 GCF_001061665.1 Rothia mucilaginosa | reverse complement strand
AATGTTCGAGAAAGGATTTGGCTGTCGTTTGACCGCCAGGAAGCTTGGTGTGTCCACCGCGACTGTGAGAGAGTGGCAGAAAATGTACCGCGTCATCGGGAAGGACGGGCTTCTTGCCATGGGAGTAAAACACACCAAATACGACTATGAGACCAAGGTCGCCGCAGCGGCGGCTGTAGTTGATGGTGGGATGAGTAAGCCTGAGGCGATGATGCGTTTCGGTATTGCAAGCGTAACACCGTTGAAGCAGTGGTGCAGGCTGTACCGGCAGGGCGGCGCGCAGGCGCTTAAACCTAAGCCCAAGGGCAGGCCGAAGGGGTCGGTGCGGGCGGTGCCGCCAACGCGTGAGGAGGAACTCGAAGAGCGCGTGCGCAAGCTTGAGGCGCAGGTGGCGTACCTAAAAAAATCGATTGCCCTGAAGGCGCACAGACGCTCCCAAACCGGGACAAAGCCCTAGTGGTCGCTGAGCTTTCAGGGCAGGGACACGCGGTGCGTGATCTCCTCGAAGCTGCTGGCCTTGCCAGGTCGAGCTACTACTACGCGCTGGCTCACCCCCAGCAGCCAACCAGAGTACAGCTACGTGCCAAGGTCGCCCAGATCTTTTCGCGTACCCCCAACGGGTGTGGTCACAGGCAGATAGCTATGTGCCTGCGCGCTGAGGAAGGGGTGCGTATCGCTGATAAGACGGTTTTGAAGATGATGCGTCAGATGGGGCTGCGCTGCGGTATACGCCGTGAGAGGGCCTACCATAGGTACAACTCCTACAAGGGGGAGGTGGGGCAAAGTTTTGAGAACGTCATCGGTCGCGATTTCACGGCGACTGGTCCTTGGCAGAAGTTGGGTACCGACGTCACCGAGTTCAAGCTTTCCTTCGGTAAGGCCTATCTCGCTCCGGTTTACGACTTTGCCAGTAAAGAGATTGTTGCCCACTCGATCTCGATGTGCCCTAATCTTGCCCAGCAGCAAGAGATGCTTCAGGTACTCATGGATGCCAAACCCGAGGGAGCTAAGCCGATTTTGCACTCGGATATGGGGTGGCAGTATCAGCACGAGACCTACATCAGTATGCTCGCTGATAATGGTTTTATCCAGAGCATGTCACGCAAAGGTAACTGCATCGACAATGGTGCCACTGAGCAGGTCTTTGGACATCTGAAGGACGAGTTTTTTCGCGGGCAGGACTGGCCAACCTTCGAGAGTTTCAAAGCTGACCTTGA
>NZ_JVSP01000007.1 GCF_001061665.1 Rothia mucilaginosa | reverse complement strand
AGCGGTCGTTGCGTACCCTCAACACCGGTCACACTATTAGTGTAACCGCGGCCCCGCGGTCAAGGCCCGATGATACGAAGCCTTCAGCGAATATGACCCGAATATTGGAACTCTGTTTACTGATCGTTTACTTTGACTGTTAGCGGTGAGAATCCCTTGCCTGCTTGCGATTCATAAGAAGGTAATGCGGGACGCCCCGAGCATCCGAGCCGTACACGGTACTCGTCTTCCCGTCGGAGACGCTCACCGTTGATACGGGGGCGCAGCCCCGCATCTTGGCGGTGCTCAGCCTTCTCTCACCATCACGGATGAGTTCCTGAGCCTGCTCCCACGCGTCGCGGAGCGAGGGGAAAGCACCCGCCGCAACGGGGCGGGAAGATTCGCGAGCCTCGATGAGGTCTTCCAGCGCCTCAACGGTGTGGAGCACCCCAACGCTCCCGGTATCGTCTGCGCACGGGCCACAAGCGGTGCGTTCGATGAGAGAAAGAGGAAGGTACCCGTCGCACGTGACGAGCCAGGTCAGTTGCCTCTGCACGGTATGTAGACGTACCGTCTGGCGGAGTAGACGTACGTGAGCCCGCAGCAGGGGGAGGGGTATCTGCTCGGGACGAGCCGGGGACGCGGAGCCGGGATTTGCGAGCAAGAGCTTCCCCTCGTAGTGCAGGAAACGGATGATATCGGGGAACCCCGTTAGCGATTGGATGCGCTTCCCGATTGTGATAAGGGAATAGGGACCGGGATGATCCCAATCCTCTACATGGTTGGGAATCATGATTGGCTGTTCCGCGGTCTTTGGGTCGTGCTGAGCCAGCAGGCGAAGGTCGGCGGTCATCTCCTCGATGATTCCCTCACCCTCAAGCGCGAGGATAAGGTTCATCGCCTCGATGGTCTCGCGCACATGAATGTCTAGCACGGCCGCGAGGAACTCGGCGTCCTGCAACTGTTGGCGTGCCGCATCGAGACTCTCCTCGAGAGTGGCTTGCATACCCGTCAGCTCAAACTCGTTCAGATCTTCGACGCGCAAAAATCGGGTGATGCCGTCCCGACCGGTGCGGTAGAACGGATCGGTGAACTTCAATACGGACTGAACTAGCAGCAGGGCCTGCTCGCGCAGAGCAGGAAGAAGATTCGTAGCGTATTGAATCGTGGCATCCCAGAGCTTTCTGCTCTCATCCTTTTCACCCAGCCCACCGCCATTCGACGCCTTATACTGCTGAGCTCGGTTAGCCAGTACGGTCTGGGAGAGATCCACCGCGAGATCGTAATTTTTCCGCTCCGCGAAGGCTGCCAGCTTCTGCGCGCCCTCGCGCAGGTAACGCACCGCGTGGAGACGGTTGTTCACATCGGCGGGCGGGGTATCCTCCAGCAGACGCCAACGGAAGGTGCGCTCGAAGCACCGCTCCGTCTCCGTCACCACTGAGGACGCCAATGCGAGGGAACGGTCTCGGGCGTGGGCGAAGGAATCCGGCTTTCCTTCGAGGTTAGCGAGGGAAGCGTAGTACTTCAGGGCTTCGCTAAGCCGCATGCGGTTCTGCTCAATGGACTGCTCCAGCTCAGCTGAGAGAAGTTCCTTCGATGCGTTCGGCGTCTGCTTTAGGGAGTGCAGGGGAGAAACCTGCGCACGCTCAAGCGTCTGCAGGTTCAGCACGGCGTGCACGAGGTAGTTTTCGAGGGCTTTGACCTGTTGCTGCCACGAATGCTGGTCAAGGGGCATGATTGCTAACGGCTCCCACTAGCAGACGCTGCGAGAGTAACGCGCGGGGGCGTGGTTGGTCATGCTATTTCCTCCGTTATCGTGACGTATTTATGTGCTCGTTCGTGCAGGTAGCGGTCGTTGCGTACCCTCAACACCGGTCACACTATTAGTGTAACCGCGGCCCAGCAACCGACCCAGCTAACAGCCCGGCAGCCTGCCCCGCGGCCAAGGGCCGATGATACGAAGCCTTCAGCGAATAAGACCACAATATTGTGCGGTTGTTTGCCACCCGCTTACCGACTTCCCAGGGTTATACAGGAAAGCCGGCATACAGGTGGGCCGGCGTCTAGCCTCACGCCAGACCCCGGCCCACCGGCTATTCAGCTAGTTAGCGCCGACGCGCAATCTTCAGATTGCTCATCAGGTGCTCCACTACCTCAGCGGCATCAACATCGTGGATGCTCTGTGCTATGCCGTTCACCACCTTAACCCGCGAAGACGAGGCGAACATCCAGCCCAAGAACTGCACAGTATTCAGCAACCTAGAACTGCGATCTGCCTGCTTCCGCATCTGCGACCACAGGATGCGGGGGACCGGCACGTCACGACCCCTATACTCCCGGGAACTGGCGCGAGCGTCCAGAAGCTCAGCGAGCGCCTCAATATTTTCGGTCAGCTCCTTCAAATCCTCATCAGCGGCAGAGGGGCCGACGAAATACCGTTCAACCAGGCTCAAAGGCATGTAGCCGCTACAGCTACTCACCCACGCCAGCTTCAAACGCAGATTCTGCAGGCGAAGCACCTGCTGCAGAAGCCGCGAATGGGTGCGCAACACCGACAGCGGCATGGAAGATAGTCTCTTCTCCTCCGAAAGCAGACCCTCGAAGGAGCCTTCCCCGGAAAATGCCTTATACGGATCCGAGACGCCTGTCAGAAGCACCGGTCCCTCGTAGTGCACGAACGCCAGAACCTCGGGAACACTCGAAAGGCAACGGATGCGCTCGCCAATGGTCGGAAGATCCTCCCCATCCGGGGCGTACTGTTCGCGGCTGAACGTCACCGTCTGGATAGGCTGCTCGGCAAGGTCGGGCGAGTCATGAGCAAGCGCCCGCAAATCGGTCACAATCTCGGTCAGAACGCCGTCCTGCTCAACCTGCAGAAGCTCCTCCAGAAGCTCAATGACAGCGTTCGTCTGCAGGCTCAAGACCGCGGCGCAGAACTCCGCATTCTGAAGCTCAAGACGCACCTTCTCCAGGCGCTCTTCCAGCGTGGACTGCACGCCCTTGAGCTCAAACTCGCTCAGCTGCTCTGGGCGGAGCATACGGTGCACACCGTCCTCGCCAGTGCGGTAGAAAAGTTCGCTAAACTCCAACGTAGACTGCACGCCCTTCAACGCCCGCTCTCGCAACTCGGGCAGAACGTCAAAGGCGACTTCGGTCATCTCATTCCAGACCTTGCCCTCATCGATCTTCGAATCCTTGCGGGCCGTCTTTTTCCAGGTCTCGGCAAGCTGCATAGCGCGGTCATATTCGCTCAGCTCCACAAAAGCCGCCAGCTTCTGGGCGCTCTCACGCAGATAACGCACCGCGTACAGGCGGTCGCTCAAAGAATCTGGGAGGGTATCCTCCAGCAGGCGCCAACGGAAGGTACGCTCAAAGCACCGCTCCGTCATTTCAATGACGGTGGCGCTCAGGGAGAGCGCGTGGTCGCGGGCAAAAGCGAAAGAGCCCGGGGCCTCCGCCAGACGGGGCAGGGACGTATAAAACTCCAGCGCCCCGCTCAGCTTCAGCCGAGATACCCGGATGGTTTCTTCCAGCTCAGCGGCAAGTACCGTGCGGTCAGCCTGGGCAGTCTCCTTGAAACTGTGCAACGGAGAAACCTGTGCACGCTCGAGCGTCTGCAGGTTCATGACCGCACGCATGAGGTAGTTCTCCAGGATGCTGACCTGCTCCCAACGCTGACGCTGATTCAGCGGAACATGATTCTCCTGCGTGCCCACCAGTAGATGCTGCGGCACACCGCTAATCGACGGCAGCGCAAAGACCTCATCCTCAGATTTACTGACAGAAAGCACCATGGGGTAGCGGCTGCGTTGCGCGTTCTCTAGAGGGGGAATGAGCTTGAAGTTGGTGCTCAAAGAGAAAGGGTCGGAAGGTGCTGGCTTGGGCGGGTCAGCCTCGTTCTTCTGCGTAGTTTCTTCCTGCTGAGCCGTCCCGATCGGGGGAGTGGCTTCCTGCCGAACGGCGGCCTCCTCCGGCCGGGATTCTTCGCGCACACCGGCCTCTCGAACGCCCGCGGGGTTTCCCACCTGCAGGGGAGCGAGCGGGGAGGGCACCCCCTGCTTCGCTGCGGTGCTCTCAACACGGTTCTGCTGTGCGTCGTTAGCCGGGGCGGTACCCTGCGGGGCACTCGAGGGCTGCGGATTCGGCAGGTACTGCTGCGGATAGCTGACGGCACCCCGGACGGGCTGACCCTGTTGGTTCTGCGGAGGCTGAACCTGCGAAGGGTACCCGTGCTGGGGTTGTCCCGGAGCATGGGGAGGCGCCTGCGGTGCGCTCGTCGGGTACGGGCTGTACGGAGGCGACACCCGCTGATTCTGCTGCGCGTCGTTTTTGCCCCGCCGTTTCTGGGCACGGAGGCTAACCAGCAGAACAACAAGGGTGATAGCGAGTACGCCCCCGAGGAGGGTGTACAGGGGTGCAGGGCCCGCCACCGATAGCGAAGGTAGCGTGGCGAGAAGAGCGAACGCGGCGCGGGAAGTACTCATGTCTTTACGATAGCCCAGCATGCCCCGCCGTGCTCGGGAGCGTGTGAATCCGCCGCATACTAAGAGTCGATACCCGAGCCATCCTGCGGAGCGGGTGAGCCCGGGACGCGGAGCTAACGCAGGTACGAGCCCAAACAAAGAAGCGGCCCCCACCCGTATTCGGGGTGGGGACCGCATCCTCATCACTCATCACTTAACACATATGTCCCGGCTCGGCCTCACCCGAGCCGAAGGACACTTTCGGGGATACACCCCCATCCGTTACGGGTCTCTCAACTCCCGTACCGGAAAACTCGTTCGACGGTAGAGTCTTATCCATCGTCTTGGCCAACGCTATCTAGAGATGGCCGCGCTCTGGTGTCGCTCGTGGAGTTGTTCCTCCTGCTGGCGGCGGTACACCATGCCTGAGCAGCAGGCCACCACACCGGCACCGATGCCGATTGAGCAAACCAATATGGCGCAAAAGATTATGGTTGCAATCACTGGAGTTCCTCCTTCGCTTATCATCTGCCCTCCACGCTACGGGTCTTCTCTGTGCTTCAGCTGTGCGTAGAGGCGGGCACCGCTGTGTAGATTGCCGTTCGCTAGATTCTCATTTGCGGGCACTTCGCGGGTAGCGCGGGGAAAAGCCGACACTCAGAAAATTCCCAGGGAACTCTACGCTGAGCGACAGTGAAAAAGCATCGAACGGCACAAAAGACCCTCTACAGTAGATAGAGATAGTGCGCCCGAACGACGCACGGGTAGACTTCAAGGAGAACAAACCCATGACTCAGAACACCGGATGGTCCCCGGGCGGCAACGACGGCCTCTCCGACGCGACACGGCCTCTGCAGAGCGTAAACGGGCAACCCAATTACCAGGGTTATCAGCAGGCCGGGTACCAGGCCTCCCAAAACGGCTACTCGCAGGCGTACCCTCAGAACGGCTACGGGTATCGTGCGACCGCTACGGTAGCTTCCCCCGCCCCGGAGAAGAGCAAGCGTTACGGTGGCGGAGTTGTTCTCACCGCGGCCGTGCTCGCAGCCCTCGTGGGTGGCGGCGTGGGCGCCGGCGTCGGGTCCTTCACCGCCTCGGCCGGTTCCTCCTCTTCGAGCTCCTCTCGTGGGTCGGTGAGTTCCAATATCAGCAACTCGTCGACTGTTACCGGCGTCGCCGAGACCGCGAAGAAGGTTCTTCCCTCGACCGTTAGCATCGTGGCATCTGACGGGTCGAGCACTGCCGGCGGCGGCAGCGGCGTCGTTCTGGACAAGGAAGGACACATCCTGACGAATAACCACGTGGTGGTTTTCTCTAACAGGGAAGCCTCCATCGTCGAGGTGCGTCTGAACGACGGTACGGTGCGCACCGCCAAGATCGTGGGGCGCGATGAAGCCTCCGACCTGGCTGTCCTGAAGATTAACTCTTCCGGTCTTGACCTGCAGCCCATCACCTGGGGAGATTCTTCGAAGCTGGTCTCGGGTGAGGTCGTGGTGGCCCTCGGCGCGCCCTATAGCCGTACCGACACGGTCACCTCCGGTGTGGTGTCGAACGCGAACCGCGTGCAGCCTGCCGACGAGAAGGGCCAGAATTACATCCCCATGGTTCAGACTGACGCCCCCATCAACCACGGTAACTCCGGTGGCCCGCTCGTCAACCTCAAGGGAGAACTGGTCGGCATTAACGCGCAGGGCCAGGCCAGCCAGGACGGCGGTACCGCCGACGGCATGGCCTTCTCGATTACTTCGAACTACGCCAAGCGTATCTCCTCCGAAATCATCGCTAACGGCAAGGCCACCCACGGTTACCTGGGTGCGAACGTTAAGAACAGCCCCGCCGACACCGGTAGCGGCTCCTCGAAGCTGATTTCCGGCGGTGTGGAGATTAGCTCTGTGACCTCCGGCAGCCCCGCAGCCAAGGCAGATTTGCGTGCCGGCGACATCGTAGTGGAGGCGGACGGCCACCCCATCACGAAGAGCGACGAGCTCAACGGCACGGTACGTGCGGCGGCGGCCGGCTCGAACATGACGCTCAAGGTTAAGCGCGGCGGGACGACCAAGGACATCACCGTGACCCTGGGCAGCGCCAGCTCGTAGCGCTAACCCGCCTCTTTGGCGCTCGCCTCTGCGACGGGGATGCGAGCCGACAAATACGGGCGGGTAGAAGAGCAAATAGAGACGAAGCTCCCGACCCTCGATGTGAGGGCCGGGAGCTTCGTCGTATTAGCGCTACGGGAACGGCCTTGCGGGAAGGCTAGGCGTTCTTGAGAATCTCTGCCACGCGCTTCTGCAGTGCAGGGATGACCTCCTGCTCGAACCAGGGGTTCTTCGCCTGCCACCTAAAGTTTAGGGGCGAAGGATGCACGAGCGGCAGGAACTTCGGAAGGTAGGACTCCCACGCGCGTACCGTCTCGGTCAGGTTACGTTCGGCCTTCGGACCGCGCTTACCGTTCAGATAGTACTTCTGGGAGTACGCGCCCACCAGCAGAATTAGCTGAACGTCCGGCATGAGATCCAGCAGCTGCGGATGCCACTTCGGCGCGAAATCCTTACGCGGCGGGTTATCGCCGTGCGCGCCCTTACCGGGGTAGTAGAAATCCATCGGCAGCAGCGAAATGAGCTCGGGGTTGTAGAACTGCTCGTCTGTCACGCCCATCCACTCGCGCAGCTTCTCACCGCTCGGGTCGTTCCACGGGATACGGCTTTCCTGCGCGGCGCGCCCCGGTGCCTGACCAATCACCACGATGCGTGCCCTAGGTGACGCCGAATAGACCGGCTCCCAGCCCTGCTCGGTGTACTCCTTATTCTCAGGATCCCGGCGAATCTGCTCGGCCAGGGGAGGGGTAGAACTCAGAATCTGCTGAACCATGTGCTCGGGCAAATCGTGGTGTGCGGTAGCCATGCTAGATGGCGCCTCCTTCAAATCCGTTCTGGCGCCAGGCCTCAAACACGGCAATCGATGCGGAGTTAGCCAGATTGAGGGAACGGCGGCCAGGCTTCATGGGAATCTTAACCCGTTCGGTAATGTGCTCGTCCCGCTGTACCTCGGCGGGCAGACCCACCGACTCGGGGCCGAACATGAGGACGTCTCCGGGACGGTACTCGATATCCGCGTAGGAGGTCGAGGCCGTGGTCGTGAACGCGAAGACGCGCTCCGGCTCGAGGGCCCGCCAGGCGTCCTCGAGGGTCTTGTGGACGGTCACCACGGCCAGGTCGTGGTAATCCAGGCCCGCGCGGCGCAGGTGGGCGTTATCGAAGTTGAAACCCAGCGGCTCCACCAGATGCAATTCGGCACCGGTAATCGCGGCCAGTCGGATGGCGTTACCGGTATTACCCGGAATCTCGGGGGTATAGAAAAGAATCTTGAACACGTTCCTAAGTGTACCGCGTAGCCTTTGAACAGCCCGGCTGAGTAGCGCTCACCGACCTACCCACAGGCAAATGCTGCTAGAAGAGGCCAGAGGCAGCGCGATAAAATAAGCGAGGCGAACAGCCACGCATCCAGCAGGAGGAATACATGAGCGCAGAAACCAACCGCCAGAACGGCCGCGTCTACCTTGACCACGCCGCAACCACCGAGGTGCTTCCCTCCGCCATCGACGCGATGGTCGAACAGATGCGCGCGGGCGGCAACCCCTCCTCACTGCACGCCCTGGGCCGAGACGCCCGAGCCACCGTCGAGTACGCCCGCGAACGCATAGCCCGCGCCATTGGCGCCGACCCCGCCGAGGTTATTTTCACCTCGGGCGGCACCGAGGCGGACAACCTCGCCGTCAAGGGCATCTACTGGAAGCGCCGCGAGGAAGACGCTCGTCGTACCCGAATTCTCGTCTCCTCCATCGAACACCACGCCGTGGAAGACACCTGCGAGTGGCTTCAAAAGGCCGAGGGCGCACGGATTGAATGGATTCCCGTGGACGAACGTGGCCGCGTGAACCCGCAGACGGTCCGCGAGCTCATCGAGAAGAACCCCGAGGACGTCGCGCTCGTGACCGTCATGTGGGCCAATAACGAGGTGGGTACCGTGCAGCCCATCCCCGAGATTGCCACTATCGCCGCCGAGTACGGGATTCCCATGCACTCGGACGCCGTGCAGGCCTTTGGCGCTGTGCCGATTGACTTCCATGCCAGCGGCACGACCACCCTCGCCATTTCCGGCCATAAGATTGGCGGCCCCATGGGCATCGGTGCGCTGATTGCTACCCGCGCCGTGCCGATGACCCCCGTGCTCCACGGCGGCGGTCAGGAACGCTCCGTGCGTTCCGGCACCATCGACGCACCCGCCATCGCGGGCTTCGCCGAAGCCGCCGTGCACGCAGTTGAGCACCTGCCCCAGGAATCGGCCCGCATCGCCTCGCTGCGCAACGAACTCGTGGCCGCCGTCAGCGCGCTCATTCCGCAGGCGCACCTGAGCGGCGAGGATCCGCTCACCGAGGAGTACCCCGGCCAGAAGCGCCTGCCCGGCAACGCGCACTTCACCTTCGAGAACGCAGAGGGTGACACCCTGCTCTTCCTACTGGACATGCAGGGCATCAGCAGCTCCACCGGCTCGGCCTGCAACGCCGGGGTAACCCGCCCCTCCCACGTGCTCATCGCCATGGGTATGGACGAGGACACCGCCCGCAGCGCCCAGCGCTTCACCCTCGGCCACTCGAGCACCGGCGCGGATATTGCGCGCCTCATCGCGGCCCTACCCGCCGCCTACACCCAGGCCGCCAAGGCTGGGCTGTCGTCTCAGCTGCCGGACGCATCCCGCTGGCACTAAGCATCCCCGCGTAGAACGCCCCGGAACCGCCCAAAACACCCCGAAGCCCCGAACCTCACCCCTGGACCGGAGGTTCGCTGAGGGTGCACTGCCCGGTACCGGGGCGTCGCCCTGCGTACAATAGGTAGCTACAGCCCCGGGCCCGCGTGCCTCTGCGCACCCGCGCATCCGAGGCAGCCGATAGAGCATCGGCGTATAGACGACATCAACACAGGACCGGCCGAACACCCCACCGCGCAACGCGCGGAAAGGTTCGGCCACGGAAACGAGGAATAGCGTAGTGAAGATTCTGGCAGCTATGAGCGGCGGCGTTGACTCCGCCGTGGCCGCGGCCCGCGCCGTCGATGCGGGTCACGAGGTCGTGGGCGTGCACCTGGCCCTCTCGCGCATGCCCGGAACCCTGCGCACCGGCTCCCGCGGATGCTGCACCCTCGAAGACTCCATGGACGCCCGCCGCGTCTGCTCCCAGCTGGGTATTCCCTTCTTCGTCTGGGACTTCTCGGAACGCTTCAAGGAAGACGTCGTGGACGACTTCATCGCCGAATACGAGGCCGGGCGAACCCCCAACCCCTGCATGCGCTGCAACGAGAAGATCAAGTTCGCAGCCCTGCTCGAACGCGCCGTCGCCCTCGGCTTCGACGCCGTGGTGACCGGCCACTATGCCCGCGTCATCACGAACGAGGACGGTAACCGCGAACTGCATCGCGCCGCCGACTGGGCCAAGGACCAGTCCTACGTGCTCGGCGTGCTCACCCACGAGCAGCTCAAGCACGCCTGGTTCCCCCTGGCCGATACCCCCTCGAAGGCACAGGTGCGTGCCGAGGCCGCCGAGCGCGGCTTCTCCGTGGCGAAGAAGCCTGACTCCTACGACATCTGCTTCATCCCCGAAGGTGACACCCGCGCGTGGCTCGGCGAGCACATCCAGATGCGCCCGGGCCTCATCAAGGACACGAACGGCCAGGTGCTTGGCGAGCACCCCGGCGCTCAGGCCTACACCGTCGGTCAGCGTAAGGGCCTGGCCCTGGGTCGCCCCGCCCCCGACGGCAAGCCCCGCTTCGTGCTGGAGGTGCGCCCCAAAGAGAACGAGGTGATTGTCGGATCCCGCGAGCTTCTGGCCGTGGACGAGATTCGCGGCATCCGCGCCACCTGGGCCGGAGTCCCGGTGAATCAGGCAGCCCGCTTCCTGCAGGAACCGGAGCAGCCAGGCGCTCGCAGCGAAGAGTTTGAGGTGACCGCGCAGGTGCGCGCCCACGCCGACCCGGTGCGCGCCAAGGCGTACCTGACCTGGGCCCCCGACCCCGAAGCTGAAGAAGAGAACGCGCTGCGCCTGGAGACCGTGGTGCGCCTGCTGGACCCGCTCTCGGGCGTCGCTCCCGGCCAGACCATGGTGCTCTACCAGGGCACCCGCGTGCTGGGCCAGTCCACGATTGCCCGCGCATACTCCCTGAACCGCGAGGATATTCAGGAAGCCCTGGGCGCCTAAGGCACAGCAGTAAATACTCTCGCGGTTTGCCCCAACCACACCGCAGCCGCAACGCACAGAAGACCACAACCGATCTGAGGAGAAACCGATGACCGCCGAACACACGTCCTGCGAATTTGACCCTCACGCCACCTCCATGGGCGATGAAGTTGCGCCCGAGGTCTACGAGGAGCTTTTCGCGATGCGCCGCTCCATCGACAACTTCGATGCGGCCCTCGTGCACATTTTGGCGGAGCGTTTTCAAGCCACGAAGCGCGTGGGTCTGCTCAAGGCTAAGCACAATCTGCCGGCGGGCGACCCCGGCCGCGAGGAAGCCCAGATTGCCCGTCTGCGCGCCATGGCGAAGGAGTCCAGCCTGGACCCCGAGTTCGCCGAGAAGTTCCTGAACTTCATCATCTCTGAGGTGATTCGTCACCACATTCGTATCGCGACTGAGCAGCAGGACAGCGAGCAGGGTGAGAACCCCACCTCGGCCGACCATGCAGAGTAGCCCTCGCCGGGGCGGGCGAGGCCCCGCGCCGGAACCGACGCCTCAACGTCTGCTGATGCCCGGTGAGTACCGTGCCCCCGAGGGCGACGAGCTGGACGAGCGGGAGCTCGCGGCCCTCGCCGCCGAGCGTCCTCTGGTGCGTGCCAGCGGCACCGGGCCCTTCCCCGGAACCTCCCTGGCGGAGGCGATGGCCCGCATCGAGGGAGAACTGGGAGCGCCACATCTGCCCTATCTGCCGCAGCTGCCGGCCACCGGCTGGAAGGGGACCGCGACCGCGCGCACCCTGGCAATCTGTGAGGGAATCGCCTTTGATGGTGCATCCTTCGGCTGGCGCATGGTGCACAGCACCGGACGCGGTGCACGCGAATCGGCTCTGGCCGAGGACCGGCTGCTCTCGGATATCAATCTTCTGGCTGACCGAGTGGGCTCACGCGCTTCGGGCCGCCGCACCTCAACGCAGACCGGGGGAGAAAGGGCGACCCGCCCCGCCTACAAGATCCAGCTCACCGGTCCGTTGAGCCTCGCCGCGCAGGTGTACCTGCCCGGTGGCGAACGGGCGATGAGCGATGCCGGCGCGAGCCGCGATCTGCTGGATTCTTTCCTCGAGGGTATGGAACGCTGGTTTATTCTCCTGCGAGAGGCCCTGCAAGCCCCGACCGCCCCGCTGGCCGTGCAATTTGACGAGCCAGAATTTCAACGCCTGCTGGAGGGCTCTATCCCCACTGTGAGCGGCTTCCGTACCCTGCCGGCAATTGAACCACACGTCTATCGCGAGGCGTACCGGCGCCTGACGGAGCGGTGCGCCGACCTGAACCTGCAGGTCATCCTGAATATTGACGGCACCGGGGTGAAACCGTTGCGCGCGCCGAAGGTGAGTGTTAAGCCCGCCCCGAGCCTGGACGCGCTCGAGATGTTCAAAACCATGCAGGTTGCAGCCAACCCCGCCCTGCCCTGCGCCCTGATGCTGCACCCCGACCGTTCCCGTCCGCGCGGGGCGGGAACGCTGCACGTGCCGCCCTTGAACGATCCGCGCTCTTGGGAGCCTATCGCCCAGCTAGCGGATGCGGGGGCCCGCATCTGGCTGCCGGTCGTCACCGAGGAAATGGTGCCCCACCAGGCACGACGCCTTTTCAACCTGTGGCGCGAGGTGGGGTTGGAGGCCCGTCAGCTGAGTTCCGTGGGCCTCATTCCCGACGACGCTCGCCTGCCCGCAGGAGGCTACGCCTCGCTGAGCCTCACAGAAGCGACGGCTTCTCTGGCGCGAGTGACAGAGTGTGCCCGAGCCCTGGGCGAGTGCGGGGTATGATTAGAGGAATGACATTTTAGTGTAAGTAATTTCGGCAATTCTTTAGGGAGGTACTGTGAGCGTAGGCGACGCGCACACCATTCTGGTGGTTGATGATGATGACGCCCTGGCGGAGATGATTGGTCTTGTGCTCGCACAAGAGGGGTTCAACGCCGTTTTTTGCGAGAATGGTGCACGCGCTTTTGAAACCTTTATGCGCTCCACTCCCGACCTGGTTCTTCTGGACCTAATGCTTCCCGGAATGAACGGTATTGAGGTGTGTCAGCAGATTCGCCGTTCCTCGAACGTGCCGATCATCATGCTGACCGCCAAGAGCGATACCGAAGACGTGGTGAAGGGCCTGGAGGCCGGCGCCGACGACTACATTGCCAAGCCGTTTAAGCACGCCGAGCTGTTGGCTCGTATCCGAACCCGCCTGCGCCCGCGTGAGAGCCGCCAGCTGGTCGTGTCGATTGGCGATATCGTCATGGATATGGACGGCCGCACGGTGAAGTACCACGACACCGAGGTCCCGATGACTCCGCTGGAGTTCGATCTTTTGGCGGCCCTGGTGCGCCACCCCGGCCAGGCCCTGAGCCGTCAGGAGCTGCTGGACATGGTCTGGGGTTACACCGACGTGAGCGATTCTCTGGTGAATGTGCACGTCCAGCGCTTGCGTGCAAAGTTCGACGAGCTGGGCGCGGATCGCTTTATCCAGACAGTGCGCGGTGTCGGATACAAGATTCCGACCGAACTGGTTGGTTCCTCCGCAAACTAAGCGGGAACACACGACGACTCTCACCACAGTGGCGAAGGGATAACCTGATTGTCTGTTGCGAAGTCGCGCCGTAAGCACGGCGCTTTGGCGGCGGAGGCGGTTGCCTCCGCCTCTTCGCGTACCCGAACCCCTCGGGCGCGGGAGAATCGCAAGCCGCGCCGAAACATTCCGCAGCGGATGCGCAGGCTCTGGCGTGAATCCCTTCAGTTCCGTGCATTGGCAACCGCCGGCGTGCTCATGTTCCTGAGCTTCTTGGCGGTGGGCTGGTCCCTGTCGAGCCAGATTGCAACGAGCCTGTTCGAGAACCAGAAGTCGCAGGCACTTCAGGAGTCGATCAGCGGTTTCCGTAACGTGCAGAGCGTGCTGAAATCCTCCGAGATGCGAAGCGACAGCGAGATTCGTCGTAACGTGAGCCGTACCCTGACGGTCTTGGACGCCGGCGCATCCGGCAAACGTAGCTGGATCCTTGTGCCGCTGGAGGGGCAAGGTAAGCAGGGTTTTATCCCCGAGCAGAGTAGCGATAAGTCCCTGAATTCGTCGAGCATCCCCACGGATTTCAAGAACACCGTTCGCGATAGGGACGGCGTGTATTGGCAGACCTCCACTATTACAACGTTTGAGAATAACCGCGAACGCACCTACCCCGTGCTTATCGTGGGTACGCACGTTTCTATCGCGCAGAATCCTAACTACGGTCTGTTCACCGTGTACGACATGACCGATTCGTCCGAGACGATTGCGCACATTAACTTCGTGCTGTTCGGCGGTTTCTGCGCCCTGCTGACCGTGGTGCTGTCCGTGGTGTGGTTCGTGACCCGCTTCGTGGTGCGCCCGATTACGCAGACCGCCATCACGGCGGAGCGTCTGGCCGCCGGTGATTTGGACCAGCGCGTGTCGGTTAAGGGCGAGGACCAGGCCGCGCGTTTGGGTATTTCCTTCAACCGCATGGCCGATTCTCTGCAGGAGAAGATTGTTCAGCTGGAGCGCCTGTCGACCCTGCAGCAGCGCTTCGTCTCGGACGTGTCGCACGAGTTGCGCACCCCGCTGTCCACGGTGCGTCTGGGCACCGAGCTGCTTTACGACTCGCGTGAGAACATGACCCCGATGCAGGTGCGAAGCGTGGAGCTTCTACACGGTCAGGTGGACCGCTTCCAGTCGATGCTGGCCGACCTGCTCGAGATTTCGCGCTTCGATGCCGGTAGTGCAATGCTGACGATTGATACCGAGGACTTCATCCAGGTGCTGTCGAATATTCTGCAGGAGGCTCTGCCGCACCTGGAGCGGACGAACACGAAGTTGAACGTGCACACGAACCACGAGAGCATCATGGTCGATATGGACCGTGTGCGTATTGAGCGTGTGCTGCGCAACCTGCTGTATAACGCGATTGAGCACGGCGAATCCCGACCGATTGATGTGTATGTCGATGCGAACGCCACGAACCTGGGCATCGCCGTGCGCGACCACGGTATCGGCCTGTCCGAGGACGAAGCTGTTCAGGTCTTCAACCGTTTCTGGCGTGCCGATACCTCGCGTAAGCGCACCCTGGGCGGTACCGGCTTGGGCCTGTCGATTGCGGCTGAGGATGTGCGCCTGCACGGAGGCACGCTTGAGGCATGGGGCGAGAAGGGCCGCGGCGCCTGCTTTACGATGAACCTTCCGCTGGTTCACGGCGCTCCGCTCGGGGAGTCCCCGGTTCTGGCGACCGGCGAACCGGAAGCGTCGACTAACCGTCCCGCGATTGCGCAGGATACCCTGCCCTCGATCGATCCGCGGCAGAAGAAGGACACCGCGGAGGGTGAGGAAGGGTAGCTTCCTAACCCTACCCAAACCGTCAAGGGCATGCCTTTTTCGGGGGGAGTGTTCCCACCCCGACGAGGCGCGATGTTTTTCTGGCGATCAAAGGGAATCCATGGATGATTCGCACGCATAATGTGCCTCGTCACATTGCGTGCACGAGGTACCTAGCCAGTACAATCGAGGAACGTATATTTTCACTCCGCTGTTACTTCTACGGGAGCGACGGCCATAACGTCACTGTTCTAGAGGAAGGTCTAACCCCTATGTCCCAGGGCGCTGTTTTCTCTCGGCGCGTTGCGCTCTCTGCGGGCGTCGCCTCGCTGGCGGCGCTCCTTAGCTCCTGTGCCGGTCTTCCCTCGAATGACCACGTGACGCAGCACAGTAGCACTCTGGGAGCGAAGGATTCGAAGACCTCCCCGGCGCGTGCGCCCGGCCCGTTGGCCGGTGCTACCCCCGAGGCCATTATCGAAGGCTTTGTCCGTGCTGGAGTCGACAGCATCGAGAACTACGCTGTGGCCCGCCAGTACCTGAGCTCCTCGTATAACCAGCATTGGAATCCCCTCGGCACGACTCGCGTGTACCGCAACACGATTCAAGCCCAGGCCGACGAGGGAATCTCTTCTTCTAACTCGGCGGAGAGTACCTACCATGTGCGCTTCCAGCAGACCGCTACGGTGAACAGCCAGGGCCTGACGAGCACCTTCCCCGAGGCGCAGACCGAGACCCAGGACTTCAAGCTGGTCAAGGAAGACAACCAGTGGCGTATTAGCTCCTGCCCCGATGGGCTGTGGCTTGACGGCAGCGAATTTGAGCGGGTGTTTAGTCCCTACCGCCTGTATTTTTACGATCGAGCCTTCCGCTACGCCGTGCCCGATATCCGGTGGTTCCCGCACATCGAGAACTACTTTGAACTTTTGGTGCGCATGTTGATGTCCGGCCCTGCATCCTACCTGAAGGGTGTCGCCTTCTCCGCCCTGACCGACTCTATGACCTTGGACGAGGCACGCCTCGTCAATAACCAGGACGCCACGGTGCGCCTGACGGGTGAGCGTCTGGATGATTCTCGCCTGGCGCGTATCCGCGAGCAGATTGTTCACGGGCTCAGCAACTTCTCCGGTCTGGAGAAGACCGAGGTGTACTACAACGGCACCCTCATTCCCGAGCAGACTCCGAACGGGTACATGCCCGTACCGCTGACGCTTTCGGTCCCCGACCGTACCGTGGCCATCACCGCGAACGGGCAGATGGTGGCCCGAGATAACTACATGAGCGCCTCGGGCGAGCAGATGCTCCTGCGCGGTGTCAGCCAGCTGAGCGCCCCTGCGATGAGCTACTCGGGCGATATGTTTGCCTGCCTGGCGAACGATGCAGGCAGCCTGTACACGGTGTACCAGGGGACCGCCCGCCGAGTGTGGCAGGGCTCGAATCTGACCGCCCCGACCTTTGACGCGTACGGTTGGGTGTGGACCGCCGATGCCGAGGGTACGGTGCGTGCCTTCAAGCCGAGCTCCGAGGACGCTCAGGAACGCGAGCGCGGGGTCGATATCGGTATGTCGTGGCCGCGCAACCTGAGCTTCACCAGCATCAACGTGTCACACGATAGCGCGCGCATTGCGATTGTAGCCTCCACGGAGGGCGCGTCGGCCGTGATTATTTCGGGTGTGGTGCGTGATGATACGGGTAAACCCCTCAACCTGACCGAGATGGTGCGTCTTAGCTCCTCGGTGGTGCCCCGTAGCGCGCGATGGGCTGGCGATCAGAACGTCGTAGTGGTGAACGTGAAGAACGGTGAATCCGAGGTAATCTCGCTGAGCGGTGAGGAGACGAAGCTGGATCGTCTGGACGGCGTGATGAGCGTGTCGACGGCCGATAATACCTCCAACATCATTGCCCACCGCTCCGATGGTTCCTGCTATGTGCTGGAGGAACGCGGCTGGACCCGCTTGGATACCCTTCTGCACGAGATTAGCTACGCCGGTTAGGGCGCTTGCATGAATTCCCAACAGCGTGGTTTGAATTCTGAGCGGGCCCCAGGCCGGAAGCACGTGCGTGGTTCGGAGCACCCCGTGCGCTGGGTGGAGAGCGCGTGGGGATCACTCGGTGAGTTGCTCCTGCCGCGGTCGTGTTCCTGCTGTTCCGCAGTGTTGCCGTACGGCTCGGGGCCCGCGCTCTGCGATGGGTGCCTGAACCGCTGGGAGCGCGCCTGCGTGAGGGTCGAGCGGGTGCATCCGGTGCAGGACGTTCCGGAAACCGTGGCGGCTTCGCGCTATGACGGGATTGTGCCCCGGGTTGTCCTGGGGATGAAGAACGCGGGGCGGACCGATCTTGTGCCGTTGATGGGGGAGGCCCTGGCTCGTTGCGTGTACGAGTTGTTGCGCGCGCACCGAGGGGAGCTCGTTCGGAATCCCGCGTCCGGTGCCGCCAAAAGCGAGGTCCTGCTGATTCCCGCCCCATCCTCACCCGCGAGCGTGCGTCGACGAGGCTACGCCCCGGCCTCGCTCCTGGCCCGTGAGGCGTCCCAACGGTTGAAGGGGCGCCTTCCCGCCGGCCTGAGGGTGATGCCCCTGGACATCATGGGGTACACCTCCAGCCCATCCGGGAGTGCCGGGGGAAGTCTCGGTAGCGTTGTGGGGGCCCTGACCGGGCGTCTGGGCGGCGCCTCCGGGGGAGAGGAACAGAAGACCCTGACCGCGGTGGCTCGTTCCGAGCGGATGCACGGGGCCCTGCGCGTTCTGGAGCCGGCCCTGGTTGAGGGGCGGCTGTGCATCATCTGCGATGATGTGGTGACGACCGGCGCAACGGCCGCGGAGATGGTCCGTGCTCTGCGTGAGGCAGGTTCCGTGGTGCTGGGCGTGTGTGCCGTAGCCTCCGTACCGAAGAAGGCCTCGCTCTAGTACCTAATCCGTGAGATGCGCCTTTTCTGTGAATGGGTCTGCAGATTGTTCTGACTATTGATAAATAGAGAGTAATGTAGGCGAATATTTGTCACATATAGTGATGTATGGCATCCATTCGTATTAGAATATAGGCAAGGGAACGGCATCGAGGTCGAACCCCCGTACCGGGTCCAGCCGGACGCGGTATAAACCCCCAACCTGGAGGGAATGATCGTGGAAGTCAACATCTACGGCCGCAATATCAAGGTCACCGAACGCCTGGAAGAATACGTGAACGAGAAGGTTCAGAAGTTCGCCCAGCTCGGTGATAACGTGAAGGACATCGACGTCAAGTTCAGCAAGGACGGTCACCTCGGTGGCGAGTCCATCCGCGTTGAGATTACCGTGGTCGGTACCGGCCCGGTCCTTCGTTCTGAGGCTCAGGGCAACGATAAGTTCGCGGTCTTCGATGAAACCTACGGCAAGCTCCTGGAGCGTCTGCGCCGTGCACGTGACCGCCGCAAGCTGGCTAAGCGCGGTGGCAAGCACCCGGTATCTGTGGCTGACGCTACCGGCTCGATTCCCGTTGTGAGCGAGGCGATTACCGAGATTCTGCTGCCGGATATTCCGGTGGAAGAAGCCGCCTTCGACAACAGCGAGGTCACCCTGGCCGACGAAGCCGCATCTCCCATCGAGATTCGTCACAAGAGCTTCAAGGGCGAGCGCCTGACCGCTGCAGAGGCAGTTGACCGCATGGAGCTGGTGGGCCACGATTTCTACCTGTACATTGACAGCGAGACCGGTGCCCCGGCTGCGGCATACCGCCGTAAGGGCTGGAGCTACGGCATCATCACCCTGACCGACGAATAACGGACGGGCAGGGAGTAACGGTTCATACCCGTTGAGAAATCTTCTGTGAGGTGCTGGTGTAAGCCGCAACCTCTCACCCCGGGAAGGCCCGGGTCCCGAAGGACGCAAGGTAATACGCATTATTGCCGGGTTGTCCGCTACGGGGCCCGGGCTTTCGCGTGCCCCGCGCACGGGGACGATGCCGCCAGGCTGATGGCTCACGGTCCGAGCGCAGAGCGTAAAAAAGAGCTCGGACGGGCGAATTAGGCGGCTCTGCCATACAATATGTAGGAAGGCCTCACCGCGCGCACTCTCGCGCGCCCTTGGTGAGGGCACCGAGACAATCAAGGAGTAGAAGCTCAGTGGCATCTTTCTTGGAGAAAATCCTCCGAACCGGCGATAAGAGGGTTCTGCGACAGCTCGAGGCGTACACGAAGGCGGTGAACTCGCTCGAGGACAGCTTCGCATCCATGACCGATGAGGAGCTGCGAGCGGAAACCGATAAGTTCCGTGAGCGCGTCAAGGACGGCGAGTCCCTCGACATCCTGCTGCCGGAGGCCTTCGCGGTGGTTCGCGAAGCATCCAAGCGTACCCTGGGCAAGCGTCACTACGACGTCCAGATTATGGGCGGCGCAGCGCTGCACCTGGGTAACATTGCCGAAATGAAGACCGGTGAGGGCAAGACCCTCGTCGCGACCCTGCCCGCATACCTGAACGCTCTGAGCGGCAAGGGCGTGCACATCGTGACCGTGAACGACTACCTGGCCGAGTACCAGGCGAACCTCATGGGCCGCGTGTTCCGTTTCCTGGGTATGGAATGCGGCGTGATTCTCTCCTCGATGGAGCCCGACGAGCGCCGCAAGCAGTATGCCGCGGACATCACCTACGGTACGAACAACGAGTTTGGCTTCGACTACCTGCGCGACAACATGGCCTGGACCGTGGAGGAGCAGGTTCAGCGCGGCCACAACTTCGCCATTATCGATGAGGTGGACTCCATCCTGATTGATGAGGCGCGTACCCCTCTGATTATTTCCGGCCCCGCCGCTGGCGAGGCAAACCGCTGGTATGCAGAGTTCGCGCGCATCGCCGCAACGATGCTCAAGCGCGATGAAGACTACGAGGTGGACGAGAAGAAGCGCACCGTCGGTATCCTCGAGCCCGGTATCGATAAGGTGGAAGACCACCTGGGTGTGAAGAACCTCTACGAATCCAAGAACACTCCGCTGATTGGCTTCCTGAACAACGCCATTAAGGCGAAGGAGCTGTTCACCAACAACAAGGACTACGTGGTCATCGACGGCGAGGTTCTGATCGTGGACGAGCACACCGGCCGTATTCTGCCGGGCCGCCGTTACAACGACGGCATCCACCAGGCGATTGAGGCGAAGGAAGGCGTCGAGATCAAGCCTGAGAACCAGACCATGGCGACCGTGACCCTGCAGAACTACTTCCGCATGTACGACAAGCTTTCGGGCATGACGGGTACCGCAGAGACCGAAGCCGCCGAGTTCATGAACACCTACAACCTGGGTGTCGTGCCGATTCCCACCAACAAGGGCGTGCAGCGCGTCGATAACCCCGATAAGGTGTACCGCGACGAGATTGCCAAGTTCAAGGCCGTCGTCAAGGACATTAAGGAACGCCACGAGAAGGGCCAGCCGATTCTGGTCGGTACCGCCAGCGTGGAGAACTCCGAGTACCTGTCCCGCCAGTTGGCGAAGGCCGGCGTGCGTCACGAGGTGCTGAACGCGAAGAACAACGAGCGTGAGGCCGCGATTGTGGCTCAGGCGGGTCGTAAGGGCGCCGTTACCGTGGCGACTAACATGGCCGGTCGCGGTACCGACATCATGCTCGGCGGCAACCCCGAGTTCGAGGCCGTCGAGAAGATGCGTCAGCTGGGCCTGGACCCGAACACCAACTCCGAGGCGTATGAGGCCCGCTGGCCCGAAGTTCTCAAGGAGTGCGAGGACGCCGCAGAAGCAGAGCACGAGGAGGTCACCGAGCTCGGTGGTCTGTACGTGCTTGGTACCGAGCGCCACGAGTCCCGCCGTATCGACAACCAGCTGCGCGGTCGTTCCGGTCGTCAGGGCGATCCGGGCGAGTCCCGCTTCTACCTGTCGCTGACCGATGAGCTCATGCGTCTGTTCAACACCGGCATGGCGACCCGCCTCATGGCCGCTGCCCCCGAGGACTCCGCACTGGACTCCAAGATTGTCAGCCGTGCCATTGCCACCGCGCAGGCCAACGTTGAGGGCCGTAACGCCGAGCAACGTAAGAACGTGCTCAAGTATGACGATGTGCTCAACCGCCAGCGCGAGGCCATCTACAAGGATCGTAGCCGTATTCTGCACGGTGACGACCTGAAGGAACAGATTTCCGGTTTCGTGGACGAGGTGCTGACCTCCATCATCGACGCACGCGTCTCCGAGGGGCACGCCGAGGACTGGGATTTCGAGGAGCTTTGGAACGCCCTCAAGCAGGTGTACCCCATCTCCATTACCGTGGATGACCTAGCTGAGGACGCAGGCGATCGCACCAAGATTACCCGCGACCAGATCGTGAAGGAAGTCCTTGCGGACGCTCACGTCGTGTACGACGAGCGTGAGGAGAGCGTCGGCGAAGAGAGCATGCGTGAGATTGAACGCCGCGTGATGCTCTCGGTCATCGGTCAGCGCTGGCCCGAGCACCTGTACGAGATGGAGTACCTCAAGGAAGGTATCGGTCTGCGTGCAATGGCCCAGCGTGACCCGCTGGTTGAATACCAGCGTGAGGGCTACGACATGTACCAGTCGATGCTCGACGCTGTTCGCGAGGAGACCGTGACCTACCTGTACAACCTGGACCTGTCCAAGCAGCGCACTCAGGCTTCCGCCGTGCGCCTGGCTGAGCCCTCGCGTCCGAAGTTCCTGCAGTACTCGGCCCCCGACGAGGACGGCCACACTCAGGTGCACGTGGAGCGTTCTCAGAAGAAGTCTCAGAAGAAGTAGTCGCGGTATAAACCCCGAAACGAACGGAGAGGGTGCGAATCCATCACTGGGTTCGCACCCTCTCCGCGTGTTTATATGTTTAGGGCAGGCTGAGATCGTGGGGTTCGTTCTTCCTCGGGGCAGAGCCCGCTAATTTGCGCCCGGCCGATTCTGCGGCTGCTCGATGGAAGTAACAAGCCAGGTACCGTGCAGTTCCCGAACCTGCAGGGTAACCACCCTGATACCCTGACCGCATCGGAACAGAGCAACCGCCTCGTAGAGCTTGGGGTTGACCCGCTGTGCGCGGACCCGAAGGAGCGCCGGAGGCATCGAGAGGGCCTGCCCGGCGGGAACCTGACGAGGATTCTTGGGAAAACGCGGTAGCAGGCGGTGAAAGCAATCCGCCGAAACCCACTGAGCGAGCTGCTGGCGCGAGCGTCGGGCAGCCATGATTTCGAGATAGGCGATGGCCACGCCCGCGCAACGCCCCTCAATTTGGCGGGAGATGGCGTCCACGGGGCGAAGCGGGCGACCAGCCCGAGGAGGTGCCGTTCGGTGCGAGGAGCTCTGCTCATAGCGGGGGAGAGGAACAATCGATACTGGGGAATCGAAGCCTCGGGCCTGCACAAGGGCGAGGGTTCCGGGTGCCTGCGCAAGCTTTTGCGAAGGCTCCGGAACGGAACCTGGAGTCGGCGTGCTCACCTTCGGGGGAGGGAACGTGCGGAGCGCCGGAGTGCGGCGGGGGAGCGGAGGAAGAAGAGGCGTGAAGCCCATGACGGGTTCCTTTCTGAAATGATGTAGAGGAAAATAACCGGTTAGCGACGGAAAGTCTGTAGCGGCTGCTCGGGAATCTGGAGTACCTGCCCCTCGTACAGCAGATCGGCGTTCTGCCCCAGCGCCTCGCGGTTGGCGCTGTAGATATCGAGGGTGTAATCGTAAATAACGGAGGCATCGGTGCCTTCGCCCAGCTGTTCGGCGGCGATGGACCAGAGAGTATCTCCGGCGCGTACCGTGTAGGCATAGGTGCCTCGGGCTTCGTGCGAGGGCGCGAAGAATGGGCTGCGATCCTGGAGTGACCCGGTGGATTCGGTAGTGTTTGGGGCGAGGGGAATCTCTGCATTGGTGGTGTTTCCCGCATCGGTCGGTTCCGTCTGGTACGCGACCGATGAACCGTCGGTACTGTACCCGGCTGAGCACGCATCCGGGGCCATCAACGAGGTGGTCGGCGCGGTCGGCGCGGTCGGCGCGGGGGTGTGACTCGCCTCGGCGGCGTGTGCCGGGGCGAAGACCGCCCCAAGCCCGATGGCCGTGCCGCCCAGCGTCAGAACGATGCGACGCATGAAGAGCGGGCGGAAAATGCGCGGCGTTCTCGGCAAACGAGGTTCCAGAGGGTTAGTGACCCTGTGGGCGGTTCGGGCCTCGTGAAGGGCGCAGACGAAGCTGACAATCCACCAGAGGGTGATGAGTACAGCTGATATCCCCGCGCAGAGGAGCACCGCATCGGTGAGCGGGTGGGCTGAAGGGATGCGCGGCAGGTGGACGCAGAGGGCAGCCAGCACAAGCGCCGAGAGTACCGGGGGAGCCGTGAACAGAAAGATGTCTTGGCGGCTGGCCCGCGCCTCGGGACGGAGCGCTTCGGAACGGGGCTCGTCGCTGCGTACACCGTGCGCGTATTGTGATGTTTGGTCCACGATGACCTCCAAAGAGTACGTTTGGTAACCCTGTTTGTACTCTATTTATACCCTATACTCCTATCTAGATGTAGCAAAATGCATTAAAACACATGAAAATTTTAGTTTTTTTGCTTTATTGAGGGATATTGGGGGTAGTTTTTTGTCACATCGTGTCATTAGAGTCTGTTTTGACCCGAGAGTCCCGAGTATCCGGTAGGGTCAAATCATGAGCATGGAAAAATTCCTCCGAGATATAGAATCCCGACTGGCCTCCGAGCGAGCCTGGGAGCTCGAACAAGACGCCCGCCAGGTTGCGCGCGTGCAATACTCCACCATCACCCTCGACGATCGCCTCCTGGCCCAAAAAGGTGGCCCCGTCCGGGTCTGCGCGACAGATATGCAGGTCTACGAGGGGAACCTCGATATGGTGGGGGAGGAATGGATTAACCTTGAATCCCACGGTGAGAGCATCCTCATTCCCCTACGAGGTATGCTCTGGTGGGAGGGCGGTCGAGCGCCCGGCCGTGCAGAAATTCGCCCAGGAAGGTATCGCATGAAGCTGCAGCTCGCCCTGCGATCGTTGGGCGTGGCGCGCGAACCGGTCCGCCTCTCCCTCGAGGGTGGAACCGTCAGCTACGACGGGGTGATCGAGCGAGTAGGGGCAGATTTTTTGGAGCTCCGTCTTCTCAACGGGGGACAGTATCCTCGCATCTACGAGCGGGGATCCTATTCGCGCGGGCCCCGTGAGGTGCGGGCGCCCGGCGCGGGTGTCAGAATTATTCCGCTGGCGCGTATAAGCGCCGTTATTGCACGTATTTCACGGTAGCTTTGCAGTGACTCTGAATGATTCTGAAAGATAAAAATAGTCGTCCGGAGAATAGAACAAGGGCCCGTTCCCTCATGAAAGGGGACGGGCCCTTGCAGACACCTGGCAGAGCGTCTTGGGTAAAACTATGTTGTATTACTCGGCCTTCGCCTTGGCAGTCAGCTTACCGGAAGCAATAGCCTCCAGGGTCTGCTCGTGACGCTCGGTAATGTACTCCTCGAAACGAGAACGTTCGATGCGCCACTGATTGCGGCCGCCAATCTGGATTGCGGGCAACTCGCCGCTACGCACCAGAGCACGCACCTGCGAAAGCGAAACCTGCAGTTCCTCAGCGACATCGCTCAGGGTGAGGAAACGAGGTGCAGACATGAATCTATCCTTTCCATATGTGGAATCTTGGGCCCCAGTGTCACGGAATCGCGACACTACATTGAGAGTTCTCATCGAACATCTATTGAGTACCTTCAGTATATGACACTGAGGTAAAAATTGCTCGCAAAAGCCTTATACTGCCCGAAATATTATCGAATCGTGTCTGAAAATGAGGGTAGGTTTGCGAGCATTTCATAAAATGCGTTCTTGTTGAGTGAATACACTAAATGAAATATCCTGTTAGGGTTAGTCCCTATAGCGCTTATAGGAACATCTAACAACTCACTCGCTCATCGGTTAGTTGAATACAACGGCTCGGCGGCCCGCCGAACTTCCGTACCGAAAGGCACAACCCACATGCGTACACGACAGAACGCGACGAAGCGTTCTACCCTCACCGAACCGCACGCCAAACGCCTCAAAAGGCCCACCATTAAAGACTGGAGATTCATTCTGGGGATTCTCCTGGTCCTCGTCTCTATGACGGGCGTCCAGCTCTACGTGCAGGCGAACAACCACAAAACCGAGTACTATACCGCCAAGACAGAAATCCGCATGGGTGAGAAAATTACCGACGATAAGCTCGCCCGGGTGGAAGCCAATATTGACGCTGCCAGCGATAAGTACTTCACCCGAGCCGATACCGCCCTAATGCAGGGAAAAATTGCAACGCAGCGCATCCCCGCCGGAAACCTCATCAGTAGGGAAGCTATCGGCACCGAAACCCCCTCCGGGCGTCGGCTCGCCACCATCACCATCGATCGAACCGCAGCGGCCACGCTAAAGACGGGGGAACGCGTAGATGTGTGGACCTCCGGGCCCCGTAACCAGGACACCAAACGACAGGAACCCGCCGAGAGCAACCCGTCTGGCGCTCACGCCATCGTGACCAACGCCGAGATTGCCGCCATCACGGTAGACGAGGGCGTGCTGGGCGCGAACGGTAAGGCCACCGTGCAATTGTGGGTGAAGGAAGAAGCCATCGCGGCGCTCGTACAGGAGAGCAATAGCGACTCGAAACTCAGCCTCATTCCCGGAACCTACGGGGAGGGCGAATGAATATCCCGGTCATCCTCTACGGCGATGACGGCACGCTCCTGAACGGTATCGAAACTCAGCACGGTCGTATCTCGGTCGCCCGTACCGTTCAGGACTTCAGCGAGGCTCTCGGCATGGCCCACACCGGCATCGCCAGGGCACTACTCTGCGCTCGCGTTCCCTCAGAGTTGAGCGCATCCACCGTTGACTCTCTCGCCCAATCCGAGGTTCTGCTCGCCGTCATCGCGCCCGAGAACCTGCCGCTACCGGTCGAGGCCCACCGCATCCGCACCGAGGCTGCGCTGGAAGAAATCCTTGGCTCCATCGAACGGGCCGTGGATGCGGCCTTGGCTCGGCCTCGCGGTGCGTACGGTGTGCAGCACACGGCATCCGGCACGCTACCCGGAAACACCCTGACGATGGATCCCTCCGGGTACGGTTACGACGCGGCGGGCCAGAACGCGGTGGGCTACGGCTACGATATCGGGACCGGACACGCCGACTACTCCTTGCCGGGCCTCTCAGCCGGGGCGTACGGTTACGACCCCGCATACGGGGCTCAGTCTCCCGAATTTCCCGCGGATTCCTACGGCCGCAATACCCCCGAGGGGGCCGTGCCTTCCTCATTCGACCCCGTGGCGCAGAACCCCGAGGCGCCGGCAATCCCGGGCGACGAAGAATCCGTGCTGACCCGGGCTGCCGCCATCGTCGATGGGCTCGCACCCGGTAGCGAATACGCCCGCCGATTCGAGGAAGAAAATGGCGACAGCCAGCCCCTGCATCCGGACATCACCCCGACCCCCGAAGCCCCGGCCCGTTACCAGCCCGGGCACCGCATCGGCAAGATTCTGACCGTTTGGGGCACCCACGGCGCACCCGGCCGAAGCACCATCGCGTTCAACCTTGCGGCGCTGGCCGCGCAGAAGGGGCAGAGTGTATGCCTGATCGATGCGGATACCTACGCACCCAGCCTCGACGCGCTCATGGCGTTGGAAGACGCAGGATCGGGCTTGGCCATTATCTGCTCGGACGCTGACCGCGCGCAGCTCGACGAGAAGAAGGCCGGAGCAATCATGGAACGGGTTCCGCTCAAGCAGGGATTCTTCGATTTTCTGAGCGGGATTACTTCATCCTCTCGCTGGCCGGAGGTGCGTGCCCGTGCCTTTAGCGAGGTGCTGGGCTGGCTCAAGCTCCACTACGATATCGTCATCTGCGATGTGGCCGCGCCCATCGAGGTGGACGAGGAACTCACCTTTGACGGACCCGCGCCCCGCCGTAACGCCGCGACCCTCACCGCCCTGGCGGAGTCCGATCGCGTGATTGTCGTGGGGGAGGCTGACGTGGTGGGTCTGCCTCGCCTCATCAACCTGGCCCGCGAGGTGCAGGAGCGGTCGGACCTCATGGCTCCCGGCACGAGCGTGCAGTACTGGCTCAACCGTTCCCGGCGTGAGGCGGCGGGCTTCAACCCAGAGGCAAAGATGCGCGATAACTGGTCCCGCTACCTCTCCGTTCCCCTGGACGGGGTGATTCCATACGAGCGGAAGATCATGGATCGCCTGCGCCGTAACGGGGAGGCCCTCCTGGAGGTCGCGCCTCGACACGCGATGGTGCAGGCATTCGATGCGATGCTGGAGGGAATGTACGCGGTACGGCCCGTAGGCTGAGGCCCCTTCTAATACGGTCTTATTGCTTCTAACATTGGTAGGTTTTGGCCCCAATAGATATACCCGGTGCCTCGCGACCGGTCGGCCCCGTTCGGGCGCACTGGACGCGATGCATCGGGTATATTTTGGTGGGGTACGTAGCGTGAGAACGATTCGCCCTGAGCAATGTAATATTCGGGGAAATTCTGAGACTTAGGAGCGGCTAACTTCTCGCTCTTCTATCCGTTTCTTTAAGCGTGGAGCGCCGCAGCGCTGATTTCAGGCAATCTCTCAGACAAGCTCGTTACACTGACCGAAATATTACCGCCCGAAATGGACTCGGGCGGGCAACCGCATAAAATGGTTGAAGATACCTGAACTTACGGGAAGCACACAAACATGTCTTTTGCAGAAGGAATTCTGAGCGCCTGCGACTTCGGCCCTGGCGATATTGAACGCGTTCACCTCATCATGGGGGAATGGCAGATTATCTCTGATATTGCCCAGAGCGACCTTGTCCTCTGGTTCCCCACCGACTACGTGGTTGCCGACGGCACCTCCCCGGATGCCGTTTCCGGTCCCCGCGAAACCAGTACCTTCGCAGCATTTGCACATGTGCGCCCCTCCAACGTCCGCACCCTCTTCCACCACGACATCATTGACCACGACATGGAAGACGGCATCCGCGACGAGGCCTACCGTGCCTGGACGACCCAGGAGATCAGCACCTATACCGACCCGGCCAGGGGAGAGGGGCTGGGATACCGCCCGGAGGTGAACATCACCTTCGTGCCGATTGTGCGCAATAACCGTACTATTGCCCTGCTCACCAGCCATCGCGTTGCCACTCCTCACACCTATCCCAGCCTGAGCGAAGAGGTCTACGAGTTCGTCACCGACACCATGATGACCATGTTGCACAGCGGCTTGTGGCCCGACCCTCTGGCGCAGGGCAGCCGCACGCAGGGCAATCCCCGCGCGATTGACGGCATTATCGTGCTCGACCCGACCGGTCGCGTGGTCGTTGCTTCCCCCAACGCCAACTCGATGTACACCCGGATGGGCATGACCGGTTACCTTGAGAAGCGTAACCTGGCAGACGTGACCCGTGCGATGCTTTCCTCCGGCGAGGAGGCGGACGAGACCCTGCAGCTGGTCCTGGCCGGCCGTAGCGACCTGCGTACCGAGCTGACCATCGCCCGAGCCCGTGTGACGATGCGCGCCATCCCCCTGCTCAAGCAGAAGGGTGCGCACATCGAGCGCCTGGGCGCCCTGATTCTCTGCCGCGACGTCACCGAGCTGCGCCGTCGCGAGATGGAGCTCATGACCAAGGATGCAACCATCCGCGAGATTCACCACCGCGTGAAGAACAACCTGCAGACGGTGTCCGCTCTGCTGCGCTTGCAGTCCCGTCGCATGACCTCCGATGAGGCGCGTCAGGGCTTGGAACAGGCGATGCGTCGTGTCGCCACGATTGCCACCGTGCACGAGGCTCTCTCGCAGGGTCTGACTCAGAACGTCGACTTTGACGAGCTTATCGAGCGTCAGTTCCACCTGGCCGCCGAGCTTGCCTCCCCCGGCCAGCACGTGACGACCAAGCTGCTGGGATCCTTTGGTGCCCTGCCTAGCCAGTTCGCGACACCCTTGGCGCTGGTGATTAACGAGGTCGTCGCCAACGCCGTGGAGCACGGACTCGACGGAGAAACCGGAACCGTGACGCTCGAGGGTATTCGCGGCACCAATGACGAGGGTGAGGACACCCTGACCGTCATTATTACCGATGACGGCAAGGGCATGGGCGATAAGAAGATCGAGGAGTCCGGTCCGAACGCCTACCGCCCGGTCAGCGGTAAGGAAGGCCTGGGCATGCAGATTGTGCGCACCCTGGTGGCGAGCGAGCTCAACGGCTCAATCCGTTGGGAGGCTAACGAACCGACCGGTACCCGAGTGGTTATTACGGCGCTCCTCATCTAAAGCGAAGAGAAAACCCGGCCGCGGGACCTTGATTTTGGGGTTCCGCGGCCGGGTTTATCGTTGCCTCGGGTATAGCAAAAGCGTGGTGCAGTGACCGATAAGTCACTGCACCACGCTTTTAATGCCCTATTGAATACTCCGGAAGTTAGGATGCACGGCGGGCACGAGCTGCGCGACGCTTCATGGCGCGACGCTCGTCTTCACTGGTGCCACCCCACACGCCGGAGTCCTGGCCGGTCTCGATGGCCCACTTCAGGCAGACGTCAATAACCTCGCAAGAGCGGCAGACGGTCTTAGCCTCTTCAATCTGCAACAGGGCGGGTCCGGTGTTTCCAACGGGGAAGAACAGCTCCGGGTCCTTGTCCAAACAAGCTGCACGACTACGCCAATCCACGGTGGACCTCCTTCTCTATGTGCAGTCCCGCCGAAGCGAGATGCTGTTTATTATTCCTGTGCGCGTGCCAAATAGGCCCACCGTTGGGGTGTGCGCCCCAAGTTAGGGTGAAATTTGACTTATCAACTTTCGCACGTCGGGGCTAATGTGACAAGTGCTTTAAGCTAAAAACTTGAAGTATTACACTGAGGCATCTATCACTAAGGGGAGCCTTTGTCTAATTGTCCGGTTGGAGAATCGCATGGTGACACAATCCCTCGCTGAGTCATCTCACAACCGGGGAGCCGCCCCGCAGGGGAGTGGCGCCTCGGGCATAATATAAAGCGGTACTTCACCCGACGAACCGCACCGATGACGAGGCGGCGAGCCCCTGCACAAATGCAGGCACCCCGCGCGCAAACAAGTGTGCGGGGGAAGTGCCCAGCCGCTAAACTACAAGCGCATCAGGCTGAATACCCCTCGGCCTGCCAACGACACCACCTGTGAGGAGCCCACCGTGACGTCACGCCCGTTCAACGTCCTCTACGCATTCGTTCTGACCGAAACCTTCGCGGCATACATTCTGATTCGCGGTATCCTCTACCCCTTCCTCCTTTCTAATGGAGAGCCCGCCCAGGGCGTGGTCGGCGGCGTACTTCAAGTGCTCATCGCCGCGGGCATGACCTTTTACGCCCTGCGTTTCTACCGCGGACGTTACGGCTCGCGCCTGCCCATGATCCTGATTACCCTCTGCGCCCTGTGGGTCACTGCAAGCACGCTAGTGCAGAGCGTGAGCGCCTACGGCGTAAGCATTAATGGATTCAACCCTCAGACCGTGGCGGGCGTTATCGGCGCGGCGGTAGCCTTCATCTTCGTCCTGATGCCCAGTAGCCGCCGCTACATCGAAGCCGTCACCGAGGAACGCGGTGAGGAAGCCAAGCGTATCGGCCGCCGTCGCTAGGCTATCTCCGGATTGTCTCTACGCAATGGGATGAGCGTCGAGGACCCTCGGTAGCGGAACCTGTATCGCTTCAACGGAGCTGCCGTCCACCGCTACCGCGCGCCCGGCCGGTTGCTCGCCTCGCGTGAAACGATCCGCCGGAAGCGCCGTAACGGTGCAGATATCGGCCTCCGCCAGGGTTGCGGGCGCGAGCAGAATCGCACGCGAGCATCCCATAAGCGCCGAAAGCAGCGGGGAGGAGGCCCGCCTCGGCCAGGGTGTGTAGGTCACGAAGACCGCGCGGAAGGACCCGCGGCGCTCCAGCAGAACGTTCTGCACTCCGGCCGAAAGGTACTGCAAATCATCGACGAGTAGCAGAGTCTGGGCGGGATGCTTCACATCGCTCAGCAGGGAACGTACCATTTCCTCCGTGAACGGCCTGGAACTATTGCCTCCCTCGATGCAGAGCGCCTCCAGATGCGGGTTGAGCTGGCGGACGCTCTCGAGTAGCGTGCTCTTACCCGTCGACCGGGCACCCGGAACGGGAATGATGCTTCCCTGCCCGGCGCTCAGCCACACGGGTAGACGGCGGCGGTTGAAACCCACGAGAAGCTGCTCGCCCCGAGGGTTGCAGGTCTTTTGAGCTACGCGAATATACTCCTCCGCAGGCATGCGGAAATACTCCGGGAACTGGCGTAACAGGGCGCCTGTCTGAGCGGATGTGCTCGCAGATGAGCGGGTATACATCTCAAAGTCTCGGAGGGATAGCGTGCACGGTGCCAACACCGAGGCGGTAAGCGGCTGATCCCCGATAAACCCCTCGTTGATGCTCCCCTCGACACAGTAGTGACCCTGGGACGGGACCGGGTAGTCGCGGCTGGCCGAACGCATCAGGTCGGTATCAAGGAAGCGGCGGCTCAGCAGAGTGGAGTGCGCGACCGTGCCGAAGCGTCCCCTCGGGCTCAGTGCAGAGGTGAACAGCACCGAGTAGCCGCGCCGGTAGCCTTGCGAGAGTACATCGTAGAGTAGATGCTCCGTATCAGGATGGCGGATGAGCGCATCCAACCATCCGTCCAAGCCGTCCACGATGATGAGTGGGCGGTGTCCCTCGCTTTCGGCGTGCAGGCGCTGTTCTCTCAGCTCCTCAAGGCAGAAACGCAGATGCTGGAGTTCTTGCGGCCCCACGAGCACCTCAAGGAACGGAGCATAGGGCTCCAAGTCCCGCTGGAGGGAGCCATCGGAGGTCAGCAGAACCACTGGGACGTTGGCGGATATCGCCTGGGCGAGCAGGCCCAGAAGAAACGGTATACGTTCCGCGCTCTGCGCCAGAAGCCCCAGCGTTTGTCCGCCGTTCCACCTGTACCGGCCACGAACACCGTAGCGGGCAATCTCCAGTTCTCCCAGCAGATACCGGTTCCCTCGCTCCGTCTCCTCGGCCGGAAGTGACAGGGATAGAGATTCGGGAAGCTCCTCGGGGATGGGGCAGTACTCTTCCTGCTTACCCTTGCGGGGCTCGGTGCCGGGAGCACCGTGCAGATATGAGGCGCCGTGAGACCCCGCTACGGCGCGGAAGGTTTCTCTAATAGACCGGGTGAGGCACTCATCCTCTCCGTAGCCTTCTCTCGGCGATTCCTCCGTAACGTTGATGCACCTCCAACCTTCGGGCTCGAGCGAAAAGATCTTCGGAGGAATCGCCTGCACCTCGGAGGGAACTCGGTCCGTGAGAGGAGCGCGGAACGAGAGGGAACGTCCATCCGGCAGACGAACGTACCCGGCCCCGGGCTGAGCAGCCGAGATATAGGCGGCCGCTTCGTGCTCCAACAGGTTGTAGGAATCTTGTGCGCTGGCCACGCGCAGGCAGATACTCGTGGCGATATTGGCGCGGATATCCTGTGAAATCGTGCCCTGGGGACGCTGCGTAGCAAGAATCAGGTGCAGCCCCAGGGAGCGGCCAATCGTTGCGATGCGCATGAGCTCCGTCATCGCATCGGGCATGGAATCAATCAGCATGCGGAACTCATCAACGACAATGAGCAGCTCGGGGTAACGGGGGAGTACACCTTGCGCCCGGCAACCCGCCAAATAGTCGCGGTAAGAATTGACCCCGGCAGCCTGTAGATTGGTTTCCCTTCGACGGACGTCTGCCCTCAAGAACTCTAGGGCGCGCTCAACCGCGGAAACATCGAAATTGCTCAAGATGCTCAGAGTATGGGGCAGCTCGGCGAGGGGGCCCAGGCCCGCGGAACCCTTAAAATCCACCAGAATCAACCCGAGACGCTCGGGCGGGTAGGCCAGGGCGGCGCTCAGCACCAGGGAACGTAGCAGCTGGGATTTGCCGGCACCGGTGGTGCCGCCAAGCAGCCAGTGGGGCCCGTGTTCCGAAAGGCCGAGCGAAAACGAGCCCGCCTGCGAAACTCCCAGGTAGCAGCGGATGTCTTCGGCGTAAAGCCCCTTCGACCACCGTTCCTTGAGTCCCTCGGCGGAGAGGTCAATCCCGCCTTCGCCCCTGCCATTTTTCGCCTCCGATAGGGAGGAGAACCGATGCGCGAATTGGTGCACCTGCGCGTCGCTGATCTTGCCCGTCCTCGGCCCCTCCTCAACTAGATAGAGGTGGTCTAGAGCTTGGATAAATGCCTCGACGCTCAGCCCATCGGCGTGCAGGCATAGGTCATCGAGGAGGAGGGGGTGCACCTGTACTACTCCTTCGCTGGGCTGCTCCGGAGGCTTCGAGTAGTGCCGTGCCGCATAGCGGATGGAATGACGGTGGCTACCCTCGCTGACGCACTCGAGCCACCCCGCGGCGAAGAGAGACTCGCAGACGGTACGACCGGATGACGATCGCGTACCATCCTTCGGATCGGCGACGATGCACAGAGCTACCGATGCACCCCTCGGCTCTTTGGGAGCCCGCGAGCCATTCCGTGTTGCGGCTTCGACGGCCGCCGTCTCAGCCTGGAGCGTGCGCACGAGCGGAGCGTAAATATCGCACGCGTCCTCCGACATAATCAACAGGGGAGGGGTCTGCGCGGAAAGTTCGTCGTGCAGGGCATCGTGAAGAGCCTGCCTTTCCTCGGGGGCGGTCTCGGAGCGCTGAGAGTACACGCTAACCCGGGGCACCACGGCGAGAGTTTGCAGGAGCGCGTTGATTCGCTCCTGTTCGGCGCTCGCAGGAGGGCCGAGCAGGATTGAGATACTTCCCGGATAACCGGCGACCAGCTGAACGAGATAGGCGCGCAGGTGCCCCTCGTCGAGCGAAAGAAGGTGCCCGAGCGCACCGGCGGGCAAGGGAACGTAGTGGGGTGCCCTCTGGAGCCTGGGTAGTGAGGCGAGCGTAAGGTTACGTCCACGCAGGTAGGGCAGCCGAGGGCCGCATCCGAGCACGATGCCGGGGTGAGCGGGGAACGCGAGAGGGGCGGGGGAGGTTGCGGCGAACGCCAGATCCGCGGCGGTGGGTAGATTCAAGGCCCGTTGCTCCTCTCGTTCGGCCGCCGTGCGGGTCATTGCGCGGCCCGCACGGTTTTCGGCTCGGCTTCCAAAGAAGTGCAGGAGCATGAGCAGGGAAGAGGCCGCCGACATGAGAAGCAGAAACCACAGCCCGGTCAGCAGCGCAATGGCCAGACCCACGAGAATCGGCAGGCAAACGCTGAGTAGAATCTGCTTGAGCTTTCGAGGCTGGGCCGGGTTGACCGTGACGGGTTCAAACGGATTGCCGTCGGGGGAGTCCACTAGGGAACCCTGAAGCTTGTCGGCACCGCCCTTGGAAACGGAAGACGCCGCACGGTTGGAAGGAATCGGGCCTGAAACGCCGGGGTCTCGAAGAACGCAAAGGGACGATCCCAGAAGGAAGGGCTCGTCCCAGACAACCGGCCGTGCCCCATCGTCCCGAGTTCTCCGGATTTTACGCGCGGGAGTATTCACCAGGCGCCACAGCACACCCGAGCTATCGGCGTGGAAGGTTCCGTGAACCCCTCGTAGGAAGGGGTCTCGCAGATGCACGTGCCCGGCTTTTCCTCGTCGTCCGCGCGGGGACCTGCCCAGCGTGGTGTCCCCGCGGAGAATCGGGAAGGACTTGCCGGCGTCCGGGCCGCGCAGAACGCAGAGAAGGCTGATGGCCCGCCCGCTGTTGCCCGCACCGGTGGTATTTTCCTCTTCTCTGGAGCGTTCGCCCCGTGTAGGCAGGCTCAGATGCTTCTTACCGCTTGCGATTTGTTCTTGTAGAGCGGCGGCCAAATCGTGCTCCAGGCGTTTTTCTGCCCGGGCCAGCGTCATGCTTTCGGCCCTACCCGGTTCACCTTCGACCCGCACGACGCGAGGGTAGGGGCGTTCTGCGGAGGTTTTGGCGCGGTCAAGAAAATAGAGAGTCATGCCTATAGGTAAACCCATAGTGAACTAATGCTCAATATATGCCATTTAAGATGACATAAATATTCGAATAATGCGTTTTTGTTATCTAAATATCTTAAATTCTGTGGATACTGCATATTTGCTCGAAAGGCTACCCGGGGTGATTTTCGCGATCGACCCCGGTGCGCGGCTTGTGCGCATACGGTCGGCTTGTGCGCATACGGTCGGTGGGCGCGCGCCGTTCCATGAATGGTCTCTTCTGGGTAGTGGACCCGCCCGCCCCTCAAGTGAATATTTACGCGTAAATAATTTCCCGCCCTGTTTCGCGCAGCTTCCGAAGTTCTTATTCTGAACGGCAAATAAAGATCTTCAGATGCGTGCTAATCCCGTTCATGTCAATCCGGAACCCAACGACCAATAGCGCAAAAACTAGTTCCCAAAAGTACCGAAAATCATGTCATAAGTATGCGGACCAGTTGATAAGCGGGTATCTTAGAGTATGACTATATCCATCGTGGGAGGGGCAAGGTGTGCCCCGCCCACGCGGATCGTGCCCTCCCCGAACCAGCGGGGAAATGCCCGGTCTGGAAGGCGAAAACCAGCCCCGATAGGGGCCGGGGCGCCGTGATAATACAGGAGAAAACATTGACTGCTGACCTCGTAGTTGTCGGATCGGGCCTCTTCGGCCTGACCATCGCAGAACAGGCCGCCACCGAGCTGGGCCTGAAAGTCGCTCTGCTGGACCGTCGCTCCCACATTGGCGGTAACGCATACAGCGAGAAGGAGAAGCAGACCGGCATTGAGGTGCACCGCTACGGCGCTCACCTGTTCCACACCTCCAACGAGCGCGTGTGGGAGTATGTGAACCGCTTCACCGACTTCACGAACTATGTGCACCGCGTGTACACCCGCCACAACGGCATCGTGTATCCCATGCCGATTAACCTCGGTACCATCAACCAGTTCTTCAACGCCGCCTACTCGCCGGCAGAGGCAAAGGCGCTGATTGCTGAGCAGGCTGGCGAGCTGGCTGGTACCGACCCGCAGAACCTCAACGACAAGGGCATCTCCCTGATTGGTCGCCCCCTGTACGAGGCCTTCATCAAGCACTACACCGCAAAGCAGTGGCAGACCCCGCCGGAGGAGCTGCCCGCATCCATCATTTCCCGTCTGCCGGTGCGTTACACCTACGACAACCGCTACTTCAACGATAAGTACGAGGGCCTGCCGGTCGACGGCTACGCCGCTTGGCTGGAGCGCATGGCCGCACACCCGAACATCGAGGTTCACCTGAACACCGATTTCTTCGAGCCCGGCCACGAGTACTCCCGCGAGAACGTGCTCGGCCAGATTCCCGTGGTTTACACCGGCCCGGTGGACCGCTACTTCGACTACGCCGAGGGCGATCTGTCCTGGCGCACCATCGACCTGGAAGAAGAAGTTCTGCCGATTGAGGACTTCCAGGGCTGCTCCGTGATGAACTACCCCGATGCTGACGTCCCCTTCACTCGTATCCACGAATTCCGTCACTTCCACCCGGAGCGTGACTACACCAAGGACGCAACCGTCATTATGCGTGAGTTCTCCCGCTTCGCTAACAAGGGTGACGAGCCCTACTACCCGGTGAACACTGCCGTGGATCGCGAGAAGCTGCTGGCTTACCGCGACCTGGCTAAGGGTGAGGATAACGTGCTGTTCGGCGGCCGCCTGGGTACCTACAAGTACCTGGACATGCACATGGCCATCGCCTCGGCACTGTCGATGTTTGACAACAAGATCCGCCCGCACTTCACCGACGGTGCCAAGATCGAATCCGGTGGTGTGGACGCATAGTTATGGCTACTCAGACTTTGAAGACTCTGCAGCGGGTCATTTTCCCGAGCGCGGTTGAGACCGACGTCGTGCCCCTCTACGTGGATGCGGGCGTTGCAACCGGCGTTCAGCTACCCACCCGTATCGACGGCGACGCCTCGACCTCCATCGCGGAGGCGATGAACACCTCCGGTCAGTCTGTATCGAACGCTAGCGCGAACCGCGACGCCGCAAACAGCCTGAACAGCCGCCGCTCCATCACCGTGAGCGCGGGCCAGAGCCTGTCGTTCGGTACCTATTTCAACGCCTTCCCCGCTTCGTACTGGCGCCGCTGGACCGACCTGAAGAAGGTCACCCTGAGCGTTCAGACCCGTGGCGAGGGCATGGTCATTGTGTACAAGTCCAACGGCCGTGGCGTGATCCAGCGTGTGGACGCCAAGCTGCTCTCCGGCGAGGAGACCACCACCTTCACGATGCCCCTGGCACCCTTCGGTGACGGTGGCTGGTACTGGTTCGACCTGTCAGGCACCACCGACCTCGAGCTGGTCGAGGCAAATTGGCTGGGCGATATCGAGCCCCGCGCCGACGTGAAGGCCGGCCAGGCAACCGTGCAGATTACCACCATGAACAAGGTGGAGTACTGCATCAACAACATTCGTGCGCTGGGCGAGAGCCCCGAGATTTTCGATGCCGTGCACGAGTTCCTGATTGTCGACCAGGGCACCCAGAAGGTTCAGGACCACGAGGACTTCGAAGAGGTCGTCAAGCCTCTGGCGGGCAAGTTCCGCATCATTAATCAGGGCAACCTGGGTGGTTCCGGCGGCTTCTCGCGCGGCATGTTCGAGGCTGTCAACAACGGCTCCGATTACGTGCTGTTGCTTGATGACGACGTTATCGTTGAGCCCGAGTCGATCCTGCGTATGGTGACCTTCGCGAACTACTGCAAGGAACCCACCATCGTGGGTGCGCACATGTTCGACATGTTCGACCGTTCGGTTCTGCACGCGTTCGGTGAGGTTGTTGATCCGTGGCGTAACTTCTACGCTAAGCCGCACGATGACATGGCGATGGGCCACAACCTGGGCCACCACAACCTGCGTAACACCCCGTGGCTGCACCGCCGCGTGGACGTGGACTATAACGGCTGGTGGATGTGCCTCATCCCGACCGCGGTCATCAAGGAGATCGGCCTGTCCCTGCCGCTGTTCCTGAAGTGGGACGACGCCGAGTACGGCCTGCGCGCTAAGGCCGCGGGCTTCGCGACCGTGTCCTTCCCCGGTGCGGGCGTGTGGCACGTGTCCTGGACCGATAAGGACGATTCCGTCGGCTGGCAGGCTTACTACCACGAGCGTAACCGTCTCATCACGGCCCTGTTGCACTCTCCCTTCGACAAGGGTGGCCGCGTGTTGCTGGATTCGCTGTTCCTTGACGTCAAGCACACCCTGTCGATGCAGTACTACACCGAGGCCGGCCGTCTGCTGGCTCTCGAGGATCTGCTGTCGGGCCCCGATCACCTGCACCCCTCGCTCTCGAAGCGTCTGCCGGTGATTCGCGCAATGGCTAAGGAGTACCCGGAGTCTCAGGTGAAGCCGAACGTGGATGACTTCCCGGCTATCCAGTCGAAGAAGCCGCCGTTCCGCGGTCGCCGCTCCTTCGCATCCCCCGGCTACAAGAAGCTTGCTTCGTGGACCGCGAAGACCGTGGGTCGCCAGCTCTTCAAGCCCGTGAGCGAAGAAGCGAAGGCGCATCCGCAGATTCAGCTGAACTACGGTGAAACCAACTGGTGGACCCTGTCGAAGTTCGACTCGGCTCTGGCCACGAACGCTGAGGGTACCGGTCTCTTCTGGTACCGTCGTGACCCCGAGCAGCTGAAGTCGAAGCTGATTCACGCCGCGAAGCTGCACGCTCAGCTGGTGACCGGCTGGGAGAAGCTGCGCGACCTGTACCGTTCGAAGGCCGCAGAGGTTGCCTCCTACGATGCGTGGGCTAAGACCTTTGCTGAGCATACGGATTCTGAGCTGACCCGATGAGCGATTTGAAGTCTGTTCCCCTGAAGGCGCCCGGTCGCGGCCGCGGCATTCTGGATGCGATGAAGAATCGCTACCTGCTTCGACTGCTGGTCGATAAGGAAATCCAGGTCCGCTACCGCGGCTCGGTGCTGGGTATTTTGTGGTCGTACATTAAGCCGGGCGTGCAGTTCCTGGTGTTCTACATTGCCATGGGTCTTTTCCTTGGCCTGGAACGCGGTATGCACAACTATGCGGTGTACCTATTCTCGGGCATGATTGCCATTAACTTCTTCTCGGAGGGGTTCGGCAACGGTGCCCGCGCCATGGTGGTTAACAGCGCTCTGATTCGCAAGATTTACCTGCCGCGTGAGTTGTTCTCGCTGTCGACGGTGTGGGTGGCTCTGGTGCATTTTGTGCCGCAGATTGTGGTCATGCTCCTGGCGTGTTTTGCGGTGGGTTGGCATCCGTCCGCGTTGGCTTTCGGGTCGATTCTGGCGGGCATGCTCATCGTGATGCTGCTGTCCTATGGTCTGGGTCTGATTTTCGGTGTGGCTAACGTGTTCTTCCGAGATTCGGAGAACATTGTGGACATGCTGCTGATGGTGGCTACCTGGTTCTCGCCGGTGCTGTACTCCTGGACCATGGTGCGTGACACTCTCTACCCGTGGGTGTTCAACGTGTTCATGATTAACCCGCTGACCGTTGCGGTGGAGCTGTTCCACTATGGCTTCTGGCATCCGACGCTCCGTCCTGAGGATTTGGCGCTTCCTGCTTCGCAGGTGGTTCCGCATCTCTTCAGCTTCTGGACTCCGATTGCCATTGGTATTTCTCTGCTGACCGTTTTGATTGGTGATTTGCTCTTCCGTAAGTTTGAGGGCAACTTCGCCCAGGAGCTCTGATTCTGTGGATATTAAGAAGCTTGAGTTCCCGCCGGTGAGCCCGGACGCTCCCGTGGTGATTCACGTGGAGAATTTGGTGAAGCGCTTCGTTCTGCGCCACACCCGTTCGATGAAGGAAGCTTTTGTGTGGCTGATTAAGGGCCGCAAGGGTGATCTTTCGGAGAAGTTCAATGCACTCAACGGCGTGAGCCTGGATATTCGTCAGGGCGAGCGTGTGGCTCTTCTGGGTCTGAACGGCTCGGGTAAGTCCACGCTGCTGAAGATGATTTCTGGCGTGATGCGCGCTGATGAAGGTGAGGTTCTTACTCGCGGCAATATTGCGGGTCTGATTGAGGTAGGCGCTGGTTTCCACCCGGATCTGACCGGCCGCGATAACGTGTACCTCAACGGCGCGATTTTGGGTATGACCAAGGATGAGATTGAGGCTTCCTTCGATTCGATTGTGGATTTCGCTGAGATTCACGACTTTATCGATACCGAGGTGAAGTTCTACTCTTCGGGTATGTACCTGCGTCTGGCGTTCTCGGTTGCGGTTCATACGAACCCGGATATCTTCCTGGTGGATGAGATTCTTGCGGTGGGCGATGAGCCGTTCCAGAAGAAGTGTATTGCGAAGATTCAGGAGCTGTGCTCTGCCGGTAAGACTCTTGCCGTGGTGAGCCATGACCTGGATTTGGTGTCTAAGATTTGTGACCGCGGCGTGGTGCTGGAGCACGGTAACCTTCGATTCGACGGTCCGATTAAGGAGGCTGTGAAGGTAATTCGCGGCGGTGACTAACCGCTAGATGTATCGCTTGTGATGGGGCGTGTATTCCCGATGGGGGAGTGCACGCCCCTTTGCCGTGCCCTGTCACTGCGCTCTTTCGTTGCGAGGTTATCGGCTCGTGAGGGACAGCGCGGATGGTCCTGGCCAAATCCGCGATGTGGATAAAGCACCAAATGTTACGCACGTATTCGTGGTAGGAAGATGGGCTTGGCGCTAGATGCTGCAAGCTACCTCCCAAGGGCGGAGAAGAATACTTGTGGCGATTGACTAGGGCGTTTGTACTGATCCGGGTATTCCCCGCGTAGAAATGGCATATATCACGATAGAAAATATCGAAAAACTACACCTGTAAATATTAAGTAGCGAAATATATAGTTTTGATAAATTTGATGCCCTGTGGCTAGGATGATGGAAGTAATAGGTTACAGTCGCAAAGTTGCATGTAACGCCACCACACACCGCAGCATCGGATTATTTCAATGGAGAACACCGTTCCGAATACCAAAATGGAACACCTGGCTCTACTTGAGGAGAACATTCGCAAGGCCATGCGCCGTCGCAACCTGGACCCTCGAGAGGACCGGGATGCCGTACGCGCGCTCATCGGTGAATGTTTGGACGAATATGAGCAGAAGCGCACCCGCGTCTCCCTGCCCGATGTGGGGGAGCGGAGCGTCGTCATCCAGCGGCTCCACGATGAAATCTGCGGTTTCGGGGTCATTCAGCCCTTCCTCGATGATGAGAGCGTTGAGGAGATCTGGATTAACTCGCCCGATGAAATCTTCATCGCGCGCAACGGCGAAAGCGAATTGACCGGTCTGCATCTGAGCCCCCGGGCCATCAACAGCCTGCTGGAGCGTATGCTCAAGCCCTCGGGCCGTCGCCTGGACCTTTCCTCTCCCTTCGTGGACGCCTCCCTGCCGGATGGCTCCCGATTGCACGCGGTGATTCCGGACATCACCCGCAGGCACACGAGCATCAACATTCGTAAGTTCGTGGTGCGGGCCCGCCGCCTGCCCGATCTGGTCCGCATGAACTCCCTAAGCGCCGGTGCGGCGTCCCTGCTGCACGCGGCGGTGGAGAGCGGCATGAATATCCTCGTCTCGGGTGCAACCCAGTCGGGCAAGACCACGATGCTCAATTGCCTATCTGCATCGATTCCGCCGCGGGAACGCGTGGTCACCTGCGAAGAGATTTTTGAGCTATCCGTGCCGCTGCGAGACGTGGTGGGCATGCAATGCCGTCAGCCGAACCTTGAGGGTACCGGCGCCATCGAGTTGCGCCGCCTGGTCAAGGAGGCCCTGCGTATGCGCCCGGACCGCATCCTCATTGGCGAGGTACGCGAGGCAGAATCTCTGGACATGCTGATTGCGCTCAACGCGGGTCTGCCCGGCATGTGCACGATTCACGCTAACTCTGCACGCGACGCCGTGACAAAGATTTGCACCCTGCCGCTGCTGGCGGGCGAGAATATCTCCTCCTCATTCGTGGTGCCCACCGTGGCCTCGTGCTTTGACATCGTGGTTCACTGCGGCCGCGATACCCGCGGGCAGCGCCGGGTCGAGGAGATTAGCATGCTCGGCGGTCGTGTCGAGGACGGGGTGATTGAGATGTCGCCGCTGTTTGTGCGACGTGATGGGCGCATGGTCTGCGTGGCCCTGGAACTGCCGAACGCCGAACGCTGGGTACGTGCGGGACATCGTCCCGAACAGGTGCTGGCCCTCGCGAAAGCGGGGCAGTGATGTCGCTTTTCCTCAGCCTAATTCTGGGCATCGGCGTGTGCCTGGTGTACCTCTCCTGTTTTCCGGAGGGGCAGAAACCGGTCCGCGAGGCCGCCGACCCCGCGCTGGTCGTGGCGTTGCGCAAGGCCGGGATGCACACGCTGACCCCTCGAACCTTCACCTGGGTGAGCCTTGCGAGCGCCGTCGCCCTGTCCCTGCTGCTTCTGCTGGTTAGCCAGTTGGTGGCCCTGGGCGTGCTCGGGTTTATCGCCGGGCTGGTGGCCCCTCGCGTGGTGGTGAATCATCGCGCCCGTGCCGCGGATGCACGCATCTGGCAGCTGTGGCCGGATGCGGTGGACCACCTGCGTTCGGCGATTCGTGCGGGCCTCTCCCTGCCGGAGGCACTGATTCAGCTCTCCTACCGCGGCCCGGAGGAACTTCGCGGGGCCTTCGCCCATTTTTCGCGTGACTATCGCGCCTCGGGCGAGTTCGTGCCCTCGCTGAACCGTCTGAAGGAATACCTCTCGGACCCGGTTGCGGACACCATCATCGAGGCTCTCAAAATTGCTCGCGAGGTGGGAGGCTCTGACCTGGGCAAGCTGCTGGGCACGCTGAGCGATTTTCTGCGCGATAATGCCCGCACCCGCTCGGAGCTTCTGGCCCGCCAATCCTGGACAGTGAATGCGGCCCGGCTCTCGTGCGTGGCCCCCTGGTTTGTGCTGTGTCTGATGGCGACTCAGCCTGCCGCGCGCATGGTGTACAACTCCTTTACCGGGGCCGTGCTCATGATGGCCGGGGCGACGGTTTCGCTGGCCGCCTATCGTCTGATGCTTCGCATCGGTGAGCTTCCGCGCGAACGGAGGGTCTTCGGATGAACCTTCCCATTGTGTTTGCCCTGTTGTTGGCGGCCGGCCTGGGCCTGATTCTTTCGTCGGTTCTGAATACTCGAAGCGTTTCCTTCGCCGATCGCGTGGCATCGCAGCTTCGCGGTGAGACTCTGCGTGAGTCTCTGCTGAGGGAGCAGGAGCGTCGCGAACCCAGCCTGATGGAGGCCCTCTCGGCCTTCTGCGCGCCGCTACTACGCTCGCTTTCCGCGACGTTGAACGGCTCCTCGTTGAGCGACAGCTCTGTGCTGGAGCGTCTGCGCCGGGCGGGGTCTTCCCAGAGCGTGAGCGCGTTTCGTGCTGAGCAGCTGCTGTGGGCTCTTGCCGGTGTGACCGTCATGAGTGCGCTGACCGTCATTGGCGTGGTGCAGGAGCGTTTCTCCATCCTGGTGGCTCTTGTGCTGGTGCTGGTGAGCGGTTTGAGCGGCTTTCTGGCGCGTGACTGGTGGCTGGGTGAGGCGGTGACTAAGCGTGAGAAGCAGCTGGTTGCTGAGTTCCCGGCGCTGGCGGAGATGATGGCTCTGTCGGTGACGGCGGGCGAGTCGGCGCTGGCGGCTTTGGAACGTATTTGTTTGACCTCTCGCGGCGAGTTGGCTCGTGAGTTTTCTGAGATTTTGGCGCAGACCCGCACCGGCGTTTCACTACTGAGCGCGCTGCAGGAGTTTGCGGAGCGTACTCGCGTTCCGGCGTTGAGCCGCTTCGTTGAGGGTATTGCTGTTGCGATTGAGCGCGGTACCCCTCTGGCTGATGTGTTGCGTGCGCAGGCTCAGGATGTGCGCGATAACGCTAAACGTGAGCTGATGGAAACAGCCGGTAAGAAGGAGATTGCGATGCTCGCCCCGGTGGTGTTTTTTATCCTGCCGCTGACCGTAATTTTTGCGGTCTTCCCGGGCCTGTCGCTCATGCGTTTGAACTTTTAGATTTTGCGGCGGGTACACACCGTACCTGCTACACCGCGGTGGGCTGGGCTGATTGCCCGGCGCGCCGCACCAACCACACACTACACCCTTTGATAGAAGGAGAAAATCATGTTCCGTCGTTTCCGCACCACCCTCACCGTGCTGATTGCCCTGGCTATCGCATCCGTGCTGGCTCTGCGCCTGAAGAACAAGCAGGATGATCCCGAGCGCGGCGACGTGCCCGGCTGGGTCATGATTACCATGATGAGCGCCGTGCTGGTTGCCGCTATCTTGGCGATTGCTCAGCCCGCTCTGACCAAGATGTTCAACGACGCGATTGCTCTGGTTCACCAGTAATGCGTAAGCCTCGCATCGCTTCTGAGCTGACTGTCGCTGAGCTATCCTCCGCGGAGTATTCTGTGGAGGAGAGCGAGCGCGGTGACGCCAGCACGGAATTCGTCATGGTCGGTGCGCTGTTGGTGTTGCTGACCATGGCGATTCTGCAGGTTTCTTTCGCCCTGTATGCACGAACCATGTTGGTGGATGCTGCGGCGGCTGGGGCACGGTACGGTACGATGCGTGACCGCACTCCGCAGGAGGGCATGGAGCGTACCCGTCAGATGATTGAGGGGACTCTTCCATCCTCGTATGCTGAGAATATTTCGTACCGTCAGAGTAGTGATTCTACGGGTGTGCGCACTTTGGAGGTGACGGTGAAGTCTCCGTTGCCGGTGCTGGGCCCGTGGGGTTTTCCGGATTCTATTGAGGTGAAGGGGCATGCGATTTATGCGGAGCATCGTTCCGGTGATTAGCGACTTTTCGCTTCGGCAGCGGGTGAAGGAACGCCTGAAGAGCCGCTCTGATTGGCCTCTTTCTGAGCAACACGACTCTGAAGAGGGTAGCGCCATTGTGGAGTTCCTGGGCCTGGGCATTACGCTGCTCATCCCGGTGCTCTACGCGGTGCTCACCATCTTCAGCCTGCAGTCCTCGGTCATGGCGGCCCATGCCGCGAGCGCCCAGGTGGTGCTGTATGTGCAGGAGCAGCCGCAGGATTCGTCGGTTGGCCCGGATTTGGCTCAGCGTTTGGCTGTGCATGCTGCCGCGGATTACGGGGTTGAGCCTTCCGATGTGAGCGTGTCGTTGAGCTGTGCGTCGGGGGAGTGCGTCTCGGGTACGAAGGCGTACGCCACGGTGACGGTTCAGGCGCGTCTGCCGCTTCTGCCTTCGTTTATGGGTGGCGGCGTGATTCCGGTGAGTTCTCATGCGACGAGTTGGGGGTCTGGTCATGCTGATTCCTAATGGTTCGCCCGCTCATCTGTTCTCGCCCGCTCGCCTGCTTTCCTCTGTGCGGGAGCGCTACGCTAACGCATGCCGTCGTGCCCGTCTACAGGTTCGTGCCCGTGCGCAGAGCCGGGCGCTCGCCGCTGACCCGATCGCATCAGGCCCGGAAGAGGGCAGTATTGCCCCGCTGATTGTGGGCATGCTGGCGTTGCTTCTGCTCATCGGTTCGGTGACGGTGGCGATTACTGGCGCGTATCTGCAGACTCAGCATCTGCAGGATATGGCGGACGCTCAGGCGAACTCGATTACCCGCACGATGCGCACTCCGGATGAGGCGAGTGGTTCGGCGGCGTGGGAGTATGCGAGTGCGTACCTGGCTGAGGTTCAGCCGGGGCAGGATTTTCAGGCGCTACGTCTGGAGAACGTGTCTGTGGATTCTGACCAGAGTGTGCATGTGTACCTGTCGGCTCGTATTCGTCCGCCGCTACTGTCGATTCTGGTGCCTGATGGTATTGAGGTAACCGCTCACGGTTCGTCGCGTTTGAAGACGAGCCAGGGCCCGTCCACTGATTAGTGCGTCCATCAACGGCGCACGGGCGTATCGGCGACGGGTATATCGGCTCACTCGCTTATTGGCGTGTTGTGAGCCTCCTAGACTGCGAGGGCGCATCCGCAAGGTAGTGTAACGGCTAGCGGATGCGCCCTCGTTTTATGCCCTTTTTAGGTCTTCGTTGCGCGGGTTCTGCCCTCTGCCTGCCTTATCCTTCTGTGCTGTGGGCTGTTGCGGGCTGTAACGGCGGGACTTTCTGGCCGTTTCGCGATAGTGTTAAAAGCTATGGCATCCTTCGATTTTTCCGCTGAGATTAAAGAGCTTCGCGCTATCTTTGCCTCGATTGCCGCAGTGAGCGACATCGAGGGGATTGAGCGCGCCATTGAGGAGCTGTCCGAACAGGCCGCCGCCCCCGACCTCTGGGATGATGTTGAGCATGCCCAGAAGGTGACGAGTGCCCTCTCCTACAAGCAGGCGGAGCTGAATCGTCTGCGCTCGCTGTCCTCTCGCATTGACGATGTTGAGGTGATGGTGGAGCTTGCCGAGGCCGAGGATGCTGAGACCGCCGCCGAACTACTGGCAGATGCTCAGGAGGAATGCGGCCAGATTCGCGCCAAGCTGGAAGAGCTGGAGGTTTTGGTCCTCCTCTCCGGCGAGTACGATCAGCGCGAGGCCGTGGTGACCATCCGTGCGGGTGCCGGTGGTGTGGACGCCGCTGATTTTGCGGAGATGCTTCTGCGCATGTACCTGCGGTGGGCGGAGAAGAACGGCTACCCGACGAAGGTGCTGGATACCTCCTACGCTGAGGAGGCGGGCTTGAAGTCGGTGACCTTTGAGGTGAACGCACCGTACGCTTTTGGTCGCCTGTCGGTGGAGGCGGGTACTCACCGCCTGGTGCGTATTTCACCCTTCGATAATCAGGGCCGCCGCCAGACCTCGTTTGCGGCGGTTGAGGTGATTCCTCTGATTGAGCAGACGGACGCTATTGAGATTCCCGAGTCTGAGATTAAGGTGGACGTGTTCCGCTCCTCGGGCCCGGGTGGTCAGTCGGTGAACACGACGGATTCGGCGGTGCGTATGACTCACCTGCCGACCGGTATTGTGGTGTCGATGCAGAATGAGAAGTCGCAGCTGCAGAACCGTGCGGCGGCCCTGCGCGTGCTGCAGTCCCGCCTGCTGTTGCTGCGTAAAGAACAGGAAGACGCGAAGAAGAAGGAGCTTGCCGGCGATATCAAGGCGAGCTGGGGCGATCAGATGCGCTCCTATGTTCTGCATCCGTACCAGATGGTGAAGGATCTGCGTACCGGCTATGAGGAGGGTAATACCTCTAATGTTTTGGATGGCGGTTTGAACGCCTTTATTGATGCTGGTATTCGCTGGCGTGCTTCGGGGCGCGCGGCTGAAGACAGCTAAGACGTGAAGGATTGAGTAATGGCTCAGAAAAAGAAGAAAGACGCAAAGAAAGACCCGAATAACGCGATTATTGCCCAGAATAAGAAGGCTCGCCACAACTACAACATTGTGGATACCTATGAGGCGGGTATTGTTCTGCTGGGCACCGAGGTGAAGTCTCTGCGTGATGGTGGGGCGTCCATTGTGGATGGTTTCTGCCAGGTGACCGATAACGAGATGTGGCTCGAGGGTATTCATATTGCGGAGTACGGTTACGGTACGTGGACGAACCACGCGGCTCGTCGTCGCCGCAAGCTGCTGCTGCATCGTTCGGAGATTAACAAGCTGGCGCAGAAGCTGAAGGAGACCGGCTACACGGTGGTTCCGTTGAAGCTGTACTTCTCGAACGGCCGCGCGAAGGTTGAGATTGCCCTGGCGACCGGTAAGCGCGAGTATGATAAGCGTCAGGCTTTGCGTGAGCGTCAGGATGACCTGGAGGCGCGCCGCGCGATGCGCTACCGCAACCTCGGCTAGGGACTGGCGCATCGCTCTTCTCCCTCGGGAAGGGTGGGTGCCCCTACCTATAATGGTAGGTGGATAGTGCGCCGACCGGATGTTGCCTACAATTCCAAGCTCCGTCGTGCGCCGCCACAAACTATATCTATGTAAGGAGATCGATATGTCTGAGTCCTCGAACGTTCAGCCGTTGCCCGAAGACGCCGCTTCCGCACCGGTGCAGGAAGCGGCGGAGCGCACCCCGCATCCTGTTGCGGAACAGAAGCTGAGCTCGGGGCTGGCTATCGCCTCCTTGGTATGCGGCATTTTGGGTATTCTGACCGGTATTTTTATCTACGGTGTTGCTCTCGGCTTGGCCGGTATTGTGCTGGGCATTGTTGCGCTGGTTCAGGTGCGTCGAGGCGCTGCTTCCGGTAAGGGCCTGGCGATTGGCGGTATCGTGACCGGTGTCGTGAGCTTCGTGGTGACCGCGGTGACCATCGCGGTCATCGTGCTGAACGCCATGATGGGTCAGGAGTGCATCAACAACGGTCACGAGACGTCCGATGGTGGTTACGTGTGCACCCTGGGCGGTCACGAGCAGACCCTGAGCCCCTCGGAGTACAAGAACCTGAGCCGTTTCTAGGGCAGACGGTGCTGCCTCCTCACGGGGATAGCGCGCGCACTGGCTCCGAAGCATATTTGCTGGATGGAGGGCGTAACGGCTCTCCTGATGAAAAAATTGCGTGATATGTGGTCAAAGAGCGGCTTGTTTATATAATTGTGGGTAAGGCTTGGCGCTACGTAGCGCGTTGAGCGAGATGAAACTGTTCACTGCAACTGTGAAAGAAAGAATGACAGATGTCTGAGAATAACTACGGAAACCCCCAGGGGAACGCGCAGAACCCCTATGCTGCTCAGCAGCCTGCTTCTTCCCAGCAGAACGACGCGTACGGCCAGTCCTCCTACAATCAGTCCTCGTACGGTCAGGATTCGTCCGCTCAGGGTTCCTACGGCCAGAACTCGTATGGCCAGAACTCGTATGGCCAGAACTCCTACAACCAGTCCTCGTACGGTCAGGAGAGCCAGAACCAGTTCGGCCAGTACGGCCAGGACTCTTCGGCTCAGCAGTCTTCCCAGTACGGCCAGGGTTACCCCCAGCAGGGCCAGCCGGGTGAGTACAACAACTACCAGTACCAGCAGAACTCCTACCAGCAGCCCGGCCAGGATCTCTACAACTACGGCCAGCAGGGCAACTACCCCTACCAGGCATCGAAGAAGACCCCGGCTCTGGCTATCACCTCGATGATTCTCGGTATTGTTGGTCTTCTGACCGGCTTCTTCGCAATCGGCCTGCTCTTTGGCATCGCTGCCGTTGTTCTGGGTATCATCTCGCTGAAGCAGACCAAGGCTGCCGGCGCGGGTCAGGGCTTCGCAATTACCGGTATCATTACCGGTGCTCTGGCCTTTATCTTCGGCCTCATTATGGTCTTTGTCTATATCCTTACCTTCCAGACCATGCAGAAGTGCGCCGAGGTTGGTACTAACGACGGTCACGGCCACGCGGTCTGCCAGATCGGTGACGATCCGGACGACCTGATGACCGTCCCGGCACGTTAATAAACTTTAGAACGCCACCTGACGAGCGCGTTAGGGGAGGGGCGGAGCACTCAGAGTTTCTGAGGCTCCGCCCCTCCTCCTTTGTATTTGGAGACTGATACTCAGCGTGTGCACGTCGTCGGGGGAGGTCTCGAGGACTTGCGCCCGTTCGAGTGTCTCAGATATACTGAATCTCTACCGTGTTTGAATGGCACCGCAGCGTCTAGGTACGCTGAGGAAAACTTTCAGAGGACGGTGGGCTTTTTGATAAAAGCATAGGGGGATGATCGGTTTCGACGATGTGAGTTGAGATGGGTGAAGCGTGCCGAGGATGCAGGGTTATCTCGTTAACGCCCTCTGCAAAAAATTAAGTGCAGAATCTAAGCGCACTGACTTCGCACTCGCTGCCTAAGCGCGAGTTGCCGTCTGTCGGCCTGAGCATGCCTTTGGCTCAGTTACCGGCATCGACTTAAAAGGCCACTGCTGCTAGCCCTCGTCGCGGGGGCTGGCGGGACTTTTACGTGACTAGGTTCGTCGGTATATGTGTTTATGCAAGTACCGGAGCCGAAAAGTAGCGTTCGCATAAACTGCGCACGGAGAAGCCCCGTTGACGCCACATCGGACCGGGGTTCGATTCCCCGCATCTCCACGATCTCCCAACCGTCCGCTATCCCGTATTGGGTGCGGCGGTGATTATCGGTTCCAATCCAGAGGACGAACCGCGGTAGGTTTCTACCACCCGGCAGGACGCCCCACGGCGTCACCTGCCGGGTATTTTTATGCCCAATTGGTCGGTCCTGTATTGCCGGTCTGTTCTGGAATGTACCGGCGTGCCCGAGGGTGCTCATGTGACCGCATTGTAATGAGAACGCCATCAGAGAATGACGACTCATATGTCGTTGACTTCGAGGGCCTGTCTATCTCTCCTCATCCGTTCGAGGGACGATATCGGGGTAGCTGGTCCTCATTCAGAGACTACCTCACTGACGAAAATAAGGATGAGTGGCACAGCTGACTCGACAAAGATGTGTGCTATTTCGATGGGGCTGTCTATGAGCGAAATGCACGCTTTGAGTACAGCACCATCAATGTCTCGGATAGGAAGGTTTTCAGCTTTGCCTTGCTATGAGCCTCAGCCCGATATCCGTCGCCCACATGGTAATTTGGGTCTTGCCTCCCCGCTAGAAGTATTTGATATCGATAATGTTGTCAATGATGATACACTCAGGTGGTCAGACACCGATTATGGGACAGATTCTGAGGCTTACTGAACCCAGCAGCCTACATTGTTCCTAGGGTTCAGAATCGACCGATTTATTGTGACATGGGTAGCAAAGGAGCGGCGATGGCGGAGGACCTTACCGAAGATCAGGTGCGCGACAAGGCCAGGGGAATCCTCGACTTCGAGGACAGGCCGGGGGTCGTCTCTGGCGTCGGACAGCTCATGACGTTCAACCGGGTGGGCTTCAAGGGTGTGGCGGACAAGCCGGACGGGTGGTATCTGCCCGACAACGTGAACGACCCCGCCGTCGTGCTGGAAACCAAGGCCAGCCGCATCGTGCTCAAAAAAGACCAAGTCGATGAACTGCTCAAGAACATACGCATCCTCATAGGCTCAAGGATATGGGCTATCAGATGTTTCATACGGCGATTCATTCGGTTCTGTCGAAATGGCTTGAGAGTGCCGCAACCAAAACACGAAGATTGACATCCTGCTGGAGGAGTATTCCAACATCAAGATGAACACGACGGACAATCAGAAGGCAATCAATGATTTCATTGATTGGGTGATTGAGATTAAAGAGTTTCTCTGTGAATTGCTGGAAGCGATGTACGAAGAACTTCCTGTTCCGAAAAAGAAGAAGTGAGAATAATATGAGCAGAACGGAAAATGTTGAATTGACGGTATTGTGTCTCATCACGGATGGGGACAGAATGCTCCTTCAGAACAGAGTAAAAAATGACTGGCAGGGATATACGCTTCCAGGCGGTCATGTGGAACCGGGAGAATCTTTCGTTAATGCGGTTATCCGTGAAATGAAAGAGGAAACGGGGCTGGATATAAAGAATCCACGGCTTGTGGGTGTGAAGCAATTTCCAATCAAGGACGGACGCTATGTTGTTATTTTGTTCAGGACTAACGAATATAGCGGGACGGTCATGTCTTCTGACGAGGGTCAGATGGAATGGGTGGAAAGCAATCGCCTATCAGAGATAAACACGGTCGATGATTTTGAGGATTTGATGCGAGTAATAAACGATCCGGCTCTGACGGAATTTCAGTACCTGGTCGATGGGGATACATGGACAGTCTCTATAAAATAGTATGAGTACACGAGGTTGAAAAATGAGCAGACCTATAACAACTTTATTTATGCTTATGTCGGTAGACGGCAAAATCAGCACAGGCTCCTCGGACGCATTGGATGTAGATAAGGATTATCCTACTATAACTGGCGTGTCGGAAGGTTTGCATCAATCACTATGATTTTGCTCCTGAGAATGGGAGCCCAAGACTGAGCTGGAAACAGTAGAGTCGTAGATACCGACAAAATATCCGGCATCCTCCGTTGTCTCACAGAAAGCAATGGTGGCCTCCGTAATACCAGCCTTGGAAGAGGTCCAATGCGTGCGAAGAATATATTTACACTAGGATTTTTTCTCACTATTGTTCCGGTGTTCTGGGTGATTATCTCATTTGCCAGAGACGGGGAGTTCTTTAATCCAGTATCAATTCTAAGTGCAATTTTAGGAGGTCTTTTGGTTACTTTTGCAGCCAGAAAGACGCTTGAGAGTGATTCAAAGTTCCCTAAGGGACCTCCTAAGGGATCTAGTAAGTAAAACATCGCTTAGAAGTTTCTAAGAGGAAGAACCGCCGTAGGTTTCTACCACCCGGCAGGACGCCGTGGAGGGGGTCGACTACGCCCACAAGGAGGCATTCAACTGGATTGCCGTTATCCGTCTACCCGACTTCGTGACACGGGAGGTCTTCGGCTGGGCGGTCGAGGAGGCGACGGCGAAAAAGAAGATTGACTGCTCGATTGCGGAGTATCTTCGGGTACGCGAGGGGCTCTGCGTCCAGTGTCTGCACGTCGGTAGCTACGACGACGAGCCTGCCACGGTCGAAGCCATGGATGCCTTCGCGCGCGAGCAAGGCTACGAGATCGACCTGTCGGAGGAGCGGCGCCACCACGAGGTTTATCTGTCGGACGCTCGCAAGGTAACACCTGACAAGTTGAAGACCATCGTGCGTCATCCGATTAAACTCGCGGGTGAAGACTGACAGTCCGAATAGCGGTAGCCTGGCGAGTGTGAAGTGTTAGGAGCTTCGTGTTCGTGTAGCCGGTGGCCTACTAGCCGTAGCGCGAGAAGACAGGTAGTGTTGTTACGTTAGCTCTCTATGATTGGAGTGAATAATGCTTGTTGTGACGACCCCAACTGTTGAGGGTGCACCCGTCAAGGAATACATCGGTATGGTCTCCGGCGAAGCGATCTCCGGTGTCAACATGTTCAAAGACATCGGTGCGAGCCTGGCCAACTTGTTCGGTGGCCGCGCCTCCCAGTACGAGGAAGAGATTGGCGGCGCCTCCGAGACCGCCGTCAATGAAATGTGCGCCCGTGCCGAGGCGATGGGCGCCAATGCGGTCGTCGGCGTGAAGGTCGACTACTTCACCGCCGGCACCGACAACGGCATGCTCGCCGCCATCGCGACGGGCACTGCGGTCATTCTCTGACCCGCGCCTGCACGGCGCTCGGCTCGCGCAGAACAACCCGCCAGAAGGGGCTCGCATGGGCCTGCGCTGGCGGGTTGTTGTTGCGCTCATCGGTGCTCACCCCCCGTTGGAGGCGAAGCGCTCGGTTGACGCGCGCATAAGCATCGAGTGCCTCGGCGCTAACTTTGACTCGATCGCCCGCGTAGACGGCCTGAAGGTGACCGCCGCGGATAGCACGGCGTAGGGTGGCAATGGATTCATAGCCCGCCTCGGAAACCTCGCGGAGCGAGTAGAGGTGCGGCGGTGATTATCGGTTCCAATCCAGAGGAAGAACCGCGGTAGGTTTCTACCACCCGGCAGATGCTCAAACGAGCGCCTGCCGGGTCTTTTTTATACCCGCTGCGGGGCGAATGTGCGACCGTATCGTAACGAGAACGTTACGTAAGAAGACGTAGAGAGAACTCATGACGTAGTATCAAAGTGTAGATATTGTTCCGACGCCGCGACGCTTGAGCTTTCGTAGCCGTATGATGAACGATAGAGAGCCAATGGATACCCACGTTGCCGGGGGCATTCGGAGCGTACCGTCACGCACCGGAGCTCGGCGACACCCGAATAAGGACACACCATGGATAACCAGAACCCCACCCCCGCTTCCGGCGGTGCCCAGGGCGGATTCGCCGCGGCATCGAACAATAGCGCTCCCTACGGCGCTTCGCAGGCTCAGTCTGGAGGGCCCGGCGCAGCTCCCTCCTTCCAGCCCGCCTACGGTGCTCCGAACGGTCAGCCCGGTGCACCCGCGGGAGTGGCTATCGCACCCGCCGCGTACCCCGAGCGTGACGATACCTACCATCGTATCCCGGCCGAGTACACCGTCCCCGAAGAACACCGCCGCCCCTACGGCGACGCCACCAGCGATTTCCGCGGCCCCGGCTACTACTACTCCATCGGCGCCTTCTGCTCCGGCCTGGGAGCCCTGGCGCTCACCATCTACGCCTGGATGGTTGTGGGCCTGCGTGCCCTCGAGATGAATGAGATGAGTAGCCGTGGCTACCGTTCCAGCTCGCTAGCCTACGACTCGACCTCGGTCGTCGGTCTATTCCTGACGGGCCTGATTCCCGCCGGTATTGCTATCTGGCTGGCCATCTATTCCGCGCAGGTCAATAGCGGCCACGTCACCAAGTACACCTCGAAGATGAACACCTTCAATATCTTCGCCTATGTCCTTGCAGGCCTGAGCATTCTGGCCTTGCTGGGCGTTCTATTCGTCGCTCTCTAAGAAAGCGATATAACGCAGGAAGGCGGCGGCACCCCGTATTGGGGTGCCGCCGCCTTTATCGTATGCGCGGCTCCGCCGAGATAAGTCCGGCGAGAGAAGGAGGCCTAACCCTCCGTGTTAAGGATTTGGAGGACCTGTTCCTGAACCGCTACGGTATTACTGGCCACCAACGATACCGTCTCGGACGTACCGGCGTGCTCGGGCAGGTTGCCCTCGAGGGTAGAGGCAACGCCGCCGGCCTCACGGATGATCGGGAGGAGAGCCGCCACCTCGAAGAAGGAAAGGGCCGGATCCACCACGGTATCCACGGCCCCCTCGGCGAGCAGGCACACCGACCAGAAGGACCCGTAGGCGCGGGAACGGCTTGCGGAGCGTAGCAGGTGTAGCAGGCGCGGGGTGAGGTTCGGGACGGAGGAGCCAGCCTGCTCCCACGAGGCGATATCCGTGTACGCTACGGAGAGAAGATCGAGCTGCGTCACCTCAGAAACCTGAAGGCGGGTCGCCTGCGCGAGCGACTTGCCCGTGTACGCACCCGAACCGCGAGCAGCCCACCAGCGACGGCCCAGCGACGGGGCGGAGACCACGCCCACCACAGGCTCACCCTGGTCCAGCAGAGCGATGAGGGTGGCCCACACGGGAACGCCGCGGCGGAAGTTATCCAGCTCCGCGAGGGGCGCAATAACCCACTGGCGCGCCGCCTGGCCGTTGTGGCCCGCGTGTTCGCCGGCGATGCCGTCGCGGGTGCGGACCCTCGACAGCTGAGCCCGCAACAGCTCCTCAATTTCTAGAGCAACCTCCAGCGCATAATCGGCGGGCGCCTCCGGCACGACCGGTTCGGGCTCGGTACTCTGCTGCGCGGCACGCTGCCAGGGTGCCAGGGGCGCGGACTCAGCGGGCTTCTGCTCCTCTTCGGGGATAGCGGGGCCGTCCTCCGCGGGGGAGTATGCGGGACGGTCACGGAAACGGGCGGAGCTGACCCGGTCCACGCTATCTGCCAAAATGTGCGCGAGACGCAAATCGTCGGTGTACAGCGGGGTACGGCTCATGGTTGGTTGGCTCTTCTCACGGTAGTAATCGGTGTGTGGTTAGGCGAGGGCGCCCAGTTCCTTCTCGGAGTCCCCCTCCTCGGGGGTCAGCAGCAGGAGCTTGCGTAGCGACTCCAGACGCTCGGGGCCGCTGGGGCCCGCCTTCCCGGCGGCCACGTAGGCTTCGATTCCGCAATCGGGGGCCTGCGCTGCGTGGGTGCATCCCTTCGGGCAGTCGGCGGCACCGGGGGCCAAGTCGACGAAAGCATCGACCACGGTCTCACGCGGCACATGCGCCAGGCCGAAGGAGCGGATACCCGGGGTATCGATAATCCAGGTACCCGCAGGGACCGGGCGGCCATCGCGCTCCACGGGGCGCAGGGCCAGGGCCGAGGAGGAAGTGTGTCGGCCTCGACCGGTCACCGCGTTCACGTGGCCGGTTGCGCGATCCGAACCGGTCAGCGCGTTCACCAACGTGGACTTACCCACGCCCGAGTGGCCCAGCAGGACCGATACCTCACCCAGCAGCTCCTGCAACAGCTCCTGCACGGGAGCCGACTCGAGGCCCTGGGCACCGTCCTGGCTGGGGGCCAGGCCGTCCGAGGAAGCCGAGAGAACAATCTTGAGGCCGCTGGCGGCGTAGTAGTCCAGCAGATGTTGGGGGTAACGCACATCGGTCTTCGTGATGCACAGAATCGGTTCGATTCCGGCATCAACCGCCGCCACCACGGCGCGGTCGATGAAACCGGTACGCGGTTCGGGATTGGCCGCAGCGACCACAATGACGAGCTGCTGGGCGTTGGCCACGACCACGCGTTCCGAGGGGTCGGTGTCGTCGGCGCTTCTGCGTAGCACGGAGGTGCGTTCCCCCAGACGCACGATGCGCGCCAGGGTATCCTTCGCCCCCGAGGTATCTCCCACCACGTCTACGAAGTCGCCGGTCACAATCGGGGTGCGGCGCAGTTCCTTGGCGCGGGCGGCAATCAGGGTGCGCTCGTTCTCGGTGCCCTCGTCCACGACCACGGACCAGCGGCCTCGGTCCACGGTAATCACGCGGCCGCGAATGGCCTCCTTGAAGGTGGGGCGGTCCTTGGTGCGGGGGCGGGAGCCCTTCTTGTTGGGGCGAACGTGCACATCCGATTCATCCCAATCAGAGAAGTCACGAACATTCATTCGGGAGGAACCCATTAGCTCACCTCCTCGGTGGTTTGTACGTTCTGCGGGGCTTCTGGGGCCTCACCGGCCCACTGCGCGAGCATGCCCTCCCACATGGAGGTGAACTCGGGCATCGTCTTCGCGACGGTCCCCACGTTCTGCACGACGGTGTTGCCGCGACGAAGGCCGACAATGGCCGCGAAGGTAGCCATTCGATGGTCGTCGTAGGTGCGGGCCACCACGGTCTCGGCGCGGGCCTCAGCGGGGATGGGAGCCTCAATCACGAGGCCGTCCTCGGTATCGCGGGCACGGCCGCCCAGACGGTTAATTTCGGCGGCCAGGGCGGCCAGGCGGTCCGTCTCGTGGCCGCGCAGATGCGCAATGCCGTGCAGCTCGACGGGGCCGTGCGCCAGCGCGCACAGGGCGGCCATGGTCGGGGCGAGCTCGCCCCCGGCCGACAGGTCGTAGTTGAGCGGCCCCTCCGGCAGGGAACGCGGGCCGGTCACGGTCAGAGCACCGTCGCGATACTCGACGCGCGCACCCAGGGTCGGCAGAAGCTCGCGCCACATATCGCCGACCTGCGTGGTACCGGCCGAGGAATCAGCCGCGGGGGCGGGCCAGTGGGGAACGCTCACAGAGGCACCCGTGGCCACGGCAGCCGCCAGGAACGGGCCGGCATTCGACAAATCGGGTTCCACGGTGACCTCGAAGCCGGGGAAAGAACCGGGGGAAACAACCCAGCGGTACTCGCCACCCTCGGCGGGGTAGTGCTCCTGCACCCGCACGCCACGTTCGCGGAGCGCCTCAACCGTCATCTGAATGTGCGGAATCGAGGGAACCGAGGAGCCCTCGTGCACGAGCACGAGCCCCTTCGGCAGGCGCGGAGCCATGAGCAGAAGCGCAGAGACGAACTGGGAAGAGGAAGAAGCGTCGATGCGCACGACGGGAGCCTCGTCCACCGGCACGGAGGCCAGGCCCAGGGTACGCAGAATGAAGGGTAGAGCATCGGGCGCTTCGGCGCAGTCCACGCGCACGCCCAGCTGGCGCAGACCCTCCAGCACGGGGCCCATGGGACGCTGGCGTGCGTGAGGGTCGCCGTCAAAGGCGAACTCACCGGGTAGCAGGGCCGCCAGGGCGGGTACGAAACGCATCACGGTGCCGGCCAGACCGCAGTCAATACTGACGCGGTGAGCCTCGCGAACCCCGGAAGGCTCGGCTGACGCGGAGAAATCCAACGGGGTAACCCGCAGGTCGGGGCCGAAGGGCGAATCGGTGGGAATGAGCTCAACCCCGGCACCCAGGCGGCGTAGCGCCTCAATCATGAGGGCAGAATCGCGGGAGTGCAGAGGCGCGCGTAGGTACGAGGGAGAATCGGCCAGAGCGGCCAGGAGCAGGTATCGGTTTGTGAGCGACTTTGAACCGGGGATATGCACCGTCGCGTGACGGCCGAGGGCCGAAGCGGGGGCCGGGGGAGCGGGCCAATCACCCGCGGACAGCTGCACTGATGCGTCGCTCATAAATCCTCTTCCAAATCGGCATGCTACGGAGGGTAGCCCGCACTCGGCGGAATCCGTAGCCGGTCTAGGTCTATTCTACCGGGTGAAGGTTTAGCGCACCCCGCCGGAACCCCCGGATGAGACGGGCCTGCCCGGTGCTCGAGGGGAGCGCCGGGCAGGCCCTATAAGAAAAGCTGAAAAGCAGAGTGGGGAGACTCAGTGCCTAGCGGTGCACCTGCTCGCAGAAGTCTCGCACATCCTGCAGCAGACGGCTCTTGAGCTCCGCGGGAGCTTTCTGCGCGCAGGAGGAACGCATCTTCTCGCGGAGCGCCAGCTCAAAGTTCTTGACATCGGTGCACTCGGGGCAGGCGGTGAGGTGGCGCTGAATCGTGCGCACCTGTTCGCTGCTCAGCTCGCCGTCCAGGAACTCGTAGAGCTTCTTGAGGGTCGTGGAACAGGGTTCGCCGCCGCAGTCTTCTGAGGGGGCGGTAGAGGTATTCGGGGTATCAGACATCGGAGGTTCCTTTCACACGGAAGGTGTAGGGGGAAGCAAGTGGGGCAAACGTTTTTTGAGGGGGCTAAACCGATTTGGGGGAGGTTTTCGCCGCGGCCTTGGCTGCCGAGGCGGCGGCCTTCGCCTCAACCTTGGCAACCGTGGAGGGGCGCAGACCGTTCTCCCTCGCGTAGTCGAGTAGCTTTTCTCGCAGGATGCGTCGTCCTCGGTGAAGACGGGACATGACCGTACCTATCGGGATGTCCATAATCTCGGCGATGTCCTTGTAGGCGAAGCCCTCGACATCGGAGTAGTACACCACCATGCGGAAATCCTCGGGGAGGGAGCTCAGTGCCTCACGCACCTCGGTGCCCGGCAGAGAGCTCAGCGCCTCGGCCTCAGCCGAACGCAGACCCACGGCGTCGTGATCGCCGGCAGCGGCCAGCTGCCAGTCCTCGACGGTTTCACCCTGACTCTGCTGCGGTTCGCGCTGACGCTTGCGGTACAGGTTGATGTACGTATTCGTGAGGATGCGGTATAACCACGCCTTCAGGTTCGTACCCTCGGTGAACTGGTGATAGGACGCGAAGGCCTTCATATAGGTCTCCTGCACCAGATCTTCAGCGTCGGCAGGGTTGCGGCTCATGCGTAGGGCCGCGCTGTAGAGCTGGTCCACGTACTGCATGGCCTGTGCGGTAAAACGTTCACGTAGCTCGCGGGTGTCCTTGGCACTGACACTCTGAGTGTCTGCGGTCTCGGCCATGATTCCTCCTCTCTACGGGAACGCTCCATACGGTCACCGTAGAACATAACGTCTGATTTGGGGCTTTATTCCCCGCACCCGGGTGATGGGGGGGGTAAAGCAAAACCCCGGGTTCGAATAGAAGATTCGATACGCCGGGGTTTTAAAGTGTATGCAAGATACCTTATGCGTTGGGGCGCTTACCGTGGTTTGCGCCGCCCTTACGACGGTCCTTGCGCTTACGACCGCGCTTGCTCATGAGAGCCTCCTTATAGTGTTCATGGAAACACGCCCCACCTTCGCGGTGCGCGTTCCTCGTTAACTGCCCTGTGAGAGGCGGTCACCGAAAATCGGTGGTCCACGCTATAGGGGCAACGCCGTCTATTTTTTCATAGAAACGGCCTGATTGCATCTTGGAACCGAGATATGAGCGAAAAAACACGAAGTTTCTTCGCCTTCCTCTTCCAAAGGATTAGCCGTGCTCCGGGATGTTCAGCCAGTTGTACCAGCCGCGGTGCAACACGAGCCAGGCCATGAGGCCGTAACCGGACTGGCCGGGGCGACCGTCATTTGCTGCCAGGTCGTTGCGCCACTGCTCGTGGTGCAGCAGCGGGTTGAAGGTGTCCACGTACACGTGGTTACGGCGGGTCACGACATCGGCGTATGCGGCCGACAGATCGGCGATGCGGCGGTTACGCTCGGCATCCAGGGTCGGAGGGGGACCGACGACCAGAACCTTGATGTTGTTCTGCGAGGCCATGTCCACAATGTTAGCCAGGTTCAAGCGGGAGCGTGCGCTGGTCAGACCCAAATCGATGTCGAAGGTCGACGGAGCGATGACGAGGCGGTTGTCGGCGCCCGGAATAAAGCGGCGGCGGGCCTCCTCAAACCAGCGAGCGTTGAGCTGTTCGCTGCCTTCATTGGGTGCGGCCAGGTTGTACGCCGCGATGGATGCGGTGGTCTGCGGGGTGCGTGCCATGACGCGGCCGAACCAGCCGAGGGTACGGGGATCGCCAACACCGGCGAGCAGGTCATCGCCGACTGCCACAATTCGAATATTGCGTTGCTCCACGGAATTCTTTCTTCTGCAGGATGGACCCGCCGTGAGAGGCGGCGGGGCACGTGAGTAATAGTCTTTATATCTAGGATAAGCGCTTACGGGCCGGTTTTCGAACTTAATCCCCTATCCACAAGCATCCGAGACCAAAAACCCGTCGCCCCACCAGGCGTACCTGACGGGGCGACGGGTTGTGAACGGTTAGAACTTCAACCGTTTAGCCTTCGAAGACCTGCTTGAGCAGAGCCTCGTTCTCGGCGGTGTGCAGCTTACCGGTACCGGCTGCCGGGGAAGCAGCGGCCGGGCGGGAAGCCAGACGCACGCGGCGGTCGAGCAGCGGCAGCAGGTTGACCGCCATGAACGGCCACTGGCCCTGGTTGGCCGGCTCGTCCTGAGCCCACACAAGGTCGGTTGCGTTGGAGTACAGGGCAAGCTGTTCCTTGATCTCCCTCTCGGGCAGCGGGTACAGCTGCTCCACCGAGACAATCGCGGTCTTGGTGTCGCCGCGGCGCTCACGCTCGGCCTCCAGATCGTAGTAGAGACGACCGGACACGAAGACCAGGCGCTCCACCTGAGCCGGGTTAATGCCCGAACGGTCGCCAATCACCGGCTGGAACGAGCCCTCGGTGAAGTCCTCAATCGAGGATGCAGCGGCCTTCAGACGCAGCAACTGCTTGGGGCTGATAACCACCAGCGGCTTGTACGGACGGTGCTGAGCATGGCGGCGCAGCAGGTGGAAGTGCGAAGCCGGGGTCGAGGGGACCGCAACGGTCATGTTGTTCTCGGCGCACAGCTGCAGGTAACGCTCGATGCGTGCCGAAGAGTGGTCAGGACCCTGGCCCTCGTAGCCGTGAGGCAGCAGCATAACCAGCGAGGAGCGCTGGCCCCACTTCTGCTCGGAGGAGGAGACGAACTCGTCGATGATGGTCTGGGCGCCGTTGGCGAAGTCACCGAACTGAGCCTCCCACACGACCATCGAGTCGGGGCGCTCCACCGAGTAGCCGTACTCAAAGCCGAGCACGCCGTACTCCGAGAGGAAGGAGTTGTAGATACGGAACTTACCCTGGTTCTCGGAGAGATGCTGCAGCGGCGACCATTCTTCGTCGGTCAGGTGGTCGTGCAGGACCGCGTGACGCTGAACGAAGGTACCGCGCTGAACATCCTGACCGCTCATGCGAACGTCGGTGCCCTCCAGCAGCAGCGAACCGAAGGCGAGCAGCTCGCCCATACCCCAGTTCACGTTACCGCTACGGCCCATCTCAACGCGCTGGTCCATGAGCTTCTTCAGCTTCTTGTGGACGGTGAAGCCCTCGGGAGCCTTACCGAAGGCATCGGCAATGCGCTGGAGAGTCTCCAGGGAGATTGCGGTCTTGCCGGCGTGAACCACCTCGGTGTTCTGCTGAGCAGCCGGCAGTTCCAGACCGGAAACGTGTGGAGCGGTCGGAGCCGGTGCCGAGGACTGGGTCTCGACGAAGATAGCGTCCAGCTTCGAGTGGTAGGAATCCAGAACCTCGTCTGCCTCCTCCTGGGAGACATCGCCACGGCCCACCAGATCCTGTGCGTACAGGGTGCGGGTCGAAGGCAGAGCGTCGATGTCCTGGTACATCTTCGGCTGGGTCATCGACGGGTCGTCGGCCTCGTTGTGACCGCGGCGGCGGTAGCAAATCAAATCGATGACCACGTCGCGACCGAAGCGCTCGCGGTACTCGAAGGCCAGGCGTGCGGCGCGGACCACGGCATCCGGGTCATCAGCGTTGACGTGGAAGACCGGAGCCTTAGTCATACGCGCAATGTCGGTGGGGTGGGTTGCGCTACGGCCGTCGTTGGGCAGGGTGGTGAAACCGATCTGGTTGTTCACCACAACGTGCACGGTGCCGCCGGTAGTGTAAGCCTTCAGGTCTGCCATCTGCAGGGTCTCCATGACGATGCCCTGGCCGGCAAACGCTGCGTCACCGTGAATCAGGATGGGCAGAACCGGGTGGCCCTCAACGCCCTGCTCGCGATAGACGTCCTGCTTAGCGCGGACAATACCCTCGAGCACGGTGTTAGCGGCTTCGAGGTGCGAGGGGTTAGCGGCCACATACACCTGGGTCTGCTTGCCGGAATCGGAGGTGAAGACGCCCTCGGTGCCGAGGTGGTACTTCACGTCACCCGAACCGCCCTCGTAGGGAGCGGCGGTTCCGGAGAACTCACGGAAGATCTGAGCGTAGGACTTGCCCGCGATGTTGGTCAGCACGTTCAGGCGACCGCGGTGTGCCATACCGATGGCAACGCCCTTCAGATCCTTGTTTGCTGCCTTGTCAAGAACGGCATCCAGCAGCGGAATCAGGGATTCGCCACCCTCGAGGGAGAATCGCTTCTGGCCCAGGTACTTGGTCTGCAGGAAGTGCTCGAATGCCTCGGCCTCAACCAGCTTCGAGAGCACGCGCAGCTGCTCTTCGCGGTTGGGCTTGGTCGCACCGTGCTCCAGACGCTCCTGGAACCATGCGCGCACCTCGGGGTCTTCGGAGTACATGTACTCGACCGCGAGGGAACCCGAGTATGCCTCGTGCAGACGCTCCAGGATGGTGCGCAGCGGCAGACGCTCGGCGCCGCCGAAGCCCCCGGTCGGGTAGACGCGGTCCAGATCCCACAGGGTCAGGCCGTAGCGCTCCAGCTTCAGGTCCGGATGCGAACGCATCTTGTAGCCGACGGGGTTTGTTGCCGCGGTCAGGTGGCCGTGCACGCGGTACGCGTGAATCAGCTGCTGAATACGGGCGACCTTCGAAATCTCGTGCTCGTCGTCGATGTGGTTGTCGCGGGCCCAGCGCACCGGCTCGAACGGGATGCGCAGGTCGCGGAAGATAGCGTCGTAGAAGTCATCGCCGCCGAGCAGGTAGTGCTCGACCAGCTTCAGGAACTCACCGGAACCGGCGCCCTGAATCACGCGGTGATCGTAGGTGCTGGTCAGGGTGATAATCTTCGACAGGCCCTGCTGAGTAATCAGCTTCTCGGACAGACCGCGGAACTCAGCCGGGTACTCGAGAGCACCCACACCAATAATGGCGGCCTGGCCCTTCGACAGGCGGGGCACCGAGTGAACGGTACCGATACCGCCGGGGTTGGTCAGCGACACGGTGGTGCCGCGGAAATCCTCGATGGTCAGCGCGCCGTTACGGCCGCGCTTGACGATGTCGTTGTAAGCGTCCCAGAACTCGCGGAAGCTCAGCTGCTCGGCACCCTTAATGTTCGGAACCACCAGGTTACGCGAACCATCGGGGCGGGGGATATCAATTGCCAGACCGAAGTTCACGTGAGCGTTGTGGACGGCAACGGGCTTGCCCTTCTCATCCACGTTGTAGGTCACGTTCATGGAGGGCATAGCCGCAACGGCGCGGATGACCGCGTAACCAATAATGTGGGTGAAGGAAACCTTGCCGCCGCGGGTGCTGGCCAGGTACTTGTTGATGGCGCTACGGTTCTCAATCAGAAGCTTAGCGGGGACCGCGCGAACAGTCGTAGCGGTGGGGACGGTCAGCGACTCTTCCATGGTCGTGACGACTGCCTTAGCAGGGCCACGCAGGGGGACAATCTTGTCTTCAGCAGGTTCCACGGTATTAGCTTTCGGAGTAGCAGGTGCGGGGGAGGGGGTAGCAGGCGCTTTCGTAGGCTTCGATGCCACGGGAGCGGTGGGGGCTGCAGGAGCCGCCGGAGCGGCGGCGGGAGTTGCGGGAGCAGCCGGTGCGGCTGCGGCGGGGCTCGGAGTACTCGCGGTACCGGCGCCTCCCAGCGCCTTATCGATGGTCTCAAAAATGGGCCACCATGAAGGGTCCACGAGGTTCTTGTCCTTCTGGTAACGCTCGTACTGTTCTTCAACGAACCATTCGTTACCGGCAAATTCCTCAGGCACCAGATGTTCTGGCAGATTTGGCACGTTAAACGCCTCTTCCAATTAGTGTGAATTTATCCGTCGCGTCCGGGACTCACCCCGGCATAGACGACCCGCGTCTTCGAGGGGCGAATCATCACGCTGAGCATGTGCGCATCGCCTGCGGTAGAGGCCGTATGTGCGGGGTGTGCACCGTACAAACCTGCCTAGCGTGCCGTGAACTCCGGAGTTCATCCGCTTGCTTGGCGGCACACTCATGCTCCTATGTATAAGTGTAGAGAGAATCACCGTGAAGTTTCCACCTGAGAACAGCATGTAGACAATGCAATTTTTCACTCAACACGGTTCAAATAAGCTAAGGGCCGCCATAAAGCCCCTCACGAGGCCTTCCGCCCAGAACGGAACCGACCCGGAGCAACGAGGCGGCCCGGAACCTTCGCTAGAATATGGGGTATGGATGACCCTTCGAGTACGAACGTACACACAGACCAGCGCGGAGTACCCGCACTATTCCGCGACCCGACCGCTACTCTACCCGTGCTCGGCGCATCGCTCCGAACCGAGGTGGTGACCGAGTGGATCTGATTCTTCTGCTGATCGGGCTATTGCTCATTCTTGGAACCGGATTCTTTGTGGCCGTCGAGTTCTCTCTCGTGGCCCTCGAAGCCGCCACCGTGCAGCAGGCCAAAGACTCCGGCGACAAGGCCGCAGACGCCGTCCTGCGCTGCCTCAAGACCCTATCCACGCAGCTCTCCAGCTGCCAGATCGGCATCACTATCACCACCCTGCTTACCGGTTACACCCTCGACGCCGCCATCAAGGCGCTCACCACGGGAACCATCGGTAGCCTGGGCCTGCCAAGCGGATTAATCGACGTTCTTACCCTCGTCCTCGCGATGCTCATCGCGACCCTGCTGTCCATGGTGATGGGCGAACTGCTGCCCAAGGGGCTCGCCATCGCGGACCCCTACAACGTGGCCCGCCGCCTTGCCCCGTTCCAGCTGAACTTCACCCGCATTATTTCGCCGCTCGTGCGCATCATGAACGGCTCCGCAAACTGGATTCTGGGCCGCTTCGGCATGGAAGCCAAAGAAGAACTCTCCGCCGCCCGCACCCCCGACGAGCTCTCCTCGATGGTGCGCCGCTCCGCTAAGGAAGGTACCCTCGACTCAGCCGTAGCCCGCTTCCTGGACCGCACCCTGCGCTTCTCCGAGCTGACCGCCTCCGAGGTCATGACCCCGCGAGGCCAGGTCTCCATGCTCGAAGACACCGCACCCGTCAGCGATATCATCGAGCTGGCACGCTCCACCGGCCACTCCCGATTCCCGCTCTACAAGGGCGACCACGACAACATTGTGGGTGTTGTGCACGTCAAGAAGGCCGTGGGCGTTCCCCCCGAAGTGCGCGGCACCCTCGAGGCCGGCGCGCTCGCCGAAGACGTTCTGCAGGTCCCCGAGACCCTGCACCTGGACGCGCTGCTCACCCAGCTGCGCCAGGGAGCCCTGCAGCTTGCCGTGGTCCTCGACGAGTACGGCGGAACCGCGGGTATCGCAACGCTCGAAGACCTCGTTGAAGAAATCGTCGGCGAAGTCTCCGACGAACACGACCGCGGACGCACCGAGCGCCCCCTGCGCTACGGCAACGGCGACTGGGTCTTCTCCGGCCTGCGCCGCCCCGACGAAATCAACGCCCTTATTCCCGGACTCGAGGTTGAGGAAAGCCCCGAGTACGAGACGGTCGGCGGCTTTATGATGGATCGACTCGGCCGCATCCCCGAAATCGGCGACACCGTCCCGGTCACAGGGGGCACCCTGCGCGTTGACGCCCTCGAAGGCCGGCGCGTTGACCGCATCCGATTCACCCCCGACTCTGAAGAAAACTCGGCTCACGAGGACACCGCACCGAAGAAGGGAGTACGCGCATGAACGACTGGGTAGCCATCGCACTGCTGGTCCTGCTGCTTGCCGGAAACGCCTTCTTCGTCTCCGGTGAGTTCTCCATCATGTCCACCCGACGTGCACAGGTCGAGCCCCTCGCGGAGGAAGGCAACAAACGGGCGCAGACCGTCATCTACGCCCTTGAACACGTCTCGCTCATGCTCGCCACCTGCCAGCTGGGCATCACCATCTGCTCGCTGCTCATCCTGAATGTCTCGGAGCCTGCGCTACACCACCTGCTGGAGATGCCCATGCACCTGGTTGGCCTGCCTACCGCGGTCGTCGACGTGCTGGCCTTCGGCATCACCCTCATCCTGGTGACCTACCTGCACGTCATCTTCGGCGAAATGGTGCCCAAGAACGCAACCGTCACCCTCGCCGCCCGAGGCCTGGCCCTCTGGGTTGTGCCGCCGCTGGTGCGTGTCTCCAAGGTCTTCGCACCCATCGTGGCCCTGCTCAATAACCTCTCCAACAGCCTGCTGCACCTCATGAAGGTCGAAGCTAAGGACGAGGTTGCCTCGACCTTCACCCTGGGCGAGCTGCAGACCATCGTGGCCACCTCGACCGCCGAAGGTACCGTGGAGGATGACGCCGGCGTGATCGAAGGCGCCCTCGAGTTCACCGAGAAGGAAATCTCCGACATCATGGTGACCGGTGACAAGCTCGTCACCCTGCCCTTCGGCAGCACCCCCGCAGAGCTGGAGCACGCCGTGGCCCGCAGCGGTTACTCTCGCTTCGTCATCACCGACAGCGACGGAACCTACATGGGATACCTGCACGTGAAGGACGCGCTCGCCGTCTCCCCGGAGCGATTCAACGAGCCCTTCCCCTGGTATAAGTTGCGCTCTCTGGATACGCTCTCGCCGACCACGGATATCGACGATGCGTTGACCTCGATGCAGCGCACCCGAACCCACATCGCGCAGGTCATGGACAGTCACGGCCGCACCCTGGGCGTGGTCTTCCTGGAGGACGTGCTCGAGGAGCTCGTCGGCGAAATCAACGACACCACGCAGGACGAGGTGCGCGAACGTATTCGCCGTCAGCGTGCCCGTGCTGCGGGTCGGGACGCCGACTAAGGCGACGTCCGGCCCCTCGGCTCGGCTACTCGAGGCTCCTACCCTCCGGCGACCGTCTGCAGCAGAAACGATGCCCCGCGCTTCAGCGCCCACTGCCCTGAAGCACGGGGCCTTTGCGTACCCGAACCGTCGATAAGGCATGCCTCCAAAGGACATCGAACGCGGGTACTCGCCCGGTCGGGACAACAAATAAAGAGTTGTTTATACGGGTATGCGCGTGGTGTAGTTAAGAAACGGAAGAAACACATCAGCAGACGAACAGAAAGAGAACGATATGTCGCATCGCCCCATCACCCGCAAGCACTTCCTCACCGCGCTGGGATCCCTCGCGGCGACCTCCCTCTTTCTGACCGGCTGCGCCACCGAGAACAGCTCCTCCGGTTCGAGCGCCTCCGCTAACTCGAACGGCAAGGTTAAGGTGCTCGCCTCCACCGACGTGTACGCCGACATCGTTAAGCAGGTCGGTGGCGACAACGTTGAGGTCAGCGCGCTGATTTCCTCCACCGGCACCGACCCCCACTCCTACGAAGCCACCAGCTCCGACCGACTCAAGGCCAAGGACGCATCCCTGATCGTCATCAACGGCGCGGGCTACGATCTGTTCCTTGAAGACCTGGCCGGCAAGGATAATGCCTCCCAGAAGGTCGTGAACGCGGTCAAGGTCAGCGGCAAGCTCACCGACGCAGAGTACAACCACCTGGTCGAGGACCACCGCGGCGGCGAACACCACGAGGACGGCGGCGATCACGCCCACGCTCACGAGTTCAACGAGCACCTCTGGTACGACTTCGAAACCGTCAAGAAGGTTGCCCAGCAGATTGCCGAGGACCTCGCCACCCTGGACTCCGCGCACGCTGAGGCCTACCGCTCGAACGCCGCCAACTTCGTCAAGGAGCTGGACGGCCTCGAAGCCTCCGCAAAGGCCATCTCCGGTGCGGGCAAGAAGTATCTCTCCACCGAGCCCGTACCCGATTACCTGATCTCCTCCACCGGCGCCGAGAACGCAACCCCCAGCGAGTTCGCCGAGGCTGTCGAAGCGGGTAACGACGTTCCCGCCCTCGTGCTGAAGGAAACCAAGGACCTTATCAGCGAGAAGAAGGTGCAGCTGCTGGCCTACAACGAGCAGACCGCCACCTCCCAGACGAACGAGGTGCTGCAGACCGCGAAGGACGCTTCTGTAAACTACGTATCCTTCACCGAAACCCTGCCCGAGAACACCGACTACCTGGCATGGATGAAGACCAACGTCAGCAACCTCGAAAAGGCGCTCTCCTAAGTGACTGATAACAATAACGGTGCCACCCCCGCGATTTCGATTCGCGGGGGTAGCCTCGCTTTCGGGGCCCGCACCCTCTGGAAAAATCTCACCCTCGATATTGGGGCCGGGGAGTACTTCGCGGTGCTCGGCCCGAACGGCTCCGGCAAATCAACCTTCCTCAAGGTCATCCTCGGGCTGACCGGTCTTAACTCCGGCGAAATTTCGGTGCTCGGCAAGCCCGCCCGCCTGGGCAACCCCGGTGTTGGGTACGTGCCCCAGCAGAAGGCAATCGACCCCTCCACCCCGATGCGCGCTCGCGACCTCGTGGGCCTGGGCGTGGACGGGCACCGCTGGGGTATCCGCCTGCACGGCCGCAAGTACCGTGCCAAGGTCGACGAGCTGCTGGAGGCGGTGGGCGCCACCGAGTACGCCAACGTTCCGGTGGGTCTGCTCTCCGGCGGTGAGCAGCAGCGCCTGCGCATTGCCCAGGCCCTCGCGAACGACCCAAAGATTCTGCTGGCCGATGAGGCGCTCCTCTCCCTAGACCTAAACCATCAGTACGCCGTGGCGGAGCTGATTCACCGGTTCAACCGCGAGCACGGAGTCTCGGTAATTTTCGTGACGCACGAGATCAACCCGATTATCGAGCACGTGGATCGCGTGCTCTACCTGGCCAACGGCCGCTTTACGGTTGGTTCGGTCGAAGAGGTTATGACGAGCGAGACCCTCACCTCCCTGTACGGAACTCCGGTGAGCGTGCTCAAGTCCAACGGCCGCTACGTGGTGGTGGGGGAGACCCACGCCAGCGATCACTGCCACATTGAAGGCGGCGACCAGAATATCCACGGTGCCCACCTGCGAGTCGAGGCACAGCCCGGCGGCGCGTCCGGCACCCTGCACCTACCGGGAGGAACCGCTCGATGACCATTCTCTCTTCCCTCCCCGCGTTGGCCGCCGCTGCATCCAGCACGCAGGGTGATTTGCTCTCGCGCATCTTCGTGTTTGACCGTTACGGCGAGCTGTTGCATATGCTGCAGAACTCCATTTTTGCGGGTGCTGTGCTGGGCCTCATCGGTGGCTTCGTCGGCATCTTCGTGATGATGCGCGATCACGCCTTCGCGGTGCACGGCATTTCTGAGATGTCCTTCGCGGGAGCGGCCCTGGCCCTGCTTCTGGGCTACGACGTGGTCACCGGCTCCATGGTTGGCTCGATTGCCTCGGCCCTGCTGATTGCGATGATTGGGTCCAAGGCGAGCGAGTCGAACTCGGTGATTGGCACGCTCATGCCCTTCGGCCTGGGGCTGGGTATTCTGTTCCTTTCGCTGTATCAGGGTCGTAGTGCGAATAAGTTTGGCCTGCTCACCGGTCAGATCGTGTCCGTGGATGCCGACCAGCTGAACGCCATGATTATTGGTGCGGTGGTCATTATTGCCCTGCTGATTATTGTGTGGAGGCCCCTGAGCTTCGCCTCCCTCGACCCGGATGTGGCTCGGGCGAAGGGCGTTCCGATGCGCTTCCTCTCGCTGGTTTTCATGGTTGTGCTGGGTATCGCGGTGGCGCTGTCGGTGCAGGTGGTCGGTTCGCTGCTGGTGCTGGCCCTGCTGATTACCCCGGCGGCGGCGGCGATGCAGGTGACGGCTTCTCCGCTGCGCACGCTGCTGCTTTCAGTGCTTTTCGCTGAGGCCTCCATCGTGGGCGGCATTATGCTGGCGCTGGCCGGCTCACTGCCGATTAGCCCGTACGTGACGAGCATTTCCTTCCTGATTTACCTGGTGTGCCGTGTGATTGGTTCCGTGAAGCGCCGCCACAGCGCCTCGGGCCGTCAGCTGGCGGCAAAGAACTAGCTTACGTCCGCAGACGTGAAAGAGCCCCCGCTCGAGTTGAGCGGGGGCTCTTTCACATCGTGCTACGGGGTTGGGTTCTCAACGCCCTGTGTGTTGTCGTGCTGCGTCGTGCTGATATGTTGTCGTGCTATTGGTGGGATTCGTCGGTATTTGGCCGGAATCCCAACCGCCTCTAGGACGGTGTGCCGACCCTAGCGGGCCGATTCGTTCTGCGTTTCTTCTTCTCGCAGGGCCAGGGTGCAATCGGGGCAGTAGCCGGTCACCTCGACCACGTGCTCGAGCTCCGAGAAGCCGTACTTCTTGCCCATGGTCAGTGCCCAATCCTCGAAATCGGGAGCTTCCAGCTCGATGGCGGTGCCGCATCGGCGGCAGAGCAGGTGGTGGTGGTGCTCCTTGGCCCGGCAGTGGCGGTACAGGGTTTCGCCATCAACGCCCTTGACCGAGTCGAGCTCCCCGGCGTTGGCCAGCGACTGCAGCACACGGTAAGTGGTTGCGAGAGAGACCTGTTCCTTGCGGTTTGCGAGAGTGAGGTGCAGATCCTGTGCCGAAATAAAATCGCCGAGCTCTTCCATCGTGGCCTTGATGATGCGGCGCTGACGTGTGTTGCGAGCTTCGGCGGGCTTCGTAATTCTCCGAACGGGAATATGAGTGTCCATTGATGAACCTTTCGGAGCGGATAACCGCCCCCAATAGTCACGGTCGATCTTGTGTAAAGAACTGTACACTAAAGCCACATAGAAAGCCTCTGATTTGCACTTTGTCTCAAAAAGTGAAGTTTTTTGGGATAAGGAGAGAAACACAAGAGTAAACTGAAACACATGAAGCTAACGAAGTATACCCACTCCAGCGTCCGCATCGAGCACGACGGACACGTCCTGGTGATTGACCCCGGTAACTTTTCCCCCGATGGCGAGCACGCCGAGGCCCTGCAGAGCGCGGAGTACCTGTTCATTACCCACGCCCACCCCGACCACTTTCACGCTCCCTCGGTACTGCCGATTATTGCCCAGCGCATCGCAGAGGGTAACCCTCTGAAGATTTGGACCGTTCCCGAGGTCGCCAAGGTCATTCTGGAGGCCTCGCCCGAGGCTGAGGTGACCGTCGTGGAGGCGGACACCGAGTTCGCCATCCCCGGCTTCGATGTGAAGACCTTCGGCGGTCAGCACGCCCTGATTCACCCGCTGATTCAGACCATCGCCAATGTCGGTTACTTGATTAACGGTGCCGTGTACCACCCGGGTGACTCGCTGGTGGTTCCGCACCGCGTGCGTGCGAATACCGTTCTGGTACCGATTCACGCCCCCTGGTCGAAGGTTCAGGAAGTCATTGATTTTGTGATCGCAACCGGCGCGCAGCGCGTGGTCCCGATTCACAACGGCATGATTAACGCTAACGGTACCGGCATTATCGAGGGTCTGGTGACGAACTTCGGTGGCAAGTACGGTACCGAGCTGAAGCACCTGAACCCCGGCGAGAGCATTGAGGTTGAGGACTAACCCTCATCCCCGTACTACCCGTACTACCCGTTCTGCCGCCCACACGTTCACCGCGTGGGCGGCGGAATATCATCAAAGGAGATAGCATGAGCACGATTTTTACCAAGATTATTGACGGCGAGATTCCCGGCCGATTCGTCTGGAAGGACGACCAGTGCGTGGCGTTCATGGACATCATGCCCCTGTCGGAAGGTCACCTGCTACTCGTCCCCCGCGCCGAGATTGACCGCTGGCCCGACCTGCCCGAAGACCTGGCCGCGCACCTGTTCTCCGTGGCGCACAAGATTTCTGGTGCCCTGGATCAGGCGTTTGATAAGGACCGTGTGGCTCTGATGATTGCGGGCTTCGACGTTCCGCACACCCACATCCACCTGTTCCCTGCTGACGGCATGGCTGATTACGATCCCGCCAACGCGAAGAAGGACGCCACCGCCGAAGAGCTGGATGCGGCCGCTGAGAAGGTGCGTGCCGCCCTGCGCGAGCGCGGCCACGGCGAGTTCGTGCCGGAGGCGTAAGCGCCGTTTACAGCACGTAGGAACACGAAGGAGCCGCCCTCTACAGAACAGTAGAGGGCGGCTCCTTCGTTAATATAGCCCGTTGCTATATCCCGGCGGGAAAGAAGGCTAGTGCTTTTCAGCCTTGGAGATCTGTTCAGCCAGGTCCTCGGGGGAGAGGTTAGCGGAGGAGAATTCGGGGGTTAGCGGCAGGTGCAGCTGCAGGCCGGTACCGGGGCAAATCTCGACCTTTGCGGAGCGCAGCTTGAAGTCGACCACGTGGCCGCCCTGAACGTGCTCATCATCGATAAAGTGGGCGTGGCAGCCGGGCACCGAGATACCCTGCTCGTAGATCGGGGTGCGGAAGCCAACAATCGTGCCGGTCACGTTATCGAACTGGACAATGTCCTCATTCTCGGTGGCCGCAACCATCTTCGGGTAGGGCTTCTCCTGCTTGATGACGGTGCGGGTGCGGACCCATTCGAACTCGCCGTAAATCTTGATGGCGTACATGTAGTTCTTGGAGACGGTGAAGTCATCCAGGATCTGGGAAGCAGACTTACGGAGCAGGTTCTGCGGCAGTTCGCGCTTAATCATGGGCACGAAGTTGGTGACCACGGCGTAGGGGGTCTGCTGGCGCAGGTCGGGCAGGGATACGGAGCCGTCGTGACGCACCTGGTAGCAGACGCCGTCGAGGACGACCATTTCGCCGTCGAGGCCGTTGAAGGTACCCACACCGAAGTTGCCGTGGCTCAGGAGCTCACCGATGGTCATCTCGCCATCGTAGATACCGTCCAGCAGCTGGGACATGAGGCCGGTCTGAAAAACTTCGTTACGGAAAACAGTTTCACCGTTTAGGATGGTCGGCTGATATGCCATGGTATTTCTCCTCGTTACAGTGGATGCGGCGTCAGACGGGTCGGTCGGTCATCGGCGATGCTCGCCCAGGGATGCGTGAGAGTGCTTCGGGAGGGCGGCGCTGAGAACACGGCGTATGGTGTCGTTTCTCGAGAAATTCGTAGGTGACGCAGGCCGGGCGCGCGCACCTTCTATTTTACTCCTCTTCGCTTTTTTCGTTCAGGAAGGGGGCTCTAACATACATCGTTCGTGCCCGAGTGGACAGAAGTGAGCATAGAAAATGCTGGCGCCCCTCCCGGTTGCACGACGTAAGTAGGAGGAGCGCCAGCACCTTTAGGTTAATCCTTAGAGTCGCTCTAAGCGCAAGTCACAGGCTTGAACCAGGGATAACGATTCAGCGCGCGGGGCCTCGCGAATTCCCAAAACCTTATAACCTGAACGGGTGACAGATGCCGCGGCGCACGCGAATCGCATCAGGGCCGGTAGGGGGTGGGTTAAACGGCTGTTCCCCGCGCACCTCACGGGTGTGCGGGGAACAGCTACAGGCTAGCTACTGAAATAGGGTAGCTCTTAGACGCCGTAGTACAGCTGGTACTCGAGCGGGTGCGGAATCAGCGAGAGGGGCTCCAGCTCGTTCTTACGCTTGTAATCAATCCAAGCCTGAATCAGATCCTCGGTGAACACGCCACCCTCGAGCAGGAAGTCGTGGTCAGCCTCGAGAGCTTCCAGAGCGGCCTCCAGGTTAGCGGGAGCCTTCTTGATGTCCTTGGCTTCCTCGGCGGGTAGCTCGTACAGGTCCTTGTCAATCGGGGCGGGCGGCTCGATGCGGTTGCGGATACCGTCCAGACCAGCCATCAGCTGAGCTGCAAACGCGAAGTAGGGGTTAGCCGAGGGGTCGGGTGCACGGAACTCGAGGCGCTTAGCCTTCGGGTTGGTACCGGTAATCGGGATACGGATACCTGCCGAACGGTTACCCTGCGAGTACACCATGTTCACGGGAGCCTCGTAGCCGGGAACCAGACGCTTGTAGGAGTTCACGGTCGGGTTGGTGAAGGCCAGAACAGCGGAGGAGTGCTCAATCAGACCGCCGATGTACCAGCGAGCGATGTCGGAGAGGTTGGCGTAGCCGCGCTCGTCGTAGAAGAGGGGCTCACCGTTCTGCCACAGCGACTGGTGGCAGTGCATACCCGAACCGTTATCGCCGAAGACGGGCTTGGGCATGAAGGTCACGGACTTGCCCCAGGCATCTGCGGTGCCCTTGATAACGTACTTGAACTTCAGCAGATCGTCAGCGGCCTTGGTCAGGGTGTCGAACTTGTAGTTAATCTCTGCCTGGCCGGCTGCGCCCACCTCGTGGTGGCTACGCTCGACCTCGAGGCCAACCTCGTCCAGAGCCACGCACATTGCGTCACGCAGGTCAGCCTGCTTGTCGACGGGGGAGACGGGGAAGTAACCGCCCTTGACGGGGGTCTTGTTGCCCAGGTTGCCGCCCTCTTCCTTACGGCCGGTGTTCCAGGGAGCCTCGTCAGAGTCAATCTTGTAGAACACGGAGTTCGGCTCGACCTGGTAGCGCACATCCTCGAAGACGAAGAACTCAGCCTCGGAGGCGAAGAACGCGGTGTCTGCAATGCCGGTGGACTGCAGGTATGCCTCGGCGCGCTCGGCAACGCCGCGGGGATCGCGGTGGTAGGGCTCGCCGGTACGGGGGTTCACGATGGAGCAGATGATGACCAGGGTCTTCTCAATGCGGAAGGGGTCAACGTATGCGGACTGAACGTCGGGAATCAGCTGCATATCGGACTCTGCAATGCCCTGGAAGCCGCGAATGGAGGAGCCATCAAAAAGCTGGCCGTTGACGAAGAAATCGTCATCAATCGCCTTGGCGGGCAGGTTGAAGTGCTGCTGCACGCCGGGCATGTCGGTAAATCGAATGTCGACGAAGACGACGTCTTCGTTCTTAATGAAATCGAGGACTTCCTGGGGGCTGGTAAACATGAGGACTGCTCCTTGTTTGATTGAGTGCGGAGGAGGAATAGTAACCCGCCGCGACACCTCAACCTGTTTGTCTAGTGTCGGTTTCGGGCGAATCACGAATCACCCGGACATATCCAGCATAGTAGGTATTTTTTTCGGGTGCATGACTAACGTGTTTCGTCAATGTTACAAATTTGGGAAACAGGTAACATCTCTGTTTTTTCTGTGTCTCATCTTTCGCGCCCGGTGGCAGCGGAACGCCACCGGCAATAACGACCCCGGGTACAACGAAGGCCCCGACCCTCCGCGGGGAGAGGTCGGGGCCTAGTATTGCCTAGCGGCCGCGCATCGCGCGACGATCGGGGCGCGCACGCATCGGGTCGACGCCCTTGGGCAGACCGTTCATCGGGTTGCGCATGTGGTTCAGGGTCTTCAAACGACCGCCCACCGCCTGCACCTCCTGCTGGGTCAGAGCCTTGGGCAGCTTGTTCATGGTCTTCACGACGTCCTTGAGCTCCACCTGGCCCTCATCGTGGCCGGTCTCAATCACGTGCACGGGCACGCCGGGAGCCACACGGTTCAGGTGCTTCTTCTCGGTGTTCACCAGGACATTCACGCGGCTGTGGGGACCTTCGGTCACCAGTACGATGCCGGGGCGGCCCAGCGCACGGAACACCATATCCTGGTTGCGGTTAGCGGCCACCGGCTGCTCCTCAACCTGCCAGCCGCGACGCACCGAGTTCATAGCTGCACCGCTTCGGCCGGGCTGACCCTCAATCTGCGAGAAGGCGGCGGCCTCCGCGCGACGGCTCAGAATCAGCATGGCCACAACGGCGGCGGCACCCAGACCCAGAATAAGGAAGGTAATCCAGTTACCCAGGGCAACGCCGATGAGGATAAAGACCAGGAGAGTGCCCAGGGCGGCCAGGCTCAGAATCCAACCGATATTCGGGTCGGACTTCTTGGTCATCTGGTAGACCTGCTTCATCTGGGCAAAGGTGCCCGGAGTGCGTTCCTTCTTCTTTTTCTTCTCTTCGCGCTTATCTGCCACGATTCTTCCTCGGTGGTTCTTCCGCGATCCCGAAGCGCCTCAAACGCTCACGGAACCATAGTGACGTAACGATGCAGTGTGCCTGCAATTTATCTAGTTTACCCTACCCGCACAATGGCCGGGGCATAAGGGAAGGCTCCCCGAATACCAGCTGAATACCGGTTTGGGGAGCCTCCACGCTTCAGACGGAATCTGAAACGGCTTAGTAGCCCGCAGCCACCAGAGAGGAGGCTTCCTGCAGGGCAGCGCCCTCACTCTCGATGTGAGCCAGGTTCTCGGGGATGGGGTAGCCGTTCTTGCGCATCGCGCGAGCCCACAGGCGACCCGCGCGGTAGGAAGAACGAACCATCGGGCCGGCCATAACGCCGGCGAAGCCAATCTCCTCAGCCATGTTTGCGAAGTCCACGAACTGCTGCGGCTTCACCCAACGCTCGATGGGGTGGAAGAGCGGGCCGGGGCGCAGGTATTGGGTGAGGGTAATGATGTCACAGCCGGCATCGTGCAGGTCGCACAGCGCCTCGTAAATCTCGTCGTCGGTCTCGCCCATGCCCAGAATCAGGTTGGACTTGGTGACCATGCCGCCTTCCTTAGCTTGGGTGATGACATCCAGGGAACGCTCGTAACGGAACGCCGGGCGAATCTGGCGGAAGATACGGGGAACGGTCTCCAGGTTGTGGGCGAACACCTCGGGCTTCGCGTCAATCACCTTCTGGACGTGCTCGGGAACACCCTTGAAGTCGGGGACGAGCATCTCGACGCCGGTGTTCGGGCACATCTTGTGAATCTGGCGGGTGGTCTCTGCGTACAGCCACGCACCGCCGTCTTCCAGATCGTCACGGGCCACGCCGGTCACGGTAGCGTAGCGCAGACCCATGACCTTCACGTTCTTTGCCACCTTGAAAGGCTCAGCGTAGTCCACAGCGACGGGCTTACCCGTCGCAATGTTGCAGAAGTCGCAACGACGGGTGCACTCGGAGCCGCCAATCAGGTAGGTTGCCTCACGGTCCTCCCAGCACTCGTAGATGTTGGGGCAACCGGCCTCTTCACACACGGTGTGCAGACCCTGGCCACGAGCCAGCTCGCGCATCTCGTTGTACTCGGGGCCGACAATGGCCTTGGTCTTAATCCAGTGAGGCTTCTTCTCGATGGGAGTCTCGGCGTTGCGAGCCTCCACGCGCAGCAGCTTGCGTCCGTCAGGCTTGGTGCTCAAAGGTCTTCTCCTTGGGTTCGACGTGCCCTCTGCTCAATCGGGCCACGTCCTATTCTACGCCCGGTGCGGCGTAAGTGTAAGTGAGTTTAATATATGACGTATAGGTGACGAACCGGCCGCTTAGGTGCTGACCGGCTCGAAGGATTCGGCCAGGCGGTCCTGGTACTTCACCAGCTCGGCCTCCAGCGGCTCCAGGATTTCGGCGGGGGTAACGGTGCGACCCAGCTGCTCAGAAATCGAGGTGACGCCCGCATCGCTAATGCCGCAGGGGATGAACTGAGCGAAGGGCTCAAGATCGTTGCAGCAGTTGATGGCGAAGCCGTGCATGGTGGTGTTACGCGAAACGCGCATGCCCAGGGCGGCGATCTTCTTATCCTGGGTCTTGCCATCGCCCAGAATCCATACACCGCTGCGGCCCTCGACGCGCTCACCCTTGATACCCAGGCCCGCCAGGACGTTGATGATAATCTCCTCGACAATGCGCACGTAGGCCACCACGTCGATGGGTTCGGGTAGGCGAAGGATGGGGTAGGCGGTCAGCTGGCCCGGACCGTGCCAGGTGAGCTTGCCGCCGCGGTCAATCTTGACGACCGGGGTGGATTTGTCTGCGGGGTACTCGTGGTCTTCGGTGCGCTTTCCGGCCGTGATGACGGGCTCGTGCTCCAGTAGAAGAATGGTGTTCTGGCGGGTGCGGTTGGCCACCTCATCATGGATGCGGTACTGGTCCTCGAGGCACTCGACATAGTTCACATAGTTCGGGGCGAAGCCCACTCGTTCAATAGTCACAGACATACCTCTACCTTAGACCCGCGGATGAGCTGATGAAAATTAGGTCGCCCTGAATTATATGATGAGCGAACACGGGGCGACACAATACCTTGTGTACTGGTAGGTGAGCGGTGCTGAAGACTAGGGCTTAGAGGTTTAATTTTATCTTTGGGTATTTAATGAAATTATTTAATGTAATTTGATAGTATTAAGCCATGAATAACGATGAAGTATTCCTGCTCGAAACCATCGGAAACCCCGCCGTGGGCACCCTGAACATTGTCGATTGCCCCTTAGAGATGCGCGTCGAACCGGCTCTGCGCCCGGGGCGCTACACCCGGCGCATCTTCAAGATCCCGGGGAAATCGATAACCCCGAGGCCCGCAAACGGTCCAGGACTCGCGCGGCTCTGCGGGATGAGCGGCCCCTCGGGCGAGAACAACACGGTGAGCCTCTACTACGAACCGCTTGATGCGGGAACCCTGGACCGGCTGCTGGCCCTGCGCCCGCTAGAAATCGAAGAGCTCGTGACCCTGGCCCGCTCTCTGCACGAGGCCATCGAGACCCTGCGCGAAGCGGGGGAGCGGTACGGAGTAATCTCTGCCGAGTACGTGGGACTCACGGCCGGAGGCAAGCCCCGACTGCTGCTCCCGGAGAGCTCCTATATTGCCGCGGAACCCGCTCCCCAAAAGAACGCAGAACCCACAAGCTACGCGTGGGCGGGCGAGTACGTGCGCTCCGCCGCAGCCCTGCTATGGCGCGCCGCCTGCGGGCACGACCCCGAACCGGCCGAGGCCCGCGTGCCCCTCAGCCTGCGCCTCGGCCCCGGAACAAAAACCGAAGCCGACCGGGGCGCCGATTGGAGCACCGACCGGGCTCGAAACCTCGGCCGTGCCCTCGAGTACCTGCTGGATGCCCCGGCCGCCCGGCTGGCCCGCATCGGTCTGAACCCCGTGCTTGATCTTGACCTCGACTCCAGGCCCATTAACGTGTACCTCAGCTGCTCCGAACGGGCCCGGATGCTGATTCCCGCCGCTCCGGAACGAGAGGATAGCGCGCGGGACACCCCGCTCGAGAAGACCCGAGAAAAGGTCCGCAAATTCTTAGAAACCCGCGGGATGGTGACACAACGCGGAAAGTCGGGGAGGCACACCCCCGGGAGAGCCCGCCCACCCGCTACCCACCTCGCCCGACGGCTCGTAAACGCCGACACAGGAGCTGACAAGAAAATCGCCAAAGGCTTGCGGCTTAACACCCCGATGCGGCTCGGGGCCACCGCGCTGACCCTGGCCGCGCTCGCGACCTCTGCCGGCATGCTGACTCTCAACGGGGGAGAGGTAGAAGCCTCGGCTCAGGTGCACGCCGCCTCCGGTGAATCCCCCACGGCACGCGATGCTCCCGACGTATCGGCGGCGGGGGAACGCGAAAACCCAGAGGCGGTGCTGAGGGCCCTTCTCGACCAGCGCAACCGTGAACGCCGCGCCCGAGGCGGCGCCGAGCTCATTCTCGAAAGCATCGAAGATTCCGCCGGAGGCGGGGAAGACCTGCGCATCGTCGCGGTGGTTTCGGCATCGGGATACCGGCCCAGCGCTGAGGAGAAGCAGGCCCGCAAACTCAGCGAAGAAAATGGGATCACCCGCCAAAAAGTTATTTTCGAGCTGCACCGTGGAGAGCAAGGCTGGGAAATCGTCCGCGCCGAACCCGTATAACCGCGGCTTTGCGGGAACACAAAAGCGGCGGTCCCACCCACCGAAGTGGATGGGACCGCCGCTTTTACACGCCCACCGGAAAAACCGGCGGAGCTACGCTCGGTTACCCGTCAGGGTACCGCCACAAGGAAACTTCCTTGAGTCTGTGCAGGTCTTAGAGACCCAGCTCGGACTCGAAGTTTGCCTCCTCCAGGCGGGTCTTGACGGTGCGCAGGAAGCGACCTGCGTCTGCACCGTCGACCACGCGGTGGTCGTAGGTGAGGGACAGGTAGCACATGGAGCGGATAGCGATAACGTCGTTACCGTCTGCATCCTGGATAACCATGGGGCGCTTCACAATCGAACCGGTACCGAGGATTGCAACGTTCGGCTGGTTGATGATCGGGGTGTCGAACAGTGCACCGAAGGAACCAATGTTGGTGATGGTGAAGGTCGAACCCGACAGCTCCTCGGGGGAGATGTCGCCGGTACGTGCGCGGCCACCCAGGTCGGCGATAGCCTTTGCCAGGCCAGCAATGCCCAGGTCGGAAGCGTTCTTGATGACGGGAACCAGCAGACCCTTGGGGGTGTCCACAGCAATAGCGATGTTCTCGGAGCCGTGGTAGGTAATCTGCTTGTAGTCCTCGGTCATGGAAGCGTTCAGAGCGGGGTGCTGCTGCAGAGCCTCAGCGGTTGCCTGGACGAAGAAGGGCAGGAAGGTCAGCTTTGCGCCCTCGCGAGCAACGAAGCCGTCCTTAGCCTTTGCACGCAGCTGGACAACGCGGGTCACGTCAACCTCGGTGACCTGGGTCAGCTGGGTGGAGATGTCCAGAGACTCGCGCATACGCTTTGCGATGACCTGGCGGATGCGTGCGGTCTTCTCGACGGTGCCACGCTTGGGGGAAACCTCGAAGGTGTGCGGTGCCTTTGCGGAACCAGCAGCCGGAGCAGCAGCTGCAGCGGGTGCAGCAGCGGCGGGAGCAGCGGAACCCTTAGCGGCGATAGCAGCCTGAACATCCTGCTTGCGGATGCGGCCACCAACACCGGTGCCCTTCACGGTGGACAGGTCGATGCCGTTGTCCTTAGCGAGCTTACGGACCAGCGGGGTCACGTATGCCTCACCCTCAGCAGCTGCCGGAGCGGCAGGTGCGGCGGGAGCAGCAGCCGGTGCGGCAGGTGCGGCGGGAGCTGCGGGAGCGGCCGGAGCAGCTGCGGGAGCCGGAGCGGCGGGAGCAGCAGCAGCGGAAGCGTCACCGATGATAGCCAGGACCTGGCCAACCTCTGCGTCCTCATCCTCGGGGATGCGGATCTCGAGCAGGGTACCTGCAACGGGGGAGGGAACCTCGGTGTCAACCTTGTCGGTGGAAACCTCAACCAGGGGCTCGTCAACCTCAACCTGCTCGCCAACTTCCTTCAGCCAGCGGGTCACGGTGCCCTCGGTCACGGACTCGCCCAGTGCGGGCAGCAGGACCTCGGTGCCGGAAGCGGAGCCAGCGGCGGGAGCAGCCGGAGCGGGTGCTGCGGGAGCCTCAGCAGCCGGAGCGGGAGCTGCGGGTGCAGCGGCAGCGGCGGGAGCAACCGGAGCAGCAGCGCCGGAACCGTCGCCAATGATAGCCAGAGCAGCGCCGACCTCGACGTCCTCGTCCTCGGGGACGAGAATCTGCTCGACAACGCCTGCTACGGGGGAGGGAACCTCGGTGTCAACCTTGTCGGTGGAAACCTCAACCAGGGGAGCGTCAACCTCAATGGTGTCGCCGACCTCTACGAGCCAGCGGGTGACGGTACCCTCGGTCACGGACTCGCCCAGTGCGGGCAGTACTACGGTGTGGGACATAATCTTTCCCGTTCTCCTTGGTGAATGCTTGAACTAGAAAAATGTGGGGCGGCAACCCGGACGCGCGCGCCCGGTTCAGAACCGGGGAGCACGCATCCGGGTGCGGGGCGTTGTTCAGCGGATACGCCCGTCACCGCCTTGACCTGAAAGGTCGTAACTAAGCCGACGCGAAAAACATCAGCCAGTAAAAATATGTGCGCCTGGATTATGCGCTGTGCAGCGGGGTGCCGTTCAGGAGCATTGCTGCCTCACCCAGAGACTCGTTCTGAGTCGGGTGTGCGTGGACGAACTTAGCGACGTCCTCGGGGAATGCTTCCCAAGCAACCCACATCTGAGCCTCACCAATCTGCTCACCCATGCGCTTACCAATAGCGTGAACACCAACGATGGGGCCGTCCTTCTGGCGGACAACCTTCACGATACCGGTAGCACCGAGGATAGAGGACTTACCGTTACCAGCCAGGTTGTACTCAGCGGTCTCAACGTTCTCAGCGCCGAACTTCTCCTTAGCCTTGGGCTCGGAGTAACCGACGGATGCAATCTCGGGATCGCAGAAGGTGACCTTGGGGATGTTGATGTCTTCAACGATGGTGGGGTTCAGGCCAGCGATTTCCTCAGCAACGAAGATACCCTGCTGGTAACCGCGGTGAGCCAGCTGAACGCCGGGGACGATGTCACCAATAGCGTAGATGTTGCCAACGCCGGTGTGCAGGCGCTCGTTAGCCAGGACGAAGCCGCGATCCATGGGGATGCCCTGCTCCTCGTAGCCCATGTTTGCGGTGTTCGGGCCACGACCAACAGCGACCAGAACGATCTCTGCCTCGAAGACCTTGCCGTCAGCCAGGGTGACCTTAGCACCGTTAGCGTCCTGCTCAACCTTCTCGAAGAGGGTGCCGGTGTTGAACTTGATGCCGCGCTTCTTGAACGCACGCTCCAGAACCTTGATGATTGCCGGGTCCTCGTTGGGAACCAGGTTCGGCAGGCCCTCGATGATGGTGACGTCAACGCCCATAGCGTTCCACATGGATGCGAACTCGCAACCAATCACGCCGCCACCGAGCACGATAGCGCTCTTGGGCAGGTAGTCCATCTCCAGTGCCTCAGTGGAGGTCAGAACGCGACCTTCAATGGGCAGACCGAAGGTCTTGGAGACCGAGCCGGATGCCAGGATAATGTTCTTACCCTTGTACTCAACACCACCGACGGTGATGGTGTCCTGAGCGGTCAGCTTACCCTCGCCGGGGATAACCTCTACGCCCTTCATCTTCAGCAGGCCTGCAAGACCCTTGAACTTACCGGAGACGATTCCGTCCTTGTAATCGCGAACCTTGCCCATCTCGATGGACTGCAGAACAGCGTTGACACCGACCTTGGATGCCTCGCGTGCGTCCTCGGCCAGCTCAGCAGCGTGCAGGTAGGCCTTGGTGGGGATGCAGCCGGTGTGCAGGCAGGTGCCGCCGACCTTTTCCTTCTCAATCAGACCGACGGTGAAGCCCAGCTGGCGTGCGCGAATAGCTGCAGAGTAACCAGCGGAACCGCCGCCGAGGATGAGGATATCGAATTCTTGAGCCACGATATTGCTCCCTTGCATAGTTGGTGGGGTACGACCCCGTGCAATGAGTTCTTACCTTATTGGTAGGTTCCCCGGCACACACAGCAGGCCCGCATCAAAAAGACGCGCGCCCATCCGCGTACGCAGAAAAACACTTAATACAAGAATACCCCCGATACCGCCCCTTTAAGTTCACTCAGGGTGGTTTTTAGCCAAATAATCCCGCAAAGAGGCCAAAAAATTCGAGGCATATAGCATGCTGGACACCCCGCCCGGGCCGTTCTCGCACGGGGATGCCGAAAGGCCCGGGCGGGAGAAGAAAAGCTCCCTCTCCGACGAACCGAGAAAAGGCGGAAATGACCTCAACGCAACGCGCGAGGCGCCCCGGCCTGTTCGGCCAAAGCGCCTCGCGCATCCCTATATAACCGTTCAGCAATCAGCGGAAACACTGCAGAGAGGAAGCCCTCTGCAAGAGTCCCGGCGCAGCCGAACCCTCTACTTGGCGTAGGACTGGATGAAGTTCACCAGGGTTGCGGTACCGAAGCCGGTACCCTCCTTCGGGGTGTAACCGTAGGGTGCCTCCTCGTTGAACGCGGGACCCGCGATGTCCAGGTGTGCCCACGGAATACCCTCGCCCACGAACTCCTTCAGGAACAGGCCCGCGGTCAGGGCACCGCCGAAACGCGAACCGATGTTCTTAATATCGGCAACCTGCGAGTCCAGGCTCTTGCGCAGGTAAGACTCCAGCGGCATGGGCCAGTAAGCTTCACCGGCGGATGCGCCGGCAGCCTGCACGCGCTCACGAATCTCCTCGTCACCCAGCAGAGCCGCGGTGCGCAGGCCCAGGGCGGCCATAGCGGCACCGGTCAGGGTGGCGATATCCAGAATGACGTCCGGCTTAGCCTCGGAAGCCAGCGCGATACCGTCCGCCATAACCAGGCGACCCTCGGCATCGGTGTTCAGCACCTCAACGGTGTGGCCGTCGCGCATGGTGATGACATCCTCGGGGCGCAGGGCGTGGCCGCCGGGCATGTTCTCGGCCAGGCACAGGTAACCGGTCACGGCCACCGGAACCTCCAGCTCAGCGGAGGCCACCACGGCGTTCAGCACGGCTGCGGCACCGGCCATATCGCACTTCATGGTCATCATCGAAGCGGCGGGCTTCAGCGAGTTACCGCCGGAGTCAAAGGTGATACCCTTACCCACCAGAGCCACGTGAGCCTTCGGGTTCTCGGGGACGTACTTCACCACGGCAAGAACAGGCTTGCGGGGAGAACCCTGGCCAACGCCGGCAATACCGCCGAAGCCCTCCTCGACCAGGCGGTCGTAGTGGAAGAGCTCAATCTCAACGTTTGCGTAATCCTCGGCCAGCTCAGCCGCAAACTCACCGAAGGTCTCGGGGTACAGGTGCGACGGGGGCAGGTTCACCAGACGGCGTGCGTCCTTGGTGGTCTCACCCAGGACCAAGGCCTGCACCAGTGCGGGCTCCGCCTCATCGGGATCAATCGAGGAAATAATCAGGACGGACTCAATCTCTTCCTTGATCGAATCCTGGGTCTTGCCGCGCATACCCTCCTCGATGAAGTTACCCAGCACGGCGCCGTGCGCGACGGCCTCAATCTCATCCACGGAGGACAGGCCGAAATCGAAGGCAATCTCCTCGGCGGAACCGGCCAGCTGGCGGCTTGCCGAACCGGCGGCGTAGCGCAGGGCATCCAGACGCTCCTGACCGGTAGCCTGATCGGAACCCAGACCAGCCAGGGCCACGATGCCGGCACCCGAATCCTCAAGGCCCGGCAGGCGTAGCAGCTGATCGGGGGCACCCGAGGCACCCAGCGCCTCCAGCAGCTCGTTGATACCCTCGGCGGAATCCTCAGACAGCGAGTTCGGGGCCAGGTACGGGCCCTCGGAACCCTTCAGAACACCCAGGATCAGAACGTCGGCCTCCAGCGCCTCAAGGTCGGTGCTGTGAATCGATAGGGAAAGAGACATCGTTACTCCTTTGCGTATGTCTTCTTGAAACCATCCCACCCGAAGCTGGCGAACCGTGCGAAACGGTGCCCGTAGAGGCGGGATGCGCCGCGCAAAAGTACGCGGACTACCCGTTTCTACTCTACCGGATGGGGCGGGGGTGTGCGGCGCGTACGCTCGCAAGCCGTCCGCGGGGGTCCCCAGCATTTTGGCTCATGCGGGGCAGACCGTTCACCCGCCGCGAGAAAACGCCGAGATAGAAGCCAACACAATCTTCTTGGCCTAGAATGAAAGACTACGGAAAGCGTCTGATGACAGAAAGGCGCGTCGGCCAGCCCCGCGACGAAACACGGTGTGGCGGGCCGAACGGATTCATAGTGAGGAGGCTGTCATGCTCAATCCCGAAGACCTCTACTTAGCTAACACCAAAATCCTCGACGATCCGCGGATGCACGGGCTGACCCTCGTCATCGCACTCTCCAGCCCGCAGGACGCCGGATCCACCGCCGGACAGCTCGGGCAGGTGCTCCTCAGCGAGCTGAAGAACATTGAAATCGTCGAGTTCGACAGCGACCAGCTGCACAACTACCGCGCCCGCCGCCCCTTCGTGCACTACGAGAAGGACCACTTCGAGAACCCGCAGTACCCGCAGCTCAAGCTCTACGCCGTCGAGGATAGCCTCGATCAGCCCTTCCTGCTGCTCACCGGCGCCGAACCGGACCTGCAGTGGCAGCGTTTTCAGAAGGCCCTGCTCAGCATTGTGCGACGCCTGCAGCCTTCGCTCATCGTGCTGGTTTCGGCCTACCCCATGCCCGTGCCGCACACCCGGCCCTTCCCCGTCACCGCGCATGGTTCCCGCAAGGACCTGATTCGCGGCATCTCGCCGTGGAAGCCTACCGCGGATATGCACGCGACCATCACCAACCTGCTCGAGGTGCTCTTTACCGACAACGGCTACGACACCGTGGGATTCGGCGTGAATATTCCGCAGTACATCTCCGAGGCCGACCTGCCGCAGGGCACCCTCACCGCCCTCGAGCACGTGGGCATGGCCGCGCATCTCTCGCTACCCACCGACGATTTGCGCGAGGCCGCCCGCCACGTGCACGGGCAGATTAACGACCAGGTCAAGCAGAACCCCGAAATTGGGCGCATGATCACGACCATGGAAGAGAACTACGACGAGAACTACCGCACCTCGGATATCGCCATTCCGCTTTCGCGACGGGACGCCAACAACATTCCGAGCCGCGACGAGATTGGTGCCCTCTTCGAACGCTTCCTGGACGAGCACTAGGGGAACGCTAGGCAGACGCTAACCGATTCGTCGAGGTGCATGGCCGAGCGGAGGGGAGAGGCGCCTTCATCTGCGGCTCTCCTGCCGACCGTACAGCGGGGCGTTCGTGACCGAATGTGACGGAACCGCCGCGGTGCGGTACCCGAAAAACCGAACAAAACGAATAAATCTGTGGATTTTCTTCTCTTCACAGGGGAGATATCCACAGATTTTTTCTTTACCGGATGCCAAGGCGGCGCACCTGACATTGTGGAACCATGAACAAGCACCGCAAGACCCAGAAGCCCAGCCCCCAGAACCCTAACACCCGAGATGGCCTCCAGAGCGCAGCCGTCCGGACGGATAGTCTTCCGAACGGCGCCCCGAGCCCCGCGCCTCCCTCAATCTCCACCGAGTACGACGTTCTCAGCCACGCCCTCCACCACAACGGCTACTGGCCCGAACGCTCCCTCATCATCCTCACCGCCCACAACTCCGTCCTCGGCCCCAGCCTGCGCGTCAACCTGCCTGAAGAACCGCTCCCCGAAAGCCACCGCGCCGTGTACCTCACCGGCCTCTTCACCATGATTCCCGCCGAATACGACGGGGCGCCCCTCAACCGCTTCTACGCCATCATCGTCGATGGCGATAACGCCGTACGCCAACGCCAACTCGACCCAGCCACCCGAACCGCCGCGACCCTGCACGAAGTCGGCGCAGACATCACCGCGCAGAGCCGCATCAGCTCCTGGGCACACATGCTCTTCGACCCGCGCATCGTCGGCGAACGACGCTGCGAAGACATCATCTACGCCGGCGCCGCCACCGTGTGGGCTCTCAACGACCGCATGGAAGCGCTCACCCTTCTCGGACCCATCGAAGACCTTCACGCCAGCCGCTACCAGGCATGGCGAACCAGTCTCGGCGACAGCATCGCGCCCGACGCAACCGGCAACTTCGCCCGGAGCCCCTGGGATACCGACACGACCAACAACCCCTCTGCCCGCGATGACTGGGAATCCGCCACCGAGCTCTGGAGCGCAACCCGCGCTCAACGCGTCCCGGTCACCACCACCGACCGAGCCTACCGCCAGGCCCAGCTCGACCTCTGCTACTGGGAGACCGCCATCAGCGCTGTCGAACCCTACCTGAACACCCCGCCCGAGCTCAGCAAACGCACCATCGGCGACACCCTCCGCGAGCTCATCCCCGCCGAGGTCGCTGGGCACCTGCGTGCATCCCTGCAGCCCAGCACCCTCACCAACGCCTTCGAGGAGCACAGCACCCTCGAAATTCTCAGCCCGGAGACCCTGGCGTACCTCGCCGGGTACGGCCTCGACCGAACCCAGCAGGTACTCGCCATCCAGCGGTACACCACCGATTACATTTACTATGCCCTCGGCGGCGCCGCACCCCTCGGTGAGCCTCGCGAAGAGCCCATCGAACCGCCCCATTACGGCACGCGCATCACCCGAAAGGCCCGGATGCCTCGCAGTTTCACCGCCGCCTTGGCAGGCGAGGGGCCCGCCGTGCGCACCGTCCCCGCCAAGTGCAATCAGTGGCAAGACTGGATTCGCCGAACCCATCGCACCATCCAAGCCGCCGATCTCGAGCGCTGGGCCTTCACCGAGCTCGACGGAATCGACCTCGCCGAAAGCTCCCTGCTTCACGAAGAAACCCTCCACGAGTACAGAGGCGGTCGGGTTTCTCCCTACGCCGCAGAAACGGACGGGGAAGCACCCGCAACCGATGAAGAAAACCGCGACCAACACATCATCCAACAGCTCAACAACAGCACCTATATGAGCGAACCCCGCCGCCTCGCGGCCCTCAACCACTACCGCGCCGCGCTCGCCGGGTCTGCCGACGTCGAGGCACCCGACTACCGCCGTCTCAACGCCCTCGAGCTTCTCTCCAGCCTTCTCGTTCCGGGCTCCAACACCGCGGAGTACAGCGCCCTACGCACCCTTCAATCCTGGAGCAACTGGCTCAAGGGACACAGCACCTACGCCAACCTGTTGCGCCACGAAGCACAGCTCCACGACCTCCGCCTCAGCCCCAACATCATCGATGCGCGACTCGCCACCGGAACCTGCCCCGCCTGGCTCACCGCTCGGCGTGCAAATACCGACGCGCTTACTGAAGGGACCACCATCAGCACCCTCAAGCCCCGCAAAAACACCCCGACCTACGGCCAGTCAAGTTGAAAGCCCCCGAAAATCTGCAATACTTATGTATTGACCCCGTACAGTCGATGCGCTATAGCGCGCCCTCAAACAGCTCAGTACAACGAGCCGCGGCACCACGTAAACGACCAACGCGAGCGGAATAAAAACCCGTCCCGCAGCGTTAATCGGTTCAGAGTCGCAAACACACCAAAGAGGACGCCAGCACAGACTTGACAGGGTCTTAGGTGTTTTGCAGACAAAGCACCCCAACACAAGCCAGAAAGGGTACTAGTGGCACCTGCACCCAGCAAGAAGACTGCAACCGGCGACGCAACCGAAGAAACCGCCGCCAAGACCACCCGCGCCACCAAGGCAACCAAGACTACTAAGGCTACTAAGGCAGCCAAGACCACCTCCGAGGCAGCCAAGGAAACCACCGCAGAAGATACTGCCACCGCAACCACCGCGGAAAAGCCCAAGCGCACCCGCAAGACCACCGCTAAGGCAACCACCAAGCGCAAAACCGGCGGACGACGCAAGAAGACCGGCGACGACTTCGACCTCGAACTCGACGACGATCTCGAAACCACCGACGCCGACGAAGAGCCTGAAGAAGACGAAGCCACCGTCGCCAAGAAGGAAGAAAAGAAGGCCGCCGAGGCTGTAGCAGCCAAGGGCTCCGGCTTTGTTCTCACTGCCAGCGACGACGACGATGCCCCCGCTCAGCGCGTCGTCACCCCCGGCGCAACCGCCGACCCCGTCAAGGACTACCTCAAGCAGATCGGTAAGGTCTCCCTGCTCAACGCACAGCAGGAAGTCGACCTCGCCATGCGCATCGAGGCCGGCCTCTACGCAGAACACAAGCTCGCCGAAAACCCCGACATGGACAAGGACCTCAAGAAGGCCATGCGCTGGGTCGTCCACGACGGCAAGCGAGCCAAGAACCACCTGCTCGAAGCCAACCTGCGACTCGTCGTCTCCCTCGCCAAGCGCTACACCGGCCGCGGCATGCTCTTCCTCGACCTCATCCAGGAAGGTAACCTCGGCCTCATCCGCGCCGTCGAGAAGTTCGACTACTCGAAGGGCTTCAAGTTCTCCACCTACGCAACCTGGTGGATCCGCCAGGCCATCACCCGCGCCATGGCAGACCAGGCCCGCACCATCCGCATCCCCGTGCACATGGTCGAGGTCATCAACAAGCTCGCCCGCGTGCAGCGCCAGATGCTTCAGGACCTCGGTCGCGAACCCACCCCCGAGGAGCTCGGTAAGGAACTCGACATGACCCCCGAAAAGGTCATCGAGGTTCAGAAGTACGGCCGCGAGCCCATCTCCCTGCACACCCCCCTCGGCGAAGACGGCGACTCCGAATTCGGTGACCTCATAGAGGACTCCGAGGCAGTCGTCCCTGCAGACGCGGTGTCCTTCACCCTTCTGCAGGAGCAGCTCCACTCCGTCCTCGACACCCTCTCCGAGCGTGAAGCCGGTGTCGTCGCAATGCGCTTCGGCATGACCGACGGTCAGCCCAAGACCCTAGACGAAATCGGCAAGGTTTACGGCGTGACCCGCGAACGAATCCGCCAGATCGAGTCGAAGACCATGTCTAAGCTCCGTCACCCGTCGCGTTCGCAGGTTCTGCGCGATTACCTGGACTAAAAGTTCATATCTAGCGGTTCTAACGTGCTGGCGGATGCTCGTGCAGCTGGTCTGCTGTCCGGCACGCAGAGGATGCTCGCGTAAGTTCTGCACAGCCGGCTTGCGGACAATGCTCGCGGTACAGTTCCGCACGACCGGCACGCGGACGATGCTCGCGGCACTGTTCCGCACGACCGGCACGCGGACGATGCTCGCGGGGGAGTGCCCCCTCTGCGGCGCTGAGCGCCTTGAGGACGGAGCCCCCGCTCCGCATCGCCGCTATGCCGTCTAGGTTCAGCGCTACTACAGGCCCAGCTGGCGCAGATAGCGTTCCGCAACCGCCTCCACCTGATCCAAGCCCCGCACACGACCCAGCGCCTGTGCCCAGGCATCACCCGCAGGTTCCGAACCCACCGGCAGACCGGCCGCCGCCCACAGCATACCGACCATCGCGCCCACCGAATCCGAATCAGAATCCACTGACACCGCGCGGCACAGCCCCTCAAACAGGGTGCCACGCACCGTCGCATCATCAGCATCGGCGGGCAGATTCCTCAGCGCATCCGCCGCGCACCACAGCGCCGTGCCCAGCAGCTCCGGGGCGGTCCACCCCGTACCAAAATGCTCAGCCACCGCCTGCGGCACCGGCACCACACCGCGCTCCAAAAGCTCGAAGGCACGGTTCAGCGTCTCCACGGTGCGGGCACCATCACCCGGAATCGCATCATCCCCGGCAACCGAACCGCACCACGACACCACACGACGCACCGCCTCCAGCAACGCGTCAAACGAGCCGGACGGGGATGCCAACAAATCGCGGATGAGCAGCGCGTACGCCGCCGCTGACACTAAAGCCTCCGGGTGGCCGTGCGTCAATGCCGCACCGCGCACCGCCAACATGACCACCGTGCGCTCCTGAGCCACCGGCAACAGCCCCAGAGCCGCCGAACGCACCAGCGCGCCGCTACCCAGAGCATCAGGGTTCACCGACTTCGACACCAGCTGCATCTCACCGGTACCCAACGCCCGCAACGTCGCAGCACCCGGACCGCGACGAGCCGTCAACTCGTTCGACCCATCAATTTCACGATCCAACGAAAACGGGGCGGTCTCCGGCGGAGCCTCGCCAATACCGCGGAACCACCGCAAATACGCCAGCCACAGGCACGCCAACTCATCTGCCGCCGCGCCCTCGTTATTCCACTCCAGAACCTCCGTCAGGCCGTCTAGGGTGTAGCAGGTCAGCTGCGTATCATCGCTGATTAGCAGCTCGCCGTACGCGGCCTCCCAGGGCTTCGGGTTGCGCTCCGCGATCTGCTCCGCCGACAGCAGCTCAAGGGGATAGCCCAGCGCGTCACCCAGCGCAGACGCATACAACAGGCCGCGCACCCGGCCCGCAAACTCAGCAGAAACCTCGGGTGCGCGCGTGAACTCAGAAAAACTCATAGGGCGATTATCCCACGGGTGGTTAGGATGCGCGGGGGAAGTACCAGGCGGCTTCGTGCTCATGCTCGCGGGGGAGTGCCCCCTCTGCGGCGCTGGGGCGCCTTGAGGACGGAGCCCCCGCGAGCGTGAGTGCCTGCGCCGCTGTGGGGTCCGAGCCGCAAATGACGAACTGTGAGGCGCAAAACATGACGCAGTGCCATACTGAAACCATGAAGATTCTGCACACCTCCGACTGGCACCTCGGCCGCACCTTTCACCGCAGCCCTCTCACCGACAAGCACCGGCAGTTCATCGACGAACTGCTCGACTACGTTCGGGCCGAGGGCGTTGACGCCCTCCTCATTAGCGGGGACGTTTACGATAGCAGCATCCCCAACGCCGAAAGCACCACCCTGCTCGACCGGGCTCTCACCCGCCTCGTCCAGGCCGGCGTGCAGGTTATCCTCAGCTCCGGCAACCATGATTCCTTCCGCCGCCTCAGCTACGGATCAGCACTCTTCGAAACCTCGGGCGTGCACATCCGAACCACTTTCGAGGACGCCACCCGCCCCGTCGAACTCGTCGAGGGGGCCCAACGCGTGCACGTCTACGCCATTCCCTACCTTGCGCCGCGCCTGCACGCCACCGCACTCGGGGTTGAGCCCACTCACCGCGCCGTCCTCGGCGCCGTCACCGATGCCATTCGCGCGGACATCGCCGACCGTCGAGCCCGCGGCGAAGGTGCCGACCGCGTCATCGTCATGAGCCACGCAACTGTCAGCAACACCGCAGGCAACGCCGACACCACGCCCCGCAGCGACTCCGAACGCGACATCAGCGTCGGCGGCATCGACTGGGTACCCGCCTCCCTCTTCGAGGGCTTCGACTACGTAGCCCTCGGGCACATTCATAAGCGGTACCCCGTCACCGCGACCATTCGCTACAGCGGCTCACCCCTCGGCTTCTCCTTTAGCGAAGAAACCAACCGCAACGGCGCCTACCTCATCGAGCTCACACCCGGCGAAGAGCCCGTCGTCACCGGGCATGAATGGGCGACCCGCGTTCCCATGAAAACCCTCCGCGGCACCATGGACGACCTGCTCAACAACCCCGAATACACCCCCTACGAGCGCGGCTACTACTGCCGCATCGAGCTCACCGACGAGACCCTTCCCGTCGGCGCGGTCGACACGCTCCGCAAGCGGTACGAAACCATCTCGCACTTCAGCTACCGCAGCACCCGCGAAGCCATCGAAAAACCCGCCGCTCCGCCGCTCAGCCAGAAGATTAACCCCGTGGACCTCTTCGACCAATTCCACCGTTACGTTCGCGAGCGTCCCCTCACCGACCCCGAACGCGCCGTCATCACCGATATCGCCGACCGAGTCACCGCTCAGAAAGACCACGCATGATTCTGCACCGCCTCGAATTTGAAGCCTTCATGGCATACCCCGACCGGCAGACCATCGACTTCGGCGACCTCAACGCTGCCGGAGTCTTCCTGCTCAACGGTCCCACCGGCGCCGGTAAGACCACCATCCTGGACGCTATCTGCTACGCCCTCTACGGCGGCACCACCGGCGACCGCGACCCCGCGCAGCTCTACTCCACCTACGCGGCACGCAGCAACACCCCGCCCCGCGTCTTCCTCGACCTCACCCTGCAGGGCCGCCGCCTGCGCATTAACCGCACCCCCGTGTACAGCCACCCCATCACCCGCGGCAAGCGCGCCGGACAGATGACCGTCAAGGCCGCCACCGCCACCGTGGAGGAGCTGCTTCCCGGAGGCAACCCGGAGGACGATAAGGCCTGGAAGCCCATCGCCTCCCAGGTCAAAGAGGTCAACGCCGTCATCGCGGAGCGTATTCACCTCAACCGCGAACAATTCCTCAAGGTCGTGCTCCTCGCACAGGGGCAGTTCGCGCAATTCCTCAAGTCCAAGCCGGTAGAGCGTAAAGAACTGCTCAAGAAGATGTTCCCCGTAGATCACATCGAGGCCATGTACGCCGAGCTTCTCGAGGAGGCAAAGCAGGCCCGGCAGGACGTTGCCAACGATGAACAGGCCCTCGACGGCTATCTCAATCGTGCCCGGAGTGGTATGGAGGCTCTTCGCGAAAGCCTCGCCCCGCTCACCCCCGAGGGGGAGGCGGCCGAAGCATCCCCCGCCGACGGTGGGCCGGAGACCGCAGAAGCTACGGATACGATCACCCCCGAAACCGTCGCCGCCGAAACCCTTGACGCGTGGCTCGCCTCCGGTGTCGAGGAGGCGCGCACCGCCTCCGCGCGGGACGACCTGGAACAGTCCCGCCTCGCCGGCGAAGCTGACCGTCACGCCCAGACCCTCAACGAGCGCCTTCAGCTTCGCAAGGACTGGGGCGAGTACGAACAGCTCATCGCGCGCCGTGAACGTCTCGTTGAGGAACGGGAACCGCACGAAGCACGCGTGAAGGAGCTTGCGGATGCCCGCGCCGCCGCCCCGCTCACCGCGCGTTACACCCAGCTGCGCGTTGAGGAACAGGACATCGAGGAACAGCGCGCCCGGCAGGCCGAGTACGCCGGCGCCCTGAAGACCGCCCGCGAGAGCCTGCTCCGTGCCCTGCGCGCGGGGGAGGACCCCGCGGAAGACGCCGTGCCCTACCCCGAGGAGGAGCTCTTCGCCACGCGTACGGCTGAAGAGCCCGCGGAGGCCCGCAGCCGGCATCTCGACGCGACCCTCGCCTCCCTGCGCGCCCTGCACAAGCGCGACGATCAGCTGGCCCAGGAGGAGCGCACTGTCCGACAGGCCCAAACCCGGAGCGAGCAGCTGGCCCAGAAGGTCGAAAGCGCCGCCCAGAACCTCGAAACCTTGGGTGCCAGGGCACGGGAAATTCAGGAGAACCTGAAGGCCTACGAGAAGGCCGAGGAAGAGCACGCTCTTGCCCTCCGCGGGGCCGAGGACACCGAGAAGGCGCACCGCGAAGCCCAGCAGGCCCAGCAGAATATTGACGCCGCGCGGCGGGCCGTCACCGAGGCCGAGAAGGAAGCGGAACGAGCCCTCGGCACCCGGCAGAAGGCTCAGGAACGCTGGGAGGAAGCCGCCCGAGCCGCTATCGAGGCGACCGACGCCTTCAGGAGCCTGCAGGCGCAGCGACTGGCCCAGGCGTCCTCCCTGCTCGCCCGCGAGCTGGCCGAGGGGGAACCCTGCCCGGTGTGCGGTTCCGCGGAGCATCCCAACCCCGCCCGTGCCCGCGAGGGCGAGAGCCTCGTCGAGCAGACCGATCTGGACGCAGCCAAGACCCGTGAAGACCGCGCCCACGAGGCCTCCCGCGCTCGCGAGGAGGAGAAGGAAAAGGCCACCCTCGCGTATCACCGGGCTTCTGAGGCGCTGGCCCGCGCCCGTAGCCAGAGCGAAACCCTCGCGGCCCAGGAACGCACGGATCCCGAGCAGAGCGCCCGGCAGCTGGCCCAGGCCCGCGAACGGGTTCAGCAGACGACGACCCGTCTCGCCGAGCGCGACGCCCTGCGCAAGCGCCAGGCTCAGGCGGAGGACGAACAGAAGGCCGCCGAAGAGACCCGGAGCACCCTGCACGATGCCCTCACCGAGGCCCAGGCCCTCCACCGCGAAAGCCTCGAAGGCCGTGACGCCCTGGCTCGAGAGCTGGCGCCTTCCAAGGCTCACATCCCGTTTGCCCAGCGTATTGAGGCACTTGAGAACTACCGCGCCCTCGCCCAGCGCGAGGAACAGGGCTCTCTGCTGCTGAACCGCGCGGCGGAGGAGCACTCTAAGCACCTCGTCGAGGTTCAGGGGTTGCTCCAGGAGTCGCCCTTTGCCGATTCCGCCGGGGTCATTGCGGCCGAGCGAACGGAGGCTCAGATTCTGGCCCTCGAGAAGGCCGTGAACGACTACGAGCTGGAGTCCGCCCGCGTGAACGAAAGCCTGGGCCGCAAAGCCCTGGTCGAGGTCGCGGCTCGCGTGGCCGCGGGCGAACAGGCCCCGGATGATCAGCAGGAACTCAGGGGACGCATCGAGGAACTGCGCCAGCGGGTGCAGCACCTCGTTCGCCGAGAGGGCGAGAGGGAAGGCATCGTGCGTTCCCTGCGGGCCCTGCGGAGTGAGTTTGTCGCCTTCCGCGAACGGACGGCCGAACGCTACGATCGGGCCGAGATGCTGGGGGCCCTCGCCGCCGCGGCCCGAGGCGACACCCTCGGCGGGTACACGCACCAGGTGGACCTGGTGAGCTACGTGCTCGGCGGTGAATTCGAGCGGATCCTGGACGTCGCGGATAAGCACCTGCAGCGCATGAGCGACGGTCGCTACGGTATGAAGCTCAGCGACCACCGCGCTAAGGGAAGCCGTAGCGGCGGGGGCCTGAACCTGAACATCACGGACACCTGGACGGGAGAACCGCGCGACGCCGCGTCCTTGTCCGGCGGTGAGTCCTTCTTGGCCTCCCTGGCCCTGGCCCTGGGACTGGCCGAGGTGGTGCAGTCGAACAACGGCGGAATCGAGCTGGACACCCTCTTCATCGATGAGGGCTTCGGTACGCTCGACTCCGAAACCCTGGATACGGTGATGAACACCATCGAGTCTCTGCGTGAGAACGGTCGCACCATCGGCCTTATTTCGCACGTTGAAGAGATGAAGAACCGTATTCCGACCCAGATTGTGGTGGAAAAGGGACAGCGTGGCTCCTCGGTGAGGGTAAACTCCTATTAGGCATACCCCCGCCCTCGAACGCTGACGCGTCGAGAACCGGCGGAATAATCACGAGAGAGACCATGACCCCAACACCTCAGCGTAGGAATCAGGATTCAGCGCGCCCCGCGGCTCACCCCGAGGACGCGTCACCCACCCCCGGTGCTCACGTACCGGGGGTTCCTCCGCACACTATGAAGGTGACTCCTCCTCCCGAGCTACACGTGCAGCCTACCTCCGGCACGGGGGTTCCCTCCGCTCCGGGCGGTCCCCTCACCGATGTGGTGCGTAACAACGACCACGTGCTGCAGGAGATGAGGCCCCTCCCCCTGCCCTCGGATGATGAGGTCAATAAGGACGACTCGGTATCGAACATCGTGCGTCAGCATTGGGCGCTGTTTTGGCGAAACGGCCGTGAGCAGCGCAAGTACCTGCGTGATATCTTGCGCGATGAGGGATTTGCGCGTAGCGTCCTGACCATTCTGTTCCACATTCCCGCGGCATCTTCGGCGTTTGCCCTGTATATTCTGCTGGCGAGCCACCTGGGTAGCGTGCACGACGCCGGTTACGCGGTGGCGGCTTTTGCCGGTGCGTACTCGGTTCAGGTGATGATGGGGCCCATGCTGGTGCGGGCCCTGGGCCTGCAGTTTCTTCTGGGTATCACGTCGGTGTTGAACATCGCAGCGATAGCGAACATGCTGGTCATCGGCTGGCGTCTGACGGTGGATCCGAACAATGTGAGTACCCTTTACCATGCGCTCTCCTGCGTGGCGATGGGCTTTACGACCCCGCCGTGGACTCCGTTCGCTCTTGAATCGTTGTATCGCCGGAATTACCGGTATAGCGACGAGCGGTTGGCGACGGCCGTCTCGTGGGGTACCACCGCGAACCTGTCGATGCACCCGTTAGCGGCCCTGATGATTTGGATTGGCGACGCCTACATTGCGCCTAACCACGAGTATTCGGGCTTCTGGATTACTATCGGTCTGGATGTGCTCCTGCTCCTGGTGGTTCTCGTGGCGCCGAAGTTCCTACCGGATGTATCTCGCCTGAAGACGGCGAGCGCGCGGGTGCGCATGACGCGTCCGAGCCTGCAGACTGCGGTGCTGGTGATTGGCCTGGTGCTACTGGGCGGATGCGTGGGCTCCGTGGGCTCGGGTCTGCTGGGCTTCGCGCTGATGCAGGGGTCGATGAACATGTTCATGGCGATGGTGGCCGTCGGAACGGGATCGATGGTTCTGGTGGCTTTCCCCGTGATTTTGGGTGGGCAGTCCATTAACCCGTGGCACGGCTGGCTTTTGAGCGGAATTCTGCTGGTCCTGGCCGCCCTGTACCTGCCGACGAGCGTGGATACGTCAACGATTTTCTATGCATTAGTCCTGTGCGGTGCGACGCTGGGTGTGGCCTTCGCCGGCCATGAGCTGTCGCTGAGCCGCTCGCTGAAGTATATTCCCGACGCACAGGCAAGCTTCTTCACCCGTTCGATGCTGGGCATCGGCATGGCGATGGGATGCATGTGGGGCGGCTACATGGGCGACGCCCCGTACTACCGCAACGCGTTCATGGTGCCGGTGATTGTGGCGACCATGTACTTTGCGCTGGGGCACCTGTACGGTTACCTGTGGCGCGAGGAGCACGAGGAGAAGCTGGCTCCCCTGGACGCCTAATCCTTCGCGTTTCCAGAGACGGCGGAAGGCCCCGCCACCCTGAGTGGGTGGCGGGGCCTTCCGCTTTTTAGCGCCGTGCCGCGTAGCGCCGCGCTGGGCGGGTAGCCGCGAGGGCAGCCGTGCCGCGCGGGCAAACGCTTAGTGGCCGCGCTTGATCCATGCGGGCAGCTCGGGTGCTTCCAGGCCGATGCCGGTGCTGTCGCCGTGGCCGGTGAGGACCGCGGTGGACTCCGGCAGAGTCAGCAGGCGGGTCGAGATCGACTCGATGATGGTGTCGAAGTCGCTGTAGGAGCGTCCGGTTGCGCCGGGGCCGCCGTTGAAGAGGGTGTCGCCGGAGAAGACGACGCCTTCGCTGTTCTCCCAGCTGAGGGTGGGTGCGTAGAAGCACACGGAGCCGGGGGAGTGGCCGGGGGTGGCGAGGACCTTCAGCTCGGTATCGCCGATGCGCACTACATCGCCGTCAGCGAGTTCGTGGTCGAAGTCCCAGGAGGGGTACACCATTTCCCAGAGCACACGATCTGCGGGGTTCAGGTAGACGGGTGCGCCGAAGCGTTCTGCCGCCTCCTTTGCGCTGCGGATGTGGTCGTCGTGGGCGTGGGTCAGCAGAATCTTCTCCACGGTGCGGCCTGCGACGGTGCGGGAGATCTTGTCAACGTCGTGGGCGGGGTCAATGATGATCACGGAGGAGTCATTGCCGATAATCCAGACGTTGTTGTCAACATCCCAGCAGCCGCCGTCCAGCGAGAAGGTGCCGGAGGTGACGACTCGTTCAATACGTTCGCTCACGCTACGCGCTCCTAGAGTTCCACGACCGAGCGCAGCACGCGGCCGGTCTTCATGGTTTCGAAGGCCTCATTGACGTCTTCGAGGCGGATGCGCTCGGAGACGAAGCTGTCCAGATCGAGGCGGCCGAGCAGGTACTGATCTACGAACTCGGGGAAGTCGCGGGAGGGCAGGGTGTCGCCGTACCAGGCGCTCTTGATGGAGCCGCCGCGGCCGAAGACCTCGTCCAGCGGAATGTTCCAGGTGGTGCCGGGTGCGGGCACACCCACGAGCACGACACGGCCGGCCAGGTCGCGTGCCTCGAAGGCCAGCTTGAAGGTGGGGGCAATGCCGACGGCGTCGATGACGAGGTCTGCGCCGAAGCCGCCGGTGAGTTCCTTAATGGCCTCGACGGGGTCGACCTTGGAAGAGTTCACGGTGTGGGTTGCGCCGTGCTCGCGTGCGCGTGCCAGCTTCTCTTCGTCGATGTCCACGGCGATGATGGTGGTCGCACCACCCAGCTGTGCGCCCGCAATTGCTGCGGTGCCGACGCCGCCGCAACCGATGACTGCGACGGACTCGCCGCGCTTGAGTTCACCGGTGTTCAGTACAGCGCCCAGACCTGCGGTGACGCCGCAGCCGAGCAGACCGATTGCTGCGTACTGTTCGGGGCTGATGTCAGCGGTGATCTTGGTGCACTGACCTGCTGCGACGAGGGTCTTCTCCGCGAAGGAGCCGATACCCAGTGCGGGGGTGAGCTCGGTGCCATCCTCGAGGGTCATCTTCTGGGTTGCGTTGTGGGTTGCGAAGCAGTACTGCGGCTGGCCCTTGCGGCATGCGCGGCATTCGCCGCAGACGGCACGCCAGTTGAGGATGACCAGGTCGCCGGGGGCGATGTTGGTGACGTCCTCGCCGACAGCCTCGACGATACCTGCGGACTCGTGGCCGAGCAGGTAGGGGAAGTCCTGGCCGACGCCGCCGGTGACGTAGTGGTGATCGGTCTGGCAGACACCGCAGGTGAGGACCTTGACGAGTGCTTCGCCCTTGCCGGGGTCGGGTACGTTGATGGTGGTGACGGTGACGGGTGCGTCCTGGGAGAGGGCTACGACAGCCTTAACCTTGTGCATGGTGCTCCTTTGTTGAGGTGCGGTTGAGGTCCAACCGCAGATAAAGGTTTTTTGATACGTTCCCATTCTACGAGCATTGGCGCACCTGGTGCACGATAAAGCTGATAGTGAAGCCACCACGCGAATTTGACGTTTTATGACGTTGTCGCGTACTCCGCCCGGAACCCCGGAACCCGGAACCCCGGAACCCGGACACCGTAGCCTGCGGCTGCTTACTCTGCCGCCTCCACCTCTGCAGCGAAGGCGAGCGCGCCGCGTCGGAATGCACCCGAGGTCAGTGCGTTCACGTGGTCGCGGCCAGGCAGGGAGATGAAGCGGTTGAGCGGGTTGTTGCCGCGCACCATGTCGTAGAGTTCGGCACCGTTGGCGGCGATGGTGTCCGCGTCACCGAGCACGACCGCAATGGGTGCGTGCGGATGCGCGCCCGGGTGACCGGCAGGTAGGTCGGGGGATCCGGCACGCAGTGCGGGCACGTCGAAGAACGGGCCGAAGGGAATCCGCACGAACTTCAGTAGCGCGTCGGGCTGAGCGGGGGAGTTGTCAATAATCGAGGTGAAGGAGGCAATCGCCTCGTCGGTGGAGTCTGCCGCCGGGGTTTCTGCGCTCGCGGAGGCGCTGGTTCCCTCGTGCGCTTCGAGCATGGCGCGCAGGGTAATGAGGTGGTCGTGTAGGGGCAGGCCGCCCAGGGTGAGGGATGCGACCGCCTCCGGGTGGGTGAGGGCGAGTTCCCAGCCGACGCGGGCGCCGAAGGAGAAGCCAATAACGTGCGCGCGGGGCTCCAGTTCAACGCCGAGGTCGTTCTCGGTGGCGACGGTGCGCAGCAGCTGGGCGAGCAGGTTGGTGAACAGGTGCATGGGGGTCAGCGGCCGGCCCGACGCATCGACGGAGGGCACCGAATCGAACGGGATTGTGCCGCTATGCACTCCCGTGTTGTCGGGGAGCTTGCAGTCGATGGCGTGCATGGACTCGGGGTCCTTGAGGTACTCGTCCGAGTGGTAGGGCAGGGTAACAATCAGCACGGGGTATCCGGCGCGCAGGTATTGGCGGATCCAGCCGGTGCCGCCGTAGAGCTGTTCGCCGCGGGTGGCGAAGCCGTGAATCATGAGGGCCGGGATGCGGCTTTTGAGCTGCTTCGGCTGGTAGAGGGTGTACTCGAGGTTGGGTAGGGTAACGCCGGGCGCAGCATTATTGGTCGCGGCGGCGGCGTCAGGCGTAGCGGCGGTGGGTACGGCAAAGGGCGCGGGAGAGAATTCTGCACTGGTCATAGTTCTATCTTAGTGACCGGGGTTTCTGTCCCGCGCCCTTCACACGCATGGTGGGTGAGCGCTCGGCTGCCTCTTAGTTCTTCTTGGCCGCCTCGTTCGGGTTGTCGGTGCTCGGCTTATCGGCGCCTAGATTGTCGGCACCCAGGTCGAAAAATGTCTCCTGGGCCGGCTCGGCGGAAGATTTTGCCTCGGCAGATGAACTTGCTGCGGCGGAAGAGTCCGGCTTAGCGGTCGCGCGTGCATCCGCCTTTGCCGAGGCTGCCTCCGAAGCCTGAGCCTCGGCGGCGTCAGTCCTCGCCTGCTGTTTCTTGCCGTTTTCGAGTCGTTCCTTGCCATCGGCAATCATCGTGCGAATCATGGCGGTGTTGGTGTCCACCGCCTTCTGCACGCGAGCTACGACGGAGGGGCCCTTCGGTTTGGGGAACATACCCTGACCTGCCGCCTGCTGCTGCAGCTCGCGTCCGGCAGACATGAGGCGTTCCTGGCGTGCCTTCAGCGCGCGCGAGGCGGAGGTGCTGCGCGGCTGCACCTTCAGGTGGCCGTGGTCGTCGTCGCCGGCAATAATCTGGCGCATGAGCATAATTTCCGCGTCCAGGTGCGCGCCGAAGAGCAGCATGTTGTTCATAATCCAGATGAACAGCAGCATCACGATCACACCACCAATGAGGCCGTAGGTGGCGTTGTACTTGCTGAAGTTGTTGGCGTAGAGGGTGAAGCCGAACGCGCCCAGACCCATTCCGGCGAGCGCCAGCGCCGCACCGGGGGAGAGCTTCCACTGTTTGAAGCGGCGCACGTTCGGGGTGGTCGCGTAGAGCAGAGTAATCAGGGCGATTGCCATGAACAGGATGAGGACCCAGCGGCCGTTGAGCCAGATGAGTTTGATGAGCTCCATGTCGACGGTCGCGGGCACGTACTGACCGACCATGTCCAGGACGGTTACACCCAGCAGCATCATGAGCATCATGAGTACCACGAGGATGATAATCACGGTGGTGACGAAGACGTTCAGCGGCTTGAGAATCCAGCCGGGGCGGCCTTCACGCACGTTGTAGACCGTGTTGAGAGCTCGACCGAAGGATCCGGTGTACCCGGAGGCGGACCAGATCGCACTGAGGATACCGGTCAACAGCACCAGTCCTGCGCCATGGTCGCCGGTAATCTGCTTGATGGGGTCTTCCATAATGGCGTACATCTGGGCGGGCGCGTTGTCCTTGAGGAAGGCGAGGATGACGGCGGCGCTTTCCTCACCGTGACCAAATACGCCCAGCAGGGAGACGATCGCCAGCAGGGCGGGGAAGATGGACAGCACGGTGAAGTAGGTGAGTGCCGCCGCCATGTCGGTGCCGCCGTTTGCGCCGAATTTGTAGATGGCACGGCGCAGGATGTAGAGGATGCTGCCCTTGGGGAAGTCGCGCAGCTTCACGCTTGCGTACTTGGGGGCCGCGGGCTTCTTCTTACGGGAGAAGAGCCCGCGTCGAGCTCCGGCGGGTACCTGGGTTGAGGAGGCTTCCGTGGATGAGCCGGTGTGTGCAGCCAATGGGGCTCCTTGGGTGAATGATGAGGTGTACACATGCGGCGCCCCGCACGTCTCGCGCTGAGACCGTACGGGCGCACAGTTTGGGCGGGAAGAACAATGAGCTGTTCTTCCCGCCCCTGCGGTGACATTATAGGGTTTCTGCCGCACCGCACAATTTACCGACGGTGCAAATATATGGTGTGTTTGCCCTCTCGGGGCCATATATCTCGATACCTTGGGCACACAACAGGCCCCTCCACGCGGGGCGGAGGGGCCTGCCGAAAGTACGCGTCGAACGCTCGACGGGTTACGCGCGGCTAGTTGTGGATGCCCAGAACCTTAGCGGTGTGGCCCATCAGCTCGTCAGCCAGCTGCGGGTTGTCGTTGAGCTTCACACCGTAACCGGGGATGAGCTCCTTCAGGCGGGGCTCCCAACCGGCAATCTTGGAGGGGAAGCACTTGGACAGTAGGTTCAGCATGATAGGTGCCGCGGTGGAGGCGCCCGGGGATGCGCCCAGCAGTGCAGCAATCGAACCGTCGGCTGCGGAGACGACCTCGGTACCGAACTGCAGGATGCCGCCCTTCTTCGCGTCCTTCTTCATGATCTGAACGCGCTGACCGGCCTCGATGAGCTCCCATTCGCCGCCGTCAGCCTCGGGGTAGTACTGGTACAGCGACTCGAGGCGGGCTTCCTTGTTCTTGAGTAGCTCGGAGACGAGGTACTTGACCAGGTCCAGGTTGTCCAGGCCCGCGCGGCTCATCGGGTAGATGTTGTTCAGGCGCAGGGACAGGGGCAGGTCCAGCAGCGAACCCTGCTTGAGGAAGTTCGTCTTGAAACCCGCGTAGGGGCCGAACATGAGGGCACGCTTGCCGTCCACGTAGCGGGTATCCAGGTGAGGCACGGACATCGGGGGAGCACCCACGGATGCCTGGCCGTAGACCTTTGCGTTGTGCTTCTGTGCGGTAGCCTCGTGGGTGTTGCGCAGGAACAGGCCCGAGACGGGGAAGCCGCCGTAGCCCTTACCTTCCTTGATGCCGGACTTCTGCAGCAGGTGCAGGGCACCGCCACCGGCGCCGAGGAACACGAACTTAGCGTTAATGGTCAGCGGCTCTTCCTTGTTGATGCGGTTAATCGCGTCAACGGTCCAGGAGCCGTTGGACTCGCGGTTCAGGTTGGTGACCTGGTAGCCGTAGCGAACCTCAACGCCCCTGGGCTGCAGGTGGTCAATCATCTGCTGGGTGAGGGCGCCGAAGTCAACATCGGTACCTTCGGGAGCCCAGGTGGCGGCGATGGGTTCGTTGCCCTTGCGGCCGTTCACGGTCAGCGGTGCCCACTCGGCAATCTTCTCGCGCTTGGTGGAGAATTCCATGCGCTCGAAGAGCTTCTCCTTGCGGAAGGCGTCGAAACGTGCGGCCAGGTACTTGGAGTGATCCTCGCCGAAGACCAGGGACATGTGCGGAACCGGGTTGATGAAGTCGGTGTTGTCCAGAATCTTTTCTTCAACCAGGGAGGCCCAGAACTGGCGGGAAATCTGGAACTGCTCGTTGATGTTCAACGCCTTGGCGGTGGAGACGGTGCCGTCGGGGCCGGCGGGGGCGTAGTTGAGCTCGCACAGTGCCGAGTGGCCGGTACCGGCGTTGTTCCAGGGGTTGGTGGACTCCTGGGCGGCCTTGTCGAGGCGCTCAAGCAGGATGATGTTCCAGGTCGGCTCGAGTTCCTTGAGGAACACGCCGAGGGTGGCGCTCATGATGCCGCCGCCCACCAGGACGACGTCGGTTCGTTCAGTACGTGCTACCACTGAATTCTCCCTAGGGTGTGGGTGCCCGGCGTCGGGCACAACAAATAATTGTGGGGTATATCATCTAGCCTACTATCTTTTGAAGGGTGAGTTGTAGCTAGAATCCACAAAATATTGGAGAGTGGTACACCTCATAAGTAAGGTTTTCTTAGGGTAGAAAAAACCTTAGCTACCGTTGCCCGGTAGCCTCCGCCCCTCCGCGGAGGCACTGGCCGCTGCACGTGCCGAAGAACGTGCCGCCGCACGTTCTGCCGGCCTCGCGGGGCATCCGGCTACGATAGGCGCAGCTTGCTGAAGAACTCGATGGCGTTCTGCTCCGTCTGGTAGCCCTGCACGGAGCGGCTCACCGCAACCTTCGAGGTCACGTTCAGCAGGGGAACCGCCGGCATGAACTGGCCGAGCTGGGTAACCACCTGCGCGTACAGCTCACGCTGCGCATCCACAGACTCGGCCGAGTCCGCGGCGCGGATGCTCTCCATAATCTGCAGGAAGCTCGGGGATTCCTCCACGGGAACGGCCGTGGCCGAAGGCGTGGGGGTGGGGGAGGGCGAAGCGGAGGCGGATTCCTCCGGGCTCGCCGAATCCGGCGAGAAGCTTGGCTGCGGACTCGGCGTCGCCTGAATCCGAATATTTGAATCCGCACCGTTTGAAGAGGGTAGCTCGACGGTCTTCGCCGTCACCCCGGTTGTCATGCTCTCGGGTGCCGCGGCGACGATTGAGCGCACCTGCTGCTCGGCAATCATCGGGGCCAACGCCGGACCGAAGAACGCATACGGGTCGCGGTACATACCATAGAAGCCTGCCAGCGCAATGCCGCGCGTCGAGGACGGCTCGTTCACCTTCGCGTGGTACTCCTCCCAGGTGAGCGGCACCGGCACAATGTTGAGGCCCACCTCGATGAGGGAAGCCACCATCTCGGAATACACCTTCTGCGGGGTATCCATCCAGGGCAGGGAAACATCCGCGGGGTAGTAGCACTCAATCACCTGGTTGTTGTACCCGGCCGTGGCCAGTAGCGAACGGGAAAGGTCCTGATTGCGGTCGGTGTGCTCCTTCGCGTGGTCGGCCCGAATACGGAACGACGGGGAGACAAGAGTCTGCGCGTCAGAGGTGCCCTGCGGGTAGTACTGGTGGAGTGCCCCGCGGTCAACCGCGTGGGAGATGGCGCGGCGCACCGAAATATTCTTGAGCACGGGGTGCGCCGTATTCAGGTGCAGGTACACGAGCGAGAACGGGTCGCGGCCCGGGGTCTGGTAACCGTCACGAGCCAGCTGGCCCAGATCGGAGGAATTCACCTGATCGCACGCATCGATCATTCCCTCGACCAGCGCGAAGTAGCGCTTATCGGAGGAGGTCAGGGTCGAAATCTGAATCTCATCAAGCTGCGGGCGTGCACCGTCAAAGTGCTCGTTCGGAAGCAGGCGCACGGTGCCCTTCTCGGAGGACTCGATGCGGAAGGCTCCGGTGCCCACCGGAACACCGGTGAGCTTCTGGTCGCTACCAAAGAGCGCGGGGTCGATAATGCCGAAGGCCTGCTGAGTCAGGATGCATCCGAAGGCCAGCGAGGGGCGCGAGAGGGTCACCACGACCGCGCCGTCCTGCTCCTTGACGGAGGTCACCAGCGGGGTGAAGGAGACGGGCTTCGGCTCAGGCTTCGTTGCCTCCGTCTTCGCGGTCGCCCCCTTCTGAGAATCGGAGGAATTGGGATCCGCAGACGGGGATGCGCTGCTCTGGGCATCCGCGGTTGCGGAGGCGCTCGCTCCCGCGGTCGGGGAGGCCGTCGCGGACGGGGTGGCGGAGGCATCTGCCGAGGCATCCTTCTGCGCGGGCTGCTCCGGCACACCAAAACCCCACGCGTACAGGGGCTGTGCCGGAACCACCAGCGCGGCGGTAGACTCGCCCGTTGCCAGGGCCTGCCAACGCTGGAAATTCTGCACCACCGCTGCGGCCGTCAGAGCCGTACCGTTGCTGAAATGCACGTTGTCACGCAGAACAAACGTATGGGTCAGGCGGTCGTCCGAAACCTTCCACTCGCGGCAGAGCGAATCGGTCGTATCGGGGGAGCCCGTGTAGTGGTCTGCCGTGAGCAGGGTCTGCAGAACCTGCGCCGTCACCTGATAGGTGCTTGCCACCGGGGAGAGCGCGGGGTCCAGCTGAACGGGTGCGGCACCCTGCGCGAAACGAAAAATACGGCTCGCTGAAGCCGCCGAGGAACCCGATGCGGGGTTGGAGGAACCGGTCGAAGCGCACGCGGTTAGGGCCGTTCCCGCGCTCAACAGGGCACCAAAACGCAGAACGTCGCGGCGGCTCAGGCCACGTGAACCGGCGGTTGCCCGGAGCAGCTCAGCGTTTTTGCGGGCCGAAGAGGCACGATGATCATTCAGCACGGGAGGTCCTCTTTTCCATAGCGGATGCTTGTATTCAGAATACCGGTTCGAGTCGCGCTCGGGCACTCGTTCTGCCGCAATCTGCGAGAGCGGGGCCGCGGGCGGGTGCCCGGGCACGGGGCGGACAACGGAGCACGGATAGAACAAACCCGCCGCCACGGTAGCCGTGACGGCGGGTTCACTGTGAATGTATGTGCGCGAGGGGGGACTTGAACCCCCACGCCGTAAGGCACAGGAACCTAAATCCTGCGTGTCTGCCAATTTCACCACTCGCGCGCGCGGACCTCACCCCGAAGGGATGCGTCAGAGGTCCAAGACCCAAGTCTACACTAGAGGCTCCTCTAGACGCGAAATCGGCGGTGTATCGTTCCGCCACCGCTTCCCGACCATCGGCCTGAGTGGTGCCCCGGCCCTACTTCGGGTCGATGCCCAGGTCGCGACGCAGCTTTGCCACGTGGCCGGTCGCGCGCACATTGTACTGGGCCACAGAAATAACGCCCTGCTCGTCAATCACGAAGGTCGAACGAATCAAGCCCTCGTACACGCGGCCGTAATTCTTCTTCTCACCCCACGCACCGTAGGCCTCAGCTACCGTGTGATCGGCATCGGAAAGCAACGGGAACGACAGCGACTCCTTCTCCGCAAAACGGGCAATAGCCGACGGCGAATCGGGGGAGACGCCCAGAACCACGTAGCCCAGAGACTTCAGCGAGGCCAGGTTATCCCGAAAGTCGCAGGCCTCCTTCGTGCACCCGGGGGTCGAAGCCTTCGGGTAGAAGTACAGAATGACCTTGCTACCCGTGTAATCGCTCAGGCTGTGCTCCGCGCCCGATGCATCGGGGAGAGTGAAAGCGGGGGCCGGGGTGCCCGGCTCAAGACGGATGCTCATGATGCTCCTCAAAGTTCATTACGTGTGGCGGGTGTGCCCGCCCCAATACTTCACCCCAGTCTAAAGCGTCCCTGTCTCGGGATGCACCCCGCTCGGGGAAACGGTTCCGGAGAGTCTCATGCCCCCGCACCATATAATGTGTTGAGAGTCACCATGTATCGAGTTGCGCAAAAAATTGGAAGTGCGTATAGTATTTTCTTGTTGCAAGGGAAACCTGTAAAAACAGAATAGGCGCCTCTAGCTCAATTGGCAGAGCAATTGACTCTTAATCAATGGGTTCTGGGTTCGAGTCCCAGGGGGCGCACTTCAAAGAAAGATCCCGCTGATTCTTCGGAATCGGCGGGATTTTTGCGTTCCCCGAATAATGCGGATTTGTGGTGCGAGGTGCATATATCCTCTTTGCTCCTGATGTGAGCGCTTGGAAGACGGTATTCGCCCTCGTTCCTACAGGGGACCCGTCCTCGCTTCGCTTCGGACACCCTGATGTCACTACAGGCGATACCGTCTTTCCTCGCTTGGTTACCTGGTGCTGCGGCAGGGGATATATGCACCTCTGCGCGTATCGGTATTTGGGGTACGCTGCGGTCCCGCCGGGGTTGCGGTAGATACGCGGGGTTTCGTGTGCGCCCCGTGCCTAGCGAACTGGGGCGGGGTGGGCTGTCGCGGTTTAGCGTGTTGCGTGTTGGTTGGGTGTTTTGCGTGCAGGCACACGAAAGCCCGCCACCGTCACACAACAGCAGCGGGCAATCATTTCAAAAAGTCATAAAGCTACAGGACCGGCCAAATCCGCGTCACAAACTCGCGGAAGTCCTTCACATCCTTACCCTGCTCCAGTAGGCCCGTGCCGTAGCGGGTCACCACCTCCGCATTATCCTCGAAGGCCAGCTCGAACGCGCTACCGTTCACCGATTCAATCACCACGGAGTCCTCACCCACCGAATAGGCGTGCAGGGCGTTCGTGTTATCAATCGTCGTGGCCGTACCCGCGGGAGTCAGTCCCGGCATGTTAATCGGCGCGATTATCACCTCGTCCGGAGAATCCTGGTAGCCGATGATGAAGTGCGTCTGATCCGGTGACTGGTGCACCGCCAAATCGGGGTTGCGGTACACGGCGCGGCCCGTCGCGTACACCAGGTTGTACGCACCGTAGTTAATGATCTGCTCATCAAAGACGGGGTGCATCACGCGCACGAGCTCCTCGGCGGTAAGGAACTCGGGATTCTCGAGAGAGTTGAGGGGGTCGACAACCTCTGCGTACTTACTTGCTTCGGTCAGCTCGTCGGCGACCGGGATAATCGGTTCGGTCATAGCTTCAGTCTACCGGGGTAGGGGAGACAGGTCACGGGTTTACGGCGATATTACGCATCATTAACCGGGTAATATGCGTCTTTTGCGGATGCTGGAGTGAGGTTCATGCAAGATAGTGCACCAGCGTGCTGAGTGTCCACATCATGAAAGATGAGGCCTGACATGGGCTAATGTGCTCACAATCCGGCTGCCGCCCCTCTAGAGACTTGACTCACCTCTCAGAAAGGGGGCACTATAGAGGGGTGAAGACAGCAATGTTCCAGCGAATTCTACACCTTGTCGATGTTGCCTAGGGCGCGTGGCAGGGTCTATTCACTGCGACTAAGCGCCCCTATCGCTACCACCAACAGCGGGGGGCATTTTTTATAGCTTGGTACCACCGGGCATAGGATGCGTGAGGACCACACAAATCCCACGCAGAACATTGAGTACAACGAAGAACCAAAAGACACGAGGCATTTCCATGACCATGGGATTTTCCACTTCTGATGACGCGGCAAACGCTCCCGCAGAACGCATGACCGGTTCTCAGGCAATCGTCCGCACCCTCGAAGACCTGGGTGTGACTGACGTTTTCGGCCTGCCTGGTGGAGCTATTCTGCCGACCTATGATCCCCTGTACGATTCCAAGAAGGTTCGTCACATCCTGGTCCGTCACGAGCAGGCTGCAGGCCACGCAGCTCAGGGCTACGCTGTCTCCAGCGGCAAGACCGGCGTGTGCATCGCAACCTCCGGCCCCGGCGCCACCAACCTGCTGACCGCAATCGCTGACGCCAACATGGACTCCATCCCCCTGGTCGCCATCACCGGTCAGGTTTCCACCAAGCTGCTCGGTACCGACGCATTCCAGGAAGCTGACATTGTCGGCATGGCAATGCCCATCTCCAAGCACTCCTTTATGATTACCGACGCACAGGACATCCCCCGTGCGCTCGCCGCAGCCTTCCACATCGCCTCCACCGGTCGCCCCGGCCCCGTGCTCGTGGACGTCACCAAGGACGCACAGGTTGGCATGATGGAATACCGCGGCATCCCCGAGGACCTCGAGCTGCGCGGCTACACCCCCGCAACCCGCGGCCACTCCAAGCAGATTCGCGAAGCCGCCAAGCTCATCACCGAGTCCAAGCGCCCCGTCTTCTACGTCGGCGGTGGCGTGGTGCGCGCTGGCGCATCCGACGAGCTGCACAAGCTGGCTAAGCTCATCGGCGCCCCCGTCGTCACCACCCTGAACGCTATCGGTGCGTTCCCCGAGTCCGACCCCCAGAACCTCGGCATGCCCGGCATGCACGGCACCGTTCCCGCAGTGGCTGCCATGCAGAAGTCCGACCTGCTCATCACCCTGGGTGCCCGCTTCGACGACCGCGTGACCGGCCAGGTCGACACCTTCGCCCCCGAGGCCAAGGTCATTCACATCGACGTTGACCCCGCCGAGATTTCTAAGATTCGCTTCGCTGACGTCCCGATCGTTGGCGACCTGAAGTACGTGCTGCCCGAGCTGACCGAGCTGCTCTCCACCGAGTTCGCTCAGGAGCTGCCCAACCTGGGTGAGTGGTGGAACGAGCTGAACGAGATTCGCAAGGATTACCCGCTCGGCTACGAGAAGCCCTCCGACGGCCTGGGTTCGCCCGAGTACGTGCTGGAGCGCATTGGCGCCCTGACCGGCCCCGACGCCTACTACGTCACCGGCGTTGGCCAGCACCAGATGTGGGGTGCACACTACCTCAACCAGGAAAGCCCTCGCCACTTCATCAGCTCCGCAGGCCTCGGCACCATGGGTTACGGCGTTCCCGCCGGCATGGGTACCCAGGTGGCACACCCCAACTCCACCGTGTGGATCATCGACGGTGACGGCTGCTTCCAGATGACCAACCAGGAGCTGGCAACCTGCGCCCAGAACGGCATCCCCGTCAAGGTCGCCATCATCAACAACTCCTCCCTCGGCATGGTGCGCCAGTGGCAGACTCTCTTCTACGATGAGCGCTACTCCAACACCGACCTGAAGGACGGCCACGGCACCGCACGCATCCCCGACTTCGTGAAGCTCGGTGAGGCCTACGGTTGCGCCACCTTCCGCTGCGAGCGCGACGAAGACGTGGACGCCACCATTAAGGCTGCCCTGGAGATCAACGACCGCCCCGTGGTTATTGACTTCACCGTGAGCCCGCACGCACTGGTCTGGCCTATGGTTCCGGCCGGCGTGTCGAATGACAAGATTTGGATTGCGAAGAACACTTCGCCCGACTTTGACCGCGAGGGAGAGAACAAGTAATGTCTCAGCACACCATGTCCGTTCTGGTAGAGGATAAGCCCGGCGTTCTGACCCGCGTCTCCGGCCTCTTCTCCCGTCGACTGTTCAACATCCTCTCGCTGGCCGTCGGCCCGACCGAGAACCCCGGTGTCTCCCGCATCACCGTCGTGACCGAGGGTGACGCCCACACCATCGAGCAGATTACCAAGCAGCTGAACAAGCTCGTGCACGTGCTCAAGGTCGTCGAGCTGCCCGCCGACTCCTCGACCCAGCGCGGCCACATCCTCATCAAGGTGAAGGCTGACGCCGTTGCACGTCTGCAGATTGTTCAGGCAGCTGACCTGTTCCGTGCCTCCGTCATCGACGTCTCTCCCGAGTCCGTGGTCATCGAGGCCACCGGTTCGGCAGAGAAGATTCACGCTCTGCTGGATGTCCTGGAGCCCTACGGTATTCGCGAGATTGTTCGCGCCGGTACCATTGCCCTCTCCCGTGGCCCCCGCGCCATGAGCGAGCGCATCTAACACCCGCACCGCGAGTGTAGAACAACCCCGCACACGCGGGGAACAGATCGGGTATCGCATCGCTTCAGCCGGGAAACCGGCGGCGATGCGGTACCCGGCTCTATAGGGTTCGCGAACCTTCCGGATGCTTCAGATGCTGAGAAGTACTCTCGAGAACCCGAAACTAAACAGCTTTCAAGTAAAATAGTGAATGTTGAGCCCAGCCTGGGCCGCATATCATAAAGTACTTAGGAGAAGAAAAATGGCAGCAACCATTTTCTACAACGACGACGCAGACCTCTCTGTGATTCAGGGCCGCACCGTAGCAGTTATCGGTTACGGCTCTCAGGGTCACGCACACGCACTGAACCTGCGCGATTCCGGCGTGAAGGTCATTGTTGGCCTGCCCGAGGGCTCCAAGTCCCGCGCCAAGGCTGAGGCAGAGGGCCTCCGCGTTGCAACCGTCGCAGAGGCAGCAGCAGAAGCTGACGTCATCATGATCCTGACCCCGGACCAGGTCCAGGCAAAGGTCTACGCAGAGAGCATCGAGCCGAACCTGAAGCCCGGTGACGCACTGTTCTTCGCACACGGCTTCAACATCCGCTTCGGCTACATCACCGTTCCCGAGGGCGTCGACGTTGCCATGGTTGCCCCCAAGGGCCCCGGCCACATCGTGCGCCGCGAGTTCGAGGCTGGCCGCGGCGTTCCCGCCCTGGTTGCAGTCGAGAAGGACGCATCCGGCGAGGCACTCGCACTGGCTCTGTCCTACGCTAAGGCACTGGGTGCAACCCGTGCAGGCGTCATCAAGACCACCTTCACCGAAGAGACCGAGTCCGACCTGTTCGGCGAGCAGGCAGTTCTCTGCGGCTCCACCTCTCAGCTGGTTCAGTACGGCTTCGAGGTTCTGACCGAGGCTGGTTACCAGCCCGAGATTGCTTACTTCGAGGTTCTGCACGAGATGAAGCTCATCGTCGACCTGATGATTGAGGGCGGCATCGCCAAGCAGCGCTGGTCCATCTCCGACACCGCAGAGTACGGCGACTACGTCTCCGGCCCCCGCGTGATCTCCCCCCAGGTCAAGGAGAACATGAAGGCTGTCCTGGCAGACATCCAGAACGGCAGCTTCGCAAAGCGCTTCATGGACGACCAGGCAGCCGGCGCACCCGAGTTCAAGGAACTGCGCGCCAAGGGCGAGGCACACCCCATCGAGGCTACCGGCCGCAAGCTGCGTAAGCTCTTCGCATGGAACTCCGTTGACGACGACTACACCGAGGGTTCGGTCGCTCGCTAAGCGGTAGCCAAGCTATAGCTTTCTGAGAATCCGGCGTCGCGCCTCTCCTCCCGTGTGGGGGAGGGGCGGGGCGCCGGATTTCTGTCTAACGAGAGCCCCATGACCCCCCAGCATTATATGTGATGTAGTTCATACTTCATTGGGTTGCGGGTGGGACGGAAAGCGCGTATAGTATTTTCTTGTTGCAAGGGAAACCTGCAAAAACAGAATAAGCGCCTCTAGCTCAATTGGCAGAGCAATTGACTCTTAATCAATGGGTTCTGGGTTCGAGTCCCAGGGGGCGCACTTCAAAGAAAGATCCCGCTGATTCTTCGGAATCGGCGGGATTTTTGCGTTCCCGCGAAAAAGACTGGAGAAGCTTGGGGTATAGATATTTCCCCTTGCTCTGGGGTTCGATGCTTGGAAGACGGTATTCGCCCTCGTTCCTACAGGGGTGGGGCGGGTGGGTACCTCGCGTCTCCCAAGATTACGGGGTGCGCTACATGTTTCCTCCGCGCCTACGCAGGGGCACCCGTCACCCGGACGCTCCGCTCCTCCTTGCTTCGCTGCGGAGAGCGTCCGTGTGACACCCTGAGGGCGCTTCCGGAAAACGTAGCTGCACCCCAAAGGTTCCCGGCGGGTGCGTGGAGGTTTCGGTGGCCTCCGTAGCGACATCAGGGTGCCCGAAGCGGAGCGAGGGCGGGTGCCCCTGTAGGAGCGAGGAGGGTTCCGAACCTCGAGCTAATCCCGCCGGGGTTGCGGTAGATTCGCGGTGGTTTTGTGTGCGCCCCGTGCCTAGCGAACTGGGGCGGGGGAGGGCTGTCGCGGTTTAGCCTGTTGCGTGCTAGCCTCCACCCACACGCAATGAGCCGCCGCGTATCAGAGTGTAACCCCGGTGAGAGCCTAGCCTAAGACTGCGGTAAACTGAAAGTTATGACTGCAACTCCGTTCTACATCACCACCGCCATCTCCTACCCCAATGGCAACCCGCACATCGGCCACGCCTACGAAACCATCGCCGCCGACGTGCTGGCCCGCTTCAAGCGCCTCGACGGCTTCGACGTACGCTTCATGACCGGCACCGACGAGCACGGCCAGAAGATGCAGACCACCGCAGAGAAGCTCGGCAAAACCGCCAAGGAACTCGCCGACGAGAACTCCGCACGCTTCAAGGCCATGAACGACGCCCTGAACATCAGCTACGACCGCTTCATCCGCACCACCGACCCCGACCACTACGTCGCATCCCAGGCCATCTGGAAGCGCATGGAAGAGAACGGTGACATCTACCTCGGCAAGTACGCCGGCTGGTACTCCGTCCGCGACGAAGCCTACTACGCAGAAGACGAAACCGAGGTCCGCGACGGCCAGCGCTACGCCATCGCAACCGGCACCGAGGTCGAGTGGACCGAAGAAGAATCCTACTTCTTCCGCCTCTCCAAGTACGGCGACAAGCTCCTCGAACTCTACGCCAACGAAGGCTACGTCTACCCCGAATCCCGCCGCAACGAGCTGATCTCCTTCGTCAAGGGCGGCCTCAACGACCTGTCCATCTCCCGCACCACCTTCGACTGGGGCGTACCCGTACCCGGCAACGACAAGCACGTCATGTACGTGTGGGTCGACGCTCTCACCAACTACCTGACCGGCCTCGGCTACCCCGACACCGAGAACGAGCTGTTCACCAAGTACTGGCCCGCCGACCTGCACCTCATCGGTAAGGACATCACCCGATTCCACTCCATCTACTGGCCCGCATTCCTGTGGTCCGCCGGAATCGAACTGCCCAAGCGCGTCTTCGGCCACGGCTTCCTGCTCGTTAACGGCGAGAAGATGTCCAAGTCCGTCGGTAACGTTGTCGACCCCGCAAACCTTGTCAACGCGTTCGGCCTGGACGCCGTACGCTTCTTCCTCATGCGCGAGGTTTCCTTCGGTCAGGACGGCTCCTACTCCGAAGAGTCCATCATCAACCGCATTAACTCCGACCTGGCCAACAACCTCGGCAACCTCGCCCAGCGTTCGCTGTCCATGGTCGCCAAGAACTGCGGCGGCGCTGTGCCTGAGCACGGCGAATTCACCGAGGCCGACCGCAAGATCCTCGACGAGGCGGCTGCCCTCTACGAGCCGGTTCGCGCCGACTTCGACGAGCAGGCATTCCACCGCGCCCTCGAGCGCATCTGGACCGTGCTCGCAGACACCAACGCCTACTTCGCTGAGCAGGAACCCTGGACCCTGCGCAAGAACGGCGAGCTTGAGCGGATGAACACCGTGCTGTACGTGACCCTCGAGGTCGTGCGCCAGGTCGCCCTGCTGCTGCAGCCCGTCATGCCCGACTCGACCGCCAAGCTGCTGACCCTGCTCGGCGTGCCCGAGGGCGAGTCTCGCCAGTTCGCGGCCCTCGGCACCGCGCTCGTGCCCGGCACCGAGCTGCCCGCACCCGCACCGGTGTTCCCGCGCTACGAGGCACCCAAGGCGTAACGGTTGCTTGAGTAATAGCGGCTGGCGCGTGAGATAGCGCCGTAACGGATAGCGTGAGAAAGCCCTCGGCATCCTTACCCCAGTGGGGAAGAGCCGGGGGCTTTTCGTGTACGCGCGTATGGAGAGGTACGGGCGCAGGGTAGAGACGGAACGCTGGTTTGGTCGCCGCTCATACTTAAGGATGAGGTCGGTACCCCGTTCCGGCAGCCTCGCGTTCAGCTCATACCGCGGAGGCACCGGGAAACCCTGCGCCCGCAGGTCAAGGCCCGGTGAACACCCGCCAAAATCAGCCTCGAGGATGAGAAAAACCCAGTAGTCAGCGCCACATTGCGTGAAATAATTGAACCATGACTACGACAACTCCTCACGCACAGACGGCACAGCCCGCCGTCTCCGCACGAAACCTCTCCAAAACCTACGGCATGGGTGAAGCCACCGTCCACGCTCTCAACAACGTCTCCGTCGACTTTGAACAGGGCAAGTTCACCGCCATTATGGGTCCCTCCGGCTCGGGTAAGTCCACGCTGATGCAGACCATCGCAACCCTGGACACCCCCGACCCGAACCCGGCAACCTCGATTCGTATTGGCGGTACCGAGCTCTTCGGTCTGAAGGACAACGCCCTCACCGAATTCCGCCGCGAGCACATCGGCTTCATTTTCCAGGCGTTCAATCTGGTGCCCACCCTCACCGCGGGCCAGAACATTGACCTGCCTCTGGGTCTCGCCGGTAAGAAGCCGGACCAGCAGTGGCGCGACTACCTGGTCAAGACCCTCGGCCTGGAAACCCGCCTCGACCACCGCCCCGAACAGCTCTCCGGCGGTCAGCAGCAGCGCGTCGCCATCGTGCGCGCCCTGCTTGCACGCCCCGAAGTGGTCTTCGCCGACGAACCGACCGGTAACCTCGACTCCAACTCCGGCGCCGAGGTGCTGCGCCTGCTGCGTGCCGCCGCAACCGACCACGCACAGACCATCCTCATGGTCACCCACGACGCAAACGCCGCCTCCTACGCAGACCGCGTGGTCTTCATCAAGGACGGCATGGTCGCCGGCGAAATGATCGAACCCACCTACGACGCCGTCCTCGGCGCAATGGCACAGCTGGAAGGTCGATAAGCCGTGGCAACCACACTGAACACGGTGGCGCGCTCCAACCTGCGCGCCTCCAAAGGAAAATACGTCCTCACGGGTATAGGCATCGCGATTTCATCCTTCTTCATCGCGGCCATTATGATGCTCACCAACTCGCTGCAGGCGACCGTCAACTCCTCCGTCGGTGACGTGCTCTCCCGCGCCGAGGCGGTTGTCGCCTCCGCCGCTACAACCTCCGACGGTAGAGACAGCACCTCTATCTACCTGACTCGTGACCAGATTCAGAAAGTAGAAAAGAGCGACCTGCTCTCCGGCTACTGGGTACAGTACGCTGTCACGGGTAAGCTCGGCACCGGCGACCAGGCAACCCAGGTGCAGTACGACCAGCTGCCCGCCGACTCGAGTCTCTTCCCGTACAAAGTGCAGGGCAAAATCCCCAGTAGCGACCACGAAATCATGGTCTCTACCTACTTCGCGAAGAAGCACAACCTCTCGCTGAACGGCAAGGTCACCAGTACCGACGTTGTGGAATCCGTCAGCGCCCCCGGTACTGATAAGACCGCCGAATACACCGTCGTCGGCCTGTTCGACCCCGGTTTTGAAGGCTCCACCACCAATCAGGCTGTCTTCATTGGCGGCACCAGCCTCGGCGAAGCCACCCTGAAAGCAGCCGAGACAGAAAACAAGAGCTCCGCGGCAGGCTACCGGAACATGGCTGGCGCGAACCTCATCTACCTCAAGTTCAAGGACGGCGTAACCGACGCCAAGCTCAAGAGCCTGCAGGATACCCTCAGCAGCGGTGACACCAAGAACGACCCGCGCGTCATGACCGGTCAGAAGCTGCTGGAGGACTACCAGAAGACTATCTCCACGGTCTTCACCTCCATTAGCGTGGTTCTGGGCGCCTTCGCAGCGCTGGCACTACTGGTTTCCTCCTTCGTCATCTCCAACACCTTCGCGGTGCTGGTCGGCCAGCGCATCCGTGAGCTGGCTCTGCTGCGCACCCTCGGCGCCCGCGGCGGCTCCCTCGTACGGATGCTACTCATCGAATCCATTACCGTGGGCGTGGTGTTCTCCCTCATCGGTGCGCTGTTGACCTACCCGGTTGGCGCGCTGGTTGGTGCAAACCTCACCACCATCATGATTTCGTACTCAATCACCCCGGTGATTATCAGTACCCTGATCTGCACCATCGTGACGGTTCTGGCGTCGCTCTCCCCGGCACGAAGCGCTCTGCGCATCTCGCCCATTAGCGCGATGAGCGAGCACACCAACCTTGAGGTGCGCAAGCCCGGCAAGGTCGGCCCGATCCTGGGTCTGGTCTTCGGTGCCGCAGGTATCGGCTTGGTTATGCTGGCTCAGAACCAGGGTTCCGGTGAGGGTGCCGGCAATAAGGCCATTCTCCTCATGATGGGGGCCGCACTGCTACTCGGTATTGCAGTCTTCCTCATCACCCCGCTGGTGCTGCCGCCGCTGGTACGTGCCCTCGGCACGGTCACCCGCACCCAGACCGGCAAGCTGGCGCTCGCCAACGCGCTGCGTTCGCCCAAGCGCACCGTCTCCACCGGTCGTGCCGTGCTGGTGGGTACCCTGGTCGTGTCGACTGTGCTGACCGGTTACTCGGTGCTGAGCGCCTCGCTGACCAAGGCCCTGGATCAGCAGTACCCGATTTCTGCGCAGGCAAAGTACAGCTCGTATGACCAGTCCGAGGCTGCCTCCACCGTGACCAAGGCGGAGGAAATCGCCTCCAAGGTCAAGGGTATTAAGAACGTTCAGGCATCCGCCGTCGGTTACGCAGCCGGTGTGGTTGACTACACCGTCGAGTACGAGGGACAGACCGCCAACCAGAATTCCGACCTGGTGGCGCTGAGCTCCTCCGATTTGAAGGCAATCCTGCCGGGCGAAAACTCGAACCTTGCCGATGACACCGTGCTCGTGCCGCAGGGCCTCTGGAAGTCCGCAGGCTTGAATGAGTCCAGCCGTCTGAAGGCACACGGCCCGCTCGGCGAAGTGAAACTCAAGCCCGTCAAGTCCGCAACCAAGCAGAATCTGCTGATTGTCAACCCTGCCACCGCCGCCAAGCTGCAGGACGCCAAGAACCCGCAGAAGGTTGCCAACCCCGCCGCTGAGGAAGCTCAGAAGCGCATGGAAGAAGCAATCGCGAGCGGTGACAAGGAAGCTCAGACGAAGGCGGCACATCTGACCGTTACCAGCCAGGCAACCGGTAACGACACCGTCGTTCTGGTGCGCGCGGCATCCCCGCTGACCAGTAGCGAGAACGCGACCCTGCAGGCTGACCTGAACCGAGCCAGCCCGGACAGCTCCTTCACCGGTGGTCTGCAGGAACGTCAGACCTACGACCAGCTGCTGACCGTTATGCTGACCTTCACCCTGGTGATGCTCATGCTCGCAGTGGTTATCTCCATCATTGGTGTGGCGAACACGATGACCCTGTCGGTCAACGAACGCCGCCGTGAGAACGCGATGCTCCGCTCGCTGGGCCTGTCCCGCAAGCAGCTGCGCCGCATGATTTCCATTGAGGCGATTCTGATTACGCTCGCCGCAGTGGTGCTCGGTATGGTTTCCGGTGCGGTGATTGGTAGCCTCTCGGCACAGATTATTATGTCTTCCATGAGCGCTTCCGCCCCGCTCGTGCTTGACCTGCCGTACGTCTGGTACGTGGTCATCCTCGTTGTGGGTGTGCTCGCCGCGATGCTCGCTTCGGCTCTGCCGGCGGCTCGTTCGGCTCGCATGTCTCCGGTTGAGGGTATGCGCGGCTAACCCGGCATAGTCACAGTACCCGGCAAGCCCGGATACTCGGCGTGAGAAAGTAACGCCCCGGTGGGTGCCCCAATCATGGAGGCGCCCGCCGGGGCTTCACTGTGTCCTCTAGTTTGCCGTGCTCTTTATTCTGCTGTGCTTGTGCTCTCAGATTCTTGGAGCTGACCTGTAGCATGGCTTTGCGCGTATGATGGGTGTATGAGCACTAGCCACCCCAATCTGCGTCGCGGGTACACGCTACCCCATGAAGCGGAGGTCCTTCAGATTCTCCGTGACGCTGGTGTGCGCCGTGCCCGACTCTTTGGCAGTGCCGCCCGCGGTGAGCTGACCGAAACCAGCGACCTAGATTTTCTGGTGCAGATGCCGGGCGTAGCCCCTTTTGACGAGTTCATGCAGATGGTGGATGCTCAGCACCGCATTGAACAGCTGACCGGCCGCAGCGTTGATATGGTCACCCGGCTGCGCCCCCGCATCTATGCGGAAGCAGAACCGGACATGGTGGATCTGCCGCTATGAAAAGCTCGCTTGATGACTTCTCTCTGATTCTTGAGTCAGCTCAGCGTATCTACGCTTTTACGCCTGAGCGATATGAAGACCTGATAGACGATTCAAACGGGGTAGTCCAGGACGCGCTCTGCATGCGCTTTCAGATTATTGGCGAAACCCTCAATAGAATTCGTTCAAAATACCCAGAAGATTATGAACGGTATGAACGGGCTGAATGGCAGTACCTCATTGCTATTCGTAACATCATTTCTCATAGCTATGTGAGCGTTGATTTTGCTGTCCTATGGGACGTCGCCCGGAATAAGTTGCCTGAGCTGATGAGCGACTTTGAACGAATCATCGACGAGATAGAAGAAACTACTTAACTAAAGAGCCCCGGAGGGTGCCTCAAGCAGGAGGCGCCCGCCGGGGCTTCACTGTGTCCTTATATAAGGGAGCGCTAGTGGGCGATACCCGCCTCATACGCCATAATGACCGCCTGCACACGATCACGCGCACCCAACTTCGCCAACACATGCGACACATGCGTCTTCACCGTCGCCTCCGAAAGCACCAGCTCCCGCGTAATCTCCGCATTCGACAAGCCGCGCGCAATCAAACCCAGCACCTCAAACTCACGCGGCGACAACTGCTCAATCAACTCACGATGCGGATAATCCTGCACAGGCTCAAAGCTTGCATGCTCAGCCGGAATAAACGTCGCCTTAGGAAGCTTAGAACCAGCAGCCGAGGGAGTAACAGGAACAGACTCAGCGGCAGGAGCAGCAGGAGCGGCAGGAACAACAGGAGCGGGGGAGTCCAGCACCGGAATCATCTGCTCCAGCAGGCGGCGAGTCGCAGACGGCGCAATCACCGCATCGCCGCGGTGCACCGTACGAATCGCCTCCAGCAGCTGCTCCGGCGGGGTGTCCTTCAACAAGAAACCGCTCGCACCCGCACGCACCGCCGAATATACGTACTCATCAATATCGAAAGTCGTGAGCATGATAATGCGCACCCGCTCCTCCTCGGACACCTCACGCTCGCCGTCACGCTCCAGAATACGGCGCGCCGCCTCCAGGCCGTCGCAGTGCGGCATGCGCACATCCATGAGGATGACCTGCGGCGCCTGTCCCTCAGAGACCATGCGGTCAAAAACGTCAATAGCCGCCAGGCCGTCATCAGCTTCCATGACGACCTGCAGGTCCGGCTGGGAGTTGACGAGCATGCTCAAGCCGCCGCGCACTAGGCGCTGGTCGTCAACGAGCATCACGCGGATCGGCTGGGTGGTCTGTGGTGCAGAAATCTGTGGTGCAGAAGAGTACATAGTTTCAATCCTAGATTACGAGGTAGTAGAGGGCACGGGTATTAGAGGTCGCGGTAGGGCAGCGCCGCCTCAACGAGCCAGCCGCCGTCAGGCTGCAGACCGTAGGTGAGGGAGCCATGGTAGAGGGCGATGCGCTCGCTCATGCCGCGCAGACCGTTACCGCTACCGGGTACAGGTCGGGCGATGTGCTGAGCCGCGGCAGAGGAAACCGGACCGTTCTGAACCCGCAACTGCAGGCCGTCCTTACCCCAGTGAATGGTGACGGTGGTTGCCGCGCCGGGGGAGTGCTTGAGGGCGTTGGTGAGCGCTTCCTGCACGGTTCGGTACGCCGCAAGTTCGGCGCCCTGCGGTAGGGTGCGTGCCATGGTGCCAGTGATTCCGGTGAAGGTGACGGGCAGCCCGGCGCGGCGGCTCTGCTCCACGAGGGCGGGCACGTCGCTGAGGGTGGGCACGGGTGCGTAGGTGGTCGCCTCGTCGGTGCGGAGTAGCCCGAGGAGGGAACGCATCTGCGTGAGGGAGTCGCGTGCGGTGTCTGCGATGAGTTCGAGGGTTTGCTCCGCAATATCCGGCGTGCCCTGCTGAGCTTGACCCGGCTGCTCTGCCTGTTCGGTCTGTTGCTCTGCCTGCTGCGCCTGTTGTGTTTGCTGGGCGCGGGCGGTGCGGGCGCTCGCGGCGGCGTAGCGTGCCCCGTCTGCTTGAGAAATAATGCTGGAGAGCGAGTGCGCCACGATATCGTGCATTTCACGGGCGATGCGGGTGCGTTCATCCTGCGCGGCGAGGCGGCGTTCCTGTTCCTGCTCGTATTCGAGGCGGCGGGCGCGTTCTTTGAACTCTTCGCTGCGCAGTTCGCGCATGCGGCGGGAGTCGCCGAGGAACCAGAAGACGGTGAAGATGGATCCGCAGAGCACGCCGAGCATCAGGCAGATGAAGATGCGGGCGGGTATGTCGTCCCAGTGGTAGAGGAACGAGAGCGAGGCCTGCACGGTGACGGCGAGTGCGCCGACCCAGCCGAGAATGAGGGCGCGGAAGCGGGCGCGGCGGGTCCAGTGCCTGCCGGTGTGGTAGGCGGCGAGGCTGACCGGCGGGTAGCAGGTGATGACGAGTGAGTCAGGGAAGGGGGTCACGAGGGTGAGACAGAGCGCCGCGATGACCACGTAGATACTGCCGTAGGGGAAGCGGTAGCGGAAGTAGAGCGCGGTGGTGCTGCAGAGCGCGGAGATGACCGGGATCCAGCCGTAGCCGTTGATGAAGGCAACGGAGAGTACGCAGCAGAAGAACTGCATGTGCGCGACGACGATGAAGTTCATCCAGCCGCGTTTGTCTCTGAGGTAGGTTTGTACGCGGCTGGAGGCGGTGATGGCGTCAGCGGGCAGGTCGCCGCGCGGGGTGCGGTGACGAGTTACCGAGTTGCCGGGTTCGTCGGCCGCCGTGCTGTGCTGTGGGTTCTGCTGGGGTTTTGTGTGCTTGAGGGGCATATGTCCAGTGTAACGATGGGGTGAGGGGAGTACGGCGGGTATAGGAGGCCCACAAAATGCGCTGACGTGCACATAGTGTGTGTGGGTATATCTTTGTCTGTGTGTGATTCTGTGTGCGCGACACGCTGAAATACAGGATTATTTATGAGCTTCGCCACATTAAATCAGATTTTTCTCTCAATCACCGCTTGAGGGTTTGGGGTTATATGGGGTTTGAATTTAGGTGTATATCACTAAAAACTTTCTTAAGTAACCTATTTGGGTTGAAAAACCTTCAATCTTAACGGAGGGTTTTTGTTATAACCCCTCATCAGGGCTCTATTGAAAACCATTGCGGGGGTTGGATTTGGTGGGTATAGTTTTACCTGTATCGTCACCCGGCGTGTAGAAGGTTGAGCCCATCGGGCGCACCAAGGCCCCTTGTGGGACGCTCCCACGCGGAACGGTACAGCATTATGTTGTTATCATCCGGGGTCGGAATACTGTCCGGCTTCACTCGCTCAATCGCTTTGGTGAATTGTCACCGTGCACGACGATGGGTGATAACTCTTATTCCTCAAATGACATCACTCTCGAAGGACATATATGTCTACTAACATTTCTCGCCGCAAGGTTGTTGCGGGCGCAGCATGGGCTGCTCCGGTTGTCGCGGCTTCTGCCGTTGTTCCGGCTTTTGCTTCCTCCACCGAGTGCGAGTGGGCTTCCTCCGCTGCTTACAGCGTTGAGGGCACCTCCGCAGGTGCTAAGAGCACCACCTCCTTCACCGTTCCCGAGCGAGTCGACAAGATTAAGTTCGAGGTCGTCGGCGGTGCCGGTGGTACCAACTACGACGATATGGCAGCAGGTTCCGGTGCTAAGATCGCCGGTATCATCGAGGTCAAGCCCGGCCAGACCGTTCAGCTCATCGGTGCAGCCGGTGGTATCGGTAACGGCCCCCTGACTGCAGCTGAGGGTGGTGAGGGCTACGGTAACGGCGGTTCCTCCAGCCTGCCCAACCCCGTCCCCTCCAGCATCATGCAGCAGGTCAACACTATTTGGCCCGCTAGCTCCCCCCTGAAGCGTATTACCTACTCCGCTTCCGGTGGTGGCTCCTCCGCTCTGGTCATCGACGGCACCCCCGTTGCTGTTGCAGGTGGCGGCGGTGGCGCTGGCTTCATCAACAACGGTGGCGCTAACAACAACCCCGACTACATGGAGCCTGGCGCAGTGACCGCTTCTTGGCAGTGGCCTTCCGGCGCAAAGCGCAACGGCAACATCATCTTCGGTTCCACCGGTGGTTCCGCTGACGGTGCATCGGGTTCTGCAGGTCTTGAAGGCTTCGGTATCTACGACGCTGACAGCTCTATCCGCGAAACCGTTGAAGCCGGTGAAGGTGGCGCAAACGGTATCGGTGGTAACGGTGGTTCCAAGACCGCTCTGCACACCGGCAAGTCCCCGAACGGCGTTCTGGGCTTCTACTCCACCAACAACCAGGAGATTTACCAGTCCTCCAAGTCCGGTAACCAGGGTGGCTCTGGCTTCAAGGGTAACGGTGGCGACGGTGTAGCATCCTACTCCTACCTGATCGACAACAACGATCGCACCAAGAAGGAAGAGGGTACCCACAACGGTACCGGTTACGCTCTTGAGTACAAGTCCATCGGCTTCAACTTCAACGGCTACGAGTCGGTCATCTCCGCAGGTGGTGGCGCAGGCTACGGTGGCGGTGGCTCCGGTGCTTCCAGCTCCTCCTCCGCAATCGTTCTGACCCAGAAGTGGAACAACAACCCCAGCGGTATCCGCCAGAACGTCTCCTTCGGCCAGCTCGGCGGCGGCGGCGGCGCAGGTGGCTCCTACGTTGCTCCCGGTGTTTCCGGCGGTACCATTACCTCCGCAGGCAACGCTCCGACCGCTCGTAGCACCCGTGGTAACGGCTACGTGAAGGTTACCCTCTGCCAGCGCACCGCATAATTAGCGGTAACGTTTTAGGTACTCGACCCCACTCGGGGTAGAAATACCATCTCTTTTCCCCGGCTGATGATTCAGCCGGGGAAAAGTGTTTTAACCCTCCTGTTAGCCACACTGCGGGTCTTCCCACCCGCCCGGAACGACCCGGACTCCGACGGCCCAGACTCTGAGAACCCGCCCGCGCACCCTACCGCCCGCCCCCGAGCGCGTATTACGGTAGAGGCATGACTGAAGCACGTAGCATCGACCTCGCCGTCATCCCCGGCGACGGCATCGGCCCCGAAATCATTACCGAAGCCCAGCGCATCCTCACCCGCGCCTGCGAGCTCGAAAACATCACCGTCAACCCCGCCCAGTACAAGCTCGGCGCCGAGCACTGGCTCGAAACCGGTGAGACCCTGCCCGAGTCCACCATGGAATCCCTCAAGAAGCACGACGCGATTCTCTTCGGTGCCATCGGTGCCGACCCGCGCAGCGGCAAGATTCCCTCCGGCCTCATCGAACGCGAAATGCTCCTGAAGTTGCGCTTCGCCTTCGACCACTACATCAACCTGCGCCCCTCCCGTCTGTACCCCGGCGCAGTCTCCCCGCTTGCTAACCCCGGCAACATTGACTTCGTCGTTGTGCGTGAAGGTACCGAAGGCCCCTACATCGGCAACGGCGGCGTGATTCGCCAGGGCACCCCGCACGAAATCGCCACCGAAGTCTCCCTCAACACCGCGCACGGCGTGGAGCGCCTGGTGCGCTACGCCTTCGAGCTGGCCTCCACCCGCCGCAAGAAGGTCACCCTCGTGCACAAGACCAACGTGCTCACCCACGCAGGTCGCCTCTACAACCGCTACTTCGCCGAAATCGCGGCTGAATTCCCCGAGGTTGAGACCGACTACCTGCACATTGACGCGACCACCATCTTCATGGTCACCGACCCCGCACGCTTCGACGTGATCGTGACCGATAACCTTTTCGGCGACATCATCACCGACCTGGCCGGCGCGGTCACCGGCGGTATTGGCTACGCCGCCAGCGGCAACATTAACGCCGTCGGCGAGTTCCCCTCCATGTTCGAGCCCGTACACGGCTCGGCACCGGACATCGCCCGCCAGAACAAGGCCAACCCCACCGCCGCAATCCTCGCCGGCGCGATGCTGCTGCGCCACCTCGGCTACGATGCCGCCGCGGCCCGCATCGAGGACGCCGTCGAGGCGGACATGCGCGAGAACGGCGCCACTGTGCGTGGCACCGATCGGGTTGGCGCGGACGTGCTCGCACGCCTCGGTTAATACTTGCCCGGCTAAAACTGGCTCGGCTAAAACGTGAACTACGCTAGTGAAGCCCGGAAGGAACGCACCTTCCGGGCTTTACCTGTGCCTGCCCCGCGCTCGTCTGCCCACGCTCGTGGCTACATATATCTGTGCGGGCGGGGGAGAGGTATCCACTGCCGCTAGGTTTAAACCCGCCCGCCGAACCTGACCTGCGAAACCCACCTGTTCACATCCTGAATGGGGTAAAAGGTGCACATGCGGCAAAAGCATCTTTCCGGTACTCTAAAACAGTCGAGCACACCCGCCCGACCTCCTCGGCGGTGGATACCCTCCACCGCGTACCTTGATGCATCCACGCTGCTCGAAAGCACGAACCGTCCCCACGGATGCACCACCTGCCTCGGCACCGCGCCCACCGCACACACCCCGGCGCATCAGCGGCCGCAGGCAGCCCCGGCCGCTCCCACCGTGCGAGAGCGACCGAACTCGAAGAACGCAGAATGATGCATTAGACGAAGAGGAACGCAGAACGATGGCCATCGAATTCAGCCACGAAGCAAACCAGTCACCCGCCTCCGCCGAACGCCGCGAAGAAATCCTCAAGAACCCCGGCTTCGGCGACTACTTCACCGACCACATGGTCACCATCGACTGGGAGGGTGACTACAAGACCGGCGGCACCTGGTACGACGCCCGAGTCCACCCCTACGGCCCGCTCGTTCTGGACCCCGCAGCATCCGTCTTCCACTACGGTCAGGAAATCTTCGAGGGCATTAAGGGCTACCGTCACGCCGACGGCTCCGTGTGGACCTTCCGCCCCGAAAAGAACGCCGCCCGCTTCGCGAACTCCGCGCACCGCCTCTCCCTGCCGCAGCTGCCCGCCGAGACCTTCATCGAGTCCCTGCGCCAGCTGATTAAGGCGGACGAATCGTGGGTCCCCACCGGTGACGGCGAGGCCTTCTACTTCCGCCCCTTCATGATCGCAACCGAGGCATTCCTGGGCGTTCGCCCGGCCCGCCACGTGCAGTACCACGTGATTGGCTCGCCCGCAGGTAACTACTTCGGCACTCCCGAGCCCGTGGACATTTGGCTCTCCACCACCTACGCCCGCGCGGGCGAGGGCGGCACCGGCGCAGCCAAGTGCGGCGGTAACTACGCGGCCTCCATGATCGCCCAGACCGAGGGTGAAAAGCACGGCTGCAAGCAGGTGATCTTCAAGGATCCGCACCGCGGCGACGCCATCGAAGAGCTCGGCGGCATGAACGTGTTCTTCATCTTCGGCAAGGAAAACAAGATCGTCACCCCCGAGCTGACCGGCACCATCCTGGAGGGCGTGACCCGCTCCTCGCTGATTCAGCTGGCCAAGGACCGCGGCATGACCGTGGAGGAGCGCGCCATCACCCTCAACGAGTGGCGCGAGGGCGTGGCCAACGGCGACATTACCGAAATTTTCGCCTGCGGTACCGCAGCAGTGATTGCCCCCATCGGCAAGCTCAAGGCCGAGGATTTTGAGATTCCGGCACCCACCGAGCACTTCGGTGAGATTTCCAAGAGCCTGCGCGAGGAGCTCGTCGGTATTCAGCTGGGTACCGTTGAGGACCGCCACGGCTGGATGACCCGCCTCATCTAATCTTTCACGCGAAATCCCCGCGGGATGCGCTCCCACCCGGAACGCACCCGCGGGGATTCGCTGTGCCCGGTCAGTGCTGTGCTCAGCGAATATTGCGCGCGGCGTTGATAGCGCGAGGACAGGGGAGGGGAGGCGCACTCCGCCGAACCTAACAGCGTTGAACCCCGCCGGGCTAAAACCTGCCTTGCCAATTCCGCGCCGCCGCCCACACCCTCGAAGGCTGGTACCCTAGAAAGTATGCGTATTGCACGATTTACCGTAAATAATGAGCTCCACTTCGGGCTGGTCGAAGGCGAAGCGGGCGAAGAGACCCTGCGCGTCATCGCCGGCGACCCCTTCTACTCGGGCGTCGAACCGACCGGCACGACCTACCCCATCGATCAGGTGCGTCTGCTCGCCCCGATCATCCCCCGCTCCAAGGTGATTGGAGCGATCGCAAACTGGGCAGGAACCGAGGCGCCCGCCTCCCCGCAGTTCTTCCTCAAGCCCAACACCACCGTGATCGGCCCCGGCGACCCCGTGACCCTGCCCGAGTACTCCGAAGCCGTCAGTGCAGAAGGTGAACTCGCCGTCGTTATCGGTCGTATCGCCAAGTCCGTGCCGCTCGAGCGCGTGCACGAAGTCATCTTCGGCTACACCGTGGCCAACGACCTCACCGCCCGCGACCTGCTCGAGGACCGCCAGTGGACCCGCGCCAAGGGCTTCGACGGCGCCACCCCGCTCGGCCCCTGGATTGAAACCGACCTGGACACCGACTCGCTGAACATCACCACCTGGGTCGACGGCGACGTCGTGCAGGAGGGCAACACCTCCGAGATGCACTACTCCGTGGCCGAACAGGTGGCCGCAGCCTCCGAAATCTTCACCCTACTGCCCGGCGACGTCATCCTGACCGGCACCCCCGCCGGCGTCAGCGTGCTGCGCGACGGCAACGAAGTAGAGGTCGAGGTCGAAGGCATCGGCTCCCTCGTCACCCGCGTGCGCGACTAAGCCGCCCGCGCCCCACACCATCTACCGTCCATCCTGAACACACCGTCAAGGAGACAACATGACCGAGTACCACGGTCCCGAACTCAACACCCCCGCAGACACCCGCGTGCGTTTCTGCCCCTCGCCCACCGGCACCCCGCACGTGGGAATGGTGCGCACCGCCCTCTTCAACTGGGCCTACGCACGCCACACCGGCGGTAAGCTCGTCTTCCGCATCGAGGACACCGACGCCGCACGCGACTCCGAAGAGTCGTTCAACCAGGTGCTCGACTCCCTGCACTGGCTCGGCATCAACTGGGACGAAGGCGTGGGCGTTGGCGGCCCGCACGAGCCCTACCGCCAGTCCGAGCGTAAGACCGCCGGCATCTACAACGAGATCTTCGAAAAGCTCGTTGAGGGCGGCTACGTGTACGAGGACTTCTCCACCCCCGACGAGGTGAAGGAACGCCGCAAGGCAGCCGGCCAGGACCCGCAGCTCGGCTACGACAACTACGACCGCAACCTCACCGAGGAGCAGAAGGAAGCCTACCGCGCTGAGGGCCGTAAGCCCGTGTGGCGTCTGCGTATGCCCGACGAGGACATCACCTTCAACGACCTCGTTCGTGGTGAAATCACCTTTAAGGCCGGTACCGTGCCCGACTACGTGGTCGTCCGCTCCAACGGTGACCCGCTGTACCCCTTCGTGAACCCCGTGGACGACGCGCTCATGGGCATCACCCACGTGCTGCGCGGCGAGGACCTGCTCTCCTCCACCCCGCGTCAGATTGCGCTCTACCGCGCGCTCATCGACACCGGCGTGACCACCTTCATCCCCGAGTTCGGCCACCTGCCCTACGTCATGGGTCAGGGCAACAAGAAGCTCTCCAAGCGCGACCCCGAGTCGAACCTCTTCCTGCTACGCGATGCCGGCTTCATCAAGGAAGGTCTGCTGAACTACCTGTCCCTGCTGGGCTGGTCCCTCTCCGCAAACCAGGACGTCTTCAGCATCGACGAGCTCGTCGAGCACTTCGATGTGCACGACGTTGTGGCCAACCCCGCCCGCTTCGACGTGAAGAAGGCGGAGTCCATCAACGGTGACCACATCCGTGCGCTCGACCCCAAGGACTTCCGCGACCGCCTCATCCCGTACCTGCAGGCTGCAGGCGTACTCGGCGAAACCCTCACCGAGCGCCAGGAGCAGGTCCTCACCGAGGCCGCACCCCTCGTCCAGGAGCGTATGCAGCTGCTCGGCGAGGCCCCCGGCCTGCTCGCCTTCCTCTTCAAGAGCGACGACGAGATTACCGTGGCGGACGACGCCCGCAAGCAGCTCAAGGAATCCGCACCGCAGGTGCTGGCCGCCGCCATCGAGGCCCTGGAGCCCCTCGAGGACTTCACCGCCGCCAACATCGAGGCAGCGCTGCGCTCGGCCATCGTCGACGGCCTGGAAATCAAGCCGCGCCTGGCCTTCGGCCCCGTGCGCATCGCAGTGTCCGGCGAGCGTATCTCCCCGCCGCTGTTCGAGTCCATGGAGATCCTGGGCAAAGATTCCTCCCTCGCACGCCTGCGCAAGCTGGCCGCTGAGCTGGGCTAACCATGAGTCGGCCGAATAACCAATCCATCATCGGCAAGGCGCTGTTCAAGGGCACCCTCATGGCGCTCACCAATGCCTGCATTATCTGGCTGATTCTGTACATCGCCAACATGGACAAGTCCGTCTTGATGGTGGTCGCTGTTGTCGTTGCGGCAGCCTTCGGGTACGTGACCGCCTACATCGAGGCGCGCGCCGCCCTGAACGCTCAAGAAGCTCAGGCACGGCACGCCCGCGGTGGCGACGTCAGTAGCTCCTCGTCTGACGGCGTAGACACTTCGGATTCTTCGGACTCTTCGGATTCCTCGCGTGAAGAGGATGACAAAGATGACTTCGTGGACCCGGGCCCCGACCCCTACGCCGGCGACTTCGACTCCGGCTCAAGTAGCTCCGACTACAGCAGCTCGGACTCCGGAGGCGGCGATTCGGGCGGCGGCGATTCGGGCGGCGGCGACTAGCGCCTCCTGACACCTGCCTGAGCGGCCGGATACTCGGCATGCTCGTAATGCTAAACATTCCCCCTCTTGACGGAGGGTTTACCGGAATATCTTCCGGGAAACCCTCCGCCGGGAGGGGGAATTTTTGTTGGTCAAAGAAAAATTTTTGTGATGGATAATCCATCTATATTCGCTTGTCAATGCATTTTTATGCGTAAATTTTGGGGCCTGGGATGCGCAGAGGAGAAAGCTTTGGGTTGCACACTCTGTTCGGTATCCGTATAGTTATATCCGTTGCCGCGACAAACAAAGTTTGAAGCGAAAACATGCGGTTGTAGCTCAGTTGGTAGAGCACCACCTTGCCAAGGTGGATGTCGCGAGTTCAAGTCTCGTCAACCGCTCCACTGAAAGCCCCGAGGTTCGCCTCGGGGCTTTTTCGTTGTCTCCAAAAGTTTTGTGTCTTAGTGAATAAATCTGCGAGGGGTGGGGGCGGGTGGAAGTGAAATCCCTGGAGAATGGCGAGGCGTTGAAGCGGGGGCGCGGGATGCGGTAATTCTGTGCCGGTCAATCCCGCACTAACCCTCTAGCTTGTCCGAGGTGTTTTCCGAATCGGATACCTTGAGCTGATTTCTAGGTAGTGGCAGGGATTCAAAAAATCTTCAAAAATTTTGGTGGGCAAATCGTGCGGGGGAGGGGCGGAAACTGCGTTCTGGACCCTCCTTCGACTGCTTTGAGGGGCTAAAATTGGCTCCAGAGCCCTCTCTTTGAGGTTTTTTAAAGAATTTTTTGACCCCAAAAACCCCGGAATTCTGCGGAAGTAGCGGATACTAGGGTGAGAGTGTGAGGCAGGTTACCATATTTTGGCTTGCGTGCCCCCCGAAAGCCCCGTATAGTTATTACTCGTTCCGGTGATGAGCCGAAAGGCGAAAGGCGGAACGGTAACTCAATAGAGTAATGGGATATGGTGTAATTGGCAACACGAAGGTTTCTGGTTCCTTTGTTCTAGGTTCGAGTCCTGGTATCCCAGCTAACCTCCATCTGGAGGTTGCGGCCCCATCGTATAGCGGCCTAGTACTCCGCCCTCTCACGGCGGCAACACCGGTTCAAATCCGGTTGGGGTCACACTAGGAAAGAAGCCTGGTTTCTTCGGAAGCCAGGCTTCTTTGTTTATGTCTTTATTCGTTAGAACTCTCTGGCTCTGCGGTGCCGCCGTGAGCCTCTCACGGCGCCGCTCCTTACGTCGCGGCACTCCGGGGCATGATGGATTTCCTCGCACGCTCGGCATCATGCCCCTCCGTCACCGTTACAAACCGGTTGGGGTCACACTAGGAAAAAAGCCTGGTTTCTTCGGAAGCCAGGCTTCTTTGTTTATGTCTGTATCCGTCGGAAGACCTTTTAGATTCTATGGTGCCGCCGTGAGCCTCTCACGGCGCCGCTCCTTACGTCGCGGCATTCGGACGCATCATGAATTCCCTCGCGCGCTCGGCATTATGCGCCCTCATCACCATACAAACCGGTTGGGATCACACTAGGAAAAAGCCTGGTTTCTTCGGAAGCCAGGCTTTTTTGTTTATGTCTTTATTCGTTAGAACTCTCTGGCTCTGCGGTGCCGTTCCGATGGGAGAGGGCGGCAAAGTTTTTCAAAAAAGTTGGTTCCTCAATTTGACCTCCCCTCAAACCGTCGGTATAGTCTTATCCGTAAGCGTGATTGGCGCAGTGGTAGCGCGCTTCGTTCACACCGAAGAGGTCACTGGTTCGAACCCAGTATCACGCACCAAAGAACCCCCGTTTCAAGGAACGGGGGTTTTATTGTGTCCACCCCGGCACACCCTCCACAAAGGCTCCGAAACCCCGCCGACCGCTCGGTCGCCCCGCCGAGGGAACGCCAACCCCGACACGGCCCCACCACGAACGAGGTACCCCCGTGACATCACCCGAACTCGCAACCTCCACCGACTACGGACGAATGTACTCCCGCAAGCGCGGGGGAGAACTGCTCGTGCCCTCCATTACCACCGTCATCGGCCAGCACGCCACCGACCTGAGCGGCTGGCACGGATACATGGCCGCCAAGGCCGCACTCGAAGACCAGCGCGCCTACCGCGCCTCCGGATCCCACGGCCTCAAGTTCGCCATTATCCGCGACGCCGCCAACGCCTCCGAACGATACCGCGACGCAGCCGCCGCCCGAGGCGACCGTGTGCACAACTACGCCGAAAACGTCGCCCTGCGCGCCATGGGACGTGACCACGACGTCGCCGGATGCCGCGAGCTGCTCATCGCTAACGGCGAGCAAGCCTACGCCGACCGCTTCGACGAGTGGTGGGAAGCCTTCAACCCCCGCCCCCTCGCCGCCGAAATCACCATCTGGAACGACACCGTCGGCTACGCTGGCACCCTCGACCTCGTTGCAGAAATTGCGGGCCGCACCTGCATCATCGACTACAAAACCAAGGGCACCGACAAGCGCGGCCGCGTCAAAGCGCTCGACGAGAAGGTCGTCATGCAGCTCGTCGCCGGCCTCAAAGCCGAAGAATCCCTCGTCGACCCCGACGCCGGCACCTGGGAACCCTGGAAGTACGGGGACGCGCCCGTGCTCATGGGCGTGGCCCTCGGTGAGACGCAGGTTCTGCCACAGCAGGCGAACCCCGCCATCCTCGAACGCAACTGGTACAAGTTCTGCGCCCTGCGCCGCGTCTGGGAATTCGACCGTCAGGTGCAGGAATTCGAGGATCCCGCGCTCATGCCCGTGGTGCCGCCGCCCACCGAGCGACGCTCCGCCGCGTAGCATCACGAGGCAGGGCCGACCGGAACGAACCCCCGGCCGCTCCGCTCAGCTCCCGCGGCGACGACCGGCCCGGGGGTCCGGCTCGGAGACTCCTCCCGGGGACTCAACCCGGAGACTCAACCCGGAGACTCAACCCGGAGACCTCGGCCCGACACCCTCTAGATTTACCCACCCCGATTCGGGGACAATGGGGGAGAGCCGCACCCCGCGGCACCCCACCGAATATCCGTTAGCACATTAGACCGGCCCGGCGCCGGCAGAGGAGAACTATGACCATTCTGAGCATCCGCACCGTGGGCGACCCGGTGCTGCGCAGCGTCTGCGAACCCATCACCGTCTTCGACGACGACCTGGCGCGACTCATCGACGACATGCTGGAAACCATGTACGACGTGGGCGGCGTGGGGCTTGCCGGACCGCAGATCGGCATCTCCAAGCAGATTTTCACCTTCGGTGGCATTGACGACCGTGAGGGCTACATCATCAACCCCGTGCTCGAGGTCGGCGAAGAAGACCAGGAAGGTGGCGAAGGCTGCCTCTCCGTGCCCGGCCAGAAGTCCGCGACCCCGCGCAAGAACTGGGCGCGCGTGACCGGCGTGGACCGCCACGGCGAACCCCTCGTGCTGGAGGGCGAAGGCCTGTTCGCCCGTATGCTGCAGCACGAGACCGACCACCTGCACGGCAAGCTCTTCATCGACCGCCTGGTCGGCGAGGACCGTCGACGCGTGATGCGTGCCCTGCGCGCCGCAGACTACAACACTGTCGCCGCGAAGACCGTGACCGAGCGTGCAACCCGCGTGGGCGGTGCCTTCGGCGGCGCGTTCGGTGCAGGTTCTGCCGGTTCCTCCTTCGGTAGCTTCGGAAAGTAGGCTCACATGCTCAATATCATTTACGCAGGCACCCCCGACGTTGCCGTGCCCCCGCTCGACTACCTGGCGAACTCCGATAAGGTGCGCGTGGTCGGCGTGCTCACCCGCGAAGACGCCCCCGTGGGCCGCAAGCGCGTGCTCACCCCCTCCCCGGTCGCGCAGCGCGCCGAGGAGCTCGGCCTGCCCATCGTGAAGGCAAACCGCTGGAACGACGAAGCCGCCGCAGCCATCGCAGAGCTGAACGCCGATGCAGCCGCCGTGGTTGCCTACGGTGCGCTGCTGCCCCTGTCCGCGCTGGAATCCCTGCGCTACGGCTGGGTCAACCTGCACTTCTCTAAGCTGCCCGCCTGGCGCGGTGCCGCCCCCGTGCAGCGCGCCCTCATGGCCGGCGAGCAGGAAATCTTCTCCACCACCTTCCTGCTCGAGGAGGGCCTGGACACCGGCCCCACCTTCGAACAGGAATCCACCCCCGTGGCCGCCGACGACACCGCAGGCACCGTGCTCATGCGCCTCGCAACCAGCGGCGGCGCGCTGCTTGAACGCACCTTCGAACGCCTCGAAGCGGGCGAGAACGGCACCGTGCAGGTCGAGGACGAATCGGTCAGCTACGCCTCCAAGATGAGCATCGCCGACGGCCGCCTCACCTGGACCGAACCCGCCGAACAGATCCTGGCACACTTCCGCGGCGTCACCCCCGAACCCGGAGCCTGGTGCGAACTGGGCGAAAACCGATTCAAGATTGGCGGCCTGGCTGTTGCCGATGAGCGCCTGGTGCAGTCCCTGACCGAGACAAACGGCGGCCCCCTCGCACCCGGTGCGGTGCGTCTACACGCGAAGAAGGTACTGGTCGGCACCGGTACCGACCCCCTGCAGCTGCTACAGGTTCAGCCCGCCGGTAAGAAAATGATGGATGCGCCCGCCTGGGCTCGCGGCGCTGGCAAGGACATGGCGGAAGGCCTGGTGGTACTCGCATGAGCAACGAAAAGCGCCCCTACCAGGGAGGACACGGCAAACCCGGTCACTCCGGTAAGCCCGGCAACGGCAAGTTCAGCCAGGGTAGCGGTCAGGGTAAGTTCAACCAGGGCGGCGGCCAGGGCGGCGCGAAGCGTAAGCGTCGCCGCCGCTCCGGCTCGGGTAATGGCTCGGGTGCAGGCGAGCAGAACCGCCAGCAGAAGTGGGATAACAACTCCCGCGGCGACAAGAAGCGCTTCGAGCCGCGCGGCGAAAATCGTCATGAGAACCGCGCAGAATCCCGCACCGGCCGCCGCTTTGACGGCCTGACCAGCGTCGAACGCGCCGAACGCCGTGCCAAGACCGCGCACGAGGACACCAAACGCGGTGGCGGCGGCACCTCCCAGCGCAATAAGAGCGGCCACGAACGCAACCGCCGCTCCATGTCGGCCCGGGAGTTCTCGGCGGCGGCACCCTCCGCACGCTCGCGCACCGCAGACACCGCACGCGCAACCGTCTTCGACGTACTGCGCTCCGTGGCGGAATCCGACGCCTACGCGAACCTCGTGCTGCCCAAGGCGATTCGTAGCCACCGCCTCGACCACCGCGACGCGGGCTTCGCCACAGAGCTGACCTACGGCACGCTACGCCACCAGGGCACCTACGACGCGATCCTGCGCCACTGCGTGGACCGCCCCCTCGAGAAGGTCGGCACCACCACCCTGATTGTGCTGCGCATGGGCGTGCACCAGCTGCTGAACATGCGCGTTCCCGCCCACGCGGCGCTGAACCAGAGCGTGTCCCTGGCCCGCGAAAAGATCGGGTCGGGCCCGGCAAGCTTCATCAACGCGGTGCTCCGCCGCGTCTCCGAGCGAACCCCCGAAGAATGGTACGAACTCATCATCGAGGAGGCCAAGGACGACACCGAGCGCATGGCGCTGCTCGCCTCGCACCCCGCCTGGATTGTGCGTTCCATGCGCCAGGCACTCGTCGCGCACGGCCGCCCCGCCTCCGAAATTGAGCAGCTGCTCGAAGCGGACAACCTCGCCCCGGTGGTGAACCTGGTTGCGCTGCCCGGCCTGGGTAGCCTCGACGAGGCACGCGAACAGGGCGCCGTGGACGGCGAACTGGTCGAGGACTCGGCGCTGTACGCCTCCGGCGACTTGGCACGCCTGGAATCCGTACGTGAAGGCACCGTCCGCGCCCAGGATGCCGGCTCCCAGCTGGTGGCACGCGCGCTCGCCGCAGCCCCCCTGGACGGCCCCGACACCGCATGGCTCGACCTGTGCGCCGGCCCCGGCGGTAAGGCGGCGCTCCTCGGCGCGCTCGGTATTCAGCGCGGCGCATCCCTGGTCGCCAACGAGGCGGCACCGCACCGCGCGCAGCTAGTGGAAGGCTCCCTGCGCCCCCTGCCCGAGGACAGCTACACGGTACTCACCGGCGATGGCCGCCAGATCCGCGAGACCCTGCGCAAGAACGCCTCCAACCTGCCCGGATCCATTGAGCCCGACCAGCTCTTCGACCGCGTGATGGTGGATGTGCCCTGCTCCGGCCTGGGCGCCCTGCGCCGCCGTCCAGAGGCGCGCTGGCGCAAGTCCCCGCGCGATATTGCCGAGCTGCTGCCCCTACAGCGTCAGCTCCTGGATGCGGCCATCAGCGTGACCCGCCCCGGCGGCGTGATCGCCTACGTGACCTGTTCCCCGCACGCGGCAGAGACTCAGAACATCGTGGCCGAGGTGCTCGAAAGCGGCGCGGTGAGCCTGCTCGACTCCGCCGCCGCACTGCGCGAAGTCGCCCTGCACACGGAAGGCCCGAACGGCGAGCCCGTGAGCGTGCTGGCGGGGGAGAAGGACCCCGGCCACACCCCCGAAATCAAGGTCAAGAAGGGTGCCCCGGTCGTGAACGCCTCGGCGACCACCGCTCAGCTGTGGCCGCACGTGCACGGGACCGACGCCATGTTCCTGGCCCTGCTGCGCAAGAACTAGGCTCCGGAAGCCTCGGGCGTAAACCTGGGCGTTTCAATCCCGCAGATCCGGAATTGCAGACCCGAACCCGCGCAAAATTAGACCGTCACTCGCCCCGCCCGGCCCATGCTCCATTCCCCGGAGCGCGGGCCGAGCGCGGGGGAGTGCAACGTAAGGACAACACAATGGGCATTGCCATTAACCCGTCGATTCTCTCGGCGGATTTCGCGAACCTGCAGCGCGAGCTCGAACGCATCGCGACCGCCGACGCCGCGCATATTGACGTGATGGACAACCACTTCGTGCCGAACCTCACCTGGGGCCCGCCGGTGGTCAAGCGTCTGCGCGAGGTATCGCCGGTGCCGTTCGACGTGCACCTGATGATTGAAGACGCCGACCGTTGGGCCCCCCAGTACGCCAGCATGGGTTGCGAGTCGGTGACATTCCACGCGGAGGCCGCGATTGCCCCCATCAAGCTGGCGCGCACCCTGCGTGCCGAGGGCGCGAAGGCCGGCATGGCGCTGCGCCCCGCGACCGCCGTGGAACCCTACCTGGACATGCTCAGCGAGCTGGACATGCTGCTGATCATGACCGTGGAGCCCGGCTTCGGCGGCCAGGCCTTCCTGGAGGTGACCCTGCCGAAGATTGCCCGCGCCGCCAAGGCGATTGAGGGCGCGAACCTGCCGGTGACCGTGCAGGTGGACGGCGGCATCACCAAGGAGACCATTCTGCGTGCGGCCGAGGCGGGTGCGACCTGCTTCGTGGCCGGTAGCTCGGTCTACGGTGTGGATGAGGCGCTCGGCGGTCCGGAGGCGGCCATCGCCTCCCTGCGCGCCGCGGCCGCCTCGGTGCAGCGTTCCAAGACCGGATGCGGTTGCGGCCACTAGCGGCCCTCGCCGATGGCGGAACCCCGGAGCCCGCGCACCCCGCTCGTACCTAGAAGGCATCACCGAAACCACGTGTGCCCCGTCGTGGGGAGACGCCCCGTCGCGAACCCCGCGGCGGGGCGTTTGCGCGTTGTAAAGGGGCGGGGAGAGGTACGTCTACGCGCTCGCTCGATTATTTTGACACTCTGTCAGCAAAATTATGACAAATATATGAAAAGTAAAAACCTTGAAAATCCGCGATAGGGCGGGTCGTTACGCCGGGAATGTATGCGAGACTCTGAATATCTTGAAGTGGCACTCAGATATCTGTAAGGTTAGGTATAGTTTAGTGATATCTAGGGAGAACTATGTCTTTCAACCGTTCCGAGCTGACCGACCCCGAGAACCAGGGCGCATCGGGCGTTAACCGCCGCGCCTTCTTCGGCCTGGCCCTCGCATCCTCCGCTGCCCTCGCCCTCGCGGCCTGCAGCAGCGAGACCACCACGACCACCACCTCCGGTGGCTCCGCATCGGGCGACTCGAACTCCGGTGGCACCCGCACCATCCAGGACGTCGATGACGAAAAGGTTGAGGTTCCCGCCAACCCCAAGAAGGTCATCGTGCTCTCCGAGCCGACCCTCGACGGCCTGCTGGCCCTGGGTGTGACTCCCGCCGGTTCCGTCTCCGGCCGCGGCCAGTCCGGCGTACCCAACTACCTCGCCGACCGCGCCAAGGACGTTCAGATTATCGGCACCGTTGCCCAGGTGAACTACGAACAGATCGGCAACCTCGACCCCGACCTAATCCTGGTCGACTCCACCGGCGTGGATAAGCGCTCTGAGGCCTTTGAAACCCTCAAGAAGATCGCCCCCGTGGTCTACTGCGGCTACGCCGGCGGCGACTGGCGCATCAACTTCCGCAACGTTGCGAACGCGATGAACATGGTCGACAAGGGTGAAGAGGTCATCAAGGCCTACGAGGCAAGCGCAGCGGCACTGAAGGAGCAGCTGGCCCCCAAGTACGGCGACAAGACCTTCTCCATCGTGCGCTGGGCGGGCAACGGCCCCGCCCTGATCCTCAAGGAACTGCCCGCCGGCCAGGTACTCAACGACCTGGGCCTCAAGCGCCCCGAGGCGCAGGACCGCAACGGCCAGGGCCACTCCGAACCGGTCTCTCTGGAGAACCTGGCAACCATCGACGCGGACTACATGTTCCTCGGCACCCTCGGCGGCGCAAGCCAGAAGAACCCGAACGCACAGGGTACCGCAGGTCTGCAGGGCGCCGAAGAAGCACTGAATAAGGCGAAGGAAACCTCCGGCTTCACCAACCTGAAGGCAGTCAAGGACGACCACGTGATTCTCGTGGACGGCTCCAAGTGGACCTCCACCGGCGGCCCGCTGCTGCTCAACGGCATTATCGAGGACGTCAAGAAGGCCCTGCCCCTCTAAGCCCTCACCCCCCCCTCTGGCTTCCCGTAGCGGCCCGGTCGCTGCGGGAAGCTTGCACGACTCACCACCTCGCAAGGAACAACCACCATGACCGATCACCGCCCCGCCCGTGCCGCCGCACGGTACGGCGCTGTCGTTGCGCTTGCCGGCGCGCTCGTGGCTCCCGGTGCGGCCCTGACGGCACCGACCGCATTCGCGGATTCCAAACTGCCGATTGGAATCGCCTCGGATCCGGCGGCCAGCCCCTCGGCCACCCCCAGTGCCGAGCCCAGCAAGACCGCGGACCCCACCCAGTCTGTTGCGCCGAGCCCCACCTCCGCGTCACCGAAGTCCACCGACTCCAAGCCCGCGAACCCCGTGAAGGCGACCGTGACCATCTCCACCGAAAAGTGGCGCGAAGGCAAGCTTGTGGTGCGCGGTGAAGGCTTCGTGAGTAATGCCCCCGGCCGCGGTGCCGTATTTGCGGTCAAGTTCCTGGACGCCCGCCCCGATGAGGCTCACCAGGCCATTAACCCCCTGACCAAGAAGGGCGGAAACTCGCCCGCGAACTTCATGGCAATCGCTAATGAAGACGGCACCTTCGAGGTTGAGGTTCCCCTGCCCACCACCGAAAACACCGGTCTGAGTGCTGAAGAACTGGCTAACGCAGGCTGGGCTACCGAAAATTCCGAGCACAACGTGCAGGTCCTCTCGGGCTCCCTGGGCGGAGCGGATGAGCAGGATAATAACTACGACCGTAGTGTGTCTATTCGACAGAAGATTAAGCTCAGCGACACCGCCCCCGAGTACAAGCCCACCGAGGCACCCGAAGCGATTCACGCGACCGCGCTGACCGACGGCAAGGGCGTGCAGGTGCGCCGCGATGGCTCCACCGTGACCGTGACCGTTCCGGGCGCGGAACCGGGCACCTGGGTGTACGCCGCAACCTACCTGGGGGATTCCCCGCAGGCGCTGTACGCCTCCGGCTGGAAGCGCCTGGACGATAACCGCAGCTTCAGCTACGAAACCAGCGAGACCATGCCATCGGCAACCTATCGCGTGGTCGTGCACAACGGTAACCAGGGCGCCGAGAATGCCGTGCTCGGCTTTGCCGACATGACCGTCGAGCGTGCCGCGGCACCCCGCGAGGACGCATCCGATGACGACCTGGGATCCTACGAGGCAGAGCCGACGCTCGCCACGGTGGTCACCCCCGCCGAGACCGTCGTGAACCGCGTGCAGGCCAAAGCGAAGGAAAAAGCTCCCCAAAGCACCGCCGCGAAGCCCGAGGCTAAGGCGACCGCCAAGGCTACCAGCTCGCCTTCCGCCTCGCCGCGTTCGACCACCAGCGCCTCAGCCAGCCCCACGGCCCTGACCGCTCAGGGCCCGACCGTTGAGGGCACCGAGCTGACCGGCGCGACCAAGTGGTTCGTCAACAACGCGAATAATCTGCTGCTCTCCGCGGCCGGCCTGGTGATTCTGGCCCTGGCGCTGACCAGCCGACGCACGAACAAGTAACCCCCCCAAGAGCCCGGGACCGCTCCCGATAGGGCTCACCCGACCTCCGCCGCCTTTTTTCGAGAATGAACGCGGCGGAGCCGGACCAGAACCAACGGGGCGCCCGGCAACGGGACCGCCGGCCGCCCCGGAAAAATGTGAAAGGACCACCATGCGTGCACCTTTTTCGGCTGCCTCCTCGAAGGCACCCTTCACCCGCAAAGCCCTGACCGCCTGCGCCGCGGCCTCCCTGGCCCTGGGCCTGGGAATGGGTAGCGCCTCCGCCCTGCCCCCGGGCGGCGCGAAGGCTTCCACCCCCGGTACCTCCTCGACCGTCTCCTCCTCCGTGAGCGAGCACGGCGTGATTTCCTTTACCCTGAGCGGTTTCCCCGCGAACACCCAGGTGTCGGTGAAGGTTGACGACGGCAACCTGTGCCCCTCCGATGCGGCTCAGGGCGCCTGCGTGGTGCACCAGCAGATGAGCGATGGCAACGGTAACGTCTCCGGCTCCTTCGTTCTGCCGGATGTTGGCGCCGGCACTCACACCCTGCGATTCCTGGCTACGGGTGAGAAACACGATAAGGACGGCAAGTACCTGGGTACCGAGGCGTACAGCAACCGTAGCCCCGAGTTCACCGTGACCTCCGAGGGCGGCTCCGATTCGTCGAACTCCTCGAAGTCTTCCTCGCACCGCACTGGCTCCGAGGACTCCTCGAGCTCACAGGGCGATGAGTCGAACGGCGAGGTCGAGACCGTGTACACCGATGCCGAGGGCAACGTCATCTCCAAGGAGGAGTACGACCGCCTGAACGCGGAGGCCGGTTCGTCCGAGTCTGCTTCCGCATCGGCTGAGCCGAAGGAAACCGTGAAGGCTACCGCGAGCGCTTCGGCCTCCTCGAGCGCCCCCGCACGCGGCAGCGCCTCGGTGCCTTCGGCCTCGGCATCCGCATCGGCTTCGAGCGTGAATAACGCCGAGAAGACCGTGCAGACCGTGACCTACGGCGCCGCATTCCCGTGGGTCGGCGTGATCGTTCTGGGTCTGAGCCTGGTCGCCGCCGCAGCCGTCTTGGTGATTCGTAAGCGCTAATATCTCTGAACGTCGGAGGCGGGTGGGGGAGTGCCCCTCCCGCCCTCGGCGTTTTCTCGCGTCGGCACGCACCGTGCCTGCGTCCCCTGTTTTTGTCCTCATCGAGCATGTCTATAGGAGCAATGTGACCGTCAAGAGTGCATCGCCCAGGCCCGCTCCGCACGAGATGACGACGTCCCCGGCCCGCGTGAAGGATTCCGTGGTACAGGGCCGAAAGCTGGGCCGCCGCCTGGCCTGGTTGGCCCTGCTGGCGCTCCTGCTGGTGGTCGCGGTGGTTGCCTCGTTGCTATTCGGGTCGAATAATCTGCCGCCGGATCAGGTGGTGGGGGTGTTGACCGGGAATGCCTCGGAGGAGGCCCGGACCATCGTCATGGAGCAACGCGTTCCGCGTACCCTGGTGGGAATTATCGTGGGCGCGGCCCTGGCGATTGCGGGTTCGCTCATGCAATCCCTGACCCGCAACCCGCTGGCCGAGCCCGGCCTGATGGGCGTGAACGCCGGCGCCTCGGTGGCCGTCATTGGCTCCGTGGTGGCGTTTGGCGTGATGGGCATTTGGCAGTACATGATTGCCGCGACGATTGGTGGCGCGCTGGCCGCGATGCTGGTGTACACCCTGGGCCGCGGCCGTGACGGGTCGATCGTGAAGCTGGCGTTGGCGGGTGTGGCGATTTCTGCCGCGCTGTCGGCGCTCGCGCAGGGCCTGCTGCTTGCCAATCAGGATGCGTACAACGAGTTCCGCCTGTGGGTTTCCGGTTCTCTGGAGGGTCGTGGCATGGATATCGTCTCGACCGTTGGCCCCGTGATTGCGGTGGGCGTGCTGATCGCCTTTGTGGTGGCCCCGGCCATTAACGCCCTGGGCATGGGCGAGGAGGCGGCCACGAGCCTGGGCGTGAGCGTGCGTACCACGCAGAACCTGACCCTGCTGTCGGTGACGGTGCTGGCCGGTGCCGCGACGGCCGCGGTGGGCCCCATCAGCTTTGTGGGTTTGGCGGTGCCGTTCGTGGTGCGCGCCCTGCTCGGTAACGATGTGCGCTGGGTGAACTACGGCTCGGCCCTGCTGGGGCCGGTGTGGCTACTAGGCGCGGATATTCTGGCGCGCGTGCTGGTGGCCCCGCAGGAGACGCAGGCGGGCATCGTGGCGACCCTGGCTGGTGCTCCGGTCTTCCTGTTCCTGATGACTCGTCGTAAGGTGGAGGCGCTCTGATGTCGAATAGTTCTGTTTCGGCGCGCTCCGCGTCGACTTTTTCCTCGGCTACTGTTTCCGCGGCTGCCGGGGCGGGGTATCCCCGCCGCGGTCGCGACCTGGGCGGTCGTCCCGTTCTGACCGTGCGCGGGCCGCTCAGCGCGCAGATTCCGTGGCGCGTGGTCATCCTGAACGTAATCCTGGTGGCGGCTATCGCTTCGCTGGCCTTCTGGGGCATGTTGCAGGGCGATTACAAGCTCGCCTCCGAGAAGGTCATCCCGGCGCTGCTGGGTGAGGGCAAGCCGATTGCGGTAACCTTTGCCCAGCAGCGTGCGGCGCGCATCGTGGCGGCCCTTCTGGTGGGTGCCGCGCTGGGCCTTTCTGGTTCGATCTTCCAGGTGATTTCGGGTAACGCCCTGGGCTCGCCGGATATTATCGGTTTCACGAACGGCGCCGCGACCGGTGCCCTGCTGCAGATTATTGTGTTCAACTCCGGGCCCGTGGAGGTGGCGCTGGGCGCGGTGATTGGCGGCCTGGCGACCTCGATTCTGGTGTGGCTGATGACGCGCAATACGGGTCTGCACGGTTTCCGCCTGGTGCTGGTGGGTATCGGCGTGGGTTCGACCCTGGCGGCCTTCAATGCGCTGCTGGTCGTGCGCGCCTCCCTGACGCAGGCGCAGACGGCGGCCTCGTGGCTGGCCGGCTCGCTGAACGATATGACCTGGGAGCGCACGTACTCGCTGCTGGGCCTGCTGCTGGTCGTGACTCCGTTGCTGCTGATGCTGGTTCGCCCGCTGGGAGCCATTCGTTTTGGTGATCAGGTGGCCTCCGGCCTGGGTGTGAGCGTGAACTCCTACCGCGTCGCAGCCCTCTTCATCGGTGTGCTTTTGGTCTCATTGGCGACCGCGACGACCGGACCCATCGCCTTCGTGGCCCTGGCCGCGCCGCACATCGCGAAGAGCCTGGGACGCATCGGCGGGGTGGGTTTCACCTCCTCGGCGCTCATGGGTGCGCTCATGGTGCTCGGTTCCGACCTCATCGGTCGATTCGCTATTCCGGGCCGCATCATTCAGGTGGGTGTGGTGACTGGCGCTATTGGCGGTCTCTACCTGATTTATCTGATTTATCGTGAAAGGACGAGGAGCTAGTGAGCACGAAGACTAGCGTGACCAGCCGCCTTGAAGGCGAGCAGATGGTGGTGGCCTACGGCGAGCACACGGTGCTCAACGGGGTGGACTTTCAGGTTCCCGAGGGTGAGCTGACCGTTATCCTGGGCCCGAATGCCTGCGGTAAATCGACGACCCTGAAGGCTCTGGCCCGCGTGAATCCGCTGAAGGAAGGCGAGGTGCGCCTGGATGGCACGCCGCTGCCGCAGATGAAGTCCCGCGCCATCGCCAAGATTCTGGCGATGCTCCCGCAGACCCCCGAGGCGCCCAGCGGCGTGACCGTGGCGGACGTGGTGGCGCGCGGACGTTACCCGCACCAATCGCTGCTGCGTTCCTGGTCCGAGGAGGACGAGCGGGCCTGCGTGGAGGCGATGAAGGCCGCGAACGTCCTGGAGCTTGCGGAGCGTCCGATTGAGGCGCTCTCGGGCGGTCAGCGTCAGCGCGTGTGGATCGCCATGACCCTCGCGCAGCAGACCCCGCTGATTCTGCTCGATGAGCCGACGACCTATCTGGACATCACCCACCAGATTGAAGTGCTGAACCTGACCAAGAAATTGCACGCCGAGGGTCGAACTGTTGCCGTGGTGTTGCATGACCTGAACCTCGCTTTCAGGTATGCTACTCATGTTGTGTTAATGAAGCAGGGACGGATTATCGCTCAAGGTGATCCTCGTGCAATAATTACACCGGAACTAATTCAGGAAGTTTTTGATCTTCAATCGATCATTATTCCTGATCCGTGTACTGGAACTCCTTTGGTGATTCCGAAGGAACACCAGGACATCCATATCGCCGCCGACGCTATTTCGGCGGCCCGCGAAAGCGAATAGTTTTCGCCCCTAAGCCGCGTGGGAGTTGGCGCCACCCGTATCTATACGGGAGGAAAAGCCGGGCATTGCGCTCTGCAGCTAGCGAGAGGATCTGAGGGACCCAGGATCCCCCGCGCGTAGGGCGCCTACCCGGTGCTCGCCCGTCTTTGACGCATGAACGGACCCGAGCACTGGGTAGGTTCCATCTCTCATGGGAATCCCCTGAGTAAGGCACCGAGACTGCCGCATGAGGCGTACATTGTTGCGTTTGATGCACGGTCTCGGTGCCTTATTTGTTTCTGTGCCCTATGCGATTGCCCCCGCGGCTCTTTCGGGGCGTTTTTCTCTTTCAGATGACGTCATATTTTTGTTCGCTATTTCGCTCAGGTTTGGGTTAGGGATACCATAGAGTGAGGTAGGGGAGGCTAACCAATATTGACGTTCCTCCTCACCGCTAAAGGAGTACTACATCACGCTACGTTGCTCACGCGCAGTATCACCGATGAGGAGGCATGGACAGGGACCGCACGACCCCGAATCCGAAAGCACCATGGAGAGCGCAACCACCACGCAGACTGACACCGCCCCGGCGGACACCACGCTGACCGCCACCCCGCAGGCCGCCGAGAAGGCCTCCGCACAGCAGGTTCGTCCGACCCCTCCCAAGACCCCGCGCCCCGTACCTGCGCCGCGCGTGGATAGCCCCCTCATTACCTCCCTGATTGCCGAGGCGGTCAGCTGTGAGGAGCTGAACGCCCGCATCGTTGAGGTTGTCTCCGAGGGCACCCCGATTATTGAGCCGGTGCACCGCGAAGACGGCACCGTCAACGAGAACGAGCGCATTGTTACCTTCCTGTACCACAATGAGCAGGCGGAGCAGGTGCTCATGTTCATCAACCGCCTCACCGATGAGAAGAACCTTGACCGTTCCCTCATGAGCCGCATCGAGGGAACCGGCTGGTGGCAGCTGAGCATGCAGATGGAAACCACATGGCGCGCCTCCTACAACTTCCTGCCCGCGCTGCCCGGCGAGCGTCCCGCCTGGCTGGGCGACGACGACCAGGTGCGCCTGCGCGCCGCCCTGGATTCCGGCGAGGGCGACCCGCTGAACCCCGAGACCGTGTGCAACCGCGTCGGTCGATGCATGGGTGTGGTGCAGCTTGAGCACGCGCCGGTGCAGGAGTTCATCCTGACTCAGGAAGAGATTGACGCGCTGCCCGCCCCCGAGTGGATGCAGACCTCTGACGGCCACCAGTACGTACTCGGCCGCGTGGGCGACCCCGCCCCGGACGCGCCGCTGTTCATCCAATTTGATGGTGAGATGTGGTTCAGCCAGGGCATGGAGCGCACCCTCAACCGCGCCCACGAGGCGGGCCGTATTCCGGCGATGCACGTGTTCTTCCTGCACTCTGGCGGCCGTGAGAACCGCTGGAAGGAACTGAACGGCGACAACCCGATTGCCGACTACCTGGTGGATATTGCGTTCCCGCACCTGGAGGCGGTGCACGGCATTAAGACCGACCCGCAGAACATTGTGATTAACGGCCAGTCGCTGGGTGGTCTGTCCTCCCTGCTAGCGGTTCTGAGCCGCCCGGAGGCGTTTGGCGGCGCGATTGCGCAGTCCTCGTCACTGTGGCAGCCGCAGGTCATGGACCGCCTGGACAAGCTGGAGGCGGCGGGTGAGATTGACCGTCTGCGCCACCTGTACCTTGAGATTGAGGTGGGGGAGCAGGAGTGGATTCTGGTACCGCCTCACCGTGAGTTGAAGGCGCGCCTGGAAAAGCTGGGCCTGGAAAATGCGCGTTGCACGACCTTCAACGGTGGTCACGATTATGCGTGCTGGCGCGGTGCCATTGTGCCGGCCCTGGAACGTATCATTGATGCTCATCAGCGGAATATTGAACGCAGCGAGCAGGCCCGCGAGGAAGACCTGCGACAAGCCGCGTAGGGCTGCACCCTCGTAAAGACAGCCCCGTCCCGCATCGTGCTCATCGTAGAGAACACCCTAAAGACCGAAACACAGAAATCGAGAGAAGATGACCGTAGAACGTAGCCCCCTGGCCCCCACACCGCTCATCCCCGAGTCTTTTGCCGCGAAGTACCGCGAAGCCGGCTACTGGATTGACCAGACCATCCCCGAGTTCCTGCTCGATGCTTGCCGCGCTAAGCCGCACTTCCCGGCGCTGGTGGCGCTTTCGCACGCGCAGCTCGATGAGAACGGTAAGCCCCAGCAGATTCGCCTCTCCTACGGTGAGCTGGAGGCGGCAGGTCGTGCCGCTGCGGCGCGCCTCGTTCAGGCTGGCGTGCAGCCCGGTGACCGTGTGCTGCTGCAGCTGGGTAACACCGCCGAGTACCTGGTGTACCTGCTGGGTATTTTCTGGGCAGCTGCGCTGCCGGTATTCTGCCTGCCGCAGCACCGCACCACCGAGCTCGTGCACTTCGCGACCCGCACCGATGCGGCGGCGCACGTGTTCTCTTCGCTGACCCCCGGCGCGGATTTCATTGCACTGCACGAGGACGTTGCCGCCGAGCTGCGCAAGAACTCCCTGGAGCCGCCGGTTGCTATTGATGTTGCGGAGCCGCTGACCCCGCTGACCGAAGAGGAGCTCGCCGAAGAGTTCGTGCCCGGCGTCATCCAGAACACCGAGAAGACCCTCGCGAGCGAGCAGGTGGCGTTCCTGCAGCTCTCCGGCGGTACGACCGGCATTTCGAAGCTGATTCCCCGCACCCACGCCGCCTACCTGTACTCGGTGCGCGGCTCGGTCGATATCTGCAAGCTGAACAACAACACGACCATGCTCGTGGTGCTGCCCGCCGCGCACAACTTCACGATGAGCTCGCCCGGTATTCTGGGCGTCATGTGCGCCTCCGGCAAGCTCGTGTTCGCGGCGGATCCGTCCCCGCAGACCGCGTTCCACCTCATTGAGATGGAGGGTGTGACCACCTCCGCGCTGGTGCCGCCGCTGGCTCAGGCGTGGGTCGCCTCCGCGGAGAAGCGCGGCGTGTCCCTGCCGTCCCTGCAGACCCTGCAGGTGGGCGGCTCGAAGCTGGCACCGGCGGTTGCGGGCAAGATTGAGTCGGTGCTCGGCTGCACCGTTCAGCAGGTGTTCGGCATGGCTGAGGGCCTGGTGAACTACACCCGCTCGACCGACATGATTGAGCTACGCCTGCGAACCCAGGGTTACCCGATTAGCCCCGACGACGAAATCCTGATCGTTGACGATCAGGACCAGCCGGTCAAGCGCGGCGAGAGCGGCCACCTGCTCACCCGCGGCCCGTACACGATTCGCGGCTACTACCTGGAGGAGAACGCGAACCGCTACGGCTTCACCGAGGACGGCTTCTACCGCACCGGCGACATTGTGCGCTTGGTCGCCGGCAAGTACCTTGAGGTGACCGGCCGCGCGAAGGACCAGATTAACCGCAACGGCGAGAAGATTGCCGTGGACGAAATTGAAGAGCTGGCGCTGACCCACCCCGACGTTTTTGACGCCGTGGTTCTGGGTATCCCGGATGAGACTGTGGGCGAGCGCGTGGGCCTGGTCATTGTGCCGAAGGAAGGCGCCGACCTGGGCGAAAACCCGCGCCGCACGATGCACGAGTTCTTCACCTCGAAGAAGCTCGCCGACTTCAAGATTCCCGAGCGCGTGCAGGTTCTGCAGGAGCTGCCCACCACGAACGTGGGTAAGATTTCTCGCCGCGAGCTGCGCGCCAAACTGGCCGAAATTTTCGGCTAGGCACTTTTCGGCTAAGCCGGCTACGCCCCGTTTCTTTGAGGGATTTTGACCGATCCCGACCGACCCCAAAGAGGAGAAAAATGTCCGCAACCGAGACCCTGCGCCCCATCCTGGCGAAGTACATTGTTGAGCCCGATTCCCTGCAGGCAGCGTTCGACGACCCGACCACCGAGCTGTTCTCGCTGGGCCTGGATTCGATGGGTTCCTTCGCCCTGCTCGATGACCTGGCTGCCGAGGGCGCCGTCATCGAGTTCACCGAGCTGGTGGAGAACCCGACCGTGGAGTTCCTCGCCTCCCGCCTGGGCTAAGCCTTACCGCACCCCGGGTGCCTGCCTGCCGGTATTGCAGGCGGGTGCCCGGGGTGTTCTTTCGGTGTTCTACTTTCACCGTTTCGGCTGATTTCAGCTGAGAATCGCGGGGGAGTAGCCCCCACACGCACATCATCCCTAATCCAGACCTTGATTCAGACCTGAGAGGCCACCATGGGCGTAGCTGATACTACCGCTTCCACCTCGTACACCGCGCAGGCCGTACCGAACGCGCAGGCCGAAACCTCCTGGCTGCCGCTGACCGCCAACGCACGCGGCATCTACTTTGCCGCCGCGATTGACCCGACGAACCCCTGCTACAACACGGCAGAGGTTCTGCAATGCCCCGCGGACACCGACCTCGCTCTGCTGCGTGAGGCTTTTGAACAGCTCTACCGCGAGAACGAGGGCTTCCGCGTGCGCACCCGCATTGCCGATGGTGCCGCCTCCCAGCAGATTCTGCCCGAGGAGGCGTTCCTCGCGGGTATTGACCTGCTCGTGGATGGTGGCGAACTGGATGATGGCGAGCTGAGCGGCACCGCGGAGGCGGGGGAGAAGAACGCCTCTGAGCTGCCCGAATCAGCCCTGCCTGACTCTGATTTGCCCGCGCCGGTGCGCGCCTGGGCACAGCGCCTGCTCGCCCAGCCCCTCGCCACCGATGAGGGCGTGACCGTGCGCAGCGCAGTGGTGCGTTACGGCGGGTTCCTCTGGGCCTACCACTCCTTCTCCCACGTGGTTGCCGACGGATTCGCCGCGTTCAACGGCCTCTCCCGCGTCGCCGCGATATACCGTGCCCTCTCCGCCGGTCAGTCGGTTCCGGCAACCCGCCGCATGAGCCTGCAGCAGCTACTCGACGCCGACGATGCCGCCTCCTCCGCCCGTGACGAAGACGTCGCCTTCTGGGAGGCGAGCGGCGCTCTGGAACAGGAAGACACCTCGCTGGCAGGCCGTACCGCCTCCCCGTCGGCGCGTGCGGTGCGCCTGGCGTTCAGCATTGATACGCCCACCCAGCGGGCTCTGCTGGATGCGGCAAAGCAGCACGCCGTCTCTTGGCCCGTGCTGGCGACCGCCGCCGTCGGCTCGTACCTGGCGCGTGTGGGTGGCTACCCGCAGGCTTCGTTCGGTGTGCCGCAGATGAACCGCATGTTCGCCCGCACCCTGCCGGAGGCGACCCGCGCCCTGGGCACGGCGAGCGCGCAGACCGGCTGTACCGCGGTGAACGTTCTGCCGGTGCAGGTTGCGGCGACCGGCCCCATCGCGGAGTCCCTGCACTCGGTGAAGGAGCAGTACGCCCGCAACGCGGAGCATCCGCTGGCTCGTCAGGAAGACCTCGAGCGTACCGCGCGTAATGCCCAGTCCAGGCTGTTTGGTGCGCAGATTAACGTGGTGCCCTTTGACGCGGTGCTGCCGCTGGCGGCGCCCTCTAAGGACGAGTCTGGAACCGTACAGCCGGTACCGATGGCACGTATTCACAATATCTCTGCCGGTCCCGTTGCTGACGCGACCTTCACCCTGCGCGGCATGCCCGGCCGCGGCAACAGCATCTCCTGCGAGATTGACATGAACCCGGCGCTCTACACCGCTGAGGAGCTGGAACGTCACGCCGCCCGCCTGAGCGAGTGGCTACCCGCCTACGCGGCGGAGGCGCAGCGCGAGGGCGCCTCCCTGAACAACCTCGGCTTGGCGACCGAGGCGGAGCTTGCGACCCTGCGCGAGCTGACCGCCCCGGCGCTGACCGAGCACCCGATGGAGTACAAGACCCTGCTGGGTCGCTTCCGTGACGCGGTGGCGGCGCATCCGCAGGCGCTCGCCGTGCTGGATTCTGCCCCCGCGCCCGGTGAGGTGCTCACCCCCGAGTCGGAGCGCGCCTACGCTTTTGACCGCGCCCTCACCTACGCCGAACTGGACGAGCGCGCCCGCGCGCTTGCCGCGCAGCTGCTGGACTGGGGCGTTCGCCCTTCCGATGCGGTGGGTCTGCGTGTGCACCGCGGCGCCGAGCAGTACGTGGCGCTGTACGCCCTGCTGTACGCGGGCGCCACCTACGTGCCGGTGCTTCCGGATCTGCCAGCCGAGCGTGTGGGCGTGATGATGGAGGACGCCGAATGTTCCCTGCTGCTGCACGGCCCCGGTCTGCAGCCGCTGAGCGCGGAAGAGCTGAACCCGCAGGAACCGCAGCGTCACGCGAACCTGCCGCAGCACACCCTACCGCAGCTGACCATCGAGGAACCTGTACAGGCACCCGCCGCAGAGGAGCTTCCGGGCACGAAAACCGGCCTGGACGAGGACGCTTACGTGCTCTTCACCTCCGGATCCACGGGCAGGCCCAAGGGCGTAGCCATCAGCCACCGCGCGATTGATAACCGCCTGCGCTGGCAGCAGCACCAGATTCCGGTGGGGGAGGGCGACCGCGTTCTGCACAAGACTCCCATCTCCTTCGACGTGCACGTGTGGGAGCTGTACTGGCCTCTCGCCGAGGGTGCCGCCGTGGTCATTGCCGCCCCGGATGGTCACCGCGACCCCGCCTACCTGGCGCGCGTGATTGCCGAGCAGTCCGTCACGGCGGTGCACTTTGTGCCGACCATGCTGTCGGCGCTGACCTCTTCGCCGGCGGCGCGCCGCATCCTGGCTGATGCTGGCTTCGGTCAGGATCGAGAGCAGCCCCTGCGCTATGTGGTCTGCTCGGGTGAGGCGCTGCAGAAGGACCAGGTGCAGGCCGCGGGCGAGGTCCTGGGCGCATACCCGCTGAACCTGTACGGCCCGACCGAGGCGGCGGTGGACGTGACCTTCTGGGAGACCTCCACAGACCCGCAGCGCGAGAGCGTGCCCATTGGCGAGCCCGTCTGGAACACCGGCACCCTGATTCTTGACCCGACCGGCCACCCCGTGCCGGTAGGTGTGACGGGTGAACTGCACCTGTCGGGCGTGCAGCTGGCGCGCGGCTACAAGAACAACCCGCAGGCGACCGCGGCGGCTTTCGTGGAGCAGGCTCCCGCCGGTGCGCTCGCACTGCTGAAGGGTGAGAGTCAGCGCCTGTACCGTACGGGCGATTTGGCGTGCTGGGAGATTCTTCCCGATGGCCGTGCCGTCATTGGTTACCGCGGCCGCACGGACTATCAGATTAAGGTGCGCGGTCAGCGCCTGGAGCTGGGCGATATTGAGATGGCTCTTGCCGCGGTTGAGGGTGTGAGTGCTTCGGTGGCTCTGCTGTACCGCGGTCTGCGTGAGCCTGCCCTGGCGGCGGTGCTGGAGGTGGGCGAGGTTCCCGCCGAGCGTGCCGAGCAGCTGGTGGAGGCGGCGCGCGAGCATTGTGCGCAGGTTCTGCCGGACTACATGGTTCCGACCCTGTGGCATACCCTGCCTGCGTTGCCGGTGAGCCCCTCCGGTAAGGCGGATCGCAAGTTGTTGGCGTCCCTGGACCTGACCCCGCAGACTTCTGATGCCGAGGGTCCGCACGGTCTGCTGGAGCAGCAGCTGTGCTCGATTATTGCGGGTGTGCTGGGTCGTGAGCGTTTTGGCGTGGATGAGGATTTCTTCGCCTCGGGTGGTCATTCGCTGGCGGCTCTTGAGGTGATTGCCGCGGTTGAGGAGCAGCTGGGTCTGAGCGTGAGCATCGGTGCGCTGTTTGCGCATCCGACCGTGCAGGCTTTGGCGGCGTCTATTGCGGGCGAGCGTGGCGAGGGTGCCGAGTTCGCGCCGGTTCTGCCGCTGCGTGAGCACGTTGTGACTCAGCGCGAACACGTTGTGACTCAGCGTGAGCAGCCCGTTGTCCCCGATACTACCGAGGCTCCCGCGCCGCTGTTTATTCTGCCGCCTGCGGGTGGTTTGGGCTGGTGTTATGCGGGGTACCTTTCGCATCTTCCGGCTCAGCAGGGTGTGTATGCTGTGCAGGCTGAGGCGTTCTCTGACCCGCATGCCGGGTTTGCGTCGAGCCTGCAGGAGCTGGCTGAGGGCTACCTGGCTCAGGTTGAGAAGACCCTGGCGGAGCGTTCGTTGCCGCGTCGTTTTGCGTTGATGGGCTGGTCTGTGGGCGGTACTGCCGCGGTGCAGGTGGCGGCTTTGGCGCAGGCTGCGGGTGCGCATGTTGAGCGTGTCATCCTGTTGGATGCGTATCCTTCGGAGCAGTGGCAGGGCGTGCCTGCGCCGGATGAGCAGGAGAGCTTCCGTGCGCTGCTGCGTATGGGCGGTTTGCCGGAGCCTGCCGCCGATGAGCAGCTTGACCTGCCGGGTACGCTGGAGCGTTTGCAGCGGGCGGGTTCGGCGATGGGTTACCTACCGGAGGAGAAGTTGGGCGTGTGCCTGGGTAGTATGCGTGCTTCGGCGGCACTGATGCGTGGTGCTGAGCAGGCGTTCTTTGAAGGGGACGTGTTGCTGGTGGGTGTGCCGCACGAGGATCAGCCGTACCTGGACGCGGCGGGTTGGTCGGCGCATGCGTCGTCGTTCCGTGCGGTGCTGCTGGAGGGCACGCACCCTGATTTGGTGAATCCGGCGCGTCTGGCGGAGGTGACCGGCCACTTCACCGGCTAAACTCGCCAACGCCCACAAGTCATTGAATTAGCCCGGAGGCAACGGCTGTTACCTCCGGGCTAGTTCAGTTAAAGCACGAGTTAAAAACGAAAGCCCCCGGTTGATGAATCATCAACCGGGGGCTTTCGTTTAGCTTCTAACGCAGAACCGGGGTTCTACAGTCAAATGCTTAGTGCTGCTCCAGCTCGGAGTTAGCGTTCACGTTCAGCAGGTCGTACTTAGCGAATGCCTTCGCGGGAACGTCTGCTGCAACCTCGCCGCGCTTTGCCAGCATCTGCAGGGTGCGGACAACAACCGACTCTGCATCGATGTGGAAGAAGCGACGTGCACCCGGGCGGGTATCTGCGAAGCCGAAGCCGTCGGCACCCAGGGTTGCGAAGTCGTTCGGCACGAACTGGCGAATCTGGTCGGGAACATCCGAGGTGTAGTCGGTGGTCGCGATGATCGGGCCAGCAGCGCCTGCCAGCTTCTGGGTCACGTAAGGAACGCGAGCGGGCTGGTTCGGGTTCAGCAGAGCCTCTTCCTCAGCAGCAACGCCGTCGCGGCGCAGCTCGGTCCACGAGGTGACAGACCAGAGGTCTGCGGAGACGCCCCAGTCCTCAGCCAGCAGCTTCTGAGCCTTCTCAGCCCACGGAACAGCAACGCCGGATGCCAGCAGCTGTGCCTTGGGGCCGGAGGTCAGCGGGGACTCGCTGATCTTGTGGATACCCTTGATGATGCCCTCAACGTCAACGTTTGCCGGCTCAGCAGGCTGGTGAATCGGCTCGTTGTACACGGTCAGGTAGTACATGACGTTGTGGTCTTCGTCCTTGGTACCGTACATCTGCTCGATACCGCGCTCCACGATGTGAGCAATCTCGTAGCCGTAAGCCGGGTCGTAGATCTTGAACGCCGGGTTGGTGGAGGCCAGAATCGGGGAGTGGCCGTCGTTGTGCTGCAGACCCTCACCGGACAGGGTGGTACGACCTGCGGTTGCACCGATGACGAAGCCGCGGCACATCTGGTCGGCGGCAGCCCAGAAGCCGTCGCCGGTGCGCTGGAAGCCGAACATCGAGTAGAAGATGTAGATCGGGATCATCGGCTCGCCGTGGGTGTCGTAGGACGAACCCAGAGCGATGAATGCAGCGGTTGCGCCTGCCTCGTTAATACCCACGTGAACGATCTGGCCCTCGGGGGACTCGGTGTAGGTGAGCATGAGCTGGTGGTCAACGGGCACGTAGTTCTGGCCGTTGGGGTTGTACAGCTTAGCCGAGGGGAAGAAGGAGTCCATACCGAAGGTACGAGCCTCATCGGGGGTGATGGGGGCGATACGGTGACCGAAGCCCTTCACGCGCATGAGGTCCTTCATCAGGCGGACGAATGCCATGGTGGTAGCAGCAGTCTGCTTGCCGGAGCCCTTCTTGGTCTGTGCGTAGACCTTGGAATCGGGCAGGGTAATCTCGGGCTGGACGTTCGGACGACCGGGGATGTAGCCGCCGAGTTCCTTACGGCGTGCCTGCATGTACTGCAGTGCCGGGTGGTTTGCCTCGGGCAGGTAGTACGGCGGGTTGTACAGATCCTTCTCCAGCTCCTCGTCGGAGATGGGGATGTTCAGGTGGTCACGGAAGCCCTTCAGTGCTTCCATGGTGAACTTCTTGATCTGGTGGGTGGAGTTACGTGCCTCGAAGTAGGGGCCAAGCTCTGCACCCTTAATGGACTGTGCCAGGATGACGGTGGGCTTGCCCTTGGTCTCCATAGCTTCCTTGTAGGCTGCGTAGAGCTTCTTGTCGTCGTGGCCACCCAGGCGCAGGTTGAAGATCTGCTCGTCGGTCAGGTCTGCAACCAGTTCCTTGGTCTCGGGGTACTTGCCGAAGAAGTGCTCGCGGATGTAGCCACCGTCTTCGCCACGGAAGGTCTGGTAGTCACCGTCGAGGGTCTCGTTCATCAGCTGGATGAGCTTGCCGCTCTTGTCCTTCTTGAGCAGCTCGTCGTAGTCGGAGCCCCACAGGACCTTGATGACGTGCCAGCCTGCGCCGCGGAAGAATGCCTCGAGCTCCTGAACGATCTTGCCGTTACCACGAACGGGGCCGTCCAGACGCTGCAGGTTGCAGTTGATGACGAAGGTCAGGTTGTCCAGGTGCTCGTTTGCAGCCAGCTGCAGTGCACCACGCGACTCGGGCTCGTCCATCTCGCCATCGCCCAGGAATGCCCAGACGTGCTGCTCGGAGGTGTCCTTGATCTTGTGGTTGTGCAGGTACTTGTTGAAGGATGCCTGGTGGATAGCGTTCAGGGGGCCCAGACCCATGGAAACGGTCGGGAACTGCCAGAACTCGGGCATGCAACGGGGGTGCGGGTACGAAGGAATACCGTTTGCGCCCTTGGTCTTCTCCTGGCGGAAGCCGTCCATCTGCTCTTCGGTCAGGACGCCCTCAACGAATGCGCGGGAGTAGACACCGGGGGAGGAGTGACCCTGGAAGAAGACCTGGTCGCCGCCACCGGGGTGGTTACGGCCGCGGAAGAAGTGGTTCTGGCCCATTTCGTAGAGGTCAGCGACACCCGCGAAGGTGGAGATGTGACCGCCCACGCCGATGCCCTTCTTCTGGGCACGCTGCACCATGATTGCTGCGTTCCAACGGATCCATGCGCGGTACTGGCGCTCGAGTTCCTCATCGCCGGGGTACTCGGGCTGCTGATCAACGGGAATGGTGTTGATGTAGTCGGTCTTGACTAGAGTCGGGACCTTAACACCCTTCTCGCCAGCTTCCTTGAGCAGTGCGCGGAGGATGTACTCTGCGCGCTCGGTGCCGTGGGTCTTGATCAGGTCTTCGAGGGATTCAGCCCACTCCTGGGTCTCTTCGACGTCGATGTCCTTCAGGCCATCGAGAAGGGTGCTCAGGGAGTGCTCGTTCGGTACGTTAGCCAAACTAATCCAACCTCTCTTCTGTGCGGTTGTTCAGATGGTTCATGACGCGATTCTGCGTCGTTTGAATCATCTCTATGTTTAAGCGCGGCAGACCGTTAGGCCTGCTGCGCTTCTTTCTCTACTATCTTAGACCTAAAAATGGCCTTCATGGCATCAAAATGATGTTTTTGTGATGTTGTTTTCGCACTCTGGGCATCATTGAGGAAAACGGGGCTCAAAAGAGGGGGTGTTAGGGTCTAAGTGAACCTATATATCAAGGGAAAACGGGTGACATGGAATTGCCGCGAAGTACCGCTTTTTACCGGGATTTTGGTTGGGGTGAAGGTGTTGTGTTCCGTGGGGTTGTGTGGGGTTGGGTAGGACGCAATGAATCCTGGTTCGCGAGCCTGTCAAAAACAGTGAGATGTATAACACGCTTAGATGGTTTGCGTACCCAGAAGTCGGTCTGTATAGTATTACCTTGTGTTCGGCTGACATTCGCTCAGTAAGAACTACGGGTCTTTAGCTCAGCTGGTAGAGCGCCACGTTTACACCGTGGATGTCATCGGTTCGATCCCGGTAGGACCCACCGCTAACCCCGGTACCGCACGGTACCGGGGTTTTGTTTACCCTCAGCGATTTACCCGCCCAGCGTATTCCCCCGCGCGTATCCCGATGCGTGCCCCGGCGCATTTCTCCAAGAGTGAGAACTCCAAGAGTGAGAAGAACAGCTCATCAGGGCTTAAAAGTACACTCCACCTGTATATAGCCTGCCCTCAGCGCGTATCCTTATATACATGACTGAAAACAAGAAGGCACAGATTGGTGTTACCGGCCTTGCTGTCATGGGTGCAAACCTCGCCCGCAACCTGGCACGCAACGGCTACACCGTGGCACTGCACAACCGTTCCGCTGAGAAGACCGACGCCCTGCTCGCCGAGCACGGTGCAGAGGGTGACTTCATCCGCACCGAGTCCCTGCAGGAACTCGTCGACTCCCTCGAATCTCCCCGCCGCATCCTAATCATGGTGAAGGCGGGCGCACCCGTCGACTCCGTGATCGAGCAGCTCACCCCCCTGCTGGACGAGGGTGACATCATCATCGACGGCGGCAACTCCCACTTCCCCGACACTATCCGCCGCGAGCGCGCACTGGCCGAGAAGGGCCTGCACTTCGTGGGCGTCGGCGTGTCCGGCGGTGAGGAAGGCGCCCTCTGGGGCCCTTCCATGATGCCCGGCGGCTCCGCCGAGTCCTACAAGCACATCGGCCCCATGCTCGAGAAGATTGCCGCTAAGGCTCCCCAGGACGGCGCACCCTGCTGCGCATGGATCTCCACCGACGGCTCCGGCCACTTCGTGAAGATGGTCCACAACGGCATCGAGTACGCCGACATGCAGGTGATTGGCGAGGCCTACGACCTGCTACGTTCCGTGGCCGGCATTGAACCCGCCGAGCAGGCAGAGATTTTCAAGGCCTGGAACAAGACCGAGCTGAACTCCTACCTGATCGAAATCACCTCCGAGGTGCTCGCACAGGTGGATGCCAAGACCGGCAAGCCTCTGGTCGACGTAATCGTTGACGCCGCCGGCCAGAAGGGTACCGGCCTGTGGACCGCTAAGGCCGGCCTGGACCTCGGTTCCCCCGTCTCCGCCATCGCAGAGTCCGTTTTTGCCCGCGCCCTGTCCTCCGTCGATCGTGAGCAGCGCGAGCAGGCTCAGCGCGAGCTGTCCGCCGGCCTGATTGCCACCACCGGTGTGGGCGCCGGCGACCCCGAGTTCGTTGAGGACGTGCGCCGCGCACTCTTCGCATCCAAGCTCGTGGCCTACGCACAGGGTATGGACCTGCTCACCCGCGCAGGCAAGGAGTACGGCTGGGACCTGAAGCTGGACACCATCGCATCGCTGTGGCGCGCCGGCTGCATCATCCGCGCCGAGCTGCTGGGCGACATCATGGCCGCCTACGCTGACGAGGCCCCCGCGAACATGCTGCTCGCCCCCGCCTTCAAGAACCTCATGGAGGAGCTCGTTCCCTCCTGGCGTCGCGTGGTGGCTAAGGCAACCGCACTGGGCATCCCCGTGCCGGTCTTCGCCTCCGCCCTGTCCTACTACGACGGCCTGCGCCGCCACCGCCTGCCCGCCGCCCTGATTCAGGGACAGCGTGACTTCTTCGGTGCGCACACCTACGGTCGTATTGACGAAGAGGGCGCCTTCCACACCATGTGGAGCGGTGACCGTTCCGAGGTGAACGCAGCGGATATCCACGTTCACTAAGCTCCCGTAGCTGAACGCGAAAGGCCCGCCCCGGCTGGATGAGAATCCGGCGGGGGCGGGCCTTTGCTATGTCTTCTTGATGTCTCGGCTATGCGCCGTTGTTCACGGCGCCGAAGAGCACCGCAGGGAGCCTCTCAACGCGCCGCTACGGGGCGCAGAAAGCGGGGAGGAGCTAAATCCACATCGCCGGGTCAATATACTCCACAGCGTCCACCAGGGGCTTCTTCTTCTCGGGGGTGCGCGGGCGGTGCTTCGCGGGAATACCGGTAATAATCGAATCGGCCGGGTGATCGTTGACGACCACGGCGTTCGCACCAATCGCGCTATCGGAGCCGATCTCCACCGGCCCCAGCACCTTCGCGCCGGCGCCAATGGTCACGCGGTCACCAATCGTGGGGTGACGCTTCACCTTTTCGAGGGAACGGCCGCCCAGGGTTACGCCGTGGTAGAGCATCACGTCGTCGCCAATCTCGGCGGTCTCACCAATCACGATACCCATGCCGTGATCGATGAAGAAGCGGCGGCCAATCGTGGCACCCGGGTGAATCTCCACACCGGTCAGAAAACGGGCAAACTGCGAGAGCGTACGCGCCAGCGACTTCGTCTCTTCCTTCTGCCAGAGCTTATGCGTGAGGCGGTGCGCCCAGATGGCGTGCATGCCCGAATAGTTCAGAGCGATCTCGACAGCGCCACGGGCAGCGGGGTCGTGCTGGCGGACGTTCTCAATATCTTCACGCAGGCGCGCAATAAAACTCATGGGGTTCCCTTTCCCTCAACGGTCGTGTTCTGTGTGTGCGACCTTTCCAAAGGTACCAACAACGGTGCTCATTCACCTATTCCCGAACTCTGTCGTCGTCATAGTGAGCGCTCTCTTTAACATCTCGGTCACAATTGCGTGCGGAACGTAATATTCGGGCTCGGGCGGGCCCTAAGCGGGGGAGCATCGCGGGGGAACGCAAACGCTCCGCCCCGGTGTGCAACCGGGACGGAGCGTCGAACACTGCGTACTGTTCTAGACGGCGGCCCCACGGGGGCCGAAGACCGGGGTCTACTAGCCGCGGATGTCCTCGTAGAGGGCAGTGGAGATGTAACGCTCACCGAAGTCGGGAACGATAGCCACGATCAGCTTGTCCTTGTTCTCGGACTTCTTGGCCTCTTCCAGAGCTGCCCAGACGGCCGCGCCGGAGGAGATGCCGCCCAGGATACCTTCCTGGGTGGCCAGCTGGCGGGAAGTGCGCATTGCGTCATCGCCGCTGACGGCGGTCACGGAGTCGTAGATGCCGCGGTCCAGGGTCTCGGGAACGAAGTTAGCGCCCAGGCCCTGAATCTTGTGGGGGCCAACGCGACCCTCGGAGAGCAGCGGGGAGTCCTTGGGCTCCACAGCGACAACCTTAATGTTGGGGTTCTGCTCCTTCAGGTACTTACCCGAACCGGAGATGGTGCCGCCGGTACCGATGCCGGCCACGAAGATGTCGACCTTGCCGTCGGTAGCTTCCCAAATCTCGGGGCCGGTGGTCTTGTAGTGAATGGCGGGGTTAGCCTCGTTGGAGAACTGCGAAGCCAGGATAGCGTTCTCGGTGTTGGCAACGATTTCCTTAGCCTTCTCCACAGCGCCGCGCATACCCTCGGTACCGGGGGTCAGCACGATCTGCGCACCGTATGCGCGCAGCAGGACGCGGCGCTCAGCGGACATGGTCTCGGGCATGGTCAGGATGACGCGGTAGCCACGAGCCGCACCGACCATGGCCAGGGCGATACCGGTGTTACCGGAGGTGCCCTCGACGATGGTGCCGCCGGGCTTCAGAGCGCCGGACTCCTCGGCGGCGTCGATGATGGCGCGGCCGATACGGTCCTTGACGGAACCTGCGGGGTTGTAGAACTCGAGCTTGACGGCGACGTTACCGGGCAGGCCCTCGTCCAGACGGTTCAGGCGGACCAGGGGAGTCTCGCCGATAGCCTCGACGATGCTGTTGACAATCTTTGCCATGGAGGTGCTCCTTCTGAGCATGGGGGAGGGGACTACCGGAATAGCTGGGCCTCCCCAGTGAATAATTTGGGTACGTGGACACTCTACTACTCGGCGGCGGCAGGTTTAAACCTGCGGTCACAGTTCGTAACATGACTTTTCGTGACCGGGAAGCCTGCACGAGCGCGCATCAACGGGGTGCCCCGGCGGTGTCTCCACGCCGGATACCTCGAGGCTTCCGCCGGATGCGTCGCCTCAACCTATGCCGTGACCGGAACCTCGGCGGGTACCTTGAGTGGGCAAAAAGAAAAGCACCGCGCCTCACCTTTGTCCTAAAGGCTCTCCCTCACGGAGAGTGCGCGGTGCTTTCTTGAAACATTATGTAGCCCAAAAAGACAACCTCTGTATATAAGAGTAGTGGTGAACCCCGTTCACCGCAAGTCTAGGCGGGCCATTTTATTGCTACTGGATGAAAAAATATTTGCGGCTCGCGTTACGGCTCCTGTTACGGAGGGCGCAAACCTCTCACATACACTCCGCGGACGGCCCAAAAAGCGCATCCGCGGAGCGCCCCCGGAACGATCCTTCGAGTGAACAACCGGTCCGAGAGCGAGGACAAACGCGAGGGTAAACCGACTAGTTGATGTCCATGTGGAGGTCCCACTTATTGTTCAGGTAGCGGCCCACGGCCTCACCGAACATCTTCACGTGACGCTTATCAGCCGCCACGGTCTGCTCCTTGCCGTCCTTGAACAGCTTCTCACCCAGATCCACGTTCAGGGTCACGGTCCAGTTGTACGCACCCTGAGCCAGAACCGGCTGCTTGGTTTCAATGGTCAGGGTAGCGGTCGGGTTCACGTACCAGGTCTTCTTCTCATCAATACCGGACTTGGTGGAATCCGCGTACTTCTTCATCGCGGCCAGGGTCTCCTGGTCGGTACTGACCTCGTTCATGTAGCGCATATCGCCGGTGCGCAGCAGGTACTCAAACGCCGCACCAAAGTAAGCCAGCGCCGAGGCAAAACCGGCCACCGAATTCTGGTGCATGGTCTCCGGCACGACCGGGGAGGGAACATTCTGCGGCGGGTGCTCAGCGTTACCCGGCTGGTACTCACCGTGGTCTTCCATCTTCTCCAGCTTTGCTACACCGCGGTAGTCCTTATCGTCGTTGGGTAGCGGCGAGTTCGTTGCGGTCGCCGATGCGCTCGCCGAGGGCGAAGCGGAAGCGCTCGGAGAGGCAGTCTCGGAGGCGCTAGCCGAAGCAGTCGTCTCGGAGGTAGCGGAGGGGGAATCAGAGGGGGATGCGGAGGCCTCGGAGGAAGCCTTCGAACCGCAGGCCGCCAGTAGCGCCATGGAGCTGACGCCCAGCACACCCAGCGCCGCGCGGCGGGTCAGAATCTCAGACATAGTGATACCTTTCAAAAATTCGGTGATTGCAACCAGTTTAACCGCAAACGCGCCTCAATACAGAGTCCGGACCGGCCCGAAGACGCGGCCGCGTGAGAAGTATCTCGTTCGGCGAGGAACGAACGAAAGCCCGGCCAAACGGCGAACCAGCTCGCGAACGCGGGACGCAATCCGGGCTAGGGCTGGCCAGGGCTGGCTCGAGCTAGGAAGCGGAAGGAGAGCCCGCCGCGGAGCTCTCCACGGCGGAACCCGCAGAGGCGCTGGCCGAACCCGCAGGGGTACCGGCAGAAGCCGAAGCCGCACCTCCCTGCAGAGTGGCACCGTACGCAACGCTCAGCTCCCACGTCTTCGAGTCGGCGTGGTAGCGTCCGCGGAAGTCGCACTCCTGAACCGTCACCTGAGAAGCAGGGCCCGCGGCGGAAGGAGAAGCCGAAGCCGTGGTAGCCTCACCGGAAACCAGCGCGTCCTCGGAAGGCTCGGTAGCCTCGGCCGATGCGGAGGCGCTCGCAGAAGCAACCACCGGCTGCACCTTGCCCTCGGCCACCGCCTCCGCACCAAAGTCAAGGGTGTACTGACCCTTGAAGAGCAGGTTGCCGTCACTCATGATGGACGGCTGCGCGCTCGAAAGAGCGTAAGAAGCCGAGGGGTTTACGTACCAGGAGCCTTTCTCAACACCCGCCAGAATCGACGTCGAGAGGGCGTCCACCTCGGAGCGGGTCTTCGAAGCCAGGGTGATACCCGTCGAGAACGCCTCAGTGCTACCGGTCTTCACCAGGTAATCCATCGCCGCCGCAAAGTATGCAATGGCCTCGTGAAAACCCGTCACCGTATTCATAGAAAGTGCGTCGGTCACCTGCGGCTTAGGTGCGTTACGCGGCGGGTGATCAACGGTGCCCGGCTCATAGTCCAGAGCACCCTCAAAGTGGGTGTACTCCACCGTTCCGGAGTAGTTCTTACCGTCGTCGGTGTAACCGTTCGGGTTAGCGCTCGACTTCGAGCCCGAAAGGCTACCGCCCTGGTTACCGCTTCCCTGCGACCCCGAATTTGAGGAACCGCAAGCGCTCAGCAGGAGCGCGGCAGCGGCTGACCCCGAAAGGCCCAGACCCGCGTGGATGAGGGAACGGCGGGAGACACCGCGCGAAACCCGAGCGGACGCGGGGGAAACGGAAGAATCGGAAGGAAAAGTCATCAGAAATACACCTCACGTAGATGGGGTATGGGGGCGTGACGGAATGATCCATAATTACAGGCCCCGACTAGAAGTCATGCCCTAACCCGACGGGCAGGTTAGGGCATGGGCGCCATTCGGCAAAGATTTAGAGCTTATCATCGGAACCGCTACCACCGGAGCTACCGGTGTTGCTGTTGCCGGAACCGTCGTTACCGCCGGTCTGCGAGCCCGCGCCGCCACTTGCCGGCGCCGAGGCCTGAACCTCGTACTCGTCCTGGATAGTCAGAGCCCAGTCGTTCTCCTGGCGCACACCCGTGACAACCAGACCGCGCTCAATGCGACGTTCCTTCTCGGAAATCGACACCGGGGCACCATCCAAGACCATGGTCGGGCCCAGATCAATCACCAAGTCGAAGGTCCACTGAACGCTCTTCTTCACCAGGGTCGGAAGGGCCGTGTAGGCCTTCAGAGTCACCTTCGGCGATACGTACCAGTCGCGTGCCTGGGTGCTTGCGTTGCCCTCGTCCATGAACATCGAAAGGGAAGAAATAAACTTCTCATCGACCTTCGATTCGCGCAGGGGAGCGGGGTCACCGGTCAGCACCAGGTAGTTGATGGCCGCGTAGACAAAACCGATTGAATCGTACAGGCCCTGCATCGAGTTCTGCGCCGCGCTCTCGGGACGCTTGGGCACCGGCACGTTCTGCGCCGGGGCAGACTCCGTGGCCGCCACGAATTCGCCCTTGGACTCGAAGTGATCGAAGGTTACCTCACCGCTAAAATCGGTGCGAGCCGACGCGGAGGGAGTCACCACCGGCTCATCGGGGTCAGCCGACGCGGAGGGGTTGGAGCTACCACCGCAGGCGGCCAGCAGAGCACTCAGCGACACGCCCGCAACGCCAACACCGGCATACCGCAGGGCGGCTCGTCGGCTCAGACCGGACGCGGAACGGGGGGACTGCCCGGAGGCATGGGGGAAAAGTGCCACGGAGTACCTTTCGCGTGAAACTCTCGTACGAGAGGAGTGAAGGAGTGAGAGGAAAGCCCGTCGCCGACGGCGCGAGATGCCGGATGGCCGTACCGAATCGTCGTCGAACGAGACAGTCCTAAGTATAACGCGCACGCGCACCCGCGGCCGGGCACATCACCGACGCGCAGGGGGTGATATGCCGCCCATCGTAGGCTCGGGTCCGTCCACACTCCGACCCGTGTAACGTCGGTGGGGTGGCCGGGACTTGCGGACCGCTCGCTCGTTCGTCCTCTCGGCGGGCTATCGGGCCGCCGGAGCCTCGGCCGCAGCGGGGTTGGCAGCGGCGGCATCGCCCGCGGGATGATCCGCGGCACCACCGGCGGTCGGAGCCGCGGGGTTCTGCTGAGTCGGGTTTTGCTGGGCCGGATTCTGCTGGGCGGGGGCCTCAGCGCTCTGCTGGCCGGCCGGAGCCGCGGGGGTCGCAACATTCTGCGCGGGGGCGTTCTGTGCACCACCGTTCTGGGCGCCGGTGTTAGCCGCGCCGTTCTGAGCGCCACCCTGGCCGGCGGGGGCCGGCGCGTTCTGGGCACCACCGTTCTGGGCCGTGCCGTTCTGCGCGCCGGTATTCGCACCGCTTCGCGCGGAACCACCCGCGTTAGCGTTGGCGCCAGAACCGGCGTTGGAACCCGAACCGGTGTGAGCCGCCGCGGTGCTGTCATCGGTCACCGTCGGCGTGTAGGTCGAGGAGGGCTGCGGGCGCGAGGTATGCATCGGCTTAGGCGTCATCGACGGATCGTATTGCTGCGCCGAAATCACCGTCCAGCGCTTCGCCTCTTCGTCGTACTCGGCGTAGAGGGCCGTGATGTCCTGCGCCTCGGTGTTCTCGAGAGGCTTGGTCGTATTGGTGGCCTTTTCCACCACCAGACCGTGCTCCTGCGTCACCGAGCAGGCCCACGAGTACTTCGTGCCGCGCGTAACCGGCTGCTTCTCGGTCAGACGGTAGGTCCAGCCGCCGTCCACAAGCCAGTTCGTGCCCGGTGCGTAGAAGGCGCGTAGCTTCTCGAGCGAGGCGCGCTGCGGGGCGTTGTCGGGATGCACAACCTGCAGGGCCGGACCCGTGTCACCCGTGGTGCGCGCATAGTTCACGGCCGCCGCGAAGTACGCGAAGGTCGCGCGCAGGCCGCGAGCGTTCTTGTCGTACATGGTCTCATCCTCGATGGGAATCGGCACCGAGCTCGCCTTGGCATCCACCGAAGCCGGGCCCGCGGTCGGCTCAATCGTGTACACCTCGCCGGTGGTCGGGTCGGTGCTACTGATCGCGGAGGCGCCGTGGCCCGGAACGAACTTGGTCCACTTCAGCTCGCCGGAGAGGTTATCGTACGCGCCGGCAATCGTGGCGGAGGCAGTGGCGGAGGCAGTGGCCGTCGAAGTGCTCTTCGACCCGCAGGCGGCAAGCATCGCGCCCAGGGCTGCGGTGCCCGTGACGGCGAAGAAGCGGCGGCGGCTGTGAATCATGATGATCCCCTCGAACATGATGTGAAACGGAAGTATCGGTGGTGTGTTGCGAGGCCCGCACGCGATGCCCCCCGTCGATGCTGAAGGAAGCACAGGCGCGAAGCCCGTATAGCCCTAAGCCTATAGAGTTCGCGCCCGGCACACAAATAAACCCCCACGTCCGTGCCCTATGTCACCTGCAACGGGAGGATTTACTTGGAGCCCTGAAGATATCGGGTGGCCTTCGCTGTGGCCTTCGCTGAGGGGGTCGCGTTAGGGGTTGGCTGAGCACTCGAACCGGTCGAGGGAGTGGCGATCGCGCTGGGGGAAGCCTGCGGATCCTCCAGCATCTGCCAACCCTCCTCGCCAAAGTACACGTAGACATCAGCCTGAGATTTGTGACCGTACACCTTGGTGAGAAGCTCGCGCTGAAGCGTCTCGTGATTGAAGAGGAACGCCGACTCATCCACCTTGAGCGTGGCCTTCCAACAGTACACGTCTGCCGTCGAAACGGGAACCGGCTGGGCGCTGTCCAGGTTGATGCACAGGGGAGCGTTGCTCTTCGACACGAGCCAACCGATGTTATAGCGGTAAATATCGCGGTACATGTTGGTCATGTGGTTGAACCGTTCCTGGCCGGGCAGATCCATGAAGGGTTCGGTGTTGCCGGTGAGGAACATGTAGTTCTGCGCGGCGCTCCAGTACTGCAGGAACGAGTGCAGACCCTCGACGCTACGCTCACCCAGCTCCTTGGGCTTGAGGGGACGGGGAACGTTGACGGCGCGGTGGCTGAGCGTTCCGGAGGAGAAGACACCCTCACGTTCAAAATAGCGGTCGGGGAGAATCACGGGGCCGCGACCGTCCAACGCCGAAGCCGGCAGCGGCTCGGCGCGACGAATACTGCGAGAAACGACGGCCGAGGTCGGGCTGGTCGAAGCGGTGGGCTCGGGTGCTGAGTCGTCCGACGCCTTACCGGTGGACTCCTTAATATCGGAAGAGGATGCGCCGCAGGCAGTTGCGAGTACGCTAAACGCCGCCCCGGAGGAGAGCGCCAGAAGGCGGCGGCGAGAGAGCGATTCGGGCATGCAGACCTTTCGCGGTGAGTGTGTAGTATGGCAGGTGGAGCCCCCTCGGTTCGGCGGGCCGGTGAGAACCTTGCGGTGAACCGTAGGGGAACCGGGTGTGCACCGGGCGGTTATAAACCGGTGCGCACCGTATGCGCGGGAAGGCGAACGCGGGAGTGAACCGCGACCCGACCCGAAAAGTAAATGGGTCGTGTCAGATGATTTTAGGGACTTTTTTGGGGCCCTCACGCGAGTATATGCCTCTCAGCGTAAAAAGTTATCAAATCTTTATTTTTCTCCTTTCAGTAGGGCGGGAGCGAACGAACCAATGTGTTCGGAACAACCCCTATAAAATTGCCCCCGCTGACCTCCATAACGGTGTGACGGCGTGAGCTGTGGGACAATAACGCTGTGACTACCACCGATTATGCGCAGCTTCAGGCAGTGCGCGAACTCCTCACTCGCATCCCCCTCTCACTGGACGTCGACCCCGAAGAAACCGGCCTTCCTCGGGAGGGGCACGGCGGCGCTCGCGAGGCCGCCTCCGCAACGATAGACACAGCCTCCGCCCGGGCCCTAATCGCCTCCATGGCCCGGCAGCTTGACGACTACATCCTGCCCCGCAGCGCCAGCATGGACAGCCCGCTTACCATCGTGGTTGGCGGATCCACCGGCGCCGGCAAATCCACCCTGGTCAACACCCTGTTGGGCGAACCCCTCACCCAATCCGGCGCGATTCGACCCACCACCCGCCACCCCGTGCTGCTCTACCGCGCCGAAGACGAGGCCGCCCTGGCCCCCGACCGTTTTCTGCCGACCCTGCCCCGCACCCGCGTGCAGAAGGGGGAGGGCCTGCCCGGCGCCGACCCGCTGGTTCCGCAGGCGCTCGTGCCCGTACCCACGGCGGCCCTGCCGTGCGGCATCGCGCTCATCGACGCGCCCGATATCGACTCGGTCTCCGAAGAGAACCGTACCCTGGCCAAGGAACTGCTTTCCGCCGCCGATCTGTGGCTCTTCGTCACCACCGCCAACCGCTACGCCGACGCCGTGCCCTGGGAACTGCTCCACGCGGCGGCCGCGCGCTCCATCGCAATCGCCGTGGTGCTCAACCGCGTTCCCGAAGGGGACGAAGAAGCCATCGAGACAGACCTGCGCCGCATGCTCCGCGAGGCCGGAATCGAGGCCGTGCTGATCCACACCGTGACCGAGCAGCCGCGCGACGATCGAGGGCTTATCAACCCCATCAGCCTGGCCCCGCTCACCCTGTGGATTCGCGAGCTCGGGGCCGACGCGCCCGCCCGCGCCGCCATCGCCCGCACGACGCTTGCAGGAACCGTCGAGACGCTCGCCCGGAACCTGCGCACCCTTGCCCTCGACCAGGAGGGGCAGCAGGCCTCCCACCGCGCCCTGGCCCAGGTCGCCGCCGAAGAGTACGAAAAAGCCCTGGCCGGTATCGACGCGGCGCTCTCGGACGGCTCGCTGCTGCGCGGCGAGGTGCTCTCTCGCTGGCACGACTTCGTGGGCACCGGCGACTTCTTCCGCTCCCTCGACAGCACCATCGGCCGTCTGCGCGACCGCGTGGGCTCGGCGCTGCGGGGCCAACCCGCCGCCGCGCAGAAGGTCGAGGACGCTCTCGAAAGCGGCATCTACGCCGTGGTCGTGGATGCGGCCTCCCGAGCCTCCGAAGGCACCCGCGCCCGCTGGCGTTCGACCCGTGCCGGCCGCTCCCTGCTGCACCGGCTGGACGCGGCCCCCGCCCCGACCGCCGGCGCCACGCCCGAGGAAGAGTTCTCGGCCGCCGTGGCCGCGGAAATCCGCCTCTGGCAGGCCTCGGTGCTCGACATGATTCGCGAGGAGGGCGCCGGCAAGCGCCAGCGCGCCCGATTCCTTTCGCTGAGCGTCAACGCCGTGGCCGTGCTCATGATGGTCGCCGCGTTCAGCCTCACGGGAGGTCTCACCGGCGTGGAGGTCGGCATCGCCGGCGGTAGCGGCGTGGTTGGCGCCAAGCTCCTCGAATCCATCTTCGGCGAGGACGCCGTGCGCCGCATGGCCACCCGGGCCCGCACCGACCTGCTCGAACGCATGGGTGCCCTGCTGCGCGAGCACGGACGCCCCTTCACCGAATTGTTGGCGGAAACCGAACCCGAAGTGCCCGCCGAAACGGTCTGGGACGCGGCCCGCGGCGTGCAATCGCTTGCCGAGGCCATGACCGCTGAGAGCGCCTAGCCACAGGAACCACCTCTTCCCGGCAGCGGGTCTTAGCCCCCAGCCAACACCCACCAGACCTTCCAGAAAGCCCACTATGACCACCCACAACCCCCGAGGTGACCGCCCGAACCCGCCGGCGGAACCCCAGGCTCCCCGGGCCGTCTCAACCTTTGCCCGGGCCGTCGCGAGCCTCAACGACGCGCTGGAATACGGCCGCGACCGCCTCCCCGAATCCGTGGTGCTCGAAGCCTCCGAGGCCCTCGAACGCCTGAGCCGCCGCCGCGAGCTCTCCACCGAACACACCATCATCGGCTTCTTCGGCGCGACCGGCAGCGGCAAATCCACGCTCTTCAACGCCGTGGCGGGGTACCCCATCGCCCGCTCGGCGCCCACGCGCCCCACGACCTCCGCGGTGCAGGCCGCCGTCTGGGGCGCCGAGGACAGCGACGAACTGCTGGACTGGCTGGGCATCGAGAACCGCGTTTACCCCCAGAGCACGGAATTTATCCGGGACGTCGAGGGGCAGACGCAGAACGCCGCGAGCGCGCAGCCCGCACCCAACGCGGTGACCGAACCGGCCCCGGGCCTCTTCAACCGCATCCGGCGCATGGTGGGCCGCGGCGAAACCCGCACCCGCACCGGCGGCCTAATTCTGCTGGACATGCCCGACTTCGATTCCGTCACCACCGCCAACCGCGAGCTTGCCGCCCGCATGATGCGCTACGTGGATGTGCTCGTCTGGGTTGTCGACCCCCAGAAGTACGCCGATGCGGTGATTCACAGCGAGTTCATGGTGCCGCTGGCCGCCTCCGGCGCGCAGACCCTCTGCGTTCTCAACCAGGCCGATAAGCTTGAGCCCTCCGAGGTGCCCGCCGTGCTGGCCTCCCTGACGCACCTGATGCAGGCCGAAGGTACCGACCGGCACCTGCTGGCTCCGCCCCTGGCCGTCTCGGCCCGAACCGGTGAGGGAATGGACGCGCTCCGCGATCTGCTGGCTCAGGTGGCCGCCGCGAAGAGTGCCTCGCTGCAGAGCACGGACGCCCAGCTGCACGCCATCGCCAACGATTTGCGCGCCTACGCCGGGGGAGAGGGGACGGTCCTGGCCGGAACCTACGCGCTGAACGCCGAGCGGGAGCTGACGCAGGCCTGCTACGATGCGAGCCCCGCCGCCCAGGTTTTGGAGGCGGCCACCGAGTCGTACCGCCGTGCGGCCCGCACCCGCACCGGCTGGATCGCCACGCGCTGGGTGGGACGCCTGAAGGCCGACCCCCTGCGCCGCCTTCACCTCGGAACCGGTTCCGAAGGAAAGAACGGCACAAAGAGCGACGCGAAGGGCGGGCGCGAGAAGGGTGCCGGGGCCTCGAACCCCGGGATGCTGGGCGGGTACGCCCAGGATTCCGCGCCCGAGCTCGTGGCCCCCTCGCTGCCCCCGCTGAGCGCCGCGCAGAAGGCAAACATGGCCAACGCGGTGCGCCGCTACGGCTCGCGCATGGGACAGAACGTGAGTGAACCCTGGAAGCGCTCCCTCGGTGAGGTATCCCTCTCGCGGGAGTCCGAGCTGCCGACCCTGATTGAGCGTGACATCGCGCGCATCGACTACACGCGCGGCCGCCAGCGTGCCCCGTGGGCGGTCTTCAACGTGTTGCAGTGGCTGGCCCTGCTTAGCGCCCTGGTGGGCGTGGCCTGGCTGACCCTCATCGCGGGGCTGGGCTATCTGCAGATTCAGCTACCGCCGCCTCCCGCCCCCGAGGGGTTCCCGGTGCCCCTGCCGACCCTGCTCGTCATCCTGGGCGTGCTGCTGGGCATTGCCGCCGCCGGACTGGGGCGGCTACTGACGGCCTTGGGTGCCCGACGCTACGCTCGCCGCCTGCGCGTCCGCCTGAACGCTGGGGTCGAGGAGGCGGTCCGCTCCTGCGTCATCGAGCCCGTGCGGGCGGAGGCTCAGCGCCTGCAGGCCTACCGTTCGGCGCTCGAGATCCGGCCCTAGCGGGATAGTCGGGACCTCTCAGGCCGGCGCCCATGCCAGGGGGTGCTGACTCGGAGCCCAGCGCTGGCACCCACCAGCCCAGCCCCGGCGCGCACCAGCCCGAATACAAATAGTCCCTCCCCACCGGAAAAGGTGGGGAGGGACTATTAGTCTGCACGACGCTGTTTCTGCGAGGTGCCGCTGAAACTAGCCGACCTCGTTGGGGTCGGCGGGGGTCTCCGCCTCGCTGTCAACGTGTTCGTGCGAGGCCGAAAGCTCGCGCAGGCCCTCGGTGATGGCGTGCGCGGCTTTGAAGACCAGCTCGGGGTAGTTGCGGTTGGGCTGACGGGTCATGCGGTCGATCGGGCCCGAGATGGACACGGCCGCAATCACCTTGCCGCCGGGTGCGCGCACGGGGGCCGAAACCGAGGCGGTGCCGCGTTCGCGCTCGCCCACGGACTGTGCCCAGCCGATGCGGCGCACGGCCGCGAGCATGGCGGCGCTGAAGTGGGCGTCGCGCAGGCCCTCGACGATGCGGTTCTGGTCTTCCCACGCCAGCAGCACCTGTGCGGCGGAGCCGGCCTGCATGGACAGCTGGGTACCCAGGGGGATGGACTCGTGCATGCCGGAGGGGCGGGGAGCGGTCGCGACGCATACGCGCCAATCGCCCTGACGGCGGTACAGCTGGGTGGACTCGTCGGCGTCGATGCTGAGCTGCTGCAGAATCGGGTTGGCCACGGTGGTGAGCTCGTCAGAGATCGTGGCGGAGGCCAGCTCGGTCAGGCGCGGGCCGAGCATGAAGCGGCCCTGCACGTCGCGGGCCACGAGGCGGTGGTGGGCCAGGGCCACGGCGAGGCGGTGCGCGGTGGGGCGTGCCAGGCCGGTGGCCTTGACGAGATCGCCCAGGGAGACGGGGCCGGCCTCGAGGCAGTCGAGGATGAGCGTGGCCTTGTCGAGCACACCCACGCCGGAGGAACTGTGGGAGTGTACCTCTACCACATGCTCATCGGCGTTCATGTGCTCGGGCGGCTTGACGGGGTCGATGATCGGTGCGTTGTGTTGTGTGGATGCGTTGACGTGACGCATTCCGTGTGCGCTGAAACGTGATGCGGAAGGAGTCATTCCTTCATTCTATCTCAGAATATGAAAGATACCCCGGACTTCATGGACTCTTTGGGATGCAGAGCTGAAGATGGAATCACCCCCTACGGGATAAATTATGAACTTTTCATAATAAGTGTTTGCGTGGGTTTATGGGTGAAAATATGCGAAAAGACGCAGAAAAATGCGAATAATCCCGCAAAATTACCCTGGAGTCATAGAGTAAACCCACATAAAAACACTCGCTAGTTCGGGGTGTTTCTAGGCCGTCTCACAGGCTAAGAATCCGTGAAAAAATATGCGACACGCCGTAGGGAAATACCGATTTGAGGGTCCCATCGGGTACATAATCCGCCCCTCAACTCCGCAAACTTGCGGTACGCACCACACCGAACGCATCCACCGTAGGAACGCATCAAGCAGGAGAAAGCATGACTAGCGAACAGAACGCAACCACCGCGGGCACCCGTCCGCGCACCCTGGCAGAAAAAGTCTGGGACGCCCACGTTGTCGTCCCCGGCGAAAACGGCAAGCCCGACCTGCTCTACATCGACCTGCAGCTACTGCACGAAGTGACCTCGCCCCAGGCCTTCGAGGGCCTGCGCATCGAGAACCGCCCCCTGCGCCGTCTCGACCTGACCATCGCCACCGAGGATCACAACACCCCCACCGACAACATCTTCGGCACCATCGCCGACCTGACCAGCCGCACCCAGATTGAGACCCTGCGCCGCAACGCCAAGGAATTCGGCGTGCGCATCCACTCCCTGGGCGACAAGGAACAGGGCATTGTGCACGTGGTCGGCCCGCAGCTCGGCCTGACCATGCCCGGCATGACCATCGTCTGCGGTGACTCCCACACCTCCACCCACGGCGCGTTCGGTGCGCTGGCCTTCGGTATCGGCACCTCCGAGGTGGAGCACGTCATGGCCACCCAGACCCTGCCCCTGGCACGCTTCAAGACCATGGCCATCAACGTTGAGGGCACCCTCAAGCCCGGCGTGACCGCTAAGGACATCATCCTCGCCGTCATCGCGCAGATTGGCACCGGCGGCGGCCAGGGCTACGTGCTCGAGTACCGCGGTTCCGCCATCCGCTCCCTCTCCATGGAGGGCCGCATGACCATGTGCAACATGTCCATCGAGGCGGGTGCACGCGCCGGTATGGTCGCCCCCGACGAGACCACCTTCGAGTACATCAAGGGCCGCCCGCACGCCCCCAAGGGTGAAGAGTGGGACAAGGCCGTGGAGTACTGGAAGACCCTGCCCACCGACGAGGGCGCCGTCTTCGACAAGGAAATCTTCATCAACGCCGACGAGCTCGAGCCCTTTGTTACCTGGGGCACCAACCCCGGCCAGGGCGTGCCGCTGAGCCAGTCCGTGCCGTCCCCCGACGACTTTGAGGACGAGAACGACAAGGTTGCCGCAACCCGCGCCCTCGAGTATATGGGTCTGGAGGCGGGTACTCCCATGAAGGAAATCCCCGTGGACGTCGTCTTCCTGGGCTCCTGCACTAACTCCCGCATCGAGGACCTGCGCGCCGCGGCCGACATCGTGCGCGGCCGCACCATCGCCGAGAACGTGCGCATGATGGTCGTGCCCGGCTCCCAGAAGGTGCGCGCACAGGCCGAAGAAGAGGGCCTGGACAAGGTCTTCAAGGACTTCGGCGCCGATTGGCGATTCGCCGGCTGCTCCATGTGCCTGGGCATGAACCCCGACCAGCTGGCACCCGGCGAGCGCTGCGCCTCCACCTCGAACCGTAACTTTGAAGGACGCCAGGGCAAGGGCGGCCGCACCCACCTGGTCTCCCCGGTGGTCGCCGCCGCAACCGCCGTGCGCGGTACCCTGTCCGCACCGTCCGACGTTCTGGCGTAATACGCCACCGACGCTATAAAGGAGAGCCATTATGGAACCCATTATTAAGCACACCGGTATCGGCGTACCGCTGCGTTCTTCGAATGTTGATACCGACCAGATTATCCCCGCGGTCTACCTCAAGCGCGTGACCAAGACCGGCTTCGACGACGCGCTCTTCGCCAACTGGCGCAAGGACCCCGAGTTCATCCTGAACCAGGAGCCCTACAAGCACGGTAGCGTTCTGGTGGCCGGCCCCGACTTCGGCACCGGTTCCTCGCGTGAGCACGCCGTGTGGGCGCTGCGCGACTACGGTTTCAAGGTCGTTATCTCCGCTCGCTTTGCCGATATTTTCCGCGGTAACTCGGGCAAGCAGGGCCTGGTGACCGCCCAGGTCGCCCAGGATGACATCGAGCTGATTTGGAAGGCCCTGGAGCACGAGCCCGGCACCGAAATCACGGTCGACCTGGAGTCGAAGACTGTGACCGTGGGTGCGCTGGTCGTTCCCTTCGAGATTGACGACTACGTGCGCTGGCGCCTCATGGAGGGCCTGGACGACATCGGCCTGACCCTGCAGAACATTGACGCCATCGAGGCGTACGAGGCGAAGCGCCCCTCCTGGATGCCGCGCACTCAGGAGCTCTAAACGCCTGCACCTCGCTGCCGCGAGAGTACCGAATTGCTAAAAGCTCGGGGCGGTCACCGAAAAGGTGACCGCCCCGAGCTTTTGTCATGCGCGTGGAATACCGCGGAATAGCGTTAGGCGGCCTCTCCCGTGATGGGGGAAGCGAGGGATGCGTTCTCCGAGCAGTTGTACAGCTGCACCGAGCCGGGGGAGCGCACGCCCACCTGCGAGTTCGCGTTCTTTGCGGTGGACAGGCTGAAGTCGCTCACCAGCTCGTGGTTGATGTAGCTGCCGCCCGCACCGCCGCCGCTGCTCATCGCGGTGACGGAGGTGATGCTGCCTCCCTCGTTGAACTGCACCTGGCGGCCGAAGACGTCGTCAAAGTAGGTGGCGGCCGTCCAGATGTTCAGGGCCGCGCCGCCGCCGCCGTATCCAGCGCCGCCACCCGAGGCGATGCTGGTCAGGCTGAACCTATCCTGATCGTGGGCGATGAGGGCACCCGAGCCGCCTCGACCCTTGTACCCGGAGGTAGCCTCGGAGCCTCCGGTGCCCTTGACGCCGGTGACCACGGAGTCGCCGTCGTAGCTGTAGTAGGGCGGGAACTCGACGTTCTCAAACCAGGGGGTCTTCATGTCCTTGAGGGTCAGCTGGCGATCGGCGCCGAGTACGCCGATGAGTGCCTCTCCGGTCGTGCCGGGTACGCCCGCGCGGCCCGGGGTGCCTCCGGTGACGCTGATGCGCAGGTCCATGTCTTCGTCCCAGGTGGTGACGGGGTGGAGAATCTGGTAGGGTCTCGCCATGAGCATGCCGCCCTGGCCGTCGTCATCCTGGCTCGCGTCGGCCCCGGCGTTGCCGCCGCCGATAGCGGTGCCGGCACCATCTGCGGCAATGCGCATGGCCGGGTTGAGCTGGTCATCGGGGGCTTCCGAAAAGACCGCGAAGTGGCTTGCGAGGGTCGCGAACTGCGCGCCGCCTCCGCCAGCGCCGGCCACGGCTACCACGGTGACGGTGCCGTTGCGGACCAGCTCGATAGCGGAGGAGCCGCCGCCGGAGGCTCCGTAGACGATGCCGGAGGTGCTTTCGGGGGTCTGCGCCTGGCCGATTTGCGTGCTGGAGCCGGTGGAGTCGCCGCCCGCCGCGTAACCGCCGCCGCCGAGTGCGGGGCGGGTGCCGGATGCGGCACCGACGCCGCCGTTGCCGGCCCAGACGCGCAGGATATCGCCCTCCGAGACCTTCAGGATGCCGCTGAGCTGGGCACCCGCGCCTCCGCCGATGAGGTAGGAGTTAGTCTCTTCGGCAAGGTACGAGGGGGTAAAGGAGGAGGTGGCTCCGCCTGCGCCGCCAATCAGATCGAAACGCACGCGGCCGGTGCCCTGCGGAACGATCCATTCGCTGTAGGCCCCCTTCACGTCGTCGTAGCCGGTGGCAGCGGGCTTGAGGGAGAGGGCGGGGATGCAGGCCTCGACGCTAGCTGCCCACGCCGGGATGGCGGAGCTTGCGAGAATGACGGGGGTGCTCCAGGCAGCTCCCCGAACGAGGTTGCGGCGCGACATCTTCGGCGATGCTACGGCTCGGGTGCCGGTGGTTCGGGAATCGGTGTGATGTGCGGTGTTTTGTGATGCGTGATTGTATTTCATGGGGTTCTTTCGGTGTAGCGCGCAGGTGCAGCTGCGCACGTTATTGTAGGGGTGAAACGCGAGTAAGGTTCAAGTTCCGGGTTATGTTCAGGGTTTTCGACGATATATTTAGCCCCAATCCCGTATTTATTTGCAATGTAATGAATTTTCAGGTATGTTGACTTATTTTTCCAAGCGTTTTCTCAAGTATTTTTCGGGGCGAGGTCTTGACCGCACCCAGGTACCTCAGAAACGTCAAGCGTCGAATCCGCGAGGTGGTATCCGTGCCGCCAAGCACCACAATCTGTCTGGCGGGGCGGGGGAGCGAGGCAGGCGTAGCGCCGCGTATCAGAGGTGCACTCTCCGCATAGTGGGCCCACTACGGGGGAACGTCCTTCCTTGTTTGGAGCACCTTTACACTGGGGCTTAGAATAATGATGAATATATGCGCCCGTTTCACCTTCGCGCTCGAAGGCACGGCACGTACACAACGCTGGCGCAGTTACACACGGTTTTCCGGTTCGGGTCGCACCGACCGACGCTCCAAAGGATTTTTAATGACTGAGAACATCAGCAAGCTTCGCATCGAAGGTGGCACCCCGCTCGTCGGTGAGGTTCACGTACGCGGCGCCAAGAACCTGGTGCCCAAGGCGATGGTCGCAGCACTACACGGTTCGACCCCCTCGACCCTGCGCAACGTCCCCGACCTGAGCGACGTGGAGATCGTTACCACCCTGGTCGAACTGCACGGTGCGAAGGTTGACTACGATCCCGAGTCCGGTGTTCTCACCCTCAACCCCGCCCAGGACGCGACCACCGCGGCCAAGAACGCGGAGGAGATTCAGCTCTTCGGCGGTAACTCGCGTATTCCGATTCTGATGGTGGGCCCGCTGCTACATACCCTGGGCACCGCGCGCATCCCCAACCTGGGCGGCTGCAAGATTGGTGACCGCCCCATCGACTACCACATGGCCGCGCTGCGTAAGTTCGGCGCCGTCGTCGAGAAGGACGACGAGACCGGCACCACCCTGATCGTGCCCGAAGAGGGCCTGAAGGGCGCCGAGATCGTGCTGAACTACCCCTCCGTGGGCGCTACCGAGCAGGTTCTGCTCACCGGCGTGCGCGCCAAGGGCAAGACCGTTCTGCGCAACGCCGCGATTGAGCCCGAGATTATTGACCTCATCGCCGTACTGCAGAAGATGGGCGCAATCATCTTCATCAACGAGGACCGCACCATCGTCATCGAGGGCGTGGACGAGCTAACCGGCTACGACCACACCTCCCTGCCCGACCGCAACGAGTCCGCTTCCTGGGCTTCCGCGGCCCTGGCCACCGGCGGTGACATCTTCGTGCGCGGCGCGGCTCAGAAGGACATGACCGCGTTCCTGAACCAGTTCCGCAAGATGGGCGGCCTGTACGAGGTGACCAACGAGGGTATCCGCTTCACCCACCCCGCCCGCCGCACCCCCGGCGCAGAGCTCAAGCCCATCGTCTTTGAAACCAACGTGCACCCCGGCTTCATGACCGACTGGCAGCAGCCGCTCGTCGTGGCGCTGACCCAGGCCAAGGGCGCCTCCATCGTGCACGAGACCGTGTACGAGGAGCGCTTCGGCTTTACCAACGCCCTCAAGCAGATGGGCGCCGACATTGTGGTGATGCGCGATTGCGTGGGCGGTGCACCCTGCCGCTTCGAGGGTAAGGGCTACGGCCACTCCGCCATCATCTCCGGCCCCACCCCGCTGACCGGTGCCGACATCGAGGTTCCCGACCTGCGCGGCGGCTTCTCCCACATCATCGCGGCGCTGACCGCCAAGGGTACCTCCCACGTGAGCGGTGTTGAGCTGATTGCCCGCGGCTACGAGAACTTTGAGCAGAAGCTCAAGAACCTGGGCGCAAACTTTGAGGTGCTCAAGCGCAAGGCTTCCAAGGCCCCCAAGCCGGACGCCGCTATCGTCGTGGTGGAGCCCGAGGAAGTTGAGGTTCAGGGCTAATGAGCGGGCAGCAGGGAAAGAAGGCACTGCCGGAAATTGAACCCACCGCCTACGGCGATGCGCTCTACAAGGTACTCGGTAATGCAGCGCGCGGGGTGTATAAGCTCATCGCGCGCGTCGAAATTACCGGCCGCGAGAACCTGCCGAAGAATGGTGGGTACATCATCGTTGCCAACCACACGACCGAGCTCGACCCGGTCACCGTGGCTTTCCCCGCGTTCGTTGAGGGCGCCCTGCCGCGCTTCTTGGCGAAGGATTCGCTCTTCCGTGCTCCCGTGCTCGGCTACATTATGCGCAAGCTCGCGCACATCCCCGTGGTGCGCGGCTCGGTGGATGCCCGCAAGTCACTGATTACCGCTCGCAAGGTCGTGGAGGCCGGCGGCGCCGTCGTGATTTTCCCCGAGGGTACCACCACCCATGACCCGCAGCTGTGGCCCATGCAGGCGCGTACCGGCGCGGCTCGTCTGGCTCTTGCGACCGGCGCGCCCGTCTTCCCGGTGGCGCACTGGGGCGACGAACAGATTCTCGGTTATGTGGATGAGGCTGGCGAGGACGGTCGCGTGAAGGAAAAGCGCAAAGTTTCGCTCTTCCCCCGCAAGACCGTGCGAGTAAAGGTCGGACCGGCCCTCGACATCGCCTCCCTCGTGGCCGACCCCAGCCCGGAGGCAAAGCACACCCGCACCGAGTTGGGCGTGGTCACCGACGCGATGCTGGACGCCATCACCGCCGAACTTGAGGAAATCCGCGGAGAGAAGGCCCCCGAGGGACGCTGGAACCCGCGCACCAAGCGCCGCGAAGCCCCCGGCACCCCCTCGGGTCCGGTCGGCGGCGCCCTCGGCGAACCGGACGCGAAGTAGACCTTCGCCCCGGCCGCCCGCGCGATCCCGGCTCGCACCCTCCCCCTACCAGCCACACCAATGCCCCGCACCCCGCATCCGTGGGGAAGCGCGAGAGAGACAGGTTCCCATGAGCTTCTTTGGACGAACCCCGGCACCGAGCCCCGAGTTCACCCTCTCACCCACCGTGGAATCCATTGCGATTCTCGGCGCGGGTAGCTGGGGCACGGCCTTCGCCAAGATCGCGGCGGACGCCGCTCGCGAGCGCGGCGACGACACCCGCGTGACCCTCATCGGTCGCGACGAGCAGGCCATGGCCGAGTGCGAACGCACCCGCGAGAACTCCCGCTACTTCCCGGGCATTAAGCTCCCCGACAACCTGCACTTCACCGCGGACGCGCCCTCGGCGCTGACCGGGGCGGACCTGGTGGTCCTGGCTCTGCCGGCACAGGTTTTGCGCTCGCAGTTGCAGAACTACGCCCGCTTCATCGAACCGGATGCGTTGCTGGTCTCCCTGGCCAAGGGCCTGGAAACCGGCACGGGTCTGCGCATGTCGCAGGTCATTACCGAGGAGCTGGAGGAGGCCCTCGCGATGCGCGGCGCGGATGTGCGCGCGATCGGCCACATTCCGCACCGCGTGTGCGTGCTCTCGGGCCCGAACCTGGCGAAGGAAATCATGGGGGAGGAGCCTACCGCCTCCGTGGTTGCGGCCCGCACCCTGCCCGTGGCCGAGGCCGTGGCCCGGGCCATTGCCTGCGGCTACTTCCGCCCCTACACCAACACGGACGTGGTCGGCACCGAAATCGGCGGCCTGGTCAAGAACGTGATTGCCCTCTGCGTGGGTATCTGCGAGGGCCGCAACTACGGCGATAATTCGAAGGCCTCCATCATGACGCGCGGCCTGGCGGAGATTACCCGCCTGGCGGTGGCGCTGGGTGGCGAGGCCTCGACCATGAGCGGACTGGCCGGCATGGGCGACCTGATCGCCACCTGCTCCTCACCACTGTCCCGTAACCACACGGCCGGCCGCCTGCTGGCCGAGGGGGTTGCCCCCGACCGTCTGCACGAGCACATGAGTCAGACGGCCGAGTCGATTAAGTCGGCTCCCGTGGTGGCCGAGCTGGCTCGCCGCCACGGCGTGGAAATGCCTATCGTGGAGGCCGTGGTGGCGGTGCTTTCGGGCCGCATCAGCATTGAGGACCTCGCCCCGAAGCTGCTGGGCCGCCGCCTCAAGCATGAGGGCCACTAGGGGCCGACCGGGGCGGGGGTCGCGTTGCGATCCGGGCCCCGAGGCTGCCGGTCTACCCGGCTCCTTGCGCGCGGGCCCTCCGCGCGGACATACTAGAAAAAGATTTGCATCCAACGACGGATACCGTTGCGAACCCCGAATGTACGATGGTCGGGTGAGTCGCGGCGGTATTCGCGCGTTTGACGCTCAAACCCGTGGCGTTCCAACCGACGCTCACCGTTCTGCCCTTCCGCCCGCGGTAAGGGGAACACCGACTAGGAGAAACACATGACCGAGAAGAAGACCGTCGCCCTGCTGTGCGGTGGCCGCTCCTCCGAGCACCCCATTTCGCTCATCACCGCCGCCGGCGTGCTGGGCGCTATTGACCGTACCGCCTACGACGTCATCACTATCGGTATTACCCGTGACGGCTGCTGGTACCTGACCGACGAGCAGCAGCTTGCCGAGCTGACCGCCGGCACTCGCGGTACCGCGGAGTTCCCCGAGGGTACCCAGCAGGTGTTCCTGCCGATGGGCGCCGGCGATTCCCGCCTGACCCTGGTGGATGCTGAGGGTAACGTTACCCGCACCGCGCCGGTGGACGTTGTGTTCCCGCTGCTGCACGGCCCCTTCGGTGAGGACGGCACCGTGCAGGGTCTGCTGGAAATGGCTGACCTGCACTACGTGGGTTGCGGTGTGACCGCCTCGGCCGTGGGCATGGATAAGCACTTCATGAAGGTTGCTTTCGAGTCCGCTGGCCTGGAGGTCGGCCCCTACGAGGTTGTCACCAACCGCCAGTGGGAGCACGAGGACCGCGAGCAGATTCTGGAGCGCGTGCTGAAGCTGGGCTTCCCCATGTTCGTGAAGCCGACCCGCGCCGGTTCTTCCTTCGGCATCACCAAGGTGGATTCGGTAGAGGAGCTCGTGCCCGCGATTGAAGAGGCTCGCCGCCACGACCCGAAGATCATCATTGAGGCGGGTATTGTGGGCCGCGAGATTGAATGCGCCGTGCTCGACGGCCACCACGGCGAGATGCCCCGCGCATCCTACCCCGGCGAGATCGAGGTTGTGGACCAGGACCACGGCTTCTACGATTTCGAGGCGAAGTACGTCTCTGAGTCTTCCGCTGTGACCGTGTGCCCGGCAAACCTGCCGCAGGATGTGCAGGATCGTCTGCGTGAGCTGGCTGTGAAGGCGTTCCTGGCGCTGGACGGTGAGGGTCTGTCTCGTGCGGACTTCTTCTACACCGAGGATGGCCGCCTGGTCATCAACGAGGTGAACACCATGCCCGGCTTCACCCCGATTTCGATGTACAAGACCATGTGGGAGAACACCGGCATTTCCTACACCGACCTGATTAGCGAGCTGCTGACCCTGGCGATGGAACGACCCTTGGGTCTGCGCTAGTTTCTGCATTAGCCGGGGCGCCGTACTCTGTCTTCCGTACGGTGCCCCGGCGTGTGTGCACTCTCTCGGCGTCGTCGCGCCCCACCGGCCGAGCCGCAGGGGGGGGGATTCTCAAGAATATATGAGAGACATTCTAATTTCTCTGGTGTGAAAAATCACTTGACGGTTATACTTTTAGGATGCCTTTGCGATTTATCGAGTAAAAGTGCATACCGATTAGGGGTAATGCAAATTTTCTCACAAGTGAATGTAGCGCCCGCAAAGGGTAATAAACCCGAATAGGCGGTCGTAAAAATTCATGACAAGCCCGAAGACATACCCAAAAGCGATAAGATAGACGGGAAAGAATCCGCTAATTCGGTAGAATAACTGATGGTATTCCGTCGCTCGCTGATGGGATACCTATTCACTCACGAAATATCAGAAAGTCAAGGACAACCTTTTGGGAAAACGAAACCGTAAGGTGGTCTCTGCGAGTCTGGCGACAGCACTGGTTGCTTCCGGAAGCCCCTTTGTAGCCTCGTTTGCGCAGGATATACAGGATGCCGCCCAGGTACCGGTGCACCCCGAAAACGCTGCAGACCAAACCCTAGACCCCGCCGTTGACGAACATTCGCAGACGGCAGTTCCTACCCTAGCTACGGTGAGTGCATGGCCTACCACCGAAGCTACTTCCTCCGCGACGGCCGATGCTGAGGCATCCCCTCGCGTTACTTCTGATGCCCAGCCGACCCCGTCCGAGAGTGCTGAGCCGACCAAGGAGGCCGCTCCGGCACCTTCTGAGAGTGCGGACCCCACCCCTGAGCCGTCGAAGACTGCCGAGCCCACCCTCGAGCCTTCGAAGAGTGCCGAGCCGACCCCGGAACCGTCGAAGACTGCTGAGCCCACCCTCGAGCCTTCGAAGAGTGCCGAGCCGACCCCGGAACCGTCGAAG